>NZ_JBIFFK010000002.1:0-629246 GCF_043557045.1 Sulfitobacter sp. 1A15258 | reverse complement strand
CCTTCAGCCTCGCGGCCTCCGACACCTCCATGCCGCCATACTTGGACTTCAGCTTGTAAAACGTTGCCGGGCTGAGCTCGTGCCTGCGGCACACCTCCGCCGTCGGCATGCCTGCCTCTTGCTCCTTGATCATCCCAATAATCTGCGCCTCAGTAAAACGGCTCTTCCGCATTCGTCTGCTCCTTCAGGGTTGGGCAGACTCTAAATCATGGTGAGGGATTTCGCGGGGGGCAGGTCACAGGACATCAGCGATCCCCGTGGGATGGTAGAAGATGTGACCGGCGTCGGCAGATGGGGCAATTGGCAACTCCGAAGTGCGGCTGAACAAAATTGAGGATCTTTCCTACGTTGTGGGTCTGGCGCGCCAGGCACTGGAGCGACAGATGGATCAGGCAGACGCGGCTTGAGAGAACACTCACGATCGGCGTGATCTTCGTACGCGAGCCAAAACCAGCTTGATCCATGCTTTGGGCGGTTTCCAGTCATTCGCTGCTTACGCAAACTAACCGTGTAAAGTCGAAGAAGAGGACGTTCAGTGCGGCGATCCAGTTTGTCGATGCGCAATAGCAGCTAACGGGAATCGAGAGCGCTCCATATAGCCGTCAAATCCTGGCGATACTTCGGATCGCGGCCTTGGCGATTTGGTCGAACATCGCACGATCGTCGGAGGATGAGGCAACGATCATGCCGCCTTCCAGCGCCGCGACGATGAGGCAGGACGTGTCTTCGGGGTTTTGAACGCTATGGCGTTGGAACAGGTCAAGCAGCCACATCCTGTTCATTTTGAAGAATGCCTTTGTTTTCTGGTTAACATTCTTGGGAAGCCCGATCGCTTCTGCTCCCATAATTGCGCAAAGACAGATGGTTTCGTCCAAGACAAGCGCTTGAGAGTAGAGCGCAACGTAGCTGTCCAACGCCGTTTGTAAGCTGGCCGTGTCGATCTGTTCAAGTTCCTCTTTGAACTGGCTGGTGTAGCGATCAACCAAAGCTTCGCCCAGGTCGGGTTTGGTCGGAAAGTGATAGTGAACGCTTGCGCTTTTGATGCCTACATCGCTTGCCAAGTCACGGAAGCTCATCGCTGAGAAACCCGCGCCGCGGACACGCTTTTCAGCGGCGTCGAGGATTTTGTCTTTCATTGTCGGTGGCATGCGGGGCTCCTGTCTATCATGTGGTAGATAGGTGTTGACAGTAGCGAGGGCAATATCTAACTGACAGCCTATCGACTGATAGGTAGTTGTGTAGCGCCTCTTCGCGCTGGACCGGAAGGATGTACCATGGACCTGAACGCAAATTTTGATGAACGTGCCGTTGTACATTCGGACAGGGAGCCGTGGGTTGCATCCCCGATGAAGGGCGTGGAACGCCGGATGCTGGACCGGATCGGGGATGAAGTCGCGCGGGCGACGACCATCGTCCGCTATGCGCCGGGCAGCGCGTTTTCGGCGCATACCCATACGGGCGGCGAAGAGTTTCTTGTGCTTGATGGTGTCTTTCAGGATGAACACGGTGACTTCCCGGTTGGTACATACGTGCGCAACCCGCCGACGTCTTCGCATACCCCAAGCTCTGCATCGGGGGCGACGATCTTCGTCAAGCTTTGGCAGTTTGACATGAATGACCGTCAGCAGATCACCATAGACACCACCACCCAGCCCCCGCAGCCAGTGCGTGCGGGTGTTTCAGAAATCCCGCTGTTCAAGGATGTGCGGGAACGGGTGCGGATCGAGCTTTGGGAACCCAACGTGGCAGTGACGCAGGCTGGCCACAACGGGTTCGAAGCCCTTGTGATCGAAGGCAGCTTTATCGAAGGCGATGAGGTCTTCGGGGTCAATTCCTGGCTGCGCCTGCCGCCCCACAGGCCGCTGAACGCCGTTTCCGGTCCTGATGGGGCGCGGCTTTGGGTCAAATCTGGCCATCTTGCGGAAATGCCAGCAGCCCCCAATGTCGGAGATTGAGATGTCAGCTCCACTTGCAATCATTGGCGGGGCGGGCGCTGGTCTTGGGCAGAGCTTGGCGCGCGCCTTTGCTCAGAACGGCTACACTTCTATCGGCCTCAACCGCTCGGTTCCCGATGGCGCGGCGGGTACGACACTTGCCGTCGACCTGTCCGACCCCGATCAAACATCCCAAACCGTCTCGGACCTGATGCAAACCCATGGGGCACCAAAACTGGTGGTTCACAACGCGGCGAAGCTGGTGATCGCGGGGTTTGCAGAGACCACAACGACAGATTTTGAGGCGACATGGCGTGCGATGGTGCTTTCAGCGGTCAATCTGGCCCAAAGCGTGTTGCCTGCGATGGTGGAGGGGGGCGGTGGCACTTTCATCGTCTCCGGCGCAACAGCGAGCCTGCGCGGCGGCAAGAATTTTGCGGCCTTTGCCTCGGCCAAGGCGGGGTTGCGGGCGTTGACCCAATCGCTGGCGCGTGAATACGGGCCGCAGGGTATCCACGTTGCGCATGTGGTTCTTGACGGAATTGTCGACACGGGTGCCGGCCGCGCCCTGCACAGTATGGACCCTGCACGGATGATGAAACCGGAGGACATTGCCCGCACCTATCTGGCGCTGGCAGATCAACCACGGTCCACCTGGACCCATGAGCTGGACCTCAGGCCGATGGGAGAGGCGTTCTGATGCAGACCGATGTTCTGATTGTGGGCGGCGGTCTGTCGGGTCTTGCGCTTGCGGACCATCTGGCCCGCCAAGGCCGTGATTTTTTGCTGGTTGAAGCGCAGGACCGCCTCGGCGGGCGCATCCTGACCAAGGAGCTTTCGGGCGGCGCGTTCGACCTTGGGCCTGCATGGTTCTGGCCGGGCCAGCCGCGCATGGCGGCCCTCGCCGAACGCTTTCAGATCCCTGTGTTTGAGCAGTTTTCAACTGGTGACTTGGTCTATCAAGAGCAAAACGGCACCGTTCAGCGCGGACGCGGCTATGCCTCTATGGAGGGTTCGTACCGCTTGGCAGGAGGTATCGGCTCTGTGGTGTGTGCTTTGGCCAAAGGGTTGAACCCGGCGATGATCATGACCAATACGCGGCTGAGGTCGGTCGACCATTCGGCGGACAACATCGCGGCGCAGGTTGACCATAACGGCCGCACACTGACCATCGCGGCAAATAGAATCGTGATGGCCGTGCCGCCCCGGGTCATCGCCGAAACCGTTACCTTTGACCCCACCCTAAATGCGGCCCAAACGCAGGCTTTGCAAAACGTGCCGACCTGGATGGCTGGTCAGGCCAAGATCGTCGCGGTTTACGACCAGCCCTATTGGCGCAACGCCGGGCTGTCCGGCGACGCCATGAGCCAGCAAGGGCCCATGGTCGAAATCCACGATGCTTCGCCAAGGCAGGGCGGTCCCTATGCGCTCTTCGGTTTTGTCGGGGTCCCTGCGGATGCGCGTGCCCAGCACAAAGATGAGATGATGCGTCTCGCGGTGATGCAGCTGACGGCGATGTTCGGTCCGGAAATGGCAGACCCGATGCACCTTGTTTTGCAGGACTGGGCGACCATTCCAGACATCGCGCGCCCACAGGATCGACACCCGATCCGAAGCCACCCCCGCTATGGTTTGCCGACCAACCTGCGTGCCCTTTCAGCACGCGGGATAATTTTTGCGTCGACGGAAACCGCCCCGGAATTCGGAGGCTTTCTTGAGGGCGCATTGGAGGCGGCAGCCCATGCGGCCAACACACTGGCGCTGCACGAACCCATGCAGACCTGATCACCGGCCGCCCGCAAGGTTTGGGGCATCCATTAGACAAATTAGAGCACGCGGCGCCAAGCCAATCCAACGGGCATGGTGGCCATACAGGTGAAATATGATGACACAGACGATAGACACGACTGAAACCGCAGGGTTTCGGCGCAACCTAACGGTGCTGATCCTCGCGCAATCTTTGGGGGCTGCCAGTGGACCGATTGTAATCTCGCTGGGGGGATTGGTTGGCCAGGACCTTGCGACTGACCCTGCTTTGGCGACCCTGCCGGTGAGCATTTACAATCTTGGGCTTGCCCTTGGAGCGGTGCCTGCCGCTTGGATCATGCGACAATACGGGCGGCGCAGCGGTTATCTTCTGGGGGCGATGATCGGCGTGTTGTCGGGATTGGTAGCCGCTGGTGCGATATCGTTTGGGACGTTCACATTCTTCTGTATGGGAACGTTTCTGGCGGGGCTCTATGCGTCCTATGTACAGTCTTACCGTTTCGCAGCTGCCGACGGGCGCGAAGGAGCAGACAGGGGGCGGGCCATTTCATGGGTCATGGTTGGCGGGCTGGTCGCTGCCATTATCGGACCGCAGCTGGTCATTGCCACGCGCGACGCTGTGCCGGGGGTGCCCTTCGCCGGTAGTTTCCTGAGCCAAGCGGCGCTTGCGCTCATCGCGTTTTTTGTTCTGACTCGGTTAAGGGGCCGCCACTCCGCAGCCACAGCGCAAACGCCATCCGATGACGGGGGGCGCAACGTGCTCCAACTTCTGGCTTCGCCGAAATACATGCTTGGGGTTACCGCTGGCGTGGTGTCTTACGGGCTCATGTCATTCGTCATGACGGCCGCACCGCTGGCGATGGTCGGATGCGGGCATTCGATTGACCACGCGGCGTGGGGTATTCAGTGGCATGTGCTGGCGATGTTCGCTCCAAGCCTTGTGACGGGCAAGCTAATCGCTCGGTTCGGCAAGGAAAAGGTCACCGCCGCTGGCCTGATCATTATCGGCATTTCAGGTGCTGTTGCGCTGACCGGTCTGGATCTGAGGCATTTCTTTATCTCTCTCATCCTTCTTGGGATCGGATGGAACTTTGGCTTCATTGGGGCCACTGCGATGGTGGCCGCTGCGCATACAGAGGCCGAGCGCGGGCGTGCCCAAGGGCTGAATGATTTCGCCGTCTTCGGCACAGTCGCAGCGCTTTCGTTCTTTTCCGGCGCGTTGATGCAGGCGTCGGGATGGCATCTCATCAATCTCATGATGTTCCCCTTCATTGCCATCGTGCTTGCACCATTGGTCTGGCAAGCGGCGCGACGTTTGTAAGGGCCGCTCCGAAAGGCCTCTGAGATTAACAAAAGAATGCAAACCAAAAGGACAGACTCAACATGCCTAATTTACAAATTCTCATATCAGCGACCCTTGTAGGGATCGTGGGCACGTTGATTTTCGACGCAGTTATGGCCTTTATGGCTCGGTTTTTAGGGTACACGGCCACGAATTGGCGCATGGTCGGGCGCTGGATGGGTCATATGCCCAATGGGCAATTCATTCAGCGCAATTTGAAAGACGCCAAACCGATTCCTGGCGAAAACATTATGGGCTGGTCGTTCCACTACGCCATCGGCATCGGCTATGGAGTACTCTTGGCTTTGATCTGGGGCGCGGATTGGTTTGCTGATCCCCAGCTTGCGCAGCCCATGAGCCTTTCTATTGCTTTGCTTGTCTTGCCGTATTTTATTATGATGCCGGGCATGGGGCTGGGTATCGCAGCGTCGCGGGCACCTTCTCCAATTATTGCCCGCATAAAAAGCGCTTTTGGCCATTCGATATTTGGCCTTGGTCTGTTTACTGCGGCATTGTTGTTAAAGGCGCTTTCCTGAACCGCGCAGCGTTTTTTGTAGAGTGTGATGCGGTAGAGAATAGCCGAACCTTAGACAAGGCTGTCACAGGTTAGCGTCCTTCAGGGTCAGGCTGCGTACAGTCTGAAGGAGGCGCGATGGGTCATCGCGGCGCAGTATTTGGAATGCGTGTCGAAAGTCAGATCTGGGCCGTTCGCGTCGATCGATACAAATGGCGGAAAGCGGAATTTCGCTGCATTGCTCGTGAATGTCCGGCAAGCTTCCAACGAAAGGACGCAAAGTCTGGTCGAGAACGAAGTGAACGCTGATGCTATTCCATCCATATTCCCCGTATTGAAGGAGCTATGTTGATGCGGGTTTGATCGCTCGAGAGCTCAAATGCCCGTTGCTTGGGGCGGCACGCCTGCCTGCCAATCGACGACGAAGCGCACGAATATCCGTGTTAGGCTCTCGCGTCTTGATGTGTCCGGCCAGACCGCGAAGATGCCCAGCGGCATCAACCGCCAATCTGGCAGGAGGCGCACCAGCCGGCCCTCGGCCTCACCCCGGGCGGCAAGATGTTCGGGCAGGACCGTTGCGCCAAGGTTCTGGCAGGTGAAATGATACAGAGCATCGATGGTGTCAGCCTCCAAGCGGGCCTGGCCCAGCACCTTGGCGGGCTCGCCCCCTGGTCCGGTCAGCGTGGTGTATTCGGACCGGTGTTTGTAACGGAGCCAGTCCCAGTCCTCCAGCTCTGACGGATGCGATGGGCGCGGTCGGGTGGCGGCATAGCCCGCCCCCGCAACCAAGGCGCGGGCGCTCTCGCCAAGCTTACGCGACATCATCGAACTGTCATCCAGCCATCCGGCCCGGATGTTCACGTCATACCCGTCCTCCAGCAGATCGGTGCGGGCATCAGTGAAACTGACCGACAGCGCGACCTGCGGGTGGCGGCGCACGAATTCCGCTATGGCCGTGGCCAGCGCGGACGAGGACATGAAAGCCGGCATGGACACCCGCAGCGCGCCCACCGGTTCCAGCGACAGGGCGTTCAATTCGTTCAACCCGGTCTCCGCGCTGCGCAGCATCTCAGCCGCGCGGGCATAGAACATACGCCCCTCGTTGGTCAGGGCGATTTTACGCGTGGTGCGATACAACAGGGTCACGCCGAGGAAATCTTCAAGGTCCGACACCGTCTCACTGATGCGGGATGGCGCAAGGCCGATCGCCTTGGCCGCGGCCCGGAACGACCCCTCGTCGACAACTCTTGCAAAGATCGCCATATGGCGCAGATGCTCGATCATTGTTCCGTTTGCCCGAATTATGACTTCCGAAAACAAGCAATACCCGGATCAATGCGGTAGGGATAGATGTTCTTTGCAACACGACGGAGCATTGACATGAACGCGAGCACATTCTTCAAAACGGAAAACGCCGAACGCTATCTGGGCACGCTGTGCAAACATTTCGGCCACAAGGTTCCGGTCTCCTTCGAACCCGGAGCGGGCCACATCGAGCTGCCCTTCGGACAGTGCGATCTGCGCGCCGACACCGATGGCCTGCGCCTGACCGCCATTGCCGCGGACACGCCCGAACTCGACAAGACGATTCAGGTGATCACCAACCACCTTGAACGCTTCGCATTCCGCGAAAACCCGGACCTGACTTGGAGCCGGGCCGAATCCACCGGGGCCTGACGTCGGCCCAAACTCTTTCCATCCCAGGACACGCCCGAACACGCCCCACCCCGGAGCGCGAACCGAGAGGGCATGTCCAAACACCCCGAGGAGACCATAATGAAACTGACCCAACTTCTTGCCTCAGCGGCGATCGTCGCCACCCTGCCGATCACGGCGCAGGCCGACAGCGCTGAAAACAAGGCCTTTATTCTCGAAGCGCTGGAAAACACGCTGCTGGCGGGCGATGTCGACGCCGTTGACCAGTATTTTGCCGAAGACATCATCCAGCACAACGAGATGTTCGCCGACGGCATCGAGGCACAGAAATGCGTCGTCGGCTTTCTCGCGGGCAGCGGCGACTTCAAGGCCGAGTACGTGCGGGTCATCGCGGATGATGACCTCGTGGCCGTGCACGCCCGCTATGAAGGTTTTGGCGAAACGCCGGTGATCGGCTTCGACGTCTTCCGCGTCGAGAACGGCAAGATCGCCGAGCACTGGGACAACCTGATCCCCGAGGCCGCGCCGAACCCCTCGGGCCGCACCCAGATCGACGGCGCGACCGAAATCACTGACTTGGACAAGACCGAGGCCAACAAGGCGCTGGTCGAGGAATTCATCACCAAATCCCTGATCGAACATGCCGAGGTGAACTTCACCGACTATATCAGCCCGGTTACCTACGCCCAGCACAACCCGATGGTCGCTGATGGGCTGGAAGGCTTTGGTGCCTTCATGGCGCAGATGGCCGAACAGGGCATCAGCATGGATTACACCCAGGTTCATAAGGTGATCGGCGAAGGCAACTTTGTCCTGACCCTGTCCGAGGGCGCCTTAGGCGGTGAACCGACCGCATTCTACGACCTCTTCCGCCTCGAGGACGGGCTGATCGTGGAGCACTGGGACGTCATCGCCCCCATGCCCGGCCCGGATGCCCCGCACAACGAAGCCGGCAAATTCTGAACCCGCCCCAAGCAAGGATCGACGACATGAACCGCAGAACGCTACTCAAAACCTCAATTGGCGCGACGCTCGCCACCATTCTCGCACAACACGCAGGAGCACAGACTATGGACGACAAAACACAAGCCAGCTTTGACACCGTCATGGCCTTCATGGGCGCAATGGGTTCGGGCGACATGGACACCATGGGCAAGCTGATGGCCGACGACATGGTCTGGCACAACGAAGGAGACGAGAGCCTGCCGTGGATCGGCGGCGCAAAAGGCAAGGAAAACATCTTTGAATTCCTCGGCGTCTTCTCTGCAAACCTGCAGACGACCAAGTGGGAAAACACCGACGCCTTCGCCTCGGGTGACACGGTCGCCGTCTTTGGCAAGATGAACGGCATTACCCCCCATTCCGGTCAGGAAATCGGCGAATTCACCTTTGCCTTGCGGGCCAAGGTGCGGGACGGGCAGGTGGTGCTGTGGCACTGGTTCGAGGACAGCTTTGCCGTCAGCCAAGCCTACCACGGCTGATCTGCATACCTTTGGCAAAGCCGTTGATTCTGGCGGCTTTGTCCATCGCTTTGGAGAGAGGACAGACCATGACGACCTATGCCGTTACCGCCGTTTCGGGCCAGCTTGGCCATGAGATTGCCCGCAAACTGATTGACATGCCGGGCGGCGCGCCCGTTTTCGTGCTGGCCCGCACGCCCGCCAAGGTCACCGATCTTGGTGTCGAGGTACGCCCAGGCGACTACGATCAACCGGATCAATTGAAAGCCTCGCTGGTGGGGGTCAACGCGCTGGTGATCGTCTCGGGCATGGCCCCACCCGAGGACCGCATCCAGCAGCACCGCAACGTGATCGACGCCGCCCGCGCCGCAGGTGTGCAGAAGCTGGTCTACACCAGCATTATCGGTCCCGAACAGGACACGCGCTTTTCGCCGGTGGTGCAAAGCAATCGGCAGACCGAGGCGGACATTCGCGCCAGTGGTCTGGACTGGGCCATTGGGCGCAACGGCATCTATATCGAGCCCGATGTCGAATACATCGACAGCTACAAGGCCCGCGGTGAGATCGCCAATAGCGCCGGAACCGGCAAATGCGGCTACACCACGCGGTCGGAACTGGCCCATGCCTATGCCGCGCTTCTGACGCGCGACGATCTGAGGGGCGGGACCTATGACCTGAACGGCACGCCGATCACCCAAGAGCAGCTGGCAGGCTACCTGAACCGCGCCTTCGGCACCGACCTGACCTACCGCGAGATGACCTCCGAAGATTTCGTCGCTGACCGCAGCGCCGAGCTGGGCGATTTCATCGGCCCGATCATCGGCGGCATCTACGAGGGCATTCGCCAAGGTGCCTATGACCGCCCGGGTGACTTTGCAAAGGTCACCGGCCGCCCGCACCAATCCTGGGGAGATTATTTTGCCTCGCTCCGCCCTTGAGCGCGACGGAGGTTCCGCGCTGCAACGTACCACCGTCAACCCATCTATGGGGTCGCCGACGCGACCAATCCAGGAAAGGCAACAGACATGCTGTCACGACTCTCTCCCTACTGGCTCTGGGCGCTGATGGCGCTGCCGGGCCTCGGCATCCTCGCCAGCATTCTGGGCGCGGCTGACACCGAGGCCACCGGGGCCGCCATCCACGCGGCGCTGCACCCGACCGGCGAATTCGGCGCGCGCTTCATGATCATCGCCATGCTAGCCTCGCCGCTGTCGCTGGTGTTCAAGGGCTGGCGCGGGCCGCGCTGGCTGAAGAAGAACCGCCGCTACTTTGGCGTTGCGGCCTTTGCCTATGCGCTGGCGCATACGGTGCTGTACCTGAACGACCTTGGCGAAGCGCAGAAGGTGATCGCTGATCTGCCGAAACTCTATATCTGGACTGGCTGGATCGCTTTTCTGATCTTTGTGCCGCTGGCCGTGACCTCTACGGACTACTTTGTCCGCAAGATGGGCCGCACCTGGAAAACGCTGCAGCGCACGACCTATGCCGCCGCTGTCCTGACACTGCTGCACTGGGCGGCGCTGCACGACTGGGGTGGTCTCGGCCCTGCGCTGGTGCATTTTGTCCCGCTCGGCCTGCTGGAGGGCTACCGCGTCTGGTACTGGTACTTGCGCCCGCGCCCGCGGGTGGCGTGACCAAAGGACGACTGACGACTATGGTACGCACGTTTGCAGTGTCCGTTTCCAGTTTATCGCTCCAGTTCGTGAATTCCGAAGCATCCGGAGGTTTGAATTCAATGCCGTCATTCGCCGCAAGGAGGGCTAAGGTCGGTTTTGGGCCGGAAGCGACGATTTCCTCAACCACGGCCGGGGTAACGGTTGCCGCACCGCCCACATGGCTGCTTCGAGCCCACACTGACCAAGATCGAGCGGGAGCTTCGCTGCGGGTGCATTCGTCCGCTCCCAAGTCCTTCCACGACATTCGTGCCCCGCACTCTTACAGGTTGACGCGGGCGGAGACGCAGACGCCGCCCAGCCAGGCTGCGTGGCTCGTGATCCACCCGGATCTCAAGGGCGCTCCCGCGACGCGTGTTGTCTCAGATCCCATCCTGAGCATTTTGCGCCAGAGGCTGATGGGCGGGGAAGCGCCGTTTGACCGAAGCCATCTGTGGCTTTAGGTTCGCCGTGTTTTCCTTTCAGAGAGGTTCGTCGTGTCTGGGCAAGGCCGCAAGGACCAAGTGACCCTTCGGGCGCGCCCGGACCTCTACGGCATTGAAACCCTTTCTGCGCACTACCAGAAGCAGAGCTTCAAGCCGCACGCCCATGATGAATACCTCTTCGGTGTGATCAACGGTGGGGTGCACGCGGTCTGGTGTCGCGGGGAGATGCATCAGGTGCCGCGTGGATCCGTGGTGACGATGCGGCCCGGAGACATCCATCATGGCGGCGCAGGCAACGAGGCGGGTTGGCGGCAGCGGATGCTCTATATCCCCGAGGCCGGGATGCGCGCGCTGATCGAAGATATGACTGGCCATGCCGCCACGGGAACGCTGGATTTCGGAGCGGCGTTTCACGCGCGGCCCGATCTGGCCCGCAGGTTCGCCCTGTTGCACGAGGCGCTGCATGCTTCGGAGCAACGGCTCGCCCGCGATATGGCGCTGGACGCTTTGGTGGGGACGCTGATGCGCGAAATGGCACCGCAAAGTGTTTCGCCCGTGCAAGCGGCGGATGGGCGGATTGCGGATGCGGTCGCGTTTCTCGATGCGCAGGTCGACGAAGATGTTTCGCTGGACGATCTGAGCCGGATCACCGGCCTGCGCCGCAGGCAGACGATCGATGCCTTCCGGCGCGCCACGGGCCTGCCGCCCCATGCCTGGCACGTTCAGAGAAAGGTCTTGCGGGTCAAACGCCTGCTCCGGGAGGGTCAGACCCCGGCAGAGGCCGCAGCACAAACGGGCTTTGCCGACCAAAGCCACATGGGGCGGCATTTCCGCGCCATCGTCGGCATGACACCTTCGGCCTTTGCCAAGAGCTGAGACCGCGTTTTCATTCTATATCGCCGCCCGCCGTCCGGCCTATTGCGCCTTCATCACAGTTGAGACAGGAGGCCAAGGTGGCGGTATCAGAGAGTTTCAATGCACGGCGCAGGTCCCTGTGGGCCGATCTCGCGGTCTTGGGCGTGGCCTTGGTCTGGGGGCGAGCTACCCGGTGGCCAAGGGAGCGCTGGCCTATATGCCCGTTCTGTTGCTGATCTTTTATCGCTTTACGCTGACGGCGGTGGTGATGGGGGCTGTGGCGCACCGGGATCTGCGCGCGGCCTCGCGGCGTGACCTTTGGGCCGGGGCGGTGCTGGGCGCGACCCTCTGCGCTATCTTTTTGGCAGAGACATGGGGCGTGTCCCTGACCACGGCGACCAATACAGCGCTGATCATCTCGCTTTGCACGATCTTCACACCGTTTCTCGAATATGGTTTGCAGCGCCGCCTTCCGCCTTTGGGCGTTATGGCGGGGGCGGTCATTGCCATCGTGGGCGTCATGGTGCTTTCGGGCGGTATGGGCGCGCTCGGCGCGGGCGACCTGCTGGTGCTGTGTGCTGCGGGCCTGCGGGCGGTGATGGTGGTCTCGACCAAGTGCCTGATGGAGGGCAGCCGCATGTCTTCGGCCGCGCTCACGGCTGTGCAGGCCGCGACGGTCGCGGCGCTCACCGGGGCGATGCTCTGGGTGCAATCGGGCACAGGGGGGCTTTTTGTCCGGGCTGACCTCGCGGCATGGGGCGCGGTGGCCTTCCTGTCGCTCTTCTGCACCATCGACGCCTTCTACGTCCAGAACGCCGCGGTGCGCCGCACCAGCCCCACGCGGGTGAGCTTACTTATGGGCACGGAGCCGCTCTTTGGCTTTGCCCTCGCCTGGATGCTTCTTTCTGAACCAGCGACCTTATCGGCATTTCTCGGCGCAGCGCTCATCGTTTCGGGGACTTTCCTTGGCCTTTGGGTCGAAAGGCTCCGCTGACGCTCGCAGAGCTTGAAAAGCATCGATCACAATCGCAACGCGACCGGATCCGTTTTGCCTGTGGCCTGCCCCTTACCTTGGCCTGAGCGAGTATGCCGCGCCATGCCCTGGGAGCCTGTCTCGGTGACGCCGCGCTGCATCGCCTGCCACCTCGGCACGCGGCAGGGTTGGGCCGATAGTGACGGACATGCCGATCGCGGAGCCACTACGCGGTGAGGCAGTTACCTGCGCAGAGCCGTCGCTCAGCGGCTCGCAGGCTGTGGCTGCAACGAACGGCAGGAACGTCCACATCGCCGACATCGAACGGGCCAAAATGCTGCGCAACTGTTCCAATGACCGCTTCGGGGAAGCTGCGGCGTGGCAACGTATGATTGGATCAATGTCCGCAAGGGGCCGTACGTGTCGATCGATAGCAGGGGCGGCTTCCGGACCTTCGCCGCGCATTGCACGAATGACCGGCATGCAAAGGGAGACGCCCTCAGAAAGTCTACGCCCGCGCAGAGGCAAAACGGGCGCGGTAGTCGCGCGGGGAGAGGGCAAAGCGGCGGCGGAAGGCCTTGCGCATCTGCTCGTCTGATCGGAATCCCGCACGAAAGGCCACGGTTTTCAGTGGCAGGTCCGTGTCCAGCAAGAGCGCCTTTGCCCGCTCACAGCGCAGCCGCTCCAGCGTTGCCATGGGCGAGGCGCCGAACTGGGCGGTGAACCCGCGGGTAAGGCTGCGCACACTTATGCCCGCTGCCCCAGCGATCCCTTCCAGCGTCAGCGGCTGGTCCAGCCGCGCGCTCATCCATGTCAGCACATCGCCCATGCCCGAGGCCACCGCGGCCTGCCCGGTCAACAGCGTGCTGAACTGCGACTGGCCACCGGGACGCTTGAGATACATCACCATGTCGCGGGCCACGGCGAGCGCGATGTCACGCCCGTAGTCTTGCTCCACGAATGCCAGCGCCAGATCGATCGCCGCGGTCACGCCTGCTGATGTCCAGAAGTTGCCTGCCTGAACAAAGATCGCATCCGCATCCACCACGATTCCCGGAAAACGTTGCCGCAGTCGGTCGGCGTAGTTCCAGTGGGTTGCCGCGCGCTGACCATCCAGCAGCCCCGCCTCGGCCAGGAAGAAGGAGCCGGTGCATAGTGCCGCGCAGCGCAGTGTGTCCCGTCCGTGCCTGCGGCACCAGCGAACCACCTCGGGCTCTGCCTGAACGACCTCCTCGATGCTCGGCGCTCCGGCGATCATGACGGTGTCGCAGGCCTCGAGATCCCGGAGCGTGACCTCTGCCTCCAGCGACATCAGCGTGTCAGACCGCACCGCCCCCAACGCTGGCGCGGCGATTGTCACGTCGTAGCCACCGCGATGGCCCGCCGCCGCGAGATGCTGCGATGCGTAGCCCAGAACGCTGAGCGGTCCGGTGGCCTCCAGCGTCTTGAAGCCGGGATAGACGATCAGAGAGACCTTTCGGCGGCACTCCGGGGTCACGGAGCCGTTGGCGAGAGTGGGCATGAAGAACGGTCCTTGGCCGGAAAGACAGGGTGCTTGGCCCGATCCGCACGGTGACGGCGGCGGCGGTAGTGGCGTTACTCTATTACACATCCGGTCAGACACATGACAAGGAGACCCTTCATGAAAACCCGTGCCGCCGTCGCCTGGGAAGCCAACCGCCCTCTCGAGATCGAAGAGATCGACCTCGACGGCCCCAAGGAGGGCGAAGTCCTCATCCGCATCGTTACCACAAGCCTGTGCCACACCGATATGTTCACCCTGTCGGGCGCCGATCCCGAGGGGCTGTTCCCGGCCGTGCTCGGCCACGAAGCCGTTGGCGTGGTCGAGGAACTGGGCCGTGGCGTGACCTCGCTGAAGCCCGGTGATCACGTCATCCCGCTCTATACGCCGGAAGACCCGAACTGTCCCTATATCAAGTCCGGCAAGACCAACCTAAGCCAGTCGATCCGGAAGACCCAAGGTCAAGGCCTGATGCCTGATGGCACTTCGCGGTTCAGCTACAAGGGGCGGATGATCCATCACTACATGGGCACCTCGACCTTCAGTGAATACACGGTGCTGCCGGAAATCGCCGTGGCGAAGATCTCAAAGGACGCGCCGCTGGCCAAGGCGTCTGTCATGGGCTGCGCAATCCCGACGGGCATGGGCGCGGTGCGCAACACGGCCAAGGTCGAACCCGGCGCGACGGTCGCGGTCTTTGGTCTTGGGGCCGTGGGCATGGCTGTCATTCAGGGGGCCAAGATGCAGGGCGCGGCGCGCATCATCGGGATCGACACCAACCCCAACAAGTTCGAACTGGCCCGGAGCCTCGGCGCCCATGAATGCATCAACCCCAAGGAATTCACCCAGCCCATTCAGGACGTGATCGTCGAGATGACGGACGGGGGCGTGGACTACTCCTTTGAATGCATCGGCAACGTGAACGTCATGCGGTCTGCCTTGGAATGCTGCCACAAGGGCTGGGGCGAATGCACGGTGATCGGCGTAGCGGGGGCCGGTGAAGAGATCGCCACACGCCCCTTCCAACTGGTCACGGGGCGCGTCTGGCGCGGCTCTGCCTTCGGCGGCGTGCTCGGGCGGTCGCAACTACCGGGCATGGTGGATGAATGGCTGCGGGGCGATTTTGACGTCGATCCCTACATCACCCACAACATGACGCATGAGCAGATCAACACCGCCTTTGACCTGCTGCACGCAGGGCAGTCGATCCGTTCGGTGATCCACTTCCAGCCGAACGAGACGATGCTGATGAACGATCTGCCCGGCGTGATCGTCCCGGCGTAACCCCGCCAGCATTCTCTGGTCCGCCCTTGGCAAAGGGCGGGCCGCGTCAGCAACAGCTACAGGAAGTTCCGTGGGTGAAATCGAAATCCGCGCCTGTCAGCGGCGCCGCGTCCGAAAGCGCCTCAGGGCGCACCCGCAGTGCATCGAACATGTTTCGACAGCATCTTCGCGCTCGGCGCGCCCTTCAGCGGCAGCACTGTTGATTGTCACTGCCATGATCGTGGATGCCGAGGCAGACGAGCAGGGCTTCACGAAAAATGCCTTCGTCTCTCAGGGAGGCGTCACGTTACACTCTACCGAGCAGCACGATGCAGGTTGGGACAGGAAGGACCAGAGAAGGCGGCTGCACGCGAAGGTGATCATCGCCTGCGGAGAAGAAGCCGACTACGTGCTCGCGGGATCCGCCAATGTGACGGCACCGGGCCTCTACGGACGCTATGGGGGAGAAGGCAATGCAGAGGCTTGCCTTATCAGAGAAGAACCCGAGGGGACTGTAATAGACCGCCTGGGGCTATCTGTCTGTCTGTCTTTTGGAGGAGATGGCAATCGAAGACTTGAAACTGCGATCAGAGGGTGTCGATCAAGACCACGTCAGCGATGAGAATCTGATCTGGCCTCCTGACGGAGGAAACCTGTGGATCGAGCACGGTTCTCTATTCTGGCGGCCGCCATCGGAGAACAGGGCCGATAGATGCCGATTGGAACTTACCGACCAAGGCGGAATTCTTATTGGTATGGTGAGAATGTCCGAGGTGCATGGTCAGTGGACGTGCAATCTCTCAATGGAGAGAGCGGCGCCTTGCATAGGGATTGTCGTGTTCGGTGATGGGACAAGAAGTGCGCCTGTGACGATTGCATCCTTGAGCGGGCTGGGGACAAACGCCACGGCTCCAAGGTCAGGGCGTGTGGCGCGTCTCCTTGCCGAACTGGATGGACGCGATGATCTGGATATTGATGATTCCGAGCGGGCGTTGCGGGCCATCAAGGCGAGTACGAAAGAGCTCGGGATCACGAGGGACGGGAAGGGCAAGAAGAAGGAGCAGTCTGATGTCGAAGAGGATAAAGAGCTTCGAGAACTGACTGAACAGGAGTACGGCGAGCGAGCCCTGACAAAGGAGGAAGAGCGCTTATTGAGGGATGGGCCTGTTTCGGAGATCAGGCGCTTCATCAACTCCTGCCTCGGTCTCGATCCGCGCGAATTCGGCGAGGACGATGACGACGAACTGACGAAGGCCATGCGTAAGAATAAAACCGGATCCGGTGGCGATGATGTGGATGGAAACGGCGACCGAGATGGACCCATTGGTGGTGGCGCTGATGATCGTCTGGATGTCGCTCCTGAGTATGAGATGCAGTCGTGGGACGTCGCTGACCAACCTGCATGGCGGATGTGACCGTGTTGATGAGACCTGTAAGGCGCTGGGCATGGTCGGTGTCGAGCCGCTCAGCTACCTGAACGCGATCCGCCTGCACATCCTGATCAATGTGCTTCCAAATCAGCCGCAGCCGTTGGCGAAGACATTGATGCGCGGCATCCGATCTGCGCGTCTGATCCCGCTCGCAGCTGGGTTCGCATAATTGGAAGAATATGCAGCAGGCTTGTTTCTCCGCTGTCTCAGCATGTCCAGGCCATGCCTGCTCTGGAAAGGGCTCACTGCAGGCTGCTCGACTCAGTGGGGTAGCCGAGGGGCGGCGTCGTCTGATCCGCATCAAGCGCATGCCCCAGTGCCGACCCGGCCCCATGGTGCATTAAGCCACAAGGCAACGGGCGCAGGTCTTATTGTACCTGCTGGGGCACTGACGTGCATTCTTCATCGACGGCCGTCTCTGAGGAAGCTTCCGTACCAGGAGTTGAAGGTTCATCCGCTGAATTTAGCTCATTTGAGCATTCTGGCTGATACGTACCCTCGACGATTTGCATGACGAGCGACAGCCGCCAGCGGCTCGAGCGGCCCAACTTTTGGGCTTTGGGAAACGTTTCACGCTTGATGTCCCGGTAAATGCTCGCCTTCGAGCGGGACAAGATTTCGCAAACCCGTTCGATCGGTAGCAGAACGTCGTGTGCAGTTCCTGAGCTGTGCATCTGTTATCTCCATTTGGTTGACTGAAGATGAAATGATGTCGACCTGGTTTCGCCGGAAATGCAAATGTGCGTGAATGTCGGCTTCATGCAACGAATGAAGGATAGAAGTCTGTCGTCCCGTTGTGGTCCCGACGAGATGGAAATCAGCGATAATTGAGAATAAACAACAGAAATATACATACATTTCAGTTGTTTATAGTGGTGCCCGGGGGCGGAATCGAACCACCGACACGAGGATTTTCAATCCACTGCTCTACCCCTGAGCTACCCGGGCACGGGTCACCTCTTTCGAGGTCGGGTGAGCGGGTTCTAGGGCCTGTGGCGCGGGGTGTCCAGCCCCATTTTGCCCTGAAACCCACTTCTTTTGGCAAAAGGCGAATTTTCTTTTGTTAATGGGGCTTTGCAGGGCGGTCTTGTGCTGCTTCGGCGGCGTCGATGGCGGCTTCCACGTCTTCGGGGTCGCGCGAGGGGACGGCGTAGCTGCCGTTGAACCAGCGGCCCAGATCGATGTCGGCGCAGCGGCGCGAGCAGAAGGGGCGATGCGCCTTGACGGTTTCGGCTTTGCAGATCGGGCAGCTCATTGGCCTGCCCCTGCCAACACCTCCGCCAGCACCGGGCGGGCACGTTTGCGTTGCAGCTCGTAGTGGCCCAGAGGCGTCCAGCCGACCAGCGTCGTATCCACATCGTCGGCGCGGAAAGCGGCGCGCAGGGCGCTTTCAAACGTCCGGCGGTCTTTCTTGGGCATGGGCGCAAGGTCGAGCGTGATCTGCCCACCCAGCCCGCGCAGACGCAGGGCGCGTGGCAGCGCTTTGGCGCAGGCCATATTGGCCTTCACCCCGGCGGCGAGCGAGGCATCGTTGCCGGTGTTCACATCGACTGCAACCAGCGCGCGTGTCGGCTCCACAAAGATCGACGCGCCGCCGCCGAGCGGCACCTGCGCCGAGGCCACGCGGTCGAGCTCTTCCAGAACGCCGTGGTCGTCAAAGCCGCCGGCCTCGGTCACCACCTCGGCGGGCGCGGTCCAGTCGCGCCAAGCGAGCAGATGCGGACCATCGCCTTCGCTCAGCACCTCCATCTGTTGCGCGTCATCATTGGCTACGGTATCCGCCAAGCTGAGCATATTGGCGATATCCTCGGCGATATCCTCGGCATCGGCTCCGGCGCACGAGGACCGTAGGATCAGGCCCAGATCGGCCCCGCCCGCCACCTCATGGGCGATCTCCAGCAGCCGGTCGCGTTCTTCCTCGTCTTTGATCGAGCGCGAGATGTTCAGCCCCGGCGCATCCGGCGTCACGATGGCATAGCGCGACTTGAAGAGCAGCTTATTGGTCACCGGGATCGCCTTGCCCGGCTCGGCATGGCCCGAGACCTGCACGAGAATCGTCTGCCCCGGGGCCAGCCCCTTGATCTGCCGCAGGAACGCCGCGCCATCGGGGGTCTTGAGGAACATGCCCCCCTGCCCCTTCACCGGACGATCCGCAATCGCACGATAAACGGTGCCGACGCGCGGCCCGTCGCTGTCGATCAGAAAATCATCCAGCTTGCCGTCCACCATCAGGGCGGCGGCCTCGATATCACCGAGATGGTCGAGAATAATCGTACGGCCCTTCATGGCGTCCTTCCGTCAAATGGGTAGCCTGCCGCTTGCAGCAGGTTCGCAGCCTCGGCCAATGGCAGGCCGACGATTGCAGTGAATGACCCGCTGATCCAAGGGATCAACGCGCCCGCGGGGCCCTGAATGCCATAGCCACCCGCCTTGCCACGCCAATCGCCGGTGGCGAGGTAGCGGCGAATCTCGGGCTCGGACAGGGATTTCATCTTCACGCTGCTTTGCACATCGCGCTGCCACAACTTCTCGCCGCGCTTCACGGCGACGGCGGTGACCACCTTATGCCGACGGCCCGACATCAGCCGCAAAAAGGCTTCGGCCTCGGCCTCATCCTCGGGCTTGCCGAGAATGCGCCGCCCGAGCGCCACAGTGGTATCGGCGCAAAGCACGATATCCTCCGCGCCCGCGGGCACCGCCGCCACTTTCTCGCGCGCCATTCGGGCGCAATAGGGACGCGGCAGTTCGGCCTTATGGGGGGTCTCGTCGATGTCGGGGGCGCGAATGGCATCGGGGGTCACGCCGATCTGGGCCAAAAGCTCCAACCGGCGCGGCGATCCTGATCCAAGAATGAATTGCATCTTATGGGCCTCTTTGCCTGAGGCCGGCGGCCCGGTCGGGGCCGCGCACGGCCCCGACCGCGCCGCGCAACGCGCGAACGCGGTGCCGCTTACTTGAAGCGATAGTTGATCCGACCCTTGGTCAAATCATAGGGTGTCATTTCCACCTGAACCTTGTCGCCAGCCAGAACACGGATGCGGTTTTTCCGCATCTTGCCTGCCGTATGCGCGATGATCTCATGGCCGTTTTCCAGCTCGACCCGAAACGTCGCGTTAGGCAGGAGTTCCTTCACGACACCGGGAAATTCGAGCGTATCTTCCTTGGCCATGGTCTCTCCTTGAGCACAAAACCCTCCAAAACGAGGGCGCAGGCTTAAATGGGCGCATTTTCGCGCTTTTTCAAGGGGGATTCAGCGCAAAGCGACGTTTATCGCCTTTCCGTCGCGGCCAATCTGGTCTTGCCAGTCCCTTCGGTTAAGCACGATGCCATCCGCGCGCACCTCGGCGACCTGCGCCAAATCGGCGTCGGCCACGGTCCAGCCGGGGGCGTTGACCTCGCGCACACCCAAAATCCCCGTGGGCGGGAAGCCGCGATCCGGAGGGCAGAAAATCCCGCCCGCGCCATAGGATTGACCCAAAGCCTCGGACCAATCGGCCTTGCCTACGACCGAGGACATGGCGGTGATACACTGATTCTCAAGCGCCCGCGCCATGGAGCCGATGCGCACCCGCCAATAGCCCGCGAGCGTTTCGGTGACACTGGGTACGCAGATCACATCACATTCTGCCAGCGCGTGGCCCAGCAGGGGAAACTCGCTGTCATAGCAGATGAGTACCCCGATCTTGCCAATCGCCGTGTCAAAGACCTGAAGCGCATTGCCCCCGATTACGCCCCATTCCTCACGCTCAAAACGGGTCATGATCTGCTTGTCCTGCACGCCGATCTGCCCCGTGGGCGTGATCAGCCGGGCACGGTTCACCGGGCGGCTCTCGGTCGCTGCGGGGCCAGAGCCTGCCACGATATGCACATTATGCTCGGCGGCGAGTTTCACATGCAGACGATCCGCCTCCTCAAGCTTGTCCGACACCGAAAAGAGCGACCGCTCCAAATCGCCCGCCACCTCGGCCCCGTCGAGCGTCGCCAGTTCCATCGCCGCATATTCAGGAAAAACCAGCAGTTCCGCCCCCTGCACTGCCGCCTCGGCGACCCAATGGGCCAGCTTGTCTTCGTACTGCGCCCATGATGTCAAAACATCGAGCGGATAGGCGGCTGTGGCGATTTTCATTCAAAAGGCTCCTCGTTTTCGCGCAGTCTGCGCAGCTTTACCGATGGCTTCAAGGCGGGCAGCGCCGCTTTCATGGAAATGCCGAGAGGCTGCCGCATCCATGGGCAAAGGCTTGACCTGACCCGCCCGTGGTTTCACAAGATCCGAAAGAGATGGGACCATATGCTGAACAAAGGCATCACCTTACGGGGCATCGAAGTGTTCGAGGCGCTCGCGCGGAGCGGGTCAGTGGCGCAGGCGGCCGAGGCCACGGGGCTGAGCCAGCCTGCCGTCAGCCAGCAGATGCGCAACCTCGAAGCCGCCATCGGCGCGGAACTGGTCGACCACACCCGCCGCCCCATGCGACTGACCCCAGCCGGGCAGATGTTCCTGCGCCGGGCCGAACAGGCGCTCAGCGAATTGCGCCAAGCGCAGAGCGAAGTCACGGTGATGGATTTGGCCCATCTGGAGGCGCTGAACCTCGGCGTGATCGACGATTTCGATGATGACCTGACCCCGCGCCTTGCCACGATCCTTGGCGACAGCCTGACCGGATGCCGCTTTCGGATGATCACCGCAGGCAGCAATGAATTGGCCGAGGCGCTGCGCGACAAAAGCCTACATATGGCACTCTCGGCGCAGATTAACGGGCCGATGGCGGGGGTTCTGGAATACCCGTTGGCCCGCGATCCGTTTATCCTCGTTACCCCCGCGGGCACGTCCGCCGATCCCGACGCCCTGCTGCGCGGCGCCACCGACCTGCCCTTCCTGCGCTATGCCGCCGATCAATTGATCGCGCGGCAGATCGAAGTGCATCTTGCGTCTGAGGGCCATAGCCTGCCCGCCCGCTTCGAGATTGGCAGCCATTTGGCGCTGATGGCCATGGTGACACGCGGCATCGGCTGGGCGATGACGACGCCCTTGGGATACATGCGCGCCGCGCGTTTTCACGACCGCCTCGCCGCGCACCCCCTGCCCGCGGCGGCGCAGGCCCAACCGCCTGCGCGCACCATCTCTCTCTTCGCGGGTGCGGAATGGTCCGGCCCCGTGCCGCGCGACATCGCCCAGACCCTGCGGCAGTTGATGCAGACCCATATGATCGCCCCCGCCATCGCGCAATTGCCCTGGCTGGCCGACGGCTTTCACCTGCTTGAAGACATGGGCCCTATCGGGGAATAATGCCCCATGACCAAGATCGTGATCCTCACCGGCGCGGGCATCTCTGCCGAAAGCGGGCTTGAGACCTTCCGCGCCTCAGATGGCCTCTGGGCGCAGCACCGGGTCGAAGACGTGGCGACGCCCGAAGGTTTCGCCCGCAATCCCAAACTTGTGGTCGACTTCTACAACGCGCGCCGCGCGCAGGCCGCCGAAGTGGCCCCCAACGCCGCGCACCGCGCCCTTGCCCGGCTGGAGGCCGAGTTGCACGGCGAGGTGGTGGTGATTACCCAAAACGTCGACGATCTGCACGAACAGGGCGGGTCGCAGCAGGTCATGCATATGCATGGCGCGCTTAAAGGCGCGCTCTGCGCCGCTTGCGATCACCGCTGGCCCGCGCCCATGGTCATGGCACCGGGCGATCCCTGCCCCGCCTGCGGTGCCCCCGCCGCGCGGCCCGATATCGTTTGGTTCGGTGAGATGCCCTATGAGATGGACGCGCTTTTCGATCATCTGGCCGAAGCGGATATCTTTGCCGCCATCGGCACCTCGGGCAATGTCTACCCCGCTGCCGGTTTCGTCGCCGAGGCCCGCCGCGCCGGGGCGCATACGATAGAATTCAATCTCGAACGCTCCGCCGTGGGCAATCAGTTCGCCGAACATCGCATCGGGCCTGCCAGCCAGACAGTGCCGGAATGGGTGGCCGAAGTGCTTGAGGCGCGCCGCTAACCACCGGCGCGCCACGGGCCGTCAGCGCGGTTCGCTGCGCAACCCTTTGTAGATCGTGTAACACATCACCAGCATCAGGATCGCGAAGGGCACCCCCGTCGCGGTGACCCCGGCCTGCAGCGCCGACAGGCCGCCGCCGATCAGCAGCACGATGGCGATCAACCCTTCGACGATGCACCAGAAGATGCGCTGTGGCACCGGCGCGTCAATCTTGCCCCCCGCCGTGATCGTATCGACAACCAGCGAGCCCGAATCCGAGGAGGTGACGAAAAACACCAGCGCCAGAAGGATCGCGATGGTCGAGGCGATCTTGGTAAAGGGAAGCTCATTCAGCATCCCGAACAGCGAGAGTTCCGGCGAATAGCTGTCGATCACATTGGCCTTGACCAGCGATGTCTCAGGGCTGGCAAGGATCTGGTCGATCGCGATGCCGCCAAAGACGCCCATCCAGATGAAGATGATCAGCGACGGGATCAGCAACACGCAAATGATGAACTCCCGCACCGTGCGCCCGCGCGAGACCCGCGCGATGAACATGCCCACGAAAGGCGCCCAAGAGACCCACCACGCCCAATAGAACGCGGTCCAGCCTTCGCGGTAGGAATCATCCTCCCGACCGAAGGGATTGGAGAGCGGGATGATCTCTTGCGTATAGGCCAACAGACCGGTCCAAAACCCGTCCAGCCCCACCAGCGTCGGGCCGACGAAAAGCACGAAGAGGAAGAACAGGACCGCCACGATCATGTTCACCTCGGACAGGATCTTCACTCCGCCATCCAGCCCGCGCCAGACCGACACCAGCGCCACGGCGGTCACCAACAGGATGATGATCACCTGCACATTGGTCGAAATCTCAAGCCCGAAGGCGAAGTTGAACCCCGCATTGGCCTGCTGCGCACCAAGGCCAAGCGATGTCGCGAGGCCAAAGAGCGTCGCGAAAACCGCAAGAATATCAATGATATGCCCCGGCCAGCCCCAGACCCGATCACCCAGCAGCGGGTAGAAGCACGACCGGATCGAAAAAGGCAGCCCCTTGTTATAGGTGAAGAGCGCCAAGGCCAGCGCCATGATCGCATAGACCGCCCAACCGTGCAGCCCCCAGTGATAATAGGTCGCCGCAAGACCCATGGCGCGGGCAGCCTCCACATTCTCGGGAATGATCGAGCCATCCTCGGCAATCGGCAGGGGCACCCCCAGCGGGCCGGAGACGTTCATATGGTACACCGGCTCGAGCACGCCAAAGAACAACAGGCCAATCCCCATGCCCGCGGCAAAAAGCATGGCGAACCACGCCAGATAGGAATATTCCGGCACGGCCTCTTGCCCGCCGAGCCTGACCTTTGAAATCGGCATGAAAATCAGCGCGATGCAGAACAGAACGAAGATGTTCACGATGATCATGAACAGCCAATCCAGCTTGGTGGTGGCGAAATCGCGAACGGCGAGGAAGACCACCCCGGCCTGATCCGGGAAGAGCATGGTCAGCAGCACAAAGGCCACCGCCGTCAGGCCGGAGACCATGAAGACCGGGTTGTGAATGTCAAAACCCAACGGGCCGAGGGTTCCGTCAATATTGTCTTGGCCGACCTCGAAATCCGTCTCAATCTCATTCGTATCGGGTGGCGTAGTGGAACTGGACGTGCCGGGTGTGGGGTCGGTCATAGAGTCTCCGATCTTGATGCACTGTCTGAACCCCGCTCGGCAGGTAGCATGGCCAGAACAACAATTGTCGGAAGATCAATTAGCGCGCCTTTCCATGGTTTCCCGAATAAAAACATGCCCCTGCGCAAGAAAATTACCCCGAGCCGCCACGGCCCTAGCCCTTGATAGGCCGGAAACCCTAACAAATCCCTAAGACCAAAACGAAAAAGGCCCCGATCCTTTCGGATCGAGGCCCCAATCTCTATGCAGTAAGCCTTAGCTCAGCACATCGGCAGTCGCGCTGGATTTCGCGATGGCCTTTTTGATTTTCAACGCGTTGTCGGACAGTTCAACGTCTTTGGCTTTTGCCAGGAACTTGTCCAGACCACCACGGTGGTCAACGCTACGCAGGGCTGCGGCAGAGATGCGCAGCTTGAACGCGCGGCCCAGTGCTTCGGACTGCAACGACACGTCGTTGAGGTTCGGCAGGAACCGACGGCGTGTACGGTTGTTGGCGTGGCTTACGTTGTTGCCCGTCATCGGGCCTTTTCCGGTCAATTCGCAACGGCGCGACATGGGTTCATCCTTTTGCTGTTGTGTCCTTCCAGCGATCCGGAAACACACATAACGTGGGGGCCGCGCAGAGCCGACCCTGAATTGGTTCGCTGGCTTTAAGGGGAATCGCGGTAGCCGTCAACCCGAAGCGCGGGACTTGGCCATATTTCCTGCGCCCGCCGCCGATCGCGTCAAGCGCAGCTGCCCCGCCCTGCCCCCGCTACGCTGGTTTTTGCCATCGGGGCCAGAGTTTCCTTTGCATCCCCCCGGCGGATTTGCGATGCAGACGCATGACCATACAGATGCGCGCCCTCTTCGTTCACCTTTTCACTGCCACCGGAGCAGTGCTGGCGATGCTCGCCATGCTCGCCGCCGTGGAAGAGAAATGGGACCTCATGTTCCTGTGGCTGGTGATCGCCTTTTTCGTCGATGGCATCGACGGGCCGCTGGCGCGCAAATATGACGTGAAGACCAACGCGCCCGAGTTCGATGGCGTCTTGATGGATCTGATCATCGACTATCTGACTTACGTCTTCATCCCGGCCTTCGCGCTCTTTACCTCGGGGCTGATGGATGGCTGGAGCGGTTGGGCGATGATCATCATCATCACCTTCGCCAGTGTCATGTATTTCTCTGACACGCGCATGAAAACAAAGGATAATTCCTTTAAAGGTTTCCCCGGCTGCTGGAACATGCTGGTGCTGGTGCTCTTTGCCTTGCAGCCCGAGTGGTGGATCAGCCTGATCGTGGTCACGATCCTTGCCGCAGCGATGTTTCTGCCGATCAAATTCGTCCACCCCGTCCGGACCGAGCGTTGGCGTCCCGTGACGCTGCCCATGGCGCTGGCCTGGACCTTCTTTGCGGGCTGGTCTGCTTGGGTGAACTTCCACCCCGAAAGCTGGGCGCATTGGGGCCTGGTGATCACCTCTGTCTACCTGATCTGCGCCGGTGCCGCGCAGCAGTTGATCCCGTCGGGCGACGACTAAACCCGCCATTGCTCCTCAAATCAACAGCCCTGCCGCGCCTTCATGGCGCAGCAGGGCGATCTTGGTCTCCACCCCGCCCGCGCCGCTGAAGCCAGTGAGCCCCTTGGCACCCATGACGCGGTGGCAGGGGATGAGGATCGGGATCGGATTGCCGCCACAGGCCCCACCCACGGCCTGCGCTGGCACGCCCAGGTCACGGGCGATCTCGCCGTAGGTGCGGGTGTGGCCGAAGGGAATGGCCGCGATGGCGGCGCAGACCGCGCGCTGGAAATCGCTGCCGGTGACGCGCAGCGGCAGGTCAAAGTGCTCACGCTGACCTGTGGCGTATTCGTTCAGTCGGCGCAGTGCGGTGTCAAGCAGCTCCGAGCGTTGCTGGCGCGCCGCCTGCCCCCAGCCGAGCGCCGTGATCGCGCCGCCTTCTTCAGTGACGATCAGATCGCCGAAGGGCGTGGAGAGAGAAGCTTGTTTCATCAACCCACTCTGCGCCAGAAATTACGACTGCGAAAGAGCGCCGAGGGCATCGCCCTCCCTGGGGGGCGATACGCCCTATCTGGCGGGCAGATAGGTGCGTGACAAGCTGACCAAGCAATGCGCGCAAACGCTGCAAAATCGCCCTCCGGGGGGAGGGAGGGCGATGCCCGTGGTCCCCACGGGCGGGGCATAGGCGACCTGACGAAGAAAAACGGGCGCCGGTTTTCCCGACGCCCGTTTGATCACTCACTGAAAACGCCTCAGGCTTCCGCCAATGCCTCACGCACCGCCTCATCACAGCGCCCGCAAACGCCGGGATATTCATGCGTGCCGACATCCGGCAGCACCTTCCAGCAGCGCTCGCATTTTGCGCCCTCGGCCTTTTCAAAAACCACGGCCACGCCATCGGTCTCCGGCATGCGGAAAGCCTCGGCAGGCGCTGGATCGCCGGTCACAGTGATGTCGGAGGTGATGCTGACATCCTCGAAGGACACGCTTTCCAACGCCTCCCGCTGCGCTGCATCGTCGACATGCACCACCGGCGCCGCCTCTAGCGACGCGCCGATCACCTTCTCGGTCCGCTGCACTTCCAGCGCTGCGGTCACCACCCGGCGCGCGGCGCGGACCTTGGCCCATTTTGCCGCCAGTTCCGGGTTCAACCATGCTTCGGGCGTCTCGGGCATGTCGACCAGATGCACCGAGGAGTTGTCGCCCGGGAAGCGCTCCAGCCAGACTTCTTCCATGGTGAAGACCAGCACCGGGGCCAGCCATGTGGTCAGACGGTGGAAGAGGATATCCAGCACCGTGCGCGCGGCGCGGCGGCGCAGGGTGTCGCCGTCGCAGTAAAGCGCGTCTTTGCGGATGTCGAAGTAGAAGGCCGAGAGATCGACTGTGGCAAAGGTGAAGACCGCTTGGAACACGCCTTGGAAGTCGAAACGCGCAAAACCGTCGCGCACCACCTTGTCGAGTTCCGCCACCCGGTGCAGCACCCACTGCTCAAGTTCCGGCATCTCCGCCGGGTCCACGCGGTCCGCCTCGGAGAAGTCACTCAGCGCGCCCAGCATGTAGCGCATGGTGTTGCGCAAGCGGCGATAGCTGTCGGCCACGCCTTTTAGGATCTCGTCCCCGATGCGCTGGTCGGCGGTGTAATCGGTCTGCGCCACCCAGAGCCGCAGGATATCGGCGCCATACTGCTGCACGATCTTTTCGGGCACGATGGTGTTGCCGATGGACTTGGACATCTTCATGCCCTTGGCATCCAGCGTGAAGCCGTGGGTCACCACGTTGCGATAGGGCGCGCGGCCCGTGGTACCGACGGATTGCAAGAGCGAGGAATGGAACCAGCCGCGGTGCTGGTCAGTGCCCTCCATGTAAACATCGGCGATGCCATCCTCGGTCCCGTCCTCGCGGTCGCGCAGGGTGAAGGCATGGGTCGAGCCGCTGTCGAACCAGACGTCGAGGATGTCTGTCACCTGATCGAACTCCGCCGGGTCGACGATGCCCGAAAGGAACCGCTCCTTGGCGCCATCGGCATACCACGCGTCAGCGCCTTCGGCCTCGAAAGCCTCCACGATGCGCTGGTTCACCGCGTCGTTGCGCAGCAGGAAGTTCTCGTCCGTGGGCGCCACGCCCTTGCGCACGAAGCAGGTCAGCGGCACGCCCCAGGCCCGCTGGCGGCTCAGCACCCAGTCGGGGCGCGCCTCCATCATCGAATGGAGACGGTTGCGGCCGGATTTCGGCACCCAATTGACCTTGTCGATGCAAGTCAGCGCACGCTCGCGGATGGTCTTGCCGTTCTGGTCCAGACCGTCGCCGACCTCCTTGTCGATGGCGGCGAACCACTGCGGTGTGTTGCGGTAGATCACCGGCGCTTTAGAGCGCCAGCTGTGCGGATAGCTGTGCTTGATCTTGCCGCGTGCCAGCAGGCCGCCGACCTCGACCAGCTTGTCGATGATGGCGCTGTTGGCGTTGCCCTCCTTGCCGTTGGGCTTGAGGATCGCCTTGCCGTCGAAGAACGGCAGATCGTCGCGGAAACGGCCATCTTCCATGACGTTGTAGGTGATGACCTGCGGCAGCATGCCGAGGTCGCGGTAGAGCTCGTATTCCTCCAGACCGTGCGAGGGCGCGCAATGCACAAAGCCCGTGCCCTCGTCCGAGGTCACGAAATCAGCGGCACGGAAATCGCGCAGGTCGTCCCATTCGCCGTTCGCGCCATCGGCCCCGGCCAACGGGTGACGCAATTTCAGCCCTTTTAGCTGATCGGTCGGGACCTCCCGAAGACGAACCCAATGCTCGTCGCCAAGCCGCGCTTTGGAAAACACATCAGCCGCCAAATCATCAGCGAGAAGATACCGGTCGCCCACGTTTGCCCAGCATTCGTCCGGCGTACCGGTGACCTCGTAAAGACCATAAGAGATGCCCTCGCCGTAGACCACGGCCTTGTTGCTTGGCAACGTCCAAGGTGTCGTTGTCCAGATTACAACGTATGAGTTAAGCAGATCGTCGGTATTCGACTGCTTTTCTGCAATGTTGTCTTTCGACGCATCGCTCAGCTCTTGGTTTGTCACCTCAAACTTCACCCAAACGGTATGGCTTTCCTTGTCGTGATACTCGACCTCGGCCTCGGCCAGCGCAGTCTTTTCCACCGGCGACCACATCACGGGCTTGGAGCCCTGGTAGAGCGTGCCGTTCATCAGGAACTTCATGAATTCCTCGGCGATCACCCGCTCGGCGTGGAAATCCATGGTCAGATAGGGATTTTCCCAATTGCCGGTGATGCCGAGCCGCTTGAACTCCTCGCGCTGCACGTCGACCCATTTGGCGGCGAAGTCGCGGCATTCGGCGCGGAATTCGTTGATCGGCACCTGATCTTTGTCGCGGCCCTTCTTGCGGTACTGCTCTTCGATCTTCCACTCGATCGGCAGGCCGTGGCAGTCCCAACCGGGGATGTAGCGTGCGTCATAGCCCATCATCTGGTGGGAGCGGACGATCATGTCCTTGATCGTCTTGTTCAGCGCGTGGCCGATGTGCAGGTTGCCGTTGGCGTAGGGCGGGCCGTCATGCAGGGTGAAAGGCTCCCGCCCCTCCTTCTCGCGCAGGCGGTCATAGACGCCGATTTTCTCCCAACGCTCCAGCCAGCCGGGCTCGCGCTTGGGCAGTCCGGCGCGCATGGGGAAATCGGTTTTGGGCAGGTTCAGCGTGGCTTTGTAGTCGGGGGTCTCGGCGCACATGGGGGGCGTCCTTTAGGCATTTGGGGGGTTATTCAATCTCGGTCGGTGCGAATGGCTCAAGCACCTCGGCCCGGCGTCTCAATTGCTTAGAGCGCCGGGAATATAATTCGAATAATGATCGCGGTGAGGCGTGTCATGGGCCCGCTTATAAACAGCCCCCCCTGCCCCGACAAGCCCCGGAAGACGCGCGACAATCGGGCTGAAAACACTGCCAGAGTCGCCGCCCGCCGGACTTAACATTTTTTATGATCCCCGGCCTTCGCTTGAATTTTTCGGCGAAAACAGCATCATAAGGTATTCGACAAAGCTTTATTTCCGCGGGCTCCGTTTTGGGGAACCCGCGACAATTCTAATGGGCAGAAAGACCTGCGTGTGACCATCAAAGACACCTTTTATCACGATATGGCCGTAAAACCGTCGGGCATGGTCGACCATCTAAGCGGCGCGCAATGGGCCAAGCTTGCCCCGCTGATGACCCATCACAAGCGTTTCACGCCCGGAACCGTGATCAGCCGCAGGGGTGATTTTCTGGATCACAGCCTGTTGCTGCTCGATGGGTTGATCGCCCGCAGCGTGCCGCGCGGACAGCGTGCCCGCAGCACCTTCGTCGCCCTCCAATTCCCCGGTGAGTTTGTCGATCTGCACGCCTTCCCGCTGAAGCAACTCGACCATGATGTGATATCGCTGACCGATACCCATGTCGCCATCATCTCGCATGAGCCGCTGCGCGAGTTGCTCAATGGCGATGTCGAGATGGCCCGGAAACTCTGGCTGATGACCTTGGTCGATGCCTCCATCCACCGCCATTGGGTGATGCGCAACAGCGCCATGCGCGCGCTGGCGCGGGTGGCGAATTTCCTGAGCGAATTCGATGCCCGCATGACCGCCGCCTATGGGATGGAGCGTCAGAGCCTGCCCTTCAGCCTGCGCCAGACCGATATCGCCGATGCCACCGGCCTCACCTCGGTCCATGTCAGCCGCACCCTGCGTGAGCTGCGCGAACATGGCTGCTGCGCCGTGACGGGCGGCAAACTGCTGATCCACGACCGCGCGGGGCTGCATAAAGTGGGCCAGTTCGAGCCTGCCTACCTCTATATGCCCCAACCCGAAGCAGCGTTTTAGCCCGCCTCTGCGAGAGGCTGGGGCGCACGCTCTACCTGCAAAGCAATCGCCGGATAGGTTTTACGCGGCAGCGCGACATCCCTCTGCGCCCGGGCCGCGTGATAGAGCCGTTCGAACTTCGTCACCATCGCCTGCGCATCAAAGAGCCGTGCCACACGGGCGCGGGGCACCTCGGCGGGGATATCGCGCGCCTGTAGCAAGGCCTGCGCCAAGGCAACTGCGCTATCTTCCGCCGCGATGACGCCTGCCTCACCGAGCACTTCTTCCACCGCGCCATGCGGGGTTGCGGCGACAGGCAGGCCCGTCGCCATCGCCTCTACCGCGGCGAGGCCAAAGGGTTCCTCCCACTGCGGGGTGAAAAGAGCCGCCGAGGCCTGACCATAGGCCGCCCCAAGCGCCGCCGTTTCCAGATGCCCGACATATGCCACATCGCCATAAAGATGCGGTCTTACCATATCGTTAAAATAATCCTCATGCTCCACCACGCCGTAGATGCGCAGGGGTACCCCGGCGATCTGCGCCGCCTCTGCCGCCAGATGGGTGCCTTTGGTCGGGGTGATGCGCCCCGCCCAGACGGCGCTGCCATCGCCCGGCCCACCTTGGGGCCATTCGGCAAGGTCGATCCCATTGTGCACCACATGCGCGGTCTCGGGCGCGCCCTCGGGCCACCAGATGCCACGCTGCCGGTCCGAGACGACAGAGGACAAGTGCCAAGGCGCCGCCCCATCCATCAGCGCGCCGCGCAGCACCTTGAAGGGCGGGATATGGAGCGAAGTCACCATCGGCAGCCGCTCCGCCCGTGACAGACGCGGCAAGTAGCGGTGCAGCGCGTTGTTGTGCACCACATCGAAACGCCCCTCCAACAACAACCGCGCGGCGCGGGCATAGCAAGCGTCGAGGTGGTCGTTCAGCGCATCGGTGCCGTGAAAATCATGCCATGGAAAACGCGAGTCGTAATGCGCGTCGCAGATCGGCAGCAGCTTCCCCCCCGGCGGCAGGCTCGCCGCGCTGTCCTCGCTGGCCAATAGGGTCACCTCATGCCCGCGCTCGGCCAAGATCCGGGCAAGACCGTGGGTAAACGCCTCCATCCCGCCCTTGAAGGGGGCGGCGATGGGGTGGCGAATATGGCCGACGATGGCGATGCGCAGGGTCATTCCGCCGCGATCCGCTCTTCGCCGCGCAGATAGCGCAGCACCCGCGCGGTATTGGCGTAAGGCTGGTCCGACTGCTGCTCGCAGAGCGCGAAGTCATCCGCATCCGGCTCGCGCAACTGCACCAGCGCGTCGCCGTCGCTCCCCACCAGCCCCATCAGGCGAAAGGCGGTGAGCCAGTGGTTCATGGTGCGATGGCCCCATTTTTCGGCGAAAATCTCGGTATTGCGCAGGATCGAGGGGATGTGGTGGATCGGCGGCATGCAATGCGGGTGATGCTGGTGAAAGACTTTCGCGCCCTTCGCCCAGTGGATCGGCACGCCGCGTTCGTCCAACTCTCGGCCAAAGTCGGTATCCTCCCCCCCGTAGCCGGTGAAACGCTCGTCAAACCCGCCGGAGCGGTCCCAATCTTCGCGGTGGATGGCAAAGTTGAGCGACCAGAAGCAGCGGTAATCATTGCAGCGTTTCAGCCCCTCGGCGGGCGGCCCCTGACGGTCGGAATGGCGCACGGCAACGGCCTCCAACTTCGGATAGCTCCAACCTTCGGTGGCCGTGCCTGCGGGGAGGTAGTTAACCTCGCCCATGATCAGCCCGTTGCCCGGCACCGCATAGCCCATATAGTCGGCGATCAGTTCCGGTGCGGGGATGCAATCCACGTCGAGAAAGACCAGACAGTCGCCTTTGGCCTCTGCCGCGACGGTATTGCGCGCGCGTGAGAGGGGCAATTCGCTGCCCGTCACCTGAACCTGCCGGATCGGGAAATCGGTCTGCGGCAGGTCGTCGTAAAGCGTGTCCTGCATGACCCCGATCACCAGCTCATCCGGCTGCCGGGTCTGACGGGTCAGGCCAAGGATCACATTGCGCAGATGCGCCGCCCGCCCCCGCGCGAGCGTCAGCGCGCTAACTGTGGTATTTTCAGGCACGGATGGGGTGAACGACGTCATGTAAGTCTCCGGTAATTCTGGGTGTTTCAGATAGCAACTGATCGGTGAGGCCGATCAGCCAATTGGCCGTCTCGGCGGCGGCATCTTCGTTGACCAAGGCCCGTTGCAGGGCCGGATCATGGGCATCGAACGTGTCTTGGATCGCGCGGCGCCATGCCGCGGCAGAAGACGGGAAATGCGGCAGGTGGTGCGCCGCCCCCGCCCGCTCAAGCGCCTCGGCCTTTTCGACCTGTTCGTCGAAATAGCGCCACTCCGGCACGGCGAGCCACGGGGTCTCTGCCGCGAGGATCTGGTGGCAGGTGGTGTTCCCGGTCGAGGCCACGACCATATCCGCCGCCGCCAAATAATCCGCCGCGTTTTCGACCCAGCCATGATGGCGCAGGTTGACGGGTTCGGTGGCGTGCCAATCGCGCGCCATGCGCCCGATGGTGATGAAAGCCGTCTCGGGCATTGCCCGCGCCGCGATGCCGAAGGGGGCGGAGGCGAAACCCGTGCCGCCCCCGCCCGACATGACCAGCACCATGCGCTGCTCTGGCCCGACGCCAAGCCTCTCGCGCAACTTGTCCCGCCGCGCGGGATCGGGGCGTTTCACATCGACGCCCAAGCCCCCGGCGAAATGCGTTTTTTCCATATGCCGCGCGGGCCAATCCGGCTGCGCCAGTGCTTTCGCGGCGGGACAAAGCAACCCGACCGCCCCGTCATAGGCCGCCTGATGCCCCGGATCGCTGCGCTGACCGTGTTGCAGGACCTTCACATGCGGCACCGAACAGATCCGCGCAAGCTGCGCCACCTCAGCCGAGACATCGCTGATCATCAGCACCGGATTGGCGCTGGCGAACCAAGCGGCCAGTTGCGCCATGGCCTGCCGTATGCCGGGCCAGCCAAGCGGCGCGCAATGCACCGTATCCGGCGCGCTGGTGGTGTCGTTGATGTCCTCGGCCCCCGTCGCCTCGAAAAGCGATGGAAGGGTGATGACCTCTACCGCCCGGGTGAAGGTGGGGAAAATGTCCGGTTTCGCGCAGAAGACGGTCACAGGCTGGCTCTCGGGCAGCGCGTTGACGACCGCCGCGCAGCGCTCCGCATGGCCGCGGCCCTGATGATGGACGAAGTAACCGATGGGCCGCGTCATTGCGCCACCATCTTCACCGGCGGCTCCATCGCGTTGAGGGCGAAGCCGAAGGTTTCCAGCCCCTCCAAGACCCCAGCCGCATGGGCCGCGCGGGCGTGGTAAAGCCGTCTGCCGCTTAGGCGTTCGCGCAGCCCGTCCATCGCATTGCCGACCAAGATGCCCCGACCCGGACCATCCTCCACCGCCTGCAACATGTCGAAATCATTGCCGCTGTCCCCGGCCACCACAACCAGGTCCATCGGCATGCCCAACCGCCGCGCGGCGGCACAGACCGCAGGTCCCTTGCCCGCCGCCAAGGGCAGAACATCGATCAGCCGCCCATGCGAGGCCACGATCTGCGCCGCAGCACCGCGCCGGGCCAGATGCCGCTCCAACCGGCGCGCGGTACGCATGTCGCCGAAACCGCTGAGCTTCCACCGCCGCTGCTCAACCGGCGCTTGCCACTTAAAGCCGAACTCCTTTAGCGCCCGCTCCACCCCGGCCCGGTCCCATCCGGCGTCAAGCTTTTGGGCGAAACGCTCATCCAGACACAGCCGCCCTTCGGCATCGGGCAGATAGACCTCGGTCCCGACAGAGGTGATGAAGACGCGCGGGCTGGGCAGGTTCCAATCGCGCAGGATACGGCGGGCCTCCGGCAGGCTGCGCCCCGTGGCCACAGCAAAAAGCGGTCGGTCCCGGGCGATCCATGCGTTGAAGAGGGCGGCGGAAGGTGCACAGCCCGTCAGCGTGTTGTCGATATCGCTCGCCAACAGGACGGGTGCTTGCGTCGGCAATGGCGCGACGTGGCGGATATCCTCGCAGATGTGCTGCACGTCCTCGGCCCATTTCGACCAGTCGTAGCGCCCGACATGGGCGCGCCCGGCCTCAGATGCCTCGGCCCAGAACGCGCGATCGTCCAACAGCTTCAACAGCGCCGCCTCAATCGCATCCATGTCACGCGGCGGCACACAGAGACCATGGCCAAGGTCCGCCACGATATCGGCAGGGCCGCCTTCGCGCGTGGCCACCACTGGCAGGCCATGCGACGCCGCCTCCAACATGGTCAGGCCAAAGGGCTCATGCAGTGCGAGGTTAACAAAAACCCCACCGGTCTGCGCCGCGCGGTCGTAGAGGGCCGCCACATCGCCCTGCGTATGGCTCGGCGGCAGCGCCACTTTGCCGCGCAGTTCCGGCACCTCCAACGTCTCGCGCAGGCGGATCAGCTCCGCACGGGCTTCTGCATTCGCCTGCAGCGCATCGCCATGCTGGCCGGCGAGGATCACAAGGTTCGCCCGCGCCTGCAAAGCGGGGCTTTGCGCATAGACCCGCGCCAAGGTCGCAAGGTTCTTGCGGGCCACGGGGCGTGCCACGGCGAGCAGCGTCGGGCGGTCAGGGTCGCTCAACTGATCGGCCAAGAGGGCACGGCCCGCCCCGGCCTCAGCCCGGCGGCGCAGCGACACGCCCGGAGAGACGCGGTGCACCCGCGCCTGCGCATCCGCCCCATAGGCCGCGACCTGCACCTCGGCCTCATCGCGCGAAGAGAGCACCACCGCATCGGCCTCCAACAGCGCGCGGCGCTCCGCCGCCACGCGCGGGGCATCCACCTCTGCCCCCGATTTGCTCAAGGCCAGCGAATGGGGGGTATAGATTACCGGAATGCCAAACCGCGCCCGCGCCGCCAGCGCCAATTGCGCCGCATCGGCGAAATGCGCGTGGATCACATCCGGCAACCGTTTGGCCTGCGCCAAGTCCTCAAGGAACGCCTCAACCAGCGCGGGGATTTCCGCGGCGAGTTTTTCCTTGCTGAGATACCCCCGCTCCGCCGTCCAAAGCCGCCGGATCGACAGGCTGCGGCTGACCTGCTGCTCGGTCTGGGCGTGCACGGCCCCAAGGCTTGGTTCATCGAAAGCACGGGTCACGATCTGCACCGCATCCACATCGCCCCGCGCCGCCTGCGCGCGGGCCGCCCCCAAGATATAGGCGATGTGACCGCCGGTATCTTCGGTCACGCCATAGTTAACAGACGGCGCCGTGAGGCAGCCCCCGAGGGCAATGTGGCAAATGAACATGAATGGGTCTCCTTATGGAGGGGTGACCCACCTCATGCCCCATCCGTTCCGATAACAAATGTTAATGCATACATTTCTGGACAGCGGCCATGGCTGCGCTAGCTGCCTACAATTAAACCAAGATATCTTTTAGTCAGAGCCGCCCTAGATGCCCCCAGAAATTCCCCCGCGTTATCTGTTCATCGGCGGGCTACACCGCTCTGGCACGTCGCTGGTCAATCGCTTGGCCAATGCCCTGCCCGGCGCGGGCGGCATCACCGGATCGGCGGCGCCCGAGAATGAGGGGGTCTACCTGCAAGGTGCCATCCCCCATACGGCGCAATCCGGGCGGCCCATGCATTTCGCGACAAACCCCGAGGAACATCTGACCGAGGCGCATCCCCTCAACAGCATGGAGACAAAGACCCGGCTCACGCATGACTGGGCCCTGTGGTTTGCCCCGGGCCTGCGTTGGCGGGTCGAGAAGTCGCCAGTGAACCTGACCCGCATGCGGCTGATGCAGCAGCTCTTTCCCATGTCGCAATTCATCGTCGTCCTGCGCCACCCCGAGGCCGTTGCCGCCTCGGTCGCGTCATGGGTCGATGCCCCTCCGCAGGCGTTGATCGACCATTGGATCGCGGCGCAGGCGCAGATGTTAGGCGACCTGCCCTATCTGCATGCGGTGATGGTTCTGCGTTACGAGGATATCGTCGCCGACGCCCCCCGCACCCTGCGCCGGATCGCGCGTTTCGTCGACTTGCCTGAGGTGGCATTGCCCGAAGGCATCGCGGATGGAAATCAAACCTACGCCGGGGCCACGCAGATGACGAAGGCACAGGCGGCCGAGGCCGCGCAGTGGGGCTATGCCCCCGGGTTGCAGGTCTCGCCTTGGCCCGGCCTGATCCAGCACCCGCTGCGCGCGGTGCGCGAAGCGGTTGAGGCGGCCTGATCGCTTACCCCTCGCCGAGCACCCCGGTCAGCGCACGTTTGATGATGCCCCGCACGCCGGGGCGTTTTTCGCGGGCAAAGGGCAGCGGGCGGCAAACCTCGATCGCGGCCACGCCAACGCGCGCGGTCAGCGCCCCGTTCACCAGCCCCTCGCCGAAACGGCGGCTCAGCTTGGCAACGATGGACCCGCCCAAGAGCGGCTCGATCAGATCATCCCCCACGGCCACGGCCCCCGTCGCCACCAGATGCGACAGCACCGCGCGGGTCAGCCGCCACGAGCCAAAAAAGCCCGAGCGCCCGCCATAGATTTCCGCAATGCGTCGGATCATCCGCAGGTTGCTGCTGAGGGCGGCGGCAACATCGGCCAGCGCCAGAGGCACCAATGCGGTCACGGCGGCGACCTGCCGGGCCGCGGCTTCGACCTCGCGGGTGGCGGCACGGTCGAGCGGGGCCAGAACCTCGCTTTCGGCCAACCCCAACAGCGCTTCGGCATCGAATTGATCGCCCCGCAGCTCCGTCAGCCGGTCGCGGCCCCAGCGGGTATCCTCACGGTGTTTGTAAAGCGCCTCAAGCCGGTCCGTGACGCTGCGCGCGGCGGTCAAATCCCCCTGCGCCAGCGCTTCGCCCGCGTCATGGCGCAGCCCGTCGAGCCGTGCAAGCCGTCCAAAGGCCGCCATCTCGCGCAGCGACAGCAACAAGAGGACCAGCAGAAACGCCCCGATCAGCAGCGACATCGCCCAGCCCAGCAACGGGTAGCGCGCCATCAGGTCGGTGACGAAAGTCCAAGCCGCGATCGACACCAGCGCGGTGACCAATGCCCCCGCCAGCGCCCAGAACAGCCGTACCAAGCGCGACGGTTTGCGCGCGGCAAGCCGGGCGGCGATCTGCATCGCTTGGCCCTTGGGCGGCGGAGCCTCGACGTCCAACTCGGGCACGGCGGGCGCATCGGCGACCGAGGGCTGCGGCTTGGTGTCTTCCTCAAGGTCGAACAGGATCGGTCCGCGGGCCATCAGGCGGCCTCCCTTTGCCAGTGCAATGTCAAATCGGGCAGCCCTTCGTCATTGGCGCTGCCATCGCTGCGCGCGGTCTCGGCAAACCCGTGTTGGCGGTAGAATGCGATGGCCCGCGTATTGGCCTGAAATGTCCAGCAGGTCAGCGACTTATGCCGCGTCTTTAACGCGCACAGAAGGGCCGAGCCGATGCCCTGCCCCCGCGCCGATTGCGCCACAAATAGTGCGTCCAATGCGCCGCCCTCACAAGCCGCGAAACCGGCGACGCGGCCCTCCCGCTCGGCCACCGTGACCCAGCCCCGGGCGATCATTGCATCCGCATGGGCAATATCCTCGGCACCGCTATGAATGCGGGGCAACCAAGCGGTGTCGCGGGCGAAATCGCTCATGATGCCGCCCACGGCGCCTGCGTCGAGGGGCTGGGCCGGGCGCAGGGTGGCGGGGTGTGTCATAACCGCGCTCACAGCCGATCCCCAATCAGGAATTCCGCCGCGCGGTCCAACCGGATATGCGGCGGCCCGTCGCCGGGGCGCAGGTCCAACACCGCAGGCGCAAAGCGCATGATCTGATAATCCGCCCCCAGCCATTCCTGCGCGCCCTGCCGCGCGGGGGTCAGCAGATGGGCCGGGTCTTCGGGGAGTTCACCGGGATAGAAGGCCGCCTGCCGCCCGCGCGTCTCATCCTCGTTCAAGAGCGTCCCGCGCACCACGTCGAGCGGTTCTCCCCCATGGGTCATTACGTCTTCGGTCGTGGCGCGCAGGCTGGCGATGGCCATGGCCCGCGTGCCCGCACCCGCATATTGCGCCCGGTCCCGCGCTTCACGGATCAGCGCCTGCATGATCCCGCTCAGCCGGGGGTGCTGGCTGTGGTGGAGATGGTCGGCCTTGGTCGCGGCAAAGAGGATTTTCTCGACCCGTTTGCCCCGCAAGAGGGTGGTCAGAAAGTTGTTCGTCCCCGGCCGGAACGCGCCCAGAATATCGGCCATGGCGCCGCGCAGGTCTTCGACCGCCTGCGGCCCTTGGTGGATCGCGCCAAGTGCGTCGACCAGCACCACCTGCCGGTCGATCCGTGAAAAGTGATCGCGAAAGAAGGGCTGCACCACCTGTTTCTTATAGGCCTCGAACCGCCGCGCCATTTCGCGGATCAGCGATTTGCGCGGCGCGCCTTCCGATCCCGGCAGCGGCGCGAAGGTCAGCACCGGCGATCCGGCGAGATCACCGGGCAGCAAAAAGCGCCCCGGCGTGCAGTCGGAATAGCCATTAGCACGGGCGGTTTGCAGATAGTCGGCAAAGCTGTCGGCAAGCCTGCGGGCGGTGGTCTCGTCCAGCTCCGCATGGGGGTCGATCTGTTCGGCCAACGCGCGGTAGCCCGCCGCCTCTTCACGCGACGCGATGCGTTCAATGACCTGCGCCGACCATTCGGCATAGGTGACATCCATCAGCGCCAGATCCAGCAGCCATTCGCCGGGGTAATCCACGATATCCAGATGCAAGGTGCGCGGCCCTTGAAAGCCCGCCAGCAACCCATTGGGCCGCACCTTGAGCGACAACCGCAGCTCCGAAATCGCCCGCGTGCTTTCGGGCCAATGGGGCGTCTTTCCGGTCAGCGCGGCGAGGTGGGTCTCATACTCGAACCGGGGCACGGTATCGTCGGGCTGGGGCTGCAGAAACGCCGCCTCGATCCGCCCCTCGGAGGCTGCGAGCAGCCCCGGCATCCGCCCCCGATCCAGCAGGTTGGCGACCAGCGAGGTGATGAAAACCGTCTTGCCCGAGCGTGCAAGCCCCGTGACCCCAAGCCGGATCACCGGCTCGAAAAACGTCTCGCCCACCGTGTCGGTGACATTCTCAAACTGCCGCCAAATCCCGTCGGCAATGCCTGTGATACCCAAAGCTGCGCCCGTCCTTCTTTCTTTGGCCTCAACATAGGGCCGGCAGCCGGGGATTGCCAGAAGCGCCCGCCCGCGCTAAGGCCCCGGTCATGCCCAGATATGCCCTGAAAATCGAATACCACGGCGCGCCCTTCAACGGGTGGCAGCGTCAGGTTGACCAGCCCACAGTGCAAGGCGCGATCGAGGCCGCTTTGGCCAAGCTGGAACCCGGTGACCACACCATCGCCGCCGCCGGGCGCACCGATACCGGGGTGCATGGGCTGGCGCAGGTTGCGCATTGCGACATGGCCCGCGATTGGTCGCCCTTCCGGCTGGGCGAGGCGCTGAACTATCACCTCAAGCCGCAGCCCATCGCGATCACCGATTGCGTGCTGGCGCCCGAGGATTTTCACGCCCGCTTTTCGGCGCTTGAGCGGCGCTACCACTTCCGCATCCTCAGCCGCCGCGCCCCCGCGGTGCATCAAGCGGGGCTGGTCTGGCAGATCAAACATCGGCTGGATGTAGAGGCGATGCAGGCGGCAGCGGATCTTTTGGTGGGCAAGCATGATTTCACCACCTTCCGCTCGACCGTTTGTCAGGCGGAAAGCCCGGTGAAAACGCTCGATCGGTTACAGGTCTCGCAGGTCGAGACCTTGGCCGGGACGGAGTATCATTTCGACGTGCGTGCGCGGTCCTTCCTGCACAATCAGGTGCGCAGTTTCGTCGGTTCGCTGGAGCGGGTCGGCGCGGGGTCATGGAGCGTGGCGGATATGGGTGCAGCACTTGCGGCGAAGGATCGGGCCGCCTGCGGGCCAGTCTGCCCGCCGCAGGGGTTATATCTGGCGCATGTGAGCTATCCGGTGGACCCGTTCGCTAAGGCGTGACGCGGAACATCGCCTGCCCGCGGGGTGGCGATGCTACGGTATGTTCATGCCACTTTATGGCGCAACCATGGGTGGGCTTTTTGTCGTGTTCCGCCCGTTGCTAAATCGCCTCCCCGTCGGGGCGGGCAGGCGATGGTCCGGCGCCTTCGGCTTGTTTCCGGACCTATAAGCCCTCTTACGGCAGAGGCGTCCACGTCCCGTGGAACTTGCCCTCTTCGCTTATCCGCTCAAACCCATGCGCACCAAAGAAATCCCGCTGCGCTTGGATCATATTCGCCGTGCCCCGCGCCCGGCGCATGCTGTCATACCACGCCAGCGCCGCCGACAGCGCGGGCAGCGCGACACCGAGCAATGCGCCCGTCGCCACCACCCGGCGCAGCGCCGGAATGCTCTCTTCCAAGCGTTTGCGCATCGCGGGGGCGAGGATCAGATGCCCACCGGGCAATTCGCCCCGGAAAGCATCGGCAAACTCGTCCAAAAGCGCCGAGCGGATGATGCAGCCCGCGCGCCAAATCTCAGAAATACGCGCCATGTCGAGCGACCAGCCAAACTCCTCTGACGCCGACGAAAGGATGCGAAAGCCCTGCGCGTGGCCGATGATCCGCCCCGCCAAAAGCGCCATCTCCAGATCCGCCTCTTCGGGCAGCGGCGCGTCCTGCACGCCTTCGGGCAGCAGCGGCTCGGCCATTTCGCGCACAGCCTTCTCGCTCGACCAACCGCGCGCGCCGACGGCGGCTTCGATGGTATTGGCCGATTGCCCCATCTTGAGCGCTTCGATCAAGGTCCAGCGCCCGGTGCCCTTTTGCCCAGCCTGATCGCGGATCACATCGACCATCGGCGTCCCGGTCTGGGTGTCGACCGACAAGAGCGCCGCGGCCGAGACTTCAATCAGATAGGAGTTCAGCGGCCCCTTGCGCCAATCGGCAAAGAGATTGCCAATTTCCACCGCGCCCTGCCCGCCCGCATCGCGCAGCAGGCCGTAGACTTCGGCGATCATCTGCATGTCGGCATATTCGATGCCGTTATGCACCGTTTTGACAAAATGCCCCGCCCCGTCGGGGCCGAGATGCGCCACGCAAGGCGTGCCCTCGAATTGCGCGGCAATCTTCTCGGCCATCGGTTTGAACTGGGTCCAAGAATGCGCGCTGCCGCCGACCATCATCGACGGGCCATTGCGCGCCCCGGCCTCGCCACCCGACACGCCCATGCCGACGAAATGCAGCCCCGTGCCTTCGAGTTCGGCGCTGCGGCGGCGGGTGTCGTGGAAATCGGCGTTGCCGCCGTCGATCAAAGTGTCGCCCTCATCCAGCAGCGGTTTGATCGCCTCGATCATCGCATCGACCGGCGCGCCGGAAGGGATCATGAAAAGAATGCTGCGCGGGCGGGCGATGGCGGCGACGAACTCCTCAAGCCGCTCGCTCCCGATCAGGCGCTCGGCCAGCGGTCCGGCCTCATCAAGGAAAGGCGCAATCCAATCGGCCTCGCGGTTACTGACCGCCACGGTAAATCCATTGTCGGCCAAGTTCAGCGCCAGTGCCGAGCCCATGGTCCCCAGACCGTATACCCCGATATCGGCGCCTGCGCCCTGCGCCGCGCCCCCGTCCGCCTGCGTGCCAGTTGCCATATCGATCATGCCTCATTTCTAGCCTGTCATACTGCCAAGCCCGCCTAGCCGGCAGGCCGCAGTTTGATTTGCGTTCGGGAAGACTATATAATGTGCGGATAACAAGAAAAACACCCGACCGAGGCATAGTTCTGTAATGACACAAGTATTTAGACGCGCATGGGAGGATATGGTCCTTCCTATTTTTAAACGTCCCCGCCGTGTGCAGGTTGCCGCCCTGTGCTACCGCGACACCGAGGCGGGTAAAAAGGTCCTGCTGATCACCAGCCGCGACACGGGTCGCTGGATTTTGCCCAAGGGCTGGCCGATCGACGGGTTGGACGGCGCCGGAGCCGCCTTGCAGGAAGCATGGGAAGAGGCCGGGGTGACGAAAGCCGATATCGAATCCGATCCGATGGGCATTTTCGACTATGACAAGGGTCTCGGCGAAGGCCTGACCGTGCCCGTGACCACACAGGTCTACCTCACCCGCGTCCGCGATCTGAGCGAGGAATACCCCGAAGCGGGAATGCGCAAACGCGCGTGGTTCACCCCGCAGGAGGCGTCGGAACTCGTCGATGAGCCTGATCTTAAAGCAATCTTATCCGCCTTCCATTAAGCCCCTTCGGCACCGGGCCGCTGTCCGGTGCCATATCCCCCCTGCCCCATTGCCGCCCCTGCCCGTTTCGGGATGTTACAATTTTGTGACAGGGTGACTTGCGCCCTCGGTAGCCTTATGTCACCCCCCGCTGAACGTTAGGATCGGAGATCATACAGGAATGGCAACGGAACCGCAGGGCAGCCAGTGGAAGACACTGGACAAGGACCTCAACCGCATTTCGCAAGTCGAACTGGCCGCGACCTATGTCGCCCGCCCCCTCGTGGCGCCGGGCATCGCGCTGGCCTTTATCGTGGTGGCAGGTGCCGTTGCGGCGGTAATCTTCGGGCAACAGCCCTCCAGCTTTGTCGTGATCGCCGCGGCGGTCTTTGGCGCCTATATGGCGGTGAACATCGGCGCGAATGACGTGGCCAACAACATGGGCCCCGCCGTGGGGGCTAATGCGCTGACCATGGGCGGCGCGATTGTGATTGCTGCCTTGTGCGAATCCGCCGGGGCGCTTCTGGCGGGGGGCGATGTCGTCTCGACAATTTCCAAGGGCATCATCGATCCGGCGAGCGTTGCGGACACGCGCATCTTTGTCTGGGCGATGATGGCCGCGCTGGTCTCCTCCGCGCTTTGGGTCAACCTTGCCACATGGGTCGGCGCGCCCGTCTCGACCACCCATTCGGTCGTCGGCGGGGTCATGGGCGCGGGCATCGCAGCAGCGGGCCTTGGCGCGGTGAACTGGAGCTCAATGAGCATGATCGCCGCAAGCTGGGTGATCTCGCCCGTATTGGGCGGTGCCGTGGCGGCGATGTTCTTGGCCTTCATCAAGGCGCGCATCCTCTACCAAGACGACAAAATCGCCGCCTCGCGCACTTGGGTGCCGGTGCTGGTGGGGCTGATGGCCGGTGTCTTTGCCGCCTATCTGGCGCTGAAGGGGCTGAAAAAGATCATCAGCATCGACATGCCGGTCGCCCTGATCATCGGCCTTGTGACGGGGCTGGTCGTCTATGCCATCTCCGCCCCGCTGATCCGCCGCGCCTCGGAAGGGATGGAGAACCGCAACCGCTCGGTCAAAACGCTCTTTGGCCTGCCGCTGGTGCTCTCTGCGGCCCTGCTCAGCTTTGCCCATGGGGCCAATGACGTGGCAAATGCGGTCGGCCCGCTGGCGGCGATCGTCCATGCGACCGAGTTCGGCGGTTTCGAGGATAAGGTGAGCATTCCCACATGGGTGATGATCATCGGGGCCTTCGGCATCTCCTTCGGTCTGTTCCTATTCGGGCCGAAACTGATCCGCATGGTCGGTAGCCAGATCACCAAGCTGAACCCGATGCGCGCCTATTGCGTGGCGCTTTCGGCGGCGATCACGGTGATCGTGGCAAGCTGGCTCGGCCTGCCCGTGTCCTCTACCCATATCGCTGTGGGCGGGGTCTTTGGCGTGGGCTTTTACCGCGAATGGCATATGGAGCGCCGGCTGCGCCGGGTCGGGGCCAAGACCGGTGAGGTCAAGCGCATCGCCAAGGAAGAGCGCCGCCGCCGCAAGCTGGTGCGCCGCTCGCATTTCATGACCATCGTCGCGGCTTGGGTGATCACCGTGCCCGCAGCGGCGCTGCTCTCTGGCATCGTCTTTTGGGTGCTCAACGCCTTCGTAAACTAAGGTCAGGCGCGGGTGCGCCTCACCCCTCTTGCCGGTCCTGCCCTGCCGCCATTTCGGCCCGCAGGGCGGTGACCGGCAAATGCGGCAGCCCTTCGCCTGCAAGCTCTGCCCAACCCATCACCCGCAGCACCATATCCGTCACCGGCGTCGCGCGGCCAAGCGCCCTCGCGCGGCGCTGCACCTCGCCTTGGAACGCGTCGATCTCGGTCGGGCGGCGCGCGGCGAGGTCTTGCGCCATCGAGGCCCGCGCCTGCGGGTCGATCTGCAACATGGCCGCAGCGACGCGGGTGAAAATCGGCGTCGGCAGGCGCAAGAGCGTCGGGACCAATCGAGCCGGGATCGGCGTGGTCATGGCGGGGCGGATCTTGTCGGCGCGCAGAACCGCCAGCGCCTCGGCCCATTGATCGGCCATCAGACGCCGCCACGCCCGATCCTGCAACTGCGCTTGCAACGGCAGACCGCTTAAAGCGTTCAGGGCGTTGTTGAGGTTCATCAGGAATTTGCCCCATTGCAGGGCGGTGATATCGGCGCGTTCCTCTACCTTTAGGTCCGGCAGCGACAGGCGCGTGGCCAGATCAGCCGGGCCCGCCTCGATCACCAGATCGCCCGAGCTTGCCCGGTGGTAGCAGCCCTGCCCCATGGCCACGACGTTGAACGGCACCAGCCCCGCGCGCAGATCATGCTGCGGCAGGTGCCGGGCCAAGGCCGCGCGGTTGCCCATGCCGTTTTGCAGGCTGATGACCTGCACGCCCGGCGCGCTGTGGCGGGCGATCAGCCGGGCCATGTCTTCGGTGTCGCGCGATTTGACCGTGACCAGCACGATATCGGCATCGCGCAGGCAGGTCTCATCCCCTGCAAGGTTCAGATCATCCGGCGAGAGGTAGCGCGCCATGCCGCCGAAATCCGTCAGGGTTAGCCCATGAGTGCGGACTTCGGCCTGAATGCGGGGCCGCGCCAGCAGGGTCACGGCATGGCCTGCCCCGGCCAGCAGCCCGCCGACAAAGCAGCCCACCGCCCCCGCGCCCGCAACAACGATGCGGGGGCCGTCGCTCATGCGCCCAGACACCAGCGCATGACAGCTTTCTGCGCGTGCAGACGGTTCTCAGCCTCGTCAAAGATCACCGAATGCGGCCCATCCATGACCGAGCTTGTCGCCTCGTCATCGCGGTGCGCGGGCAGGCAATGCATGAAAAGCGCATCCGGCTTCGCCAGCGCCATCAGCGCATCGTTCACCTGATAGCCGCGCAGCTGATTGTGCCGCCGCTCCCGCGCCGATTGCGGATCATGCATGCTGACCCAAGTATCGGTGACCACCAGATCGGCACCCTCCACGGCCTTCTGGGGGTCGCGCTCGGTGGTATAAAGCCCGTCGAGCGCGCGCTCGGGGTCGAGCGGCTCCGGCCCGGTGAAGACAAGGTCGAAGTCGAACTGCTTGGCCGCATGGGCGAAACTGGCGAAGACGTTGTTGCCGTCGCCCGACCAGACCACCTTGCGCCCTTTGATCGGGCCGCGGTGTTCCTCGAAGGTCTGAATATCGGCCATGATCTGGCAGGGATGCGTGCGGTTGGTCAGCCCGTTGATTACCGGAACGGAGGCATATTCCGCCATCTCCAGCAGGGTCTGCTCTTCGAAAGTGCGGATCATGATCATATCGACGTAGCGCGACAGCACGCGGGCGGTGTCGGCGATGGTCTCACCATGGCCGAGTTGCATATCGGCGCCCGAAAGCACCATGGTCTGCCCGCCCATCTGCCGCACGCCCACGTCGAAGGAGACGCGAGTCCGGGTCGAGGGCTTCTCGAAAATCAGCGCGACCATGTGATCTTTCAACGGCTGGTCATCATCCGGCGCGCCGCGCGGGCGGCCATTGCGCGCGGCTTTCATAGCGGCGGCATTGTCGATGATCTGCCGCAGATCGGCGGGGTCGGTTTGGTGGATATCGAGGAAATGGTTCATCTGTCGTCTCTGTCTTGCGGGATCCAAGGCCACGGCCTTGAAAGCCCGAGGAATGTTTTGGGGTGAATGGCGCTTAGGCCGGGGTCAGGTCACGCGCGATGGCGTCAAGGCGGGTCACCGCCTCGGCAATCTCATCATCGGAAATGGTCAGCGGCGGCAGCAGGCGGATCACATTGTCGGCGGCGGGCACGGTGATCAGCTCATGGGCATAGCCCGAGGCGACCACATCGGCATTCGCCACCTTGCATTTCAGCCCCAGCATCAGCCCCGCGCCGCGCACCTCTTCAAAGACCTCCGGATGCTCAGCCACCAGCCCTTCGAGACGCTGACGCAGCAGCCCCGCCTTGCGGCTCACCTCGGCCAGAAAGGCCGCGTCGGCCACCACATCCAGCACCGCGCAGCCCACGGCACAGCCCAGCGGGTTGCCGCCATAGGTCGACCCATGGGTGCCTGCGGTCATGCCCGAGGCCGCCTTTTCCGTGGCCAGTACGGCGCCCAGCGGAAAGCCCCCGCCGATGCCCTTGGCGACCATCATGATGTCGGGCCTGATCCCGGCCCATTCATGGGCAAAGAGCCGCCCGGTCCGGCCCACGCCGCATTGCACCTCATCGCAAATCAGCAAGAGCCCGTGGGTGTCGCACAGCGCGCGCATCTGTTGCAACTCGGCATCCGGCACGGCGCGGATACCGCCTTCGCCCTGTACCGGCTCGACCATGATGGCGGCGGTCTTGTCGGTGATGGCGGCCTCAAGAGCGGCGCTGTCGCCAAGGTCGAGATGCACGAAACCCGGCAGTTGCGGGCCAAAGCCTTTGGTCATCTTCTCAGACCCCGCCGCCGCGATCCCGGCAGAAGAGCGGCCGTGAAAGGCCCCGTTAAAGGCGATGATCTCGACCCGCTCGGGCTGGCCCGCCTCATAGAAATACTTGCGCGCCATTTTCACCGCCAACTCGCAAGCCTCGGTCCCCGAGTTGCAGAAGAACGCAGTGTCGGCAAAGGTCTCCGCCACCAGCCGATCGGCCAGCGCCTCTTGCTGCGGAATGTGGTAGAGGTTCGACGTATGCCACAGCGCCTGCGCCTGATCGGTCAGCGCCTTCACCAGCACCGGATGCGCATGGCCAAGCGCGTTCACCGCGATCCCCGCGCCAAGGTCGAGAAAACGTCGCCCATCCGCCTCGATCAGCCAAGTGCCTTCGCCTTTGACGAAGGTCAAAGGAGCGCGATTATAGGTTGGCAGAACGGAAGGGATCATCTGTTTGTCCTTGAAAGAGGGCCGTGTCACGCCGGTAAAAGGGCATGGGGCTGGCGCAGGGTCAATGGGATTTGCTTGTTTTTGAAAGGATGCAGCACGCAGGCTGCGAGATCAGGCCATCACGCCGCCCCAAAGGGGGGCACCATGTTATCGGACGAAGCGTCGTCGGATGGAATATGCGGCAGATTTGATCATGGCTCTTGCATAGCCGCCCTTCATCCCCCACGTAAAGCCCCAATCGCAGCGCCCCGTGCCCAGAGGGCATCGGCGCTTGCACCTGCGGCCCCAGAAGATAAAATGGGGGCCGATACACTGACAAAGCGGTCCGGGCTAGGGGGCCGCTTTTTAACTGGGGAACCCCGTATGTCCTGGACTGATGAGCGCGTAGAGACACTGAAAAAGATGTGGGGCGAAGGCCAGTCCGCCAGCCAGATCGCGAAGGAACTGGGCGGGGTGACGCGCAACGCCGTGATCGGCAAGGTGCACCGTCTGGGCCTGTCGAACCGCACCGCGGGCGCGCCTGCCGCCGCGGCGGCGGCGACTGCCAAGCCGGAGCCCAAGGCCAAGCCCGCAGCCCCCAAGGCCGAGGCTAAGGCAAAGCCCGCCGCCAAAGCCGCGCCCGAGCCGGAGGCCGAAGCCGCCCCCGCGCCCGAAGCCGAAGAGCCAGCCGCAGCCCCGGCGCCCAAGCCCAACCTGCCCGCACGCAAGCAGATCATCCCCGCAGGCCAACCCCTGCCGCCGCAGCCGTCGGCGAATGAGATCAGCCCCGAGGCGCTTGCCAAGGTCAGCGAAGTTGAGAAGAAGGCCAAGAAGATCGGCCTGATGGAACTGACCGAACGCACCTGCAAATGGCCCGTGGGCGACCCGGCAACCGATGATTTCTGGTTCTGCGGCCTGCCCGTGCAGCAGGGCAAACCCTATTGCGAGGCCCATGTCGGCGTCGCTTTCCAACCGATGAGCGCCCGGCGCGACCGCCGCCGCTAAGTCCGGCGGGATGAAAGAAAAAAGGCGGGCGGGCTTGTGTGCCCTGCCCGCCTCTTTCTTGCCTGAGGCCTAGATCAGCGCAGCTTCGGCGGTTTCGCCGGATCGCTGCCGGGGGCCATCCGGGGCGTATTTTGCAAAGGCTCCATCTGCGGCAGGTCAAACCGCAGGCCGACGCGGGCCAGCTTCTCGACCACCGCGTCATTGGGGCCGAAGAAGCCGACATCCATCGCGCCCGCCTCGATCCCCGAAAAGGTCAGCGCCTCAGACGCCGCGCGCACCAGCGCGTCTTGCGCCCGGGGGATCGCGCCGACGAAGGCCAGCAGATGCCCGCGCCCGCCGCCGCTGTATTCGACACCGACAAGGAAGGCCCCCGCCGCCATGCCGGTGGCCGTCGCCAATTTCGCATCAATCGCGGCGATCAGCGTCTCGGGCAAGCCCTGCGGCGGGAACACGCGGTCGATACCCGCCTCCACCTCGCCCGGCGCATGGGCCAATGTGCTGCGCAGCCAGTCCATCGCCTCGGCAGGCAGCAGGATCTCGGACGGGGCCACACCGATGTTCACCGCCATGCCCAAGGGCTGCCCCTCCAACATCGCGGCAATCGCACGGCCCGAGAGCGCCACGTAAGGAGACGCCTCCCCCACGTGAGCCGAGAGCCGCGCCGCGCGGTCGAAGACCATGACATAGCTACCGTCAAGCAGCACCGGGCTGATCTGATCGCCCTGCGGCTCATCCTCGAGCAACATGAACAGCTCGACATCCGCGATACGCTCGTAAAAACGCAGCCGCGCCGCGTCGTCGTCGGGGGCGGAGGTCATCGCAGCATGGGCTTGGTCGAGCGGGGTCGGCTCGGTCTTGGGGTCAGTTTGGCGGTCGGTCATTCATCACCTCGGACACGGCGGCGCGCAGACGGGGCAAGACCTCTTCCGCGAACCAGGGATTCTTGTTCAACCATCCGGTATTGCGCCACGACGGATGAGGCAAGGCAAAGACCCCCGGCGGATGATCCCGCCAGCCCGCCACGGCCTCGGTCACATTGCGAAATCCGGGGAGGTGATATTTCATTGCATAGGCCCCAATCAACACCGTGAGCCGCAGATCGGGCAGCATCTCCAGCACCGGTTTGCGCCAAGTCTGCGCACAGATACGCGGCGGCGGCAGGTCACTGCCCTTGGCGTCATAGCCCGGAAAGCAAAAGCCCATCGGCACGATGGCAACCCTGTCGCGGTCATAGAATGTCGCCTCATCCAGCCCCAGCCAGTCGCGCAGGCGGGTGCCGGACATATCCCAGAACGGCTTGCCCGCCTCATGCACCCGTTTGCCGGGCGCTTGGCTGGCGATCAGCAGCCGCGCGCCGGGTTTGAACCAGACGATGGGCCGCGGGCGATGCTGGGTGGCGGTCACGGCGAAACGCTCGGCACAAAGGCGGCAGGCCGCCAGATCATCTCGGATATCCTTCATGAGCAGGAGATAAGCGATAGGGCCAAAAGATAAAGGGCGACGGGCCATCACTTCGTCAATTATCGAAATAAACCTTGCATCGCGCTAACGTTTCGATATTTCTAGAATCATGAAACAAGAATCCGCAACCCCCGCACTCACCCTCGCCGCCAGCAGCTTTGCGGCGCTTGGATCGGAACAACGCCTTCTGGTGCTGCGCACGCTGGTGCGCGCCGGATCAGAGGGGCTAAACATCGGCACGCTGGGCGAACGCACCGGCGTGACCGGCTCGACCCTGACACATCATCTGAAACTCTTGGCCTCTGCCGGTCTGGTGAAACAGGAAAAACAAGGCCGCAGCACCATCTGCGCCGCCGTTGCCTATGAAGAGGTGCAAGCCTTGGCGAATTTCCTGCTGACCGAATGCTGCGCGGATGCAATCGACGGCTGCACGGAGCATAACCATGGCTGATACCACACAAACCCTCCCCGCGCTGCACCGCTTGGCCTTTCTAAAAGGCGCTTGGGGCATCACGCTGGCGCTCTTGGCGCTGATCGCGCTGCTGGATCCGCTGCAGGTCATGCCGACGGTCATCTTCGCGTCCGAGGCGCTTTTGCACACCGCCCCCTTCATCGCCTTCGCGGTGCTGGCCGTGGCCTATCTCAAAGCCAGCGGGGCGGAGAGCCTGCTTGCCCGCGCGTTCGAGGGCAACCCGGCCCGGATGGTGGTAATGGCAGCGGCGCTCGGCGGCCTGTCCCCCTTTTGCAGTTGCGAAGTGATCCCCTTTATCGCCGCGCTGCTGGCCGTCGGCGCCCCGCTCGGCGCGGTGATGGCCTTTTGGCTGGCCTCCCCGCTGATGGACCCGGCGATGTTCGCGATCACCTCAGGCACGCTCGGCTTCGACTTCGCCCTGGCGAAAACCATCGCGGCGCTCGGCGTCGGCATGTTCGGGGGTTTCACCGTCATGGCCCTGTCCCGCACGCCGATTTTCAACGCCCCCCTGCGCCCCCAGCCCGCGAAAAGCAGCTGCTGTTCTTCGGCCAAACCCTTTTCCGGCGCGCCGGTCTGGAAGTTCTGGCAAGAGGCCGAGCGCCGCGCGAGCTTTGCCGACACGGCGCTGACCAATGCGCTGTTCCTCGTCAAATGGCTGACCCTCGCCTATGTGGTCGAAGCCCTCATGCTGACCTATGTGCCCGCCGAATGGATCGCCAATGTCTTGGGCGGCACCGGGATCATGCCGATCATTCTGGGCGCATTCGTGGGCGCACCGGCCTACCTGAATGGCTATGCCGCCGTGCCCCTGATCGACGCGCTGCTGGCGCAAGGGATGACCCAAGGCGCGGCCATGTCCTTTGTCGTGGCGGGCGGGGTAAGCTGCATTCCGGCGGCCATCGCGGTCTGGGCCCTGGTCAAACCGCGTGTTTTCGCCGCCTACATCGGCTTTGCCTTCGTCGGAGCGATCTTTGCGGGTGTGATCTGGCAGTTGGTCGCGTGACCGCATCAAACTGGCGACCCGAATGCGGGGGCGGTAGAAATGCCGCCCCCTTTTCCGTTTGAGATTGTCTTTGCGGTGAGGGCAGATGTCGCCCGCGCCGAGAGGCCGGGCAGCGAGGCGCTCGCGACTTACGCCGCCGCGCGCTCTCCGTCTGGCTTTTCGGAGGGTTCATCCCCAATCGGCCCCTCGCCATTCACCATGTCTTTGACGGCCATCCCATGGGGCAATTCCTTCCCCGTACCATTGCCCAAGGGCATATCGATATAGAAGGTCGTGCCGGGGCCGTCGTTCTTGAAATAGTCGATCTGCCCGCCCAAGGCTTCGATGATCCGTTTGGAGATGTTCATCCCCAATCCAGTGCCGCCAACGGCCCGCTGGTCCGAGGAATCGATCTGCGAAAATTCGTCAAAGACCTTTTCGCGCTCGGATTCGGCAAGGCCGATCCCCTCGTCGATCACGCTGATCCGCACCTTGTCGCCACGGTTGACCGAGGTAACCTTGACCGTCGACCCGGCGGGCGAGAATTTGGCCGCGTTCGACAGCAGGTTGGACATCACCTGTTGCAGTCGTTTCTCGTCCGTGGCGATCCCCGCAGGCTCCGACGGTTTGGCATAGCGCAGCGTCACGCCAAGGTTGCCTGCAAAGGATTGGTTCAACTCAATCGCGTCTTCGATGATGGTCTGAACCTCAAGCGGTTCGATATCAAAGCTGATCTTGCCCGCCTCGAACTTTTGCAGGTCGAGAATCTCGTTAATGATCGACGTCAGCCGCGCCGAATTGCGCTGCGCAATCTTTAGAACTTTCTCCATCTGCGGGGTCATTTCGCCCAAAACGCCGGCGCAGGCCATATCGAGCGACCCTTTGATCGAGGTCATCGGCGTGCGCAGCTCATGGCTGATGGTCGAGACGAATTCGGTCTTCACTTTGAACGCGATCTTGGTTTTCTCATGCTCGACCTTCAGCTCTTCGAGCTGGCGTAGATTGGTGCGGTACATCTTTAGGAAGATGCGAGAGCAATCGACGATGAAGTAGAGCACGAAGACCACGGTGAACAACTGGGTCCAAAGCTCGGATTCGATGCTCGCCCCCGTGCGCACGATGTCCCAGATCGGGATGAAGAGGAATGTCGCGCCATAGATCGCAAGCCGCAGCATCAGCACCGGCAGGATATGGTGGTTGTTCATCGAGGCGAAGAGCGCCGCGGCAAAAAGGAAGAACAGCGGCAGGAAATGCGTCGTCGCCCCCTGCTGAAGCGCAATCCCAAGGGCGAAATAGCTGATCACCCCGGCGCTCAGCACCGTGCCGATATAGATGCGGTTCATGAACAAACGCGCCAAACGTGGGCTGCGCCCCCGCCAGCGGGTGATGCGCAGGAAAAGCAGATAGTCGAAAGTCTCGGAAATCGCGATCAGAATCACGGTCGAGATCGACAGCCACAGATCATAGTAGAACGCAGATAGGCAAATGGCCGCCGCAAAGATCATCTGCCGCTGCCAAAACAGGTTAACGCCGACTTGGGAATAATCCCGCATCTGCTGCACCTTTGTCGCGTCTGCCAGATGCGGCGTATGAATCGGGCCGTATGTTACTTTTTCCTGCGACATCGCTCTCGTTTTCTTCGGTCGGCTGCTCGAATGCCGGCATTCTGCCGACAAACGCTCTTAACATGTTGCATTTCGGCATCGAAGCACATGTTAGACGCGATCATCTTACCTTCTACACCCGGAAATGGGACATAAGTATGGCCATTTCATGCAACTAGAGGTTAGCCTCTTGATAAGAGGTATTTTTACAGCGAATTTTCGAGGTCCAACATGAGTCTGCAAGGACGGAGCTTCAGTGGAAAATCTTGGCAGGATGTTCTTCCCGAACTGACGCCACAGGACGCTAAAGCGCTGGAAGTAAAGAACAACCGCTTCCCACGAAAACTGCTTAACAACACATCGAAAGAGGCTGACCCCTATAGCCCCGAGGCCCTTGCCCGGGCCAACCCCTATATGCGTGCCACAACTTTGTCATTTTTGAACATGCATCAGCACGGGGAATTATTCGTTAACTTCCTCCGGGCGCGGCGCCGAATCTTTATCGACGATAAGCAGTGGGATCTCCCTCAGGTTGATGGGATGGAGTTTGACCAATACGACACGCCCCGCGCACGCTGGATCGTTTTGCATGAATATGGGGAGGTCATGGGCGGCGTCCGCCTGATGCCCACCACCTCGACCTGCGCGCAATACAGCTACATGCTGCGTGATGCGCAACTGGGGATGCTGCCGGACATTCCGCAGGACGTGCTGTTCTTCAAAGCGCCCGTGCGCGACGACATATGGGAAGCCACCCGCTTGTTCCTCACCAGCGCCGTTCCTGCCCAACGCCGCATTGCCGTGCAACGTATGCTGATGAACCAGATGGCCGGTGCCGCATATGCCATGGGCGCAAGCCATGTTCTGGGCATCGTGCCCGCCACCTTCAGCCGCTGGATGACCCGGCTTGGCCTGATGAGCGCCGTGCCCGTAGGCCCGGTGCAAAACATCGACGGAGACCGCACGCAGGCGGCCTTGATGAATGTCAGCTACATCGGCGAAATGGCCCCGACCGAGAGCACCCACACGTTGCACTGACCTCCGCGCGGGCGCGGGCCGATATGCCTTCCTCTTATGCCCCCTCCCCCGCAGGATACCCGTCCTGCGGGCAGCAGGTTTTACCGCCACCAGAAAGCCCCGCACGGCGCCCTGCCCCGGCGAACGCCCGCGTTTCGACATATTGTGGTCAAATTCCGTGAATAAACGGTTAAGATACCTCTGATACCAGAGGCGCCGCGACGCCCCGCTTAGCACCAACCGGAGCAGCGAATGCTGGAATTTGAAAATGTGTCCAAGTCCTTTTGGACGGGATCGCAGCACAAGGTCATTCTTGACCGGGTGTCTTTTCGCGTGGAGCTTGGCAACTCCTTGGGCATTCTGGCCCCCAACGGCACCGGTAAAACGACCCTTATCAACATGATGGCCGGGCTGGAAAAACCCGACGAAGGAGAGATCAGGCGCGGCTGTAACATCTCGTTTCCTTTGGGTTTTATGGGCGGGGTGGTCAATAAAGTCTCAGCCATGGAGAACGCCCGCTATATCGCGCGGCTCTATGGGCTTGACCCGGATTACGTCGAAAGCTTTTGCCGCTGGCTCTGCGGTTTGGGCGAATACTTCGACCAGCCGCTCGGCACCTATTCCGCCGGGATGCGGGCGCGCTTCTCTTTTGCGCTGATGTTGGCGCTGGATTTTGATATCTATCTGATTGACGAAGGCATGCCCGGCACGACAGACGTGGAATTCAACCGCAAGGCGGGTGATATTCTGAAAGAACGGCTGCGGACCACGACGATCATCATCGTCTCGCATCAGGCCCATACGCTTGAGAAATTTGCCCGTTCCGCCGCTGTCCTTTTGGACGGCAAATTACATATGTTCGACACCTTGGAAGAAGCGAAACAGCTCTATGACTACGAAACCCAAGGCTAGAAAATTCCGCATCCGCAAGGCGCCGCCCCCCTCGGGCAGCAGCGCCGCGCCGAGCAGCGCCGAGAAGGCGCAGGCGGACCAGACGGACGCCGAAAAGGCCGCGCGCAAGGCCAAGCTGCGCGCCGTCGCCGATGCGACCGAGGTGGAACCCTCGCACAGCAAGGAAGCCTTGGAACATGCTGCGCGCAGCGGCAAAGCCCCCCACTCCGAAAGCGCCCGCTCGGGCGAGGTGTCTTCCGCCAATGAAGTCTCGGCCGAGCAGGACATCGACGCGATCCGCCGCGAGGGGCTGACAGGCCGGCAATTGCGCATGGCGCGGCGGGTGGCGCAGAAACACGGGCTGGCGCCAACCTCGGATTTCGACGCGGTGCGCCTTTTGCGGGCCAAGGGGATCGACCCGTTTCAGCGGTCCAACATGCTGGAACTCGTGGTGCCGCAGTCAGGCGATCCGGCGGACAGCGGCCTGCCCGCCACCCGGGACCAGCCCGGCGACCCGAAGGTGCAACTGCCCCAGACCACGCCCCGCGGCCCGCGCGGCCTGCCCTCAACCGATGTCAGCCCCGCCGAGCGCCGTCAGCGCGAGATCTCGGACATTCAGCGTGACATCACCCGCCGCCGTCGCCGCAAAGCGGCCATGCTGCTGGTCCGGCTGGCCTTTTTCGTCATGCTGCCGACCATTGCCGCCGGCTATTATTTCTACAAAATCGCCACACCGATGTATGCCACCGAAAGCCAGTTTCTGATCATTCAGAACGAAGGTGGCGGCGGCTCCAGCCCCTTTGGCGGGCTGCTGCCCACGCAATTCGCCAATAGCGCTGACAGCATCGCCACGCAGGCCTATCTGCAATCGAAAGACGCGATGCTGCGCCTTGACGAAGACGCAGGGTTTCGCGCCCATTTCGCCGACCCTGAGATCGACGCGATCCAACGGCTTTCGGAAAACCCCAGCAACGAAGAAGCCTACAAAACCTACAAGAAGAACGTCAAAATCGGCTACGACCCGACCGAAGGCGTGATCCGGATGGAGGTGATTGCCGCCGATCCCGAGGTCTCGGAAGAATTCTCGAAACGTCTGCTCACCTATGCCGAAGAGCGGGTGAATGACCTGAGCAAGCAAAAGCGCGAAGACGGGATGCGCGACGCGCTGGAGGGTTATGAAACCGCATTGGAAAACCGCCGCGCGGCGCAGGAGGCGCTGATCAAACTGCAGGTCGACAACAACGTCGACCCTGAGGCGATGATCGCCTCGATCCGCACGCAGATCACCAATTACGAGACCCTTTTGATCGAAAAGGAACTCGAACTCGCCGCCCTGCTCGACAACCAGCGCCCGAACCAAGCCAAGGTCGATGGCGCGCGCGGGGATGTGCGACGGCTACGCGAACAGCTCACCAAACTGCGCGAGCGGATGACCGCCGCCAATGAAGGCGAAAACTCGCTGGCGCAACAGGCGGTCGCCGCACAGCTTGCGCAGGCCGATCTGGCCTCTGCCGACATGGTGCTGCAAAGCGCGCAAACCGCAATGGAACAGGCCCGAACCGAGGCCGGGCGGCAGGTCCGCTACCTCACCGTGGCGGTCAACCCCGTGGCCCCGGACGAGGCGACCTACCCCCGCAAGTTCGAAAACACGATATTGGCTTTCCTTATCTTTGCAGGCATCTACCTGATGTTGTCCCTGACAGCGTCCATTCTAAGAGAACAGGTAACTTCATGACCCAGCTGCGCATTGGCAATCTTACCGTCGGCAATGATCGTCCCCTCACCGTGATCGCTGGCCCCTGCCAGTTGGAGAGCGAAGACCATGCGCAGATGGTTGCGGGCGTGTTGAAAGAAGCCTGCGACGCCGCGGGCGCGCAGTTCATTTTCAAGGGCAGCTATGACAAGGCCAACCGCACCTCTCTCTCGGGCAAGCGCGGTTTGGGGATCGAGAAGGGGCTGCAAGTCTTGCAATCCGTGGCGCGTGCCAATGACGTGCCGGTGCTGACGGATGTGCATAATGAAGCGCAATGCGCACAGGCTGGTGACGTGGTCGACGTGCTGCAAATCCCCGCCTTCCTCTGCCGCCAAACCGACCTGCTGCTCGCCGCCGGGGAGACCGGAAAGGCGGTGAACGTGAAAAAGGGCCAATTCCTCGCCCCTTGGGAAATGCAGAACATCGTCGGCAAGATCGAAAGCACCGGGAACCGCAACATCCTGCTGACCGAACGCGGCACGACCTTTGGCTACAACACGCTGGTCGCCGACATGCGCAGCTTGCCGCAGATGGCTCAGACCGGCTACCCGGTGGTGATGGACGCGACACATTCCGTGGCACAACCCGGCGGCAAGGGCGGCTCTTCGGGCGGCCAGCGTGAGTTTGCCCCGGTCATGGCCCGCGGTGCTGCCGCCATCGGCGTTGCAGCGATCTTCATGGAAACCCACGAAGACCCCGACCGCGCGCCTAGCGACGGGCCCAATATGATCTACCTCGACCAGATGCCGGGGCTGATCAACCTGCTGATGCAATTCGACGCGCTGGCCAAAAGCCATCCGCTGACTTTCTAAATTTATCTTAAAAAGCGAGTATTTGACGTGAGTAAACCGGCCTCCACCGTGACCCCGAACACTTGGGAATTCCTGCGCGATGCGATGATCACCCCGACAGGTTTCCGCGAATATGACGCGCGTTGGAAATACCCCGACGACATCAACCTGCCCGGCATCACCGCCCTCGGCCTTGGGCTTGGCACGCAGATGCATGCGCGTGGGATTGAGCCTGTCATCGCCGTGGGCAATGACTATCGCGACTATTCGCTCTCAATCAAAAATGCGCTGATGCTGGGGCTGATGCAGGCCGGGATCACGGTTAAGGATATCGGCCCGGCGCTTTCCCCAATGGCCTATTTCGCCCAGTTCCACCTCGATGCCCCTGCCGTTGCCATGGTCACGGCGAGCCACAACCCGAACGGCTGGACCGGCGTCAAAATGGGTTTTCAGCGCCCCCTCACCCACGGCCCGGACGAGATGGCCGAACTGCGCGACATCGTCCTGAATGGCCGCGGCGAGCAGCGCCCGGGCGGGGCTTATGAGTTCGTCGACGGCGTGCGCGAAGCCTATTTGGATGACCTTGTGGGTGACTTCAAAATGACCCGCAAACTGAAAGTCGTTTGCGCCACCGGCAATGGCACCGCATCGGCTTTCGCGCCCGAATTGTTCCGCCGCTTGGGGGTCGAGGTCGTCGATAGCCACAACACGCTCGACTACACCTTCCCCCATTACAACCCAAACCCCGAAGCCATGGAGATGCTGCACGACATGGCCGACAGCGTCCGCGCCTCCGGCGCTGATCTGGCGCTCGGTTTCGACGGTGACGGGGACCGCTGCGGCGTGGTGGATGACGAGGGCGAAGAGATCTTCGCCGACAAGATGGGTGTCATCATGGCCCGCGATCTGGCCAAACTGCACCCAAACAGCACTTTCGTCGCGGATGTGAAATCCACCGGCCTCTTTGCCTCGGATCCTGAGTTGCAGAAACACGGGGCCAAGGCGGACTATTGGAAAACCGGCCACAGCCACATGAAACGCCGTGTCAAAGAACTGGGCGCGCTGGCGGGGTTCGAAAAGTCCGGCCACTATTTCTTGGCCGAGCCGATTGGCCGGGGCTATGACTGCGGCATGCGCGTCGCGGTGGAAATCTGCAAGCTGATGGACCGCAACCCCGACAAATCCATGTCGGATCTGCGCCGCGCCCTGCCCCAGACCTATTCGACGCCCACCATGTCGCCCTATGCCTCGGACACCGAGAAATACGACATCCTCGACCGGATCGTGGAGAAGCTCACAGCCAAGGCCGACGCCGGGGACAAGATCGGGGGCCGCGCGATTGCCGAGGTCATCACCGTTAATGGCGCACGCGTCATGCTCGACAACGGCGGCTGGGGCCTCGTGCGGGCCTCCTCCAACACGCCGAACCTGGTCGTGGTCTGCGAAAGCCCCGAATCTGACGCCGAAATGCGCGCGATCTTCGCCGATATCGATGCGGTGATCCGCACCGAGCCGGGCGTCGGCGATTACGATCAATCGATCTGATCGCCAGTTACGGCACCAGAACGACAAAGGCCCGGGGCATCGCCACCGGGCCTTTTCTTTGAACTAGAAGAGCTTACTTCAGCGCCGCTTCGCAGAAGGCGCGAATGCGCTCGGCATCCTTCACCCCCGGCGCGCTCTCGACACCCGAAGAGACATCGACCTGACGCGCCCCGGTAAGAGCAATCGCCTCCGCCACATTCTCGGCGTTCAGACCGCCGGCGAGCATCCAAGGCTTGGGCCAGCGCCGCCCGGCGATCAGCCGCCAGTCAAAGGCCAGCCCGTTGCCCCCCGGCAGCACCGCATCCTTGGGCGGTTTGGCATCGACCAAAAGCTGATCCGCGACGGTGACATAGTCGTTCAGCAGCGCCAGATCATCGCGATCGGCCACGCCGACGGCCTTCATCACCGGCAGCCCATAGCGCGCCTTGACCTCGGCCACCCGCGCCGGGCTTTCGCTGCCGTGCAGCTGTAGCATGTCCAAAAAGGGCACCGCGGCCAGCAGCGCATCCAGTGCCGCATCGTCGGCATTGACGGTCAGCGCGACTTTGCAAATGCCGTCAGGCACTGCCTCGGTCATATGCGCCGCGGCCTCCAGCGACAGATGGCGGGGGGATTTTTCGAAAAAGACGAACCCCAGCGTGCGTGCACCCGCCAAAAGGGCGGCGGGCACATCGGCAGGGTCGGTCAAACCGCAGATTTTTACGTTAACGTTCTCAGGCATGGGTGGGGTTTAGCCTGCTTCGTCGAGCAGCGCCAGCACCTCATCCTTGCCCTGGTGCTTCTCTTCCTTGAGGCGGATCACCTCACGCTCCAACCGACGACGCTCACGCGCTTGCCGTGCCAGTTCGGCCCGGTGGCCGTGTTCGCGGATCCATTCCCAAACGAAGCCCACCAAAAGCCCTACGATGATCCCGCCAAGGATCACGATAAAGAGCGGCAGTTCGATAGAAGGGTTCACGGCAAACCAACCTGAAATCTCGGTCGGAAGCACTTGAAGTGTCACGATATTCCGGTTCGCCAGAGCAACAGAAACCAGCGCAATCGCGAAAAGCGCGATGCAGGCATAACGAATGTAACGCATCAACTTTTCCCGTTCAGCCGGTCACGCAAGAGCTTGCCCGTCTTGAAGAAGGGCACATGCTTTTCTTCGACATTCACCGTCTCACCAGTGCGCGGGTTGCGCCCCACACGGGCATCGCGTTTCTTGACGGAAAAAGCACCGAAGCCGCGCAATTCGACCCGGTCCCCACGCGCCATGGCGCCCGTGATCTCATCAAAGACCGTGTTTACGATCCGCTCAACATCACGTTGATAAAGATGCGGATTGTCGTCAGCGATCTTCTGGATCAGTTCCGACCGGATCATGGCACGTCCCCCGAGAATTTATTGATGTCTTACCCGACTATAGGAAATAACGCCCCACACGGGAAGGTGTTCCACCGGGGCGGCGATAGATTTTTCGCAGCGAAACCTCTGTTATTTCGGCCCTTTTCCGCCGCCAGCTGCCGCTGAAGGCTAGGGCGCGTAGGGATTGGGCATAAGGGCCAAAACCCGCTTCGCGATTCGACCCCGCCCCCGGAACAGCAAAAGGCCCCGCATGTCGCCATGCGGGGCCTTCGCTAAGATTACATATTCAACGTGGAATATGCTTACTCGTCGTCGCCTTTCAGCGCCGCACCAAGGATGTCGCCCAAGCTCGCGCCGGAGTCGGAGGAACCGTACTGCTGTACCGCCTCTTTCTCTTCCGCGATCTCGCGTGCCTTGATGGAAACGCCCAGACGGTGTGCTTTCGCATCAACGTTGGTGATGCGCACGTCGACCTTGTCACCGACCGAGAAACGCTCGGGGCGCTGTTCGGCACGGTCACGGCTGAGGTCGGAACGACGGATGAAGCTCTTCATGCCTTCGTATTCGACTTCGATGCCGCCATCTTCGATGGAGGTCACGGTCACGGTCACGATCGAGCCGCGCTTCACGCCGCCCACGGCTTCGGCGAACTTGTCACCGCCGACGTTCTTGATCGAAAGCGAGATGCGCTCTTTCTCGACGTCCACTTCGGAGACAACGGCCTGAACCACGTCACCTTTGCGGTAATCTTGAATCGCTTCTTCGCCGCGCTGGTCCCAGCTGAGGTCGGAGAGGTGAACCATGCCGTCGATGTCGCCGGGCAGGCCAACGAACAGACCGAATTCGGTGATGTTCTTGACTTCGCCTTCAACTTCGGTGCCCTCGGGGTGGGTCTCAGCAAAGACTTCCCATGGGTTGCGCATGGTCTGCTTGAGACCAAGGGAGACGCGACGCTTGGCGCTGTCGATTTCCAGAACCATGACTTCGACTTCTTGGCTTGTGGACACGATCTTGCCGGGGTGCACGTTCTTCTTGGTCCAGGACATCTCGGAGACGTGGACCAGACCTTCGACACCGGGCTCCAGTTCGACGAATGCGCCGTAGTCGGTGATGTTGGTCACGCGGCCGCTGTGCACGGAACCCAGCGGGTATTTCGCGCCAACCAGATCCCACGGATCTTCCTGCAGCTGCTTCATGCCGAGGCTGATGCGGTGGGTCTCTTTGTTGATCTTGATGACCTGAACCTTGATGGTCTCGCCGATCGACAGGATCTCGGACGGGTGGTTCACGCGGCGCCATGCCATGTCGGTGACGTGCAGCAGGCCGTCGACACCGCCAAGGTCAACAAACGCACCGTATTCGGTGATGTTCTTGACCACACCATCGACGGTCTGACCTTCGGTCAGGTTGCCAATGACTTCGGCACGCTGTTCGGCGCGGGACTCTTCGAGGATCGCACGGCGCGACACCACGATGTTGCCACGACGGCGATCCATCTTGAGGATTTGGAACGGCTGCTTGAGACCCATGAGCGGGCCTGCGTCGCGCACGGGGCGCACGTCGACTTGGGAGCCGGGCAGGAATGCAACTGCGCCGCCGAGGTCGACGGTGAAGCCACCTTTGACACGGCCAAAGATCGCGCCTTCGACACGCTCTTCTGCGGCATAGGCTTTTTCCAGACGATCCCAGGCTTCCTCACGGCGGGCCATTTCGCGGCTGATGACGGCTTCGCCACGCGCGTTTTCGACTTGGCGAAGGAAAACTTCGACTTCGTCGCCAACTTCGATTTTGGGGGATTCGCCGGGATCAGCAAATTCTTTCAGCTCAACGCGGCCTTCCATTTTGTAGCCGACGTCGATGATGGCTTGGCCCGCTTCGACAGCGATCACCTTGCCTTTGACGACTGTGCCCTCTTGGGGCGTGTCCATTTCAAAGCTTTCGTTAAGAAGCGCTTCGAATTCGTCCATTGCTTTGGTCATGTAGCTTTTCGTATCCTTATCAAATGTTTCTGGCCGCGCGGTTGTCTCCGCCGGTCTGGAGTTGCAATTGGTCGTTGTGGTGGCACCGTGCCGATCTTGTCAGAGAAGCTCCGACATAAAAGCACAGCGGTTGACCCGCAGCCGAACGCAAACAAAAGAGGGCCGGTTAGCACCGACCCTGCCCGCTATATCGCGTCCGAAGCTGTAACCGCCCCTTAGACAAGGCGCGTATAGGCGAATTTTGACGCTCCTGCAAGGGCTATGGCGTGCTGGCCGGGGGATATGCGGGGTTCTGCCGGGCAAGGGTTCCGTAGCGCGCCAGAGGATAGAGGGCACCACAACGGATCAGGGCCATCGCGGCGCTGCAACCTTTTCCTAGCGATCTGCACGGCCTCCGCCGCGGTAAGCCTGCCGCTCACCCGCTCCAGCCCGCGCCCAGCCCCGGCGCGGGTTTCGGCGGATCGGCAAGATCGCCTTCGGCAAGGTCACTGCCCTGATAGCTGGCAAGATCCTCAACGAACTCCCAAAGGCGCAAGAAGGTGTAATCGACCTTTCCCAACGCCTCCGCCACGGCGGCGGGGTTCGACCGGTCCAAGGCGCATAGCGCGCGCATACTCTCATTCACCATCGGCTTGATATCCTGCGCGCATTCCTCGGTGAACCGCCGTAGAACGCTTTGCAGCTCAGACCGTTTTTGCTCCTGCGTGGCCACGCCCAGTTGCAGCGCGGTCTTGTGAAGCGCGTGAAAGGCAGAACGCCTGAGTGTGCTTTGCGAAAGCTCATCCTTGGCGATATAGTCACTACAACCGCCGCGCAGCGCTTCGATCGCGACGTCGCTCTGCTCCGTCCCGGTGACCATCACCGTGGCCACACCACCGTTGCGCGGGTGGGCGCGGATCATCTGCAAGCCGCGCAGGCCATCCCCATCGGGCAGGTTGTAGTCCAGCAAGATCAGGTCGAACGCCCCCTCATCCAACTGCTGAGCAAGGGCGGCGAGGCTCTCCGCCTCCGTCAGGGAGACAGGAAAGTCCAGCCCACCGCAGAGCCGTTTGATCCGCATCCGGTCAAAGCGCTGGTCATCTACGATCAAGATGCGCGCCGCCGCCAAAGGCTCAGCCGCGCCATCCGCCCTATCGCCTGCACCGCTTCCGCGCCTTGCCACGCTCATCAGCCGTCCCCCTGCTTTGCCTCGGCATTTAGACCCACGGAGTCTAACAAATGGTTAACCCGCCCCTATTCGCCGCCAGCCTTGCAGAGGAATGTTGCGGTGGCGCGGCGAGGCCGCTACATGAGCCGCCATGAGTGATACAACACGCCCCCGCCGCAACTTCTATGGCCGTCTCAAAGGCAAAGCGCTGAAGAAGTCGCAAAAGACCTATATCGACGAAGACCTCGACGCATTGTCGCCGGGGGCCGTCGATTGGGAGAGCAATCCCGACCGTAGGCCCCTTGACCTTGATACGCTGTTTGGCGGGCGCAAGGTCTGGCTGGAAATCGGCTTTGGCGGCGGTGAGCATCTGGTGCATCAGGCCGGGCAAAACCCGGATGTAGGCATCATCGGCTGCGAGCCTTACATCAACGGCGTCGCCATGTTGCTGGGCAAAATCCGGCGCGCGGGCGTGGACAACCTCGCCATTCACCCCGGTGACGTGCGCGATATGTTCGACGTGCTGCCCGAAGCCTCGATTGACCGGGCGTTCCTGCTCTATCCCGATCCTTGGCCGAAAACCCGTCACCACCGCCGCCGTTTTGTCACGCCCGAGCATCTGGAGCCGCTGGCCCGCGTGCTGAAACCCGGCGCGATCTTCCGCGTGGCGACGGATATCGAGGATTACGTCCGCCAGACGCTCGAACAGGTGCCGCAGCATGGGTTTGATTGGCTGGCCGAAGGGCCTGACGACTGGCGCGCGCCTTGGGATGACTGGATTTCGACCCGCTATGAGCAAAAGGCGCTGCGCGAAGGGCGCACCCCGCATTACCTGACCTTCCGCAAACGCTAAGTATTTGCGGCTGATACCACCCCGTCTACAATCCATCGCACGCGCGGCGATGGACGCTGCCGCCCGCCTGCGATAATAGGAACCTTGAGCAGATCAGAGGTACCTCATGTCCAGTCACGGCAGCCCCATTCCCATGTCATCGCGCGCCTGCGGGCCGCTTAGCGGCACCGCCGAAGTGCCCGGCGACAAGTCGATCTCGCACCGCAGCCTGATCTTTGGCGCTATGGCCGTGGGCGAGACCACGATCACCGGGCTTTTGGAGGGGCAAGACGTGCTCGACACCGCCAAAGCCATGCGCGCTTTCGGGGCCGAGGTGGTCGACCACGGCGGCGGCTCCTATTCCGTGCACGGCGTGGGCGTCGGCGGCTTTGCCGAGCCGGACAATGTGATCGACTGCGGCAATTCCGGCACCGGCGTGCGGCTGTTGATGGGGGCGATGGCGACCTCTCCGATCTCGGTTACCTTCACGGGCGATGCCAGCCTCAACAGCCGCCCCATGGCGCGGGTGACCGATCCGCTGGCGCTGTTCGGCACGCAATCCGTGGGCCGCGCCGGAGGCCGCTTGCCGATGACGCTGGTCGGCGCGGCCGAGCCTGTGCCCGTGCGCTACACCGTGCCCGTGCCATCGGCCCAGGTGAAATCCGCGGTGCTGCTGGCGGGGCTGAATGCACCGGGCAAAACCGTGGTGATCGAGGCCGAGGCCACCCGCGACCATACCGAGCGGATGCTGGCGGGCTTTGGCGCCGAGATCACGGTTGAAGAGACCGACGAGGGCCGGGTCATCACCCTGACCGGCCAGCCCGAGTTGAAGCCGCAGCATATCGATGTGCCGCGCGACCCCTCCTCCGCCGCCTTCCCCGTATGTGCCGCGCTGATCGTGCCCGGCTCGGACGTGCTGGTGCCGGGCATCGGGTTGAACCCGACCCGCGCCGGGCTGTTCACCACCCTGCGCGAGATGGGCGCGGTTCTGACTTATGAAAACGAACGTACCGAGGGCGGCGAGCCTGTGGCCGACCTGCGCGCAAAGTTCTCGCCCAACCTCAAGGGCATCGAAGTACCGCCCGAACGTGCGGCGAGCATGATCGACGAATACCCCGTGCTCTCGGTCGTGGCGGCCTGTGCGACGGGCGAGACCGTGATGCGCGGCGTCAAGGAACTCCGCGTCAAGGAAAGCGACCGGATTGAGGCCATGGCCAGCGGCCTGCGCGCCAATGGGGTCGCGGTCGAAGACGGGCCAGATTGGTGGACTGTCAAAGGGCTGGGCCATGGCAATATCCCCGGGGGTGCGACCTGTCAGAGCCATCTCGACCACCGTATCGCCATGTCGTTCCTGATCCTTGGCATGGTCGCGCAACAGCCGGTACAGGTGGACGATGGCGGGCCTATCGCCACCTCCTTCCCGATTTTCGAGCCGCTGATGGCCTCCTTGGGTGCGCAGGTCGAACGGTTGCCTGCGTGACAGGCGACCGGCTGATCTGGCTCAGCCTTTGCGCTGCACTGGCCTTTGCAGCCCTTGCGGGCTTTGCCGAGACACATCTGCGCGCGGCGGGCATGGGCGTCTTGGACGGGCGGCTTCTGGGCTATGATCTGCCCGAGGTGCGCGCCTATCTGTCAGCACTCAGCCCCGAGCAGACGGCGCTGTATCTGGGCCAGTTCCGGCTGGCCGACACCGCCTTCCCCGCCCTTTTGGCACTGGCCCTGCTGCTGTGGTTCCGGCGCTGGTCGTCGGGCGGGCTGCGGCTGGGGCTGACGCTGGCCGTGGCGCTGTATCTGGGGGCGGATTACACCGAAAACATGCTGATCGGGCGGCTGGTCGAATTGGGGCCGGACCGGATCACCGCACAGGCCGTCGCAACGGCGAGCCTGTTCACAAAGGCGAAATGGTTGATACTGGCGGGCTGTTTGACGGCCGCCCTGCTGCTTGGCCTGCGGGCCCGGAACAAAAGGAATTTGCGATGACGGATAACAAAACCAACGGCATCACCGTTGCCATCGACGGCCCCGCCGCGGCGGGCAAAGGCACCGTGGCCAAGGCGGTGGCGGCACATTTCGGCTTTGCGCATCTCGACACCGGGCTTTTGTACCGCGCGGTCGCGGCCAAGACCCTCACCGGGATGGACCCGGAAGAAGCGGCCCAGACCCTCGCCCCCGTCGATCTGGAAGACCCTACTCTGCGCAGCCCCGAGGTTGCCCAAGAGGCCAGCAAAGTGGCGGTGATCCCCGCGGTGCGTGCCGCCCTTGTGCGGTTCCAGCGCAGCTTTGCCACCCGCGCGGGCGGCGCGGTGCTGGACGGGCGCGACATCGGCACGGTGATCTGCCCCGACGCGCCGGTCAAACTCTTCATCACCGCCAGCCCCGAAGTGCGCGCACAGCGCCGTTTCGCCGAACTGTCGGGTAAGGGGATCGAGACCAGCTATGAAGACGTGTTGGAAGACGTCCGCCAGCGCGACCTGCGCGACATGAGCCGGGACCAAGCGCCGCTGAAACCCGCCGAGGATGCCAAGCAGATCGACACGACGGAAATGGCGATCGAAGATGCGGTGGCCGCCGCCGTGGCCTTGGTCGAGGCGAAACGGGGCTGACCCCCGCCGCGAAAGGGGGGGCGCTGTCGCCCACCCCCTCAATCCTTACACAGCCGCTTTCAACTGATCGACAAGATCGCGGCGTTCCCAGCTGAAACCGCCATCCGCATCGGGCGCGCGGCCAAAGTGGCCATAGGCCGCCGTGCGCTGGTAGATCGGCTTGTTCAATTGCAAATGCTCACGAATGCCCCGCGGGGTCAGGTCAATGATCTGGCGGATCGCTTTTTCGATCGCGGCGTCATGCACGTCACCGGTGCCATGGGTGTCGCAATAGATCGACAGCGGCTCGCTCACGCCAATTGCATAGCTCAGTTGGATGGTGCATTTGTTCGCCAGCCCTGCCGCTACGACGTTCTTGGCCAGATAGCGCGCCACATAGGCCGCCGAACGGTCGACCTTGGTCGGGTCTTTGCCCGAAAACGCGCCGCCGCCATGCGGTGCGGCGCCGCCATAGGTGTCGACGATGATCTTGCGGCCCGTGAGACCCGCGTCGCCATCCGGTCCGCCGATCACGAAAACGCCGGTGGGGTTCACATGCCAAACGGTGTCGGCGTCGATCCAGCCTTCGGGCAGCACCTCTCGGATATAGGGTTCCACGATCTCGCGGATATCGGCGCTGGTCTGGCTTTCGCTCTCATGCTGGGTCGACAGCACGATGGAGCTTACGCCCACCGGTTTGCCGTTCTCGTAACGCACCGAAAGTTGGCTTTTCGCATCGGGCCGCAGGGTCGGCTCGGTCCCGTCTTTGCGCACCTCGGCCAGACGGCGCAGGATCGCATGGGCGTAGTGGATCGGGGCGGGCATCAACTCGGGCGTCTCATCGGTGGCGAAACCGAACATGATACCCTGATCGCCTGCGCCCTCTTCCTTGCCATCGGCGGCATCGACGCCTTGGGCGATATGCGCCGACTGCGGGTGCAGCAGATTGGTGATCTCACATGTCGCGTGGTGGAACTCATCCTGCTCGTAACCGATGTCTTTGATGCAGGCGCGGGCGATATCCTCGACACCCGCCAGATATTCATCGAGCTTGGTCTTGTTGGCCAGCCCAACCTCGCCCCCGATCACGACGCGGTTGGTGGTGGCAAAGGTTTCGGCGGCGACCCGCGCTTCGGGTTCCTCGCTGATGAAAGCGTCGAGGATGGCATCGGAAATCCGGTCGCAGACCTTATCCGGGTGCCCCTCGGAAACGGATTCCGAAGTGAAAGTATAGTTCTGACGGGACATGTAGTGCTCCAATAAAAATTACGCACCACGTCAGGAAGCCGTTGTGGTGCTCTCCCAACGGCTTAGACAACCGCTGGTGGATGGTCAATCGGCATTCCCCGGGCTGCGACGGCGGGCCACGGCAAGCCCGCCAAGGCAGAGGGTCAGAAGCAGGATCAAAGGCAAATCACCGCTGCGGGTGTAGAGCGTGGGCGCCAGCGGCGCCGGCAGCGGCGCGTCGATGAAGCCAGCGGAATTAAGCGGCAGCGACGCGATCACCCGCCCCTGCGGGTCGATCATCGCCGAGATCCCGGTATTGGCCGCCCGGGCCATGGGCAACCCCTGCTCGATCGCGCGCATCCGCGCTTGGGCCAGATGCTGGCGCGGGCCTGCGGCCTTGCCGAACCATGCGTCATTGGTGACCTGCATCAGGAATGCGGGCCGCGCTGGCGCGGCGTTCACATCATGGGCAAAGACGGCCTCGTAGCAAATCAACGGCAATGCGGCGCCGAGCGGCCCCAGATCCAAAACCTGCGCCCCCGGCCCGCTGGAAAAGCCGTTCCCCTCCTGCGCGGCAAGCCCGTGGATCCCGAAACGCGCCATCAGATCGCCCAAAGGCATATATTCGCCAAAGGGCACGAGGTGATGTTTGTCATAAAGCTGATCGACCGCGCCGGTTTCGTCCAACACAACAAGCGAGTTGTAATAGCGCATGTTCGACCGGCGCTGCACGCCAAGCACCACCGGCACGTCCGAGGCCGCGCCGATCTCATCCAAGGCGCTGCCTGCCATGTCCAACGACCATGGGATCGCGGTCTCGGGCCAGATCACCAGATCGGGGGCGGCGCCTTCGTCTTGCGGCGCGGCGGCGGTGTAGTCGAGTTGGCGGGAGAAATAGAATTCAAAGGTATCGGGGTTCCACTTATCGCGTTGCGCGGCATTGGGCTGCACCAAACGCACCACGTTCTCGGTCAGCACCGTGGGCGGCGCTTGCGGGGACAGCAGCAACAGCAGCAAGGTCGACAGGGCCAGCGCCCCCTGCCCCAATCGCAGGCTCAAAGGGCCGCGCAGCAGCAAGATCGCGGCGATGGCGAATAGCCAGAGGTTCAGCGCATAGGGGCCGACCCAAGCAAGGCCCTGCCCCGCCATCACGCCGACCAGTCCTTGAGCGGGCATGGCCCATGGGAAGCCAGTGAAGATATAGGCACGCAGCAGCTCCACCGCCGCCCAAGTCAGCGCCAGCGCCAGCCCACGCTTCGGCGCGATCCAACGGGCGAAACCAAAGGCCAGCCCCCAGAACAGCGCCATGCCAGCGGCCAGCAGGATCAGCGCAAAAGGCGCCATCCACCCGTGCCGCGCCACATCGACCATGAAGGGCGAAACGATCCATTGCAGCGCATGCAGGAAGTAGCCAAAACCAAAGCCCCAGCCCAAAAGCGCCGCCCGCAGTGGCCCGCCGGATTGCGCGCGAAACAGCCAAAACGCCGCCACCAGCCCGGCAAAGAGCAAAACAGGCAGTTCATAAGGCGCTTGCCCGAAGGCTGCGATGGCCCCGGCGAGGGGGGCCAGCAGCAACCGGCCCCGCATCGCCAGCCATTGCCTCATCCCCCGGCCCCTTGGGTGCGGACCCGCAACCGTTTGATGCGGCGCGGGTCGGCGTCGATCACCTCGAACTCTGGCCCGTCGGGGTGCAAGACCACCTCGCCCCGCGCAGGCACGCGGCCCGACAGCATAAAGACCAAGCCGCCGAGCGTGTCGATCTCCTCTTCGTCGACGGTCTCATGGTCGGTCAGGGAATGACCAATCTCAGCCTCGAAATCCCCCAGCGGGGTCTTGGCGAGCGCGAGATAGGTGCCGGGCTTTTCGACCGTCCAATAGGTGCCCTCGTCGACGTCATGTTCGTCTTCGATCTCACCTATGACCTGTTCGATCAGATCTTCGATGGTCACCAGCCCGTCGACACCGCCATATTCGTCGATCACCAGCGCCATATGCCGCCGCTCGGCCTGCATCTTGGTCAGCAGCACGCCGATGGTCATCGACGGCGGCACATAGACCAAGGGTCGCAGCAGGGTGCGCAGATCAAACTTGGTGTTTTTGCCATTGAAACCGTGGTTTAGCGCAAGGTCTTTGAGGTGGACCATGCCCACGGGCGTATCGAGCGTGCCATCGTAGACCGGCAGGCGGGTCATCCCGCTTTCCTTGAAGACCGAGACCAGCTCATCCAGCGTGGCGCTGACCGGCACGGCGGTGATATCCGCCTTTGGGATCGCCACGTCATCGACCCGCATCCGGCGCAGGTTCATCATGCCATGGCCCGTGGGCCGCTCGGCCTCTGCCGAGGTCTCTGGCGTGTCGTCCTCGCTGTCCGATGGGCTTAGCGCCTCGAACACCCGAGAAAAGAAATTACCGGTGCGCATCGCGCCATCATCCGGCTGCTCATGTCTGTCTTCATCTATCAGCGCGCTCTGCGCCGCGTCAGATGATCCGTCTGTATCGCCCATTGGGTCCCGTCTGTGTTACAAAGCCCCTCAAGGCCCATTTTCCTTATATGGGTCATCATAACCCATTTTGCCAAGTATTTCGCGCTCCAACCGCTCCATCAACGTCGCGTCGGGGTCATTTTCATGGTCATAGCCCAGAAGATGCAACAGCCCGTGCACGATTAAATGGGTCACATGGGCATCTAATGGCTTCTCCGCCGCCGCGGCTTCGGCGGCGCATGTCTCATAAGCCAAGGCGATGTCGCCCAGTTCGAGCATCCCGTCAATGCCGGGGGCGACAGGCAGCGGATCGCCGCCCGGGGTGACCGCCCCGCGTTCCTCGGCAGGCCAACTTAGCACGTTGGTCGCCCGCGCTTTGCCGCGAAAGTCTTCGTTCAGCGCGGCGATGCGGCTGTCGTCGCAGGCCAGCAGGGTCATCTCAGCGGCTTCGGCATCAAGGCCGAGATGGCCCAGGGTAGCCCGTGCCGCGGCATGGGCGCGCGCTTCAAGGTCGACCGCCGCCCAGCGGTCGTCTTCGATCACGATGTCGAAATCTTCCAGCATCACGTCAAGCGGCACCGCTATCGGCCTCATAAGCCTCAATAATCGCGGCGACCAACGGATGGCGCACCACGTCTTTGGACGAGAAGTAGTTGAAGCTGATGCTGGGGATTTGCTTGAGCAAGCGCTCCGCATCCTGAAGCCCCGATTGCACGCCGCGCGGCAGGTCGATCTGGGTTCGGTCGCCGGTGATAACCATGCGCGAGTTCTGCCCCAGCCGGGTCAGGAACATCTTCATCTGCATCGAAGTGGCGTTTTGCGCCTCGTCCAGCACCACGAAAGCGTTCGACAGCGTGCGGCCCCGCATGAAAGCCAACGGCGCGATCTCAATGCGTTTTTCCTCCAGCAGTTTGGCCAGTTGCTTGCTCGGCAAAAAGTCGTTCAGCGCGTCATAAAGCGGCTGCATATAGGGGTCGACCTTGTCCTTCATGTCGCCGGGCAGGTAGCCCAGCTTCTCGCCCGCTTCGACCGCAGGGCGGCTGAGGATGATCCGGTCCACATGGCCGCCAATGAACATCGACACGCCCACTGCCACGGCCAGATAGGTCTTGCCAGTGCCCGCAGGGCCGATACCAAAGGCCAGCTCGTTGTCGAAGAGCGATTGCACATAGGCTTTCTGCGCATCGGTGCGCGGCTCCACCCGTTTCTTGCGGGTCTGGATTTCGATCGCATCCGAGATCGGCATTTCAAGCTGGTCACCCTGACGCACGCCGGTGCCTGCGCCGGAGTTGCCCATACGCAGCAGACCGTCCACATCCGCAGGTTCAACCGCGCGGCCACTTTCAAGCCGGACATAGAGTGCATTGAGCAGGCTCTCGGCCTTCTCCACGGCCTCGCCCTCGCCCAGAATTTGCAGGTGATTGCCGCGCCGGATGATCTGCACCTCAAGCGATTTCTCGATGGCAGCCAGATGCGCGTCATAGGCGCCGCAGAGGTCGATCAAAAGGCGGTTATCGGGAAATTCCACCACCCGTTCGGCCGCGGTTTCCGGTGTCATCAGATCAGTTGAAGGCAATGCGCGTATCCTTTGTGAAGCACTAAATGTTGAAATAGTCAGACCGGATCGATTTACCAACCCGTCGCGACAAAAAGGGCCGAAGCGCAACGCGCTCCGGCCCGGGGTCTGTGATATGGCCCGCCAAGGTCAATTCGGGTCTTTGATGTTGGAGCCACCTTTGAAGTGGCCTGCGGTATGTGTCGGTGGCGCCACGCCCGAGCAGACCGGCTTCCCGAATTTATCGAGCCGTGCCGAAAGATAGCCCTCGACCCCGTCGTCGATGATCCAGTGGTCGCAACCGTTGGGATCGACCCAGATGCCCGCCTGAAGGTTGCTCAGGTGCTTTTTGTCGATGCCCCGGTCAAAGGTCTTGTCCGAAGGGTAACCCCGGCCCAGACCGCCTTCGTAATCGGTACAGGCCGACAGGCCGACGGCACAGGCTGTGACCATGAGAAGTTTCGTCTTAATCACTTTTGTGGTCCCTTCAGCGAATGCAGATGATTTCGACACGGCGGTTCTTGGCCATGTTCGCAGCGGAATTGTTCGGCACGGCGGGCATCCGTTCGCCATAGCCCCGCACATCGGCAATCTTGGCACCCACTTGATTGGCGATGCGCGCGACCGAATTTGCGCGGTTGTAGGACAGGCGCATGTTATAGGCGTCCGACGCGCGGCTGTCGGTATGGCCGGTGATGATGTAGGACACCGCCCCGGTCGATTGGAAGAAGTTCGCCAGACGCGCCCGGCCCTGCGGCGAGATGCTGTATTTGTCGGTGGCAAAGAACTGGTCCGCCTCCATCACGCCGCAGACATCGCCACGGCGGCAGACCGGAATGCCCTGCCGGGTGACATGGGGGGTCATATAGCCCTCTGCCCCGTCATCCATAACCCAATGTTCACAGCCATCCGGGTCAACCCAGATGGTCGGCGTGTAAACGCCCTTGTCACGGCCCTGTTGCGAGGGTGTCTGCGCATCGGCCGAGGTGCTGGCCACGGTCAGCGCCGCTGCCATCGTCAGGCTGGCCATGGCGCGCAGTGCTTTGGAAATAGTGGGTCCCACAGCGTTTGTCCTATTCTAATTTCTGGTTCTTATCTTTGGCAAATGCGACCCCTCCCCGGACCCGCGCCTTTTGAGCATAGGGTCAGGTTAGGTAAAAACGGTCTCGCTGTGAAGCTGTGAAATCAACATTTTGTGGCCGAACCTTGGCGGCTTACAACGAATCCACCGCGGGGTAGCGGCAAAACGGCTTCGGAGCGCGGCCATTTCACCCTGCCCCGATCCGCCGAAAACAGGCCATTGACGACGGCTTGGCGACAATCCCGCGCAAGCCCTTGGGATTGTTCGCAAACACCGGCCCCTGCCATTGAATTTTCTTGAAAATCGCACCTTTAGACCTAAACCTCTTTCCATCGGATCGCGAGGGTGGGACTTCGCGCGGCTTTGCCGATCTTGATTGCTGCAATAAAAACTGGGGGACCAACTTATGATGAAAACGCTACTCGCCACCGCCGTCACCGGCCTGCTTGCCCTGCCCGCTTTCGCGGGGGGCGTGAAATACGCCTATCACAACCAAGGTGTGGCCCATCCCACGGGCAATGTGATCCACGTCAGCTGCTACCGCGGCCCGTGGAACGACGTGATCTGGGACCGGCCAAACTCGGTCTTCGTGGATAGCCTCGTGGCCGTGGGCTATGACTTTGCCACCGCCCATGCCGTGGCAGAACGGGTCTGCCGGGATCACACACTCGTCGGCAACCCCGAGGGGCTGAAAGCGACGATGAAGCGGATCTTTGCGGATGCCGCGTCGCACCGCAAACACAACTACTGATAAGCCAAGGGTGCGCGGCGACGCGCACCCGTTGCAGACCCCCCTTAGGGCTGCGGATCAGACCAGAACGGCGGCCAGAGAGTTCGTTTTGGCCTCGGTCACCCGCACGCGCTGGATGTCACCGATCTGCGCCGTGCTATTCTCGATATGCACCGCATGCAGATACTCCGACTTGCCCAGCATCTGACCGGGTAGACGGCCCTTCTTCTCAACCAGAACCGAGACTTCGCGCCCCACCATCGACTGCTGGATTTCCTGCTGGTGCTGGGTGATCAGCCCTTGCAGACGCTGCAAACGCTCATCGGCCACGGCTGGATCGACCAGCGGGCGTTCGGCGGCGGGCGTGCCGGGGCGGGTGGAGTATTTGAACGAATAGGCATAGCCGTAGCGCACCTGCCGGACGAGCTCCATCGTAGCCTCGAAATCCGCTTCGGTCTCTTCCGGGAAGCCGACGATGAAATCACCTGACAGCACGATGTCGGGCCGCGCTTCGCGGATGCGCTCAAGCAGTTTGAGGTAGCTCTCGGCGGTGTGGCTGCGGTTCATCCGTTTCAGGATATGGTCGCTGCCCGATTGCACCGGCAGATGCAGATAGGGCATCAGTTCAGGCACCTCGCCATGGGCCGCGATCAGATCGTCGCCCATGTCGTTGGGGTGGCTGGTGGTGTAGCGGATACGCTCCAGCCCGTCGATCTTGGCCAGTGTGCGGATCAACCCGGCCAGCGTCATGCCGCCGTGGTAGGCGTTGACGTTCTGGCCCAGCAAAGTGACCTCGCGCACGCCGCGCTCGACCAGATCGCGGGCCTCCCCCAACACCTTCTCGGCGGGGCGGGAGACTTCGGCGCCGCGGGTATAGGGCACCACGCAGAAGGCGCAGAACTTGTCGCACCCCTCTTGCACGGTCAGGAAAGCCGCGGGGGCGCGTTTCGCCTTGGGGCGTCCCTTGAGGTGGTCGAATTTGTCTTCCGCCGGGAAATCGGTGTCGAGCGCGCTTTGCCCGCCCTGCACCTTCGCCTCCATCTCCGGCAGGCGGTGATAGCTTTGCGGGCCGACCACCAGATCGACGGCGGGCTGGCGGCGCATGATCTCTTCGCCCTCGGCTTGGGCCACGCAGCCCGCCACGCCGATCTTCAGATCGGGCCGCGCGTCTTTCAGCGGCTTCAGACGGCCCAGTTCGGAATAGACCTTCTCCGCCGCCTTCTCGCGAATGTGGCAGGTGTTGAGCAGGATCATATCCGCGTCATCGGCGCGGTCGGTGGTGACATAGCCCTGCCCGCCCAGGCTCTCGGCCATGCGTTCACTGTCATAGACGTTCATCTGGCAACCATAGGTCTTGATGAACAGCTTTTTCGGTTGGGTCATGGCGGGCATCCAAGGGTTTTGACGGATTTCGGGCAGATGGCGTCGTCTAACAGCGGTGGCCGCGTCTTGCAATGCACCCGGAATTGGCCGACTTTACCGGCGGCAAATTCCAGCGGGGGCTTATGCGGTATCGCGATCTCAACCAGCTTATCCAAGAGGCCCGCACGGCGCTGAACACAGGCCCCATCGCCCTGATCTTGGTCGAGGATGAGGTTGAGGTCGACACCACCCTGCGCCACCACCAGCAGGCGGGGTTCGACAGCGTCGTGGCGCTGATGCCCCCCGGCTTCGAGTTGCCCCGCGACCTAGAGGAAAGCGTGCTGCGGGTCGACTATGACACCACTGCCGAAGCCGCGTTGGAACGGGCCGTGAACCGCATGATCGCGGCGATGCCGGGGCAATGGCTCTATTACTGCTACAACGCCGAATACCTGTTCCACCCTTTCAGCGAGACACGCAACGTCAAGGAATTGCTGGCCTTTCACAGCGAAGAGCGGCGCGATGCCATGCTGGGCTATGTGGTGGACCTCTATGCGCTGGACCTCAAGCAACACCCCAATGCCGTCTCACTCGATCAGGCGCATTTGGACCGGTCGGGCTATTACGCGCTGGCGCGCAAGGATGCGGCCCGACAGGGGCATCCCAAGGAACGGCAGCTTGATTTCTTTGGCGGGCTGCGCTGGCGGTTCGAGGAACATGTGCCGCCGCACAGCCGCAAGATCGACCGTATTCCGCTGTTTCGCGCCAAGCCGGGGCTGAAGCTGCGCGGCGACCACACGTTCAACGACGAGGAATACAACACCTACGCTTGCGAATGGCACCACAACGTCACGGCGGCGATCTGCTCGTTCCGCACGGCCAAGGCGCTGAAGCGCAATCCCGGCAGCCGCTATGACATCGCTACATTCCAGTGGCACAACTCCGAGCCGTTCGAGTGGCATTCCCGGCAGTTGATGGATCTGGGCTTGATGGAGCCGGGGCAGTGGTTTTGACAGGCTCCCCCTTTTAACTGACCCGCCCGGTGGCACACCGGGCATCGCCCTCCCTCCCCCCGGAGGGCGATCTTGCAACGTTTCGGCAGTCGGCCCAGCCACGGTCCAGAATGACCGCCCCACACCACGCAACCGCTCATCGCCCCCCAGGGAGGGCGACACCCTCAGCACATGGCGGCTAACCTTTTCGATGCCCGGACAAGACGCCGCCGGTATCCGCTACCCTCACCATTCAGCCCGCAACCGCCCAAAAAACGCGCCCACCTAAAACCTCCTTGCACTCACCCGCTATGCACCTATGACGGAAGACAGCCTGAACGGGAGGGTCCGATGGCCGTCAACTTGCTCGACACATTCATCAAACCAATGCACCGCGAGGGCATCAAATTCGTGGCGATCTTCGCCGCTGTCACGCTGGTGCTCTTCGCCATCGAAGAAGTCCTCGGCTGGATCGGCGTCGGCCTGACGATCTGGTGCTACTACTTCTTCCGCGATCCCGAGCGTGTCACCCCCGACCGGCCCGACCTGATCGTCAGCCCTGCCGACGGCATCGTCTCGCTCATCGAGCCTGCGGTGCCGCCCGCCGAACTGGGGATGCCGGATGTACCCCTGACCCGCGTCAGCGTTTTCATGAGCGTCTTTAACTGCCACATCAACCGCGCCCCCGTCGCGGGCAAGGTGCAGGCCGTCGCCTACCGTCCGGGCAAGTTCTTCAACGCCTCGCTCGACAAGGCCAGCGCCGACAACGAGCGCAACAGCCTGTGCATCCGCATGGACGACGGGCGGGACATCGCCGTGGTGCAGATCGCGGGCCTCGTGGCGCGGCGCATCGTCTGTTTCGTGAAATCCGGCGACGGGCTTGAGACCGGCGAACGCTTCGGCTTGATCCGCTTTGGCTCCCGGCTAGATGTTTACCTGCCCGAAGGCGTCGACCCGATGGTGCGCATCGGGCAGACCATGGTCGCCGGGGAAACCGTGCTGGCCGAGTTGAAACAGCCGGTCATAGAGACCGCCCCGCTTTAGGAAAGACCCCATGCGCCCCCCTTCTGAAAAGACCGGCGCGGACCTTGCGCTGATCCAGCTTCTGCCCAATGCGCTGACGATCACCGCGATTTGCGCAGGGCTTTCGGCGATCCGCTTTGGGGTGCAGGGCAACTACGTGCTGGCGGTGCAACTGATCCTTTTGGCCTGCGTACTGGATGGGTTGGACGGGCGGCTTGCGCGGCTCTTGCGGTCTTCCAGCCCGATGGGGGCGGAATTGGACTCCCTGGCCGATTTTTTGAACTTCGGCGTGGCCCCGCCGCTGATCCTCTATTTCTGGGCGCTGCAAGACATGCGCAGCGCGGCTTGGATTTCCGTGCTCGTCTACGCGGTCTGCTGCGTTGTGCGGCTGGCGCGGTTCAACGTCAACGACAAGGCCGAAGCGGCCAAGGCCAAGAACGGCGATGCGGTGGGGGAATCCGGCTCCTTCTTCACCGGCATCCCCTCGCCCGCAGGCGCGCTGCTGGTGCTCTTGCCGATGACGCTGTCCTTTGCCTTTCACAACCGGCCGATCCTGCCGGATTGGATGATCTGCCTCCATATGGTGCTGATTGGATTTCTGATGATCAGCCGCATCCCCACATGGTCTTTCAAAACCACCAAAGTCTCCCGACGCCATGTGAAATACCTGCTGGTGGGCGTGGCAATTTTCGCCGCCGCCTTGGCCACCTACGCTTGGACCACGCTCGTCGTGCTCTGCTTGGCCTATATCGGCATGGTGATCTGGGGGCTTTTGAGAGGACGGAAAACGAGTTTAACCAAAAGGAATTGAAATGGACATCAAGGCGGTCGAGACATCCTATGCCCGTTGGGCACCGATCTACGACAAGACCTTCGGCGCGTTGACCAGTGGCGGTCGCCGTCATGTCGTGGCCCATATCAACAAGGGCAGCGGCTCTGTCCTCGAAGTGGGTGTCGGCACCGGCCTATCCCTGCCCCACTACGCGCCACACCTCTCCGTCACGGGCATTGATTTCAGCGACGAGATGCTCGCCAAGGCCCGCCAGCGCGTCACCCGCGAAGGGCTGCAACATGTAGCTGACCTGCGCCAGATGGACGCGCGCGACCTCGACTTCCCCGATGCCAGTTTCGACACGGTTGCTGCGATGCATGTGCTGTCCGTGGTGCCCGAGCCCGAGCGGGTGATGGAGGAAATCGCCCGCGTGCTCAAACCCGGTGGTCAGGTGGTCATCGCCAACCATTTCATGCGCACCACGGGGGTTCTGGGCTTTCTGGAAAAAGTCTCGGCCCCCTTCGCAAATACGCTCGGCTGGCATTCTGATTTCGAGATGGAAACCGTGCTGCAACAAGACGCGCTGGAGGTCGAAGACGAACGCGCCCTGCCGCCCATGGGCATGATGACCTTCCTAGTGTTGCGCAAACGCGGCTGATCACGCAGGCGGCGGGGCCTGCCCCGCTGGTTCAGGTCTTCCGGCGCAGCCGGATCACCACATCGACCGAGGCAATCTCGGCCCCCTCGGGCGCGTCGGGAAGCTGCGCGATCACCAACTCTTCCGAGGGCGCATCGGTCAGCTTGCTGTCATCTTCCCAAAAGAAATGTGGGTGATCGTGGGTGTTGGTGTCGAAATAGCTTTTCGAGCCATCCACTGTCACCTCCTGCAACAGCCCGGCATCGCAGAACGCCCGCAGTGTGTTGTAGACCGTGGCCAGCGACACTGCCTCGCCCTGCCCCTTCGCAGCCTCAAACAGGCTTTCGGCGGTGACGTGGCGGTCTTGCCCATCGCCCACCAGAAGACTTGCCAGCGTGACACGTTGGCGCGTGGGGCGCAGCCCGGCCTGAGCCAACCAGCGCGTTCCGACCTCTTGTACCTCTGCGGACATCAGTTCCCTGCCTTTCAGGGTCATATAAAGGAGGAAATCCCCGGTTTTCAATTGAAAACCTTGCACCAATCGTCGCAGCGTCCCTGCCGCGCCCTTGCGGCACGCCGCAGCGGGGTGCTAAACGGAGCCGGATGTTATAACAGAGCAGCAGGAGAGCCGCAGGATGGCCGACTACCCCACGAGTTTCGACAAGGAAGATCTGCTGAAATGCGCCCGCGGTGAACTTTTTGGCCCCGGCAACGCACAGCTTCCCGCCCCGCCGATGCTCATGATGGACCGGATCACCGATGTCTCGGCCGATGGCGGCGCCCATGGCAAGGGCCATATCACCGCCGAGTTCGATATCACCCCGGACCTGTGGTTCTTTGAATGCCACTTCCCTGGCAATCCGATCATGCCCGGCTGCCTTGGCCTCGACGGTCTGTGGCAGCTCACCGGCTTCAACCTCGGCTGGCGCGGCTGGCAGGGGCGCGGCTATGCGCTTGGCGTGGGCGAGGTGAAGCTCACCGGCATGGTACGCCCGGACCGCAAGATGCTGACCTATAAGATTGATTTCACCAAGGCGATCCAAACCCGCCGCCTGACCATGGGCGTGGCCGACGGCATCGTCGAAGCCGATGGCGAGGTGATCTATCAGGTAAAAGACATGAAAGTCGCTCTTAGCGAGAGCTGAAGCGCTGCGACTTTACGGATATGAAAAGGGGGCCGCGCGGCCCCCTTTTGCATTGTCGCTCAAAGCGTCTGCATTTCCTGCACCTTACCGTCATGGCGCCCGGTAACCGCGGCCTCGGCCAGCACGGCTGCCACATCGGCACGATGCGCCTCGCCCTTTTGATCGACCCCCTCGCCCAGATTGACCGCATTGGTCTTAGGGTCATCGGTCAGCGCCACGGGCCGCAGGATCGAATGGGTCAAGCCAGAGGCCTGTAGATGTTCATCCGCCGCCTGTTTCGCCTTGAGGTAATGTGTCATCTCATGATCCTCAGGCGGGTTATCGGCGCCCACCGAACTCAGCATCACGAAGCGGTCGACATCTGCCTCGCGGGCCAGATCGACCAGACGCTGCGCGCCTTCGCGGTCGACCTTTTCGGTCATCTCCGGCCCCGTGCTGCCGCCCGAACCAGCGGCAAAAACAACGGCGTCGACACCGTCGCACACCCCCGCTTGCAGATTGGTCAGATCGCCCTTCCGCTCTTCGGTGCCCTCGGGCAGCACAGAGGTATCAGAACCGTCGCGCACCAGTGCGATGGGCTCGGCCCCGCGATCTTTCAATTCACTGACGAGCAGACGCCCGGTTTTGCCGGTCGCACCGGCGACAAGTACTTTCATGGTCATATGGAACCTCTTGAAATTTGGTGTCAGTCGGACGAGCAGCGCCTCATGCTGCCCGCCCTTAGCCGTTTACGACGGCAGGAAGATCGACTTGGCATTCACGAACTCTTTCATGCCAAAGCCACCATGTTCGCGCCCGTAGCCGGAATTTTTCACCCCGCCGAAAGGCATATTCGGATCGGCGGCGCCAAAGTTGTTGATCCGCACCATGCCGGTGTCGAACTCATCCCGCGCAAGGCGCAGGGCGTGCTCTTCATCCGTGCAGAAGATGCCGCCGCCCAGACCATAGCGGCTGTCATTGGCAATGCGCATCGCGTCTTCGTCATCCTTCGCCCGGATGACCGAGGCGACGGGGCCAAAGATTTCATCGTCATAGGCTGGCATGCCCGGCTTGATCTCGGCCAGAACGGTCGCGGGATAATAGGCACCCGTGCGGTCGGGCACTTCGCCACCGCAGAGCACCTTGGCGCCCTTCTCAACACTCTCTTTCACCTGATCGCGAACGGATTCGAACTGCTCTTGGCTCGACAGCGGCCCGAGCTTGGTGTCTTCGTCCATCGGATCGCCCATCGGGATCGCCTTCATCGCATCGACATAGGCGCTCACGAAAGCGTCGTAATTCTTCTCGGTCACGATGAAACGCTTGGCCGACACGCAGGTCTGACCGTTGTTATAAAGCCGCCCCATGGTCGAGAATTTCACCGCCGTTTCGATATCGGCGTCGTCAAGCACGAGGTAGGCGTCGTTCGAACCCAGTTCGAGGACGGATTTCTTGAGATGTTTCGCGGCCTCAGACCCGATATGGCTGCCCGCGCTGTCAGAGCCGGTCATGGTCACGCCGCGCACCAGCTTATGGCCGATTAGCTTGTCGGAGGTATCGTGGTCGATGATGATGACGTTGAACAGGTCTTTGGGCAGGCCCGCTTCTTCGCAAAGCTCTTTCAAACGCAAGCCGCTGCCGGTGCAGATTTCCGCGTGTTTCAGGACGCAGCCATTGCCGGTCATCAGGTTCGCGGCCAGCACGCGCACGGGCTGGTAGAGGGGAAAGTTCCACGGCTGAATTTGATAGATCACACCGATGGGCTGATAGGTCACCACACCGCGCTTCTTGCCGCCGGCGTGTTTACGCTCTTCATCCTTCAGCATGTCGGGGCCGTTCTCGGCGGTATATTCAAAGATCTGCGCGCAGAGTTCGACCTCGGTCAGCCCGTCTTTGTAGAGCTTGCCGACCTCGCGGGTCATCAGTTCCGACAGGCTTTCCTTATTCTCGCGCAGCTTCTCGGCGATCTTTTTCAGATAGGGCGCGCGTTCGGCATGGGTCAGCTTGCGCCATTCCTTAAAGGCTTCATGCGTGGCCTCGACCGCTTGGGTCGCTTCGGCCTCGGACATCACTTTATAGGTGTCGAGCACCTCTTCCGTGGCGGGATTTACCGTGTTGATCTCGGGCATTCTAATCTCCTTTATGTCTCGTGAAGCCAACACCGCCTGCCATTGCCCCGTTCCATCACAGAACCTTGACCGCGACCTTCGCGCGCAGAGGATCGGCAAACCGCTTGCGCCGTATGGGCGTGCTGGCATACACCGGGGCTGCCAAAACAAAGGAGTGCTGCGCATGCGCCGCGTCGTCGTCACAGGGTTGGGGATTGTCTCATCCATCGGAAATAACGCCGAAGAAGTGCTCGAAGCACTCAAAAACGGCACCTCCGGGATCGAAGCCAGCCCGGAGATGGCCGAACACGGGTTCCGCAGCCGCGTGGCCGGGACACTCAAGATCAATCTGGCCGATCACATCGACAAGCGGACCTTGCGTTTCATGGGGCCGGGCGCGGGCTATGCCTATGTCGCCATGGATCAGGCGATCAAGGATGCGGGCCTCGACGAGGCTCAGATCAGCAACCCGCGCACCGGTCTGGTGGCAGGCTCCGGCGGGCCGTCGACCTCGGCCATGTTCGCCGCGCATAACATCGTGAAAGACACCGGCGCGACCAAGCGCATCGGGCCATTCGCGGTGCCGAAATGCATGTCATCGACCGTGAGCGCGAACCTCTCGACCGCCTTCAAGATCAAAGGCATCAACTATTCGATCACCTCGGCCTGTTCTACCTCGCTGCATTGCATCGGCAACGCGGCCGAGCAGATCATGCTGGGCAAGCAAGACGTGATGTTCGCCGGTGGTGGTGAGGAGTTGGACTGGACGCTCAGCTGCCTCTTCGACGCGATGGGCGCGATGTCGTCAAAATACAACGACGCGCCCGAAACGGCGAGCCGCGCCTTCGACGCCGACCGCGACGGTTTCGTGATCTCCGGCGGCGGCGGTATGCTGGTGCTCGAAGACCTCGACCACGCGCTGGCGCGCGGTGCGAAAATCTACGCCGAGGTGACCGGCTATGCCGCCACCAGCGACGGCCACGACATGGTTGCCCCCTCCGGCGAGGGCGGCGAGCGCGCCATGCGTCTGGCGCTGGAGACCCTGCCCGAGGGCCGCAAGGTGGGCTACATCAACGCCCATGGCACCTCGACCCCGGTGGGCGACGTGGGCGAGATCGAGGCCGTGCGCCGCGTCTTCGGTCAAGGCAACACCCCGCCCGTAAGCTCGACGAAGTCGATGACCGGCCACGCACAGGGCGCTGCCGGCGCGCTGGAGGCGATCTTCTCGCTCTTGATGCTCGACAACGATTTCATCGCCAAGTCGATCAACGTGCAAAACCTCGACCCCGCGCTCGATCCCTCCGAGATCGCTTTGGAGCGGGTCGACAACGCGGGCCTCGACTCGGTGATGACGAACTCCTTCGGGTTCGGCGGCACCAACGGGTCGATGATCCTGTCGAAGTACCAAGGCTGAGGGCTGGGCATGTCTGGATTGCTTGCAGGAAAACGCGGCCTCGTCATGGGTGTGGCCAATGAACGCTCCATCGCCTGGGGCATCGCCAAGGCGATGGCCGAGGCCGGGGCGGAACTGGCCTTTACCTATCAAGGCGAAGCCTTTGGCAAGCGGCTGGAGCCGCTGGCGCAGAGCGTCGGCTCTGACTTCATGGTCGATGTCGACGTGACCGACGACGCCTCGCTCGACCGCGCCTTCGAGGAGCTGGGCGCGCGTTGGCCGACCATCGACTTCGTCGTCCATGCCATTGCCTTTTCGGACAAATCCGAACTGACGGGGCGGTTTTTGAACACCAGCCGGGCGAACTTCAAAAACTCCATGGATATCTCGGCCTATTCCTTCATCGACGTGGCGCGCCGCGCGCATCCGCTGATGAAGGAGAACGGTGGCACGCTGATGACGCTGACCTACATGGGCTCGAACCGGGTGACGCCGAATTACAACGTGATGGGCGTGGCCAAGGCGGCGCTGGAAAGTGCGACGCGCTATCTGGCCAATGATCTGGGGCCGGAAGGCATCCGCGTGAACGCGATCTCGCCGGGTCCGATGAAGACGCTGGCGGGGGCCGCGATTGGTGGGGCGCGCAAGACATACAAGCACACGGATCAGAACGCGCCGCTGCGGTCCAATGCGACGCTCGAGGCTGTGGGCGGCACGGCGGTCTATCTGGCATCCGACGCAGGCGCCTGCACGACCGGCGAGATCGTCCGTGTGGATGGCGGCTTCCACGTGCTGGGGATGCCGCAGGCGGAGCATCTTTAAGAGCGGTCTTTGACTGGCACGGCCCGGAATCAAGCCGCAGGCGCCGGGCCATCGCCTGCCCGTCCCGGCGGGGAGGCGATTTGGTGAGGCTTGGCGCGCCTTCGTGAGGGCGCACTCACGCTGCACCATAAAGTGGGACGGATCACCGTCAGGATCGCCACCCCACGGGCAGGCGATGGCCCTCCGTCGCTACCGCAGCGCCTCTGTCTGCCAGAGCCACACTTTCATCCCGCCATGCGCAATCGCCGGCCCCTGCCCTTTCCACGGCAGCCCGGTCGCCTTCGCAAGCGGCGGCTCCGAGGTCACCAGCCCCACGCGCCAGCCGCGGAACCGCGCCTTCAGCGTCTCGCCCAGCGTCCCGTAGAGCGGATAAAGCAACTTCTTGTTCCCGATCCGCCCTCCGTAGGGCGGGTTCACGATCACCAGCCCGGGCGGGCCTTCGGGCGGCTGCACCTCCCCTGCCCCATGGCAGGCAAAATCACACCAGCCCCCTACTCCGGCCCGGTCGGCATTGGCCGTGCTTATGCGGATCGCGCCCGCGTCCCGGTCGGATCCGTGGAACCGCACAGCAGGCTCGGCCTCCGCCCCCGCAGCGCGCATCTCTTCCCACGCCCCGGCATCGAAACTCGCCAAATCCTCGAAGGCGAAGCGCCGCGAGCGCCCGGGCTTCAGCCCCGCCGCGATCTCGGCGGCCTCGATCAGGAATGTGCCCGAGCCGCACATCGGGTCGACCACCGGCTCGCCGGGCGCATAGCCGCAGGACCGCAGCATCAGTGCCGCCATGTTCTCGCGCATTGGCGCCTTGCCCACGGCCTCCTTGTGGCCGCGCTTGTGCAGCGCCTCGCCGGAGGTATCGAGGCTGAAGGTCACCTGATTGTCGTGGATGCGGACCTTCAGCACCAGCGCCGCCTCGGCATCCACCGTGATGCCATGGCTTTCGCGCAGCGCCGTTTCGACCCGCTGCTGCGCCGCCCCGGCGTGGTAAATCTTGGATGCCTTCGTCGTCACCTGCACCTTCACCGGCACATCGGTGCGCAGCACATCGGTAAAGGGAAATTTACGACAGCGTTTGTCCAACTGCGCCAGATGGAAGGCCATGAAACCGCCGATCCGCGCCAGCACCCGTGCGGCGCCGCGCAGCTCCAGATTGGCGCGCCAGACCTCGGGCCAGCCGCCCTGCACGCTCACGCCACCGGGCTGGGCCTGCGCTGCTGCAAAACCTTTTTCCTGCGCTTCGGCGCAGAGCAAATCCTCAAGCCCGGGCGGGCAGACAAGGAAAATCTCGAATGTATCTGGGGTATCCATGGCCCCTGCATAAGCGCCAATGCGCGGGCGTGCGAGGGGAAAAGACGCTGGAGACGTCTTTGGGGCGTGCCGGGGGGAAGCCCCCCGGCCACCGATATCAGGCCGCCGAAGCGATCTTGACCAGTTCGATGTCGAACTGCAGGTCCTTGCCCGCCAGCGGGTGGTTGGCGTCGAGCGTCACGGTGGTCTCGTCAACCTCAACCACGGTCACCGGCAGCGCCTGACCCTCGGGGGTCTGCATCTGCAGCTGCGTGCCGGGATCGAGCGGGATGTCCGCCGGGATGCCCTCGCGCGGCACAGCCTGACGCATCTCGGGGTTCACGGGGCCATAGGCCTCTTCGCTGGGCACTTGAACGACCTTCTTGTCGCCCTCGGTCATGCCGGGCAGCGCGCTGTCGAGACCGGGGATGATTTGGCCCGAACCCACGACGAACTCAAGCGGGTCACGGCCCTCGGAGCTGTCGAATGTGGTGCCGTCTTTCAACGTGCCGGTATAGTGAATCTGTACTGTGTCGCCGGATTTGACCTCAGCCATCGGGTGTCTCCAATCTGTAGGGGGAAAAAGGGAGGAGGCCGCGTATCTGCGCGGGTGCTCCAAATTCCGCGACAGCATGAAGATTGTGACCCCGAGAGTAAACCCCCCGTCCGGGTCGATCGCGGAATTCGCCCCTTTTCGCCGCCGCGCCTGCGTGCCACTCTGCCGCGACACGGAAAGGGAAAGCCTGTCAGATGCCCATCACCACCTGCGTTTTCGACGCCTATGGAACCCTCTTCGACGTGGCCGCCGCCGCCCGTGAGGCCGCAGCCGAACCCGCTTTTGCCGCCATCGCCGAGACTTGGCCGGAACTGGCAGAACACTGGCGTCTCAAGCAGTTGCAGTATTCATGGCTGCGGGCCGTGACCGGGGCGCATGACGATTTCTGGCAAGTCACCCAAGAGGGGCTGGATTGGACGCTGGAGAAGATGAACCTCGCCAATGACCCCGCCCTGCGTGCGCGCCTGCTGGCGCTTTACTGGAAGCTTCGCGCCTATGACGAGGTGCCCGCCATGCTGCGCGCGCTGAAAGACGGGGGCCTGAACACCGCGATCCTCTCCAACGGCGCCCCGGCGATGCTGGACGGGGCGGTGCAATCGGCGGGAATCGGTGATCTTTTGGATGTCTCGCTTTCGGTCGAAAGCGTCGGCGTCTTCAAACCGCATGCGTCGGTTTATGACCTTGTCGGAGAACACTTCGGCTGCGCCAAGGACGAGGTGCTGTTCGTGTCCTCCAACGGCTGGGACGCGGCAGCGGCGACGGGCTATGGGTTCACCACCGCATGGGTAAACCGGGGCGGCGATCCGGTGGACCGGCTGCCGTGGAAACCCGCGCATCAGTTGCGCGATCTCAGCGGCATTCCCGCATTGGCGGGGCTCTGATGCCGCGTTTCACCACCTCCGACGGGCTGTCGCTGCATTACACGGATGAGGGCAGTGGCTTGCCGATCCTTTGCCTTGCCGGTCTCACCCGCACCGGCGCGGATTTCGACTACCTCGCCCCGCATTTGGCTGATCACCGGCTGATCCGCATGGACTACCGCGGGCGGGGCCGCTCGGATTTCGACTCGAATTGGCGGAACTACACGCTCTCGGTGGAATGCCGCGACGTGTTGGAATTGCTGGCGAATCTGGGGCTGGAACAGGTCGCCCTCATCGGCACCTCGCGTGGCGGGCTGAATGCCATGGCGCTGGCGATGGTCGCTCATGATCACCTTTTGGGCGTGGCGCTGAATGACGTGGGCCCCGAGCTTGACCCCAAGGGCGTTGAATTCATCATGGGCTATCTCGGTCGTAACCCCGCCGCCAAAACCTATGAAGAAGCCGCCGCCGCCATGGCCCGCGCCTTTCCCGAGTTTCACGGCGTGCCCGAAAGCCGCTGGCTTGAGGAGGTCAAACGCCATTACAGGGCGACCGAAGACGGGCTGAAAATCACCTATGATCCGCATCTGCGCGATGCCGTGGCCGCCGCAGGCCAGCAAGCTGTTGACCTGTGGCCATTCTTCGATGCGCTGCAAGGGTTGCCGCTGGTCACGATCCGCGGGGCCAATTCCACCTTGTTCAGCCGCGAGACGCTGATGCAAATGCAGGCCCGCCGCCCCGATATGATTGTGGCCGAAGTGCCGGATCGCGGCCATGTGCCCTTTCTCGACGAACCCCAAGCGCTTGCCGCGCTGCACGAATGGATAGGACAAATCAAATGAACATCGACATGATCCGCGCCGCCGCCGACCGCGCCAAGGGCCATGTGCGGCGCACGCCGCTCTTGAACTCCCCGTTTCTGGACGAGATCGCGGGCCGCCGGGTCTGGGTCAAACCCGAGTGTTTGCAGCATACCGGCAGCTTCAAGTTTCGTGGCGCGTGGTCGGCCCTTTCGGCCCTGCCAAGCGCGCAGCGCGCCAAGGGCGTCATCGCCTATTCCAGCGGCAACCATGCCCAAGGCGTGGCCCTGGCGGCCAAGATGCACGGCGCGCCTGCCGTGATCGTCATGCCCGAGGACAGCCCGCGGCTGAAGATCGCCAACACCCGCGCCTATGGCGCCGAGGTGGTGCTCTATGACCGCGCGAATGAGAGCCGCGAGGAGATCGGTGCCGTCTTGGCTGAGGAACGCGGGCTCACGCTGATCAAGCCCTATGACGAGCCGCAGGTGATCGCGGGCCAAGGCACCACGGGGCTGGAAATCGCACAGCAGGCCGCCGAGGCCGGGATCGAAGCGGCCGAGGTGATCGTCTGCTGCGGCGGCGGTGGCCTGACCTCTGGCATCGCGCTGGCGCTGGAGGCCGAGGCGCCGGGGTTCCGCGTGCGCCCGGCGGAACCGGAAGGCTTCGACGATGCCGCCCGCTCGCTGGTTTCCGGCCAGATCGAGCGGAATGCGAAGGCGCTCGGCTCGATCTGCGACGCCATCGTGACCCCCGCGCCGGGGGAGCTGACCTTCCCGATCATGCAGCGGCTTGTAGGGCCGGGACTGGTGGTGAGTGATGAGGAGGCGTTGCAGGCGATGGGTCATGCGTTCAACCGGTTGAAGGTTGTGGCTGAGCCGGGCGGTGCCGTGGCGCTTGCCGCGGCGTTGTTCCGGGGCGGAGAGATTGACGGGGACGATGTGATCGTCACCATCTCCGGCGGGAACGTTGACGCGGATATGTTTGCCCGCGCGCTGCAGACGCTGGGGTAACGATTAGGGCAGCGCCGACCCGCGGGGTGGTGCTGAAAGCGCCGCCCCAGGGGGGCGGGTCGGCGCTGCCCGGCCTACGGCCGGGCGGTCCTTAGCTGAAGCCCTGCACTTTGACCTCCCGCGTTCGCACGATATGCTGCACCCTCAACGCCGCCCAAAGGAGACCCCCATGCAGATTTTCGACACCGGCGAGGTGCAGCTGCACTACCGCGTCGACGGCCCCGAAGACGGCGCGCCCGTGGTCTTCGCCAATTCGCTCGGCACCGACATGCGCCTGTGGGACCCGATCCTGCCGCTGCTCGTGCCCGGTCTGCGCATCATCCGCTTTGACAAACGCGGCCACGGCCTGTCGTCCTGCCCGCCCGCGCCTTATTCTATGGGGTCGCTCATCACCGACACCGAACGCCTGCTCGACCACCTTCAGGTGCGCAACTGCGTCTTTGTCGGCCTGTCAATCGGCGGGATGATCGCGCAGGGCCTCGCAGTCAAACGGCTCGACATGATCCGCGCGCTGGTGCTGAGCAATACGGCGACCAAGATCGGCAACCGCGACATTTGGGATGCGCGGATCGCGGACGTCGAAAAAGGCGGTATCGAAAGCCTTGCCGACGCGGTGATGGAGCGTTGGTTCTCGACCGGGTTCCGCGCCACCTCGGAACTGGCGCTCTGGCGCAACATGCTAACGCGGCAGCCCGACGCGGGCTATGCGGGCTGTTCGGCGGCGATCTCGCATAGCGATTTCATGACCCCGACCTCCGGCCTGCGCCTGCCCGCGCTTGGCATCGCGGGGTCCGAAGACGGCTCCACCCCGCCCGATCTGGTGCGCGAATTGATGGGCCTGATCCCCGCCTCGAAGTTCAAACTGATCCGCCGCGCAGGCCATCTGCCCTGTGTCGAGCAGCCGCAGGAATACGCCGAAACGCTGAACGATTTCCTCGCCAGCGTCGGGCATATCCCGAAGGCGCAGGGCTGATCGTGGCCGCAGGTGTCTCGGGCGGCGGGCGGGCCATGCGCATGCCACGCGCGCCGCATTCGCGCCCTATCGTCCGCCCTTGCCTTTGGCCCCTGCGCGGACCACATCTGACCGAATGCCGCTGCCACTGATCTTTATCCTTGTGACGGTGATGATCGATGCCATGGGCGTCGGCCTGATCCTGCCCGTCATGCCCGACCTGATCCGCGAAGTGCGCGGCGGCGGGCTGAGCGATGCAGCCCTTTGGGGCGGCGTGCTGGCCACGGGCTTTGCCGCGATGCAATTCCTCTTCGGCCCGGTGCTGGGGGGGCTCTCCGACCGTTTTGGCCGCCGCCCGGTCCTGCTGCTGGCGCTGATCGTGATGACGCTGGACTATGGCGTGATGGCACTCGCGGGCAGCATTTGGCTGCTGCTGATCGGGCGGCTCGTGGGGGGCATCACGGCGGCGACCCATGCCACGGCCTCGGCCTATATGGCCGATATCTCTCCGGCGCAGGACCGCGCGGCGCGTTTCGGGCTGATCGGCGCGGCCTTTGGCGCGGGCTTTGTTCTGGGGCCGCTCATGGGCGGCGTCTTGGGCGAATATGGCACCCGCGCGCCCTTCTGGGCGGCGGCGGTGCTGGCGGCGGGCAATGCGGCGCTTGGCTGGGCCGTGCTGCGCGAAACCCTGCCCACGACGCAACGCCGCGCCTTCGACTGGCGGCGGGCCAATCCGCTGGGCGCGCTGCGCGCCCTTGGCCGCCTGCCCGAGGTTGGCAGGCTGCTCGCGGTCTATTTCATCTACCATGTGGGCTTTGCCGCCTATCCGGCGGTCTGGGCCTATTTCGGGGTCGAGCGTTTTGGCTGGTCGCCGACGATGATCGGCCTGTCATTGGGCCTTTTCGGCGTGCTGATGGCGCTTGTCCAAGGCGCCTTGATCGGCCCGGTGATCCGCCGCTTGGGCGCGCGCGCCACGGTGATTCTAGGCCATGTCTTTGCCCTTGCCGCCTTTGCCGCGCTGACCGTGCTGACCTCGGGCACTTGGGCGCTGATCATGACCCCGCTCGCCGCGCTTGCGGGGGTGATCCCGCCCGCGCTTCAAGGCATCATGTCAGCCCGCGTCAGCGCCGACGCCCAAGGGGAGTTGCACGGCGCGCTCAGTTCCTCCACCGCGCTGGCGATGATCATCTCGCCGCTGACGATGACCGCAGTCTTCGCCTATTTCACGGCCCCCGAAGCCGCGATCTACCTTCCCGGTGCGCCCTTCCTGCTGGCGCTTTTGCTGACCCTCGGCGGGCTGGTGATCTTTGCCAGCCCCCCTACCCCTACGTCACAAAACGACACTTCGCCGCATTAGGCCCATTCCCCGCCTTGCACCACCGGCCCAACCGCGTCAGGCTGGCGAAAACCAAGTGAAAGGGACAGGCCATTGCAAACCATCAAAGCCGCCGTCTGCCATGCCTTTGACACACCGCTGAGTGTCGAAGACATCCGCATCAGCGCACCGCAAACGGGCGAGGTCGAAGTGACCTTGGATGCCGTGGCGATCTGCCATTCCGACATCCTGTTTGCCGAAGGTGGCTGGGGCGGCACACTGCCTGCCGTCTATGGCCATGAGGCGGCAGGCCGCGTCAGCGCCGTGGGGCCGAATGTGCAGGGTCTGGCCGAGGGCGACAGCGTGATCGTCACCCTGATCCGCGCCTGTGGCAGCTGCCCCAACTGCGCCTCGGGCCAGCCGACGATCTGCGAAACCCCGCAAGCGCCCGAAGGGCCGCTGCAAACGGCCGAGGGCGCACCGCTCGTTCAGGCGATGAACACCGGCGGTTTCGCCGAGAAGGTCGTCGTAGACCGGTCGCAGGTGGTGAAAATCTCGCATGACATTCCCAAAGACGCCGCCTGCCTGATCGCCTGCGGCGTCATCACCGGTGTCGGCGCCGTGGTCAACGCAGCGGGCCTGCGCGCGGGTCAGGATGTGGTGGTGATCGGCGCGGGCGGGGTCGGCCTCAACGCGATTCAAGGGGCGCGCATCGCGGGCGCTCGGCGGATCGTGGCGGTCGACATGACCGAAGACAAACTCGCCATCGCCCGCGAATTCGGCGCGACCGACACTGTGCTCGCGACCGAGGCGAAACCGTGGCGCGCGGCCTTCAAGGCCATGGGGCGCGGGGCGGATGCCGTGATCGTCACCGTGGGCGCGATCCCCGCCTATGAAACCGCGCCGCGCTACCTCGCCGCCGGGGGCCGGGTGATCATGGTCGGCATGCCCCACAGCGGGGCCGAGGCCAGCTATGAACCGGTGGTCCTCGCCGCCCTGGGGCAAGGCATGGTCGGCTCCAAAATGGGCGATGTGGTGATCCAGCGCGACATTCCGTGGATGGTCGACCTCTATCTTCAGGGCCGCCTGCAACTCGACAGTCTGATCTCTGGCCGCTGGCAGCTGGATCAGATCAACGAGGCGATTGCCGACACCAAGACCGGCGCCGCGCGGCGCAATGTGATCGTCTTCGACCGCTCCTAGATCGGCCCTGAGGCGGGCGGACACTACGGCAGATCGCCGATCAAAAGGGCGCGAAAATCATTCACATTGGTCCCGGTGGGGCCGGTGTGAAACAGGGCGTCAATCGCCTTGAACGCGCCGTAAGCATCGTTGCGCTGCAAGGCGCCGCGCGGGTCCACAGCCGCCGCGCGCATCGTAGCCGCTGTGCCCGCCTCGACGAAGGCGCCCGCGTTATCCTCTGACCCGTCAATCCCGTCGGTATCTGCGGCCAAAGCGGTGATCCCCTCCCGCCCTTCGAGCGCCAGCGCAAGGGACAGCGCAAACTCACTGTTGCGTCCGCCGCGCCCCTCGTGGCGCAGGGTGACCGTCGTCTCCCCACCCGAGAGCAGCACCAGCGGTGCAGGATGGGGAAAACCGCTTTCCTGCGCCTGTCGGGCAAGGGCCGCATGGACCAGCGCCACCTCCCGCGCCTCGCCCTCAATCGCGTCCGACAGTATCCACGCGTTCACCCCCCGCGCCTGCGCGGCCTTGGCCGCGGCGGCAAGCGACAGACCGGCAGAGGCGATGACATGGGTCTGCGTCGTGCTTGGCGCGTCCTGCAACGGTTGCGCGGCGGCCTTTTCCAGAAACGTCATGCAGCGCTCCGGCAGCTCCAACCCCCGCGCGGCCACCTCCTCCAACACCGCCGCCGCAGTCCGCCGCCCCGGCACCGTGGGGCCAGAGGCCACGGCCCCCGGATCATCCCCCGGCACGTCCGAGACGACAAAGCTCACCACCTGCGCCGGATAGGCCAGTTCTGCCAGACGCCCGCCGTTGACCGTGCTGAACTGTTTGCGGATGTCGTTCATGACCGAGATCGGCGCGCCCGAGGCCAAGAGCGCCGCGTTCAAGGCCTGCAAATCCTCCAACGTCAGCCCCTCGGGCGGGGCGGGCAAAAGCGATGAGCCGCCGCCGCAGACCAGCGCGATCACCTGATCCTCCGGCCCCAAACCTTGCACCGCATCCTGCAAGGCGCGGGCAGCCTCGATCCCGGCCTGATCGGGCACCGGATGGGCGGCCTCCATCACCTTAATCCGCTGACAAGGCGCGCCATATCCGTAGCGGGTGACCACGACACCATCATAGGGGTGCGGCCAGATGGCCTCGAACGCTTGCGCCAACTGCGCCGCCCCCTTGCCCGCACCGATCACCACCGTGCGCCCTTTGGGCGGCGGCGGCAGCCGGTCTTTCAGGATCAAATGCGGATCGGCGGCGGCGACGGCGGTGTCGAACAGTTCGGCCAAGAACTGGCGTTTCGGGTCATTGAGGTTTGGCATAGGGCACTCCGACTGCTGCGGCGATCATGGCGGCCCGTTGCCTGCTGTCAATCCGGCAGGGGGCGTTCATGCTGAACAAACAGGCAGTTGCGCGCGCCCAGCAGGCCAAAGTCGGGGTCGCTGCACAGGCCCAAGGGCATCGCCGCGCGCCATTTGCTGTGCCGCCCCCCTGCGTTGAAGGCGGCGAGGAAGCTGTCATCCAGCATCCACGGGTTCTGCTGCGCCACGCCCCCCGTGATGAAGACCCCGCCGCGCGCGCCCATGACCAAGCCCAGATCCCCCGCGACCCCGCCAAGATACTGCACCATCAATGCAACTGCGCGACAGGCACTCGCGTCCTCCCCAGCCCTAGCCGCCGCGAAAATCGCCGCCGCCCCCTCCGAATGCGCCGCCTCGCCCCGTGCGGAGGCGATGGCACGATACCAATAGGGCATGCCGGTGCCCGACAGGATCGCCTCGGCCTCGACCGCCAGCGCCGCGCCCATCTGCACCTCGGGCCAAAGCGCGATCAGGGCTTCGAAATAGGCCACTTCCTCGGCGCTGTGGGGGGTGAGCCGCAGATGCCCGCCTTCGCCCGGCACCGCCGTTGGCCGCGCGCCCTGCCAGACCAGAGACCCAACGCCAAGGCCCGTCCCCGGACCGATGATCACCCGCGCCCCCGGTTGCGGGTCGGGCCCGCCCTGAAGATAGGTCACTTTCTCAGTATCCAGCGTGGCCAAGGACCAAGCCGCCGCCTCGAAATCATTAAGCAGCAGCACCTTGGCGGGGTCCAAACCGCAGGCCCGTGCCAGATCATCCCGCGAGATGCTGCGCGCCGCATTGGTCATCCGCACCAGCCCGTCGACAACCACCCCAGCCACCGCCATGGCGACCCCTTCGGGCGGGCGGCCCACCTCGGTGCAAAACGCCGCACAAGCGTCGGGCAAAGTGGTCAGCCCGTCGGTGGGGTGGGTGCGGCGTTCTACCACCGCCCCCGCCGGGTCCACCGCTGCGAGGCGCAGATTGGTGCCGCCGATGTCCCCTACCAAATACCACATGTGCCTGCCCCGCTGCCCTCGATACCGATGCAAGATGGCCCGCCCGCGCGGCCAAGGTCAAACAACAAAACCCGAAAGCCGAGGCTTCCGGGTTTTGTATTTGGTGCTGTCCGTTTGGATCAATCAGGGGCAATCGGCACCGATGCTTCATCGTCGCCCTCGATGACGTTTTCCTCGTCGACGATCACTTCTTCTTCCGTCTCGGGCGCGGTGGCGACTTCCTCGCCCGTCCAATAGACGATGATCCCGACGCCAAAGATTACCACAAGCGCCATGCCGATCAGGGGCCATTTGTGACGGCTTTCCTGTTTTTTGAGGTTCGTGTCTGGTGGACTCATGATCCGCTCCCTTTCACTGTCTTCGGGCTGTGCCGCGCAGCACTTCGCGCGGTCCTCGTTACCGGGCCAACCCGGCAGGCCGCGCCAAAGTTCCCGAAAAGGGAAGGTTTCACAAAAGCGCCATCACCTCTGCCATGGCGCGACGGTAACCCGCCACAATCCGATCCCGCTGCCGGTGCCGCCCGCCCGTCACCGCATGGCGGCCCGCCGACCACAGATCGGTCACCACCCGATCCTTGGCGGCAAAGGCCAGACCGTCGAGCAATTGGTCAGGCCGCAGCGCGCAGAGCGCCGGGTCTTGGCTGTCGATCGCCACAAGATCGGCCCACTCGCCCACGGCAATCTCGCCCCGGCCCCGGCCAAGCGCCTGCGCCCCGCCACGCGCCGCGCCCGTGTAAAGCGCCGCCCCGACCGAACCTTCGCCCGCCACCATCACATTGCGCGCCAAATCCCGCAGACGTTGCGAATATTCTAAAGTCCGCAACTCCTCGGTCAATGAAATCAGCACGTTGGAATCCGACCCGACGCCAAACCGCCCTCCGGCGGCGAGGTAGCGCGGCCCATTGAACGGCCCGTCGCCCAAGTTCGCCTCCGTCACCGGGCAAAGCCCCGCCACCGCGCCGGAGCGGGCCATGGCGGTGGTCTCCGCACCAGTCATATGGGTCGCGTGGATCAGGCACCAGTTCTCCGCCACATCGGCATTGGCCAGCAACCAGTCGACCGGACGCGCGCCAAGCCAAGCGGAGATATCCGCGACCTCTTTGGGCTGTTCGGCGATGTGGATATGGACCGGCACATCGGGATGGGCGGCCAGCACCTCGGCCAATTCCTCCGGAGCGGTGGCGCGCAGCGAATGGGGCGCGATGCCGACGCGGCAATCGGGGGGCAGGTCCCGCACCGCCCGCTGCGCTTGCTCAACCAGTGCGCCGAAGCGCGCCACCCCATTGCCAAAACGCGCCTGCCCCGCCTGCAAGGGCTGCTGCCCCGCACCGCCATAGGTATAGAGCACCGGCAGATGGGTCAGCCCGATCCCCGTCTGCGCCGCCGCCGCCGCGATCCGGGCCGATAGCTCCCCCAGATCATCATAGGGCGTGCCATCGGGCTGGTGGTGGAGGTAGTGAAACTCTCCCACGCTGGCGAAACCGGCCTCTTGCATCTGTAGGAAGACGAAGGCCGCGATGGCTTCGATATGCGCGGGCGTCAGATGGGCGGTGAAGCGATACATCAAATCGCGCCATGTCCAGAAACTGTCTTTCCCGGCCAAGCGCGTCTCGGTCATCCCGGCCATGGCGCGTTGGAAGCTGTGGCTGTGGAGATTGGCCAGCGCGGGCAGCAGGGTGTCGACACGGGTGTCATCGGCCTGCGGTGCCTGCCCGGTCTCCACCTGCGTCACCCGCCCATCGATAACCGTGATCCGAACGTCGCGCACCCATCCCTGCGGCAGTTTTGCATGTGTAGCGAAAATCATTTGACGGCCCTTTGCTTCTTTATGTATAGACATATAGCAAATAAAACCGATGTAGAAAAGCGAAACCTTCGGAGGAGGCGATAGGATGACAGCGCAGGATCGGGTCTTGGTCGACCTCACGGCGGCGACGATGGATGGCCCACAGCCCTATGGTTTGATCGAAGATGCGGCGATCGCGATTGCCGAGGGCCAGATCGCATGGGTCGGCCCGCGCGGTGATCTGCCGCAAGGCTACCGCGACCTGCCCGCCGAATCGCTGGGCCAGCGGCTTGTCACCCCCGGGCTGATCGATTGCCACACCCATATCGTGCACGGCGGCGACCGCGCGCGGGAGTTCGAGATGCGGCTGGAGGGCGCCAGCTATGAGGAAATCGCCCGCGCCGGGGGCGGCATCGTCTCAACCGTCACCGCTACCCGCGCCGCCGATGAGGCAGAGTTGCTGGCCGATGCCCTGCGCCGCGTCGACGTGCTGATCGCCGAAGGGGTCACGGCCATCGAAGTCAAATCCGGCTATGGTCTGGATATCGAGACCGAGCTGCGCATGCTGCGCACCGCCCGCGCCATTGGCCAGCAGCGCCCGATCCGCGTCTCCACCACCTTCCTCGGCGCCCATGCGGTGCCTGCCGAATACGCAGGCCGCGCGGATGCCTATATCGACGATGTTTGCCTCCCCGCCCTGCGTGCGGCTCATGCCGAAGGGCTGGTCGATGCGGTCGACGGGTTCTGTGAGGGCATCGCCTTTCAGCCCGCCCAGATCGCGCGTGTATTCGACGTGGCGCGGGAATTGGGCCTGCCGGTGAAACTCCATGCCGAGCAATTGTCGAACTTGGGCGGCGCGCGGCTCGCGGCCTCCTATGGCGCGCTCTCGGCGGATCATATCGAATATTTGGATGAGAGCGGCGTGATCGCGATGGCCGAGGCGGGCAGCGTCGCCGTTCTGCTGCCCGGTGCCTTCTATACCTTGCGCGAGACCCAAGCGCCGCCCATCGACCTGCTGCGCCGCCATGGCGTGCCGATGGCGCTGGCGACGGATATCAACCCCGGTTCCTCGCCACTGAACTCGCTGCTGCTCGCGCTCAACATGGGCTGCACCCTGTTCCGCCTGACGCCAGAAGAGGCGCTGCGCGGCGCCACGCAGCACGCGGCTCACGCGCTCGGGCTGGCGGATTGCGGCATGATCCGCCCCGGCCTGCGCGCCGACCTCGCTGTTTGGGACATCAAACACCCGGCCGAGCTTGCCTATCGCATCGGCTTCAACCCGCTTCATTCCCGCATTTTCGGAGGCCAATCGTGACCACCCTGACCCTCACCCCCGGCGCGGCCACTTTGGACGATCTGGTCCGCATCTACCGCGAAGAGGCATCGGTGCGGCTCGACCCCGCCTGCCGTCCCGCGATTGAGCTGGCCCATGCCCGCATCGCTCGGGCCGTGGCGGGCGAAGATGCCGTTTACGGCGTGAACACCGGTTTCGGAAAGCTCGCCTCGGTCAAGATCGCGGCAGAGGATACGGCGGCGCTGCAACGCAACCTGATCCTGTCGCATTGCTGCGGGGTCGGCCCCGCGATCCCGCGCGGCCATGCGCGGCTGCTGATGGCGCTGAAACTGCTGAGCCTCGGGCGCGGGGCCTCGGGCGTGCGGCTGGCGGTCGTGGACCTGATCGAAGCCATGCTTGAGCGGGGCGTGACCCCGGTGATCCCGGCGCAAGGCTCGGTCGGCGCCTCGGGCGATCTGGCCCCCTTGGCGCATATGGCCGCCGTGATGATGGGCCATGGCGAGGCGGAGTTCGAGGGCCGGGTGATGCCCGGCGGCGCGGCACTTACCGCCGCGGGCCTCACCCCGCTTGAGTTCGGCCCCAAGGAAGGGCTGGCGCTGATCAATGGCACGCAATTCTCCACCGCCTTCGCGCTGGCGGGGCTGTTCGACGGATGGCAGGCCGCGAACTCGGCGCTGGTGATCTCGGCCCTATCGACCGATGCAATCATGGGCTCCACCGCGCCGTTACAGCCCGAGATCCACGCTCTGCGCGGCCATCGCGGCCAGATCGAGGCGGGCGAGACCATGCGCGCCCTGCTTGCAGGTTCGGAAATACGCGAAAGCCATGTGGCGAATGATGCCCGCGTCCAAGACCCCTATTGCATCCGCTGCCAGCCGCAGGTGACCGGGGCCGCGATGGACGTGCTGCGCATGGCCGCCGCCACGCTGGAGGTCGAAGCCAATGCCGCCACCGACAACCCGCTGGTGCTGACGGGGGCGGACCTCATCGTCTCGGGCGGGAATTTCCATGCCGAGCCGGTGGGTTTCGCCGCCGATATGATCGCGCTGGCCGTGGCCGAGATCGGCGCCATCGCGCAGCGCCGGGTGGCGCTGATCGTGGACCCGGTGCTCAGCTTCAACCTGCCGCCCTTCCTGACGCCGACCCCCGGCCTCAACAGCGGCTATATGATCGCCGAAGTCACCACCGCCGCCCTGATGAGCGAGAACAAACATCTCGCCAACCCCTGCGTCACCGACAGCACGCCGACCTCGGCCAACCAAGAAGATCACGTCAGCATGGCCGCCCATGGCGCGCGACGGCTGGGGCAGATGGTCAAGAACCTGAACCGCATCCTTGGGGTGGAACTGCTCTGCGCTGCGCAGGGCATCGACTTCCGCGCGCCGCTGGCCACCAGCGAGACGTTGCAGCGGGTGGTCGCGCGGGTCCGCGAAGAGGTCGCCACGCTGGAGGAGGACCGCTACCTCGCCCCCGATCTGGAGCGCGCGGCACGGATGGTAGCGCGCGGTGAGATCACCCGCGCCGCCGCCTGCGAGATGCCGGGCCTTTCCACATGAGCCCCGCTGAGATCACCCCCGTCGAGATCACCCGCGGCGACAGCCCCATCGTGCTCGGCCTGCCCCACACCGGCACTGACCTGCCCGAGGCCATCCGGCGTGATCTGAACCCGCGCGGGCGGGAATTGGCGGATACCGATTGGCATATCGACCGGCTCTACGACGGGTTGCTGCCCGGCGCGACCACGGTGCGCGCGACCTTCCACCGCTATGTCATCGACGCCAACCGCGACCCTTCGGGCGCATCGCTCTATCCTGGCCAGAACACCACCGGGTTGGTACCGCTGACGGATTTCGACGGGCAAGACATCTGGACCACCCCGCCCGACGCAGCCGAGGTTGAGGCCCGCCGCGTGGCATACCACGCACCCTATCACGCAGCGCTTGAGGCCGAACTGGCCCGCGTCCGCGACCTGCATGGGGTCGCGATCCTCTATGACTGCCACTCGATCCGCTCGCTGATCCCCTTCCTCTTTGACGGCCCGCTGCCCGATTTCAACATCGGCACGAACCTCGGCGCCACCTGCGCGCCCAAGATCGAAGCCGCCGTCGCCGAGATCTGCGCCGCCGCACCCGGCTACACCGCCGTCACCAACGGGCGCTTCAAAGGCGGCTGGACCACACGCCACTACGGCCGCCCCGACGAAGGGGTCCACGCGATCCAGATGGAACTGGCGCAAAGCAGCTACCTCGGCGCCGAGGCGCCGCCTTGGCCCTATGACCCCGACAAGGCCGCGCGGCTGCGCGTCCATCTGACCGATATCCTGACAACTCTGGCCGCACTGGCCCCTACCCTGAAAGGCACAGCATGAGCGATCCGCGTAAGAACACCCGTGACGTCTATCCCGCCACCGGCACCGAGCTTTCGGCGAAAAGCTGGCTGACCGAAGCGCCGCTGCGGATGCTGATGAACAACCTGCACCCCGACGTGGCCGAGAACCCGCATGAGCTGGTCGTCTACGGCGGCATCGGGCGCGCGGCGCGGACGTGGGAGGACTATGACCAGATCGTCGCCTCGCTGCGCGCCTTGGAAGACGACCAGACGCTGCTGGTGCAATCGGGCAAGCCCGTGGGCGTCTTCCAAACCCATAAGGACGCTCCCCGCGTGCTGATCGCCAACTCCAACCTCGTGCCGCATTGGGCGAATTGGGACCATTTCAACGAGCTCGATAAGAAGGGTCTGGCGATGTACGGTCAGATGACCGCCGGATCGTGGATCTACATCGGCAGCCAAGGCATCGTGCAGGGCACCTATGAGACCTTCGTCGAGGCAGGCCGCCAGCACTATGGTGGTGACCTCAAAGGCAAATGGATCCTCACCGGGGGCTTGGGCGGCATGGGCGGCGCGCAGCCCTTGGCCGCGGTCATGGCCGGGGCCTGCTGTCTGGCGGTGGAGTGCAATCCCGACAGCATCGATTTCCGCCTGCGCACCCGCTATGTCGATGAAAAGACCGACAGCCTTGATGAGGCGCTGGCGATGATCGAACGCTGGACCGCCGCGGGCGAGGCGAAATCGGTTGCACTTCTGGGCAATGCCGCCGATGTCTTTCCCCAACTGGTGAAACGCGGGGTCCGCCCCGATATCGTGACCGACCAGACCTCGGCCCATGACCCGGTGAACGGCTACCTGCCGCAGGGCTGGACGATGGGCGAATGGCGCGAGAAACGTGAGAGCGATCCCAAAGCCGTCGAAAAAGCCGCCCGCGCCTCGATGAAGGTGCAGGTGCAGGCGATGGTCGATTTCCACGCCGCGGGCATCCCCACGGTCGACTATGGCAATAACATCCGCCAAATGGCGCTGGAGGAAGGCTTGCAGAACGCTTTCGACTTCCCCGGCTTCGTCCCGGCCTATATCCGCCCGCTGTTCTGCCGCGGCATCGGCCCCTTCCGCTGGGCGGCGCTGTCGGGCGATCCTGAGGATATCTACAAGACCGACGCCAAGGTGAAGGAAATCCTCTCTGAGGACACGCATCTGCACAACTGGCTCGACATGGCGCGGGAGCGTATCTCTTTCCAAGGGCTGCCTGCACGGATTTGTTGGGTGGGCTTAGGCGTGCGCCACAAGCTGGGGCTGGCCTTCAATGAGATGGTCCGCACGGGCGAGCTCAGCGCGCCAGTGGTGATTGGCCGCGATCACCTCGACAGCGGCTCCGTCGCCTCGCCCAACCGCGAGACGGAGGCGATGAAAGACGGCTCGGATGCCGTGTCGGATTGGCCGTTGCTGAACGCGCTTTTGAACACCGCCTCGGGGGCGACTTGGGTGTCGCTGCACCACGGCGGCGGGGTCGGCATGGGCTTCTCACAGCACTCTGGCATGGTGATCTGCTGTGACGGCTCCGAGGACGCCGACCGCCGGATCGAGCGGGTGCTCTGGAACGACCCGGCGACGGGCGTGATGCGCCATGCGGACGCGGGCTATGACGAAGCGCGCGATTGCGCGCGCGAACATGGGCTGGACCTGCCGGGTATCCTTTAAGCGCTGAGCGCTGCCGCCCACCCGCGGCGGCGGCAGCTTAATAGCGCGTGGTCAGGCGGTGGCCGGGGCGGTAGGACAGCCGCACATAGGTCACCGCCTGCCCCTCCCACCACGTCGACCGCTCCACCGTAAAGACCGGATCGCCCAAGCCGCAGGCGAGGTATTCGCTCAACCGCTGATCGGCCAGACCAGCGGAGAGGCTGATCTCCACATCCGAAAAGGGAATGGCCGAGATCAGCCATTCGTTCGGCCCGACATCGGTGAAACTCTCCTCCCGCGCCTGCGGCAGGGTGGCGAGGTTGATCCAACGGTCCTCAAATTGATAGGGGTCGCCATCGGCGTAATGCATGCAGACCAGATGCAACGCCTCGCACCCCGCGCCCATTTTTAGCCGGGCGCGCAGCCAGTCGGGCGCAGGCTCGACCCCGTGGCTCACCCGCGAATACCGGTAGTCGGCGCCCTTCTCTTCGATCTCGGCCCGGACCAGCGGAATGTCGAAACGGGCCTGCCGCAGCGGGGCCATGCGCACCCGCGTGCCCGCCTTGCGCCGCCTTTCGATGAACCCCTCTTCGGCCAATTCGCGCATGGCGCGGTTGACCGTCGCCCGGGCGCAGCCATAGGTCTCGGCCAGATCGACCTCATTGGGCACAAGGCTGCCCAACGGCCACTCGCCCTTGGTGATCTTTGACAGGATGTCGGTTTTCACATCCCGGTAGGTGACTTTCATAGGGCGGCCTGCTGCGATCATGACTGTTTTACCAAGCATTACACTAGATCAATCCCCAGCCCAAGCGCCCCCCGCGCGCCCCGCCCGGAGGGATACCGCCGGAGCCGGGCGCGGGTCTTGCCTCCCGCCGCGTTTGCTGAAAAATTACGCGCCACCTGCCTCCTTATCCAGAAAGGCCGCCCATGCGCGTTCAGCCCCCGAAAATCCGCACTGCCGCTTTGTTCTTGGGCCTTGGCCTGCTCGCCGCCTGCGGTGGCAAACAGACCGAAGTCGTCGCGGTTCCGGCGGATGAGGTGGAGTGTATGGCCCGCGCGATGTATTTCGAATCCAACCGTTCCAGCCGCGACGGAATGGCGGCCGTGGGGACGGTGGTGCTGAACCGCGTCCACTCCGACGCCTTCCCTGACACGGTCTGCGGCGTGGTCGGTCAGCCCAATCAATTCGCCCCCGGCGTGATGACGAAACCGATGACCGACCGCGGCGCCCCGCTGGCCCGCGCCACGGCACTTGCCGTGCTTCAGGGGGAGCGGCATCCGAAAGTCACCCGCGCAAAATTCTTCCACGCGGCGTGGTACAATGCGAACTACAACAACATGCATTATGTTGTGACGGCGGGGGGCAATGCCTTTTACGAAAAGCGCCGCGCCCATCTTGTGACCGCGCCCAACCCGCTGCCGCCGCTCGAAGGGATCACCCCGCACTAAGGGTCACAAAACCCCGCGGGCGATCAGAATCAGCACGAGGTAACGCCCGCCCTTGGCAAGGGTGACGATCAGCAAGAACCGCCAAAGCGGTTCGCGCAACATGCCCGCGGCCAAGGTCAGCGGATCGCCGATGATCGGCACCCAACTGGCCAGCAGGCTCCAATAACCCCAACGGCGATACCAGCCAGAGGCGCGGGCCATCTGCTTGGCCGAAAAGGGAAACCAGCGGTGATCGGCGAAATGGCTAAGGTAGCGGCCCAGCCACCAGTTCAGCAGCGATCCCAGCACATTCCCCAGCGTCGCCACCAGCCACAACAGCGCCGTGGCATGAGCGCCCGACCACATCAGCCCCAAAAGCACCGCTTCGGATTGCGCGGGGATCAGGGTGGCCGCCAGCAGCGCCGCGAAGAACAGGCTCAGCAGGGCCAGCATGTCAGCGGCAAAAGTGGGCAAAGACGGCAGGGCATGGCGCGTCAGTAAAGACGCCGCGCCCACAGGGCAAGCCGCGCTTTGGGAAAGCGCGCAGGCTTATTTGGTCAGGATCAACTTGCCCGCCCGCGTGATGCGCAGCGTATAGGTCTGGCCGTCCAAGACAATATTCGCGGTCGAGCCATTGGGCACCAAGGCGCGGGCATCATGCACGGCCTCTTGGGCCGGTTGAGCGGTGGGCGATGGATCGGGCAGCTTTTGCATCAGGCTCATGCCATCTCTCCCATTTGGCGGGCGCGTTGCAGATCGATGAGATGCTCCAGCCCGAAACCCTCGCAGGCTGCGGCATCGTTGCTGCCAAGCGCGATGTCGCGCCAGCTATTGTTGGATGGGGTCTGTAGCCGGGCATGGGCCATTGGCTCGGGCGTGGTCACGGGTGTCCTCACGGGGCGGGCTCCTTTCCATTGACATCCGGGCTTCCGACGCGCGGTGGCTTGGACGGTTTCGGCGTAAAGTCGTTCATACCCCGGCGAAACGCCCGGGTTCCTTTAACGGCTACTTAATCCGATTATTTTAGTCAAGTATAGAAACCCCGGCCCTTCCGCGTTATTCCGCGTCGATCTTCTGAATGGCGCTGAAGCCTTCGAACTGCGGTGCGCCCTCGTGCAGCTTGCGGGTCTGCCCCGCCCGCGCATGGGCGGCGCGAAAGGCATCGCTGGTCGTCCAAGCCCGAAAATGCGCCTCGCTCTCCCAAACAGTGTGAGAGGCATAGAGGATCGCCCCCTCCGTCTCCGGCCCTTTGAGCATATGGAAGGAGACGAACCCCTCGCTCTCCTTCAGGTGGCTTTCGCGGTTCAACCAAAGCGCTTCGAAAGCGGCGGCATTCTCGGGCAAGACGGTGAAACGGTTCATGGCAAGATACATGGGCCTGTCCTTTAGTTCTCGATCAGGGCGTTGCAGGGGTCGTCGCGCTCGGCGGGCGGGATGAGGCGGGTCTCATCGAAAGGCACCGCGGTCTCGGCCTCTACAAAGCCGATGGCATGGGTCGTCACCTCGGGAGCGGCTTGGGCGATGAGGGCGGGAATGCCCCAGTCGGTGCGGGCGTGGCCATTGCCGGTGATCACCGCCACGGGCGGGCCGTGGGCTTCGAGCGCGGCGAGCGCGGCGCGGGCGAAGGTGGCGTCGCGGTAGCGCTGCACGGCGACCATCCCGCCCATCATCTCGCGCGGCATGGCTTCGCAATGGGCGGCGAATTGCAACTCTTCCCGCGCGGCCTGCTGATCCTCCGGCAAGGGCTGGTCAAGGCCGAAGCGCGCTGCCTCAGGCCCGAAGAGCGCGGCTGCGCCTTCTTGGTACACGCGCCGCACCGCCGCGCGCGGTGCGGCGGCACCGATAATGCGGGCGTCTCCCAAAGCGTCGAAAATGGGGGCATAGATATCGAATTGCTGCCACCCGCTCGCCGCCCAAGCCTGCGCAATCTGGCTGCGATCGGCGTCGGCCTTTGCCGACTCTTCGGCGGTGAGCATTTCGAACACCACAGCCGTAGGACGCAGCGCCTTTAGGGCAGCGGCCTGTTCGAGATGGGCATGGGGATTATCGTGCACCTCGCCCAAGATCACGATCTCGGCGGGGGTGTCAGCCTGCGCGGGCAATGCCAGCGAAAGCAGCAGCGCGGCGCAAAGGCGCTTCGCGCTCACGATTTGCGCTCATCCGTGTCGGTTTTGATTTCGGGGTCGTTGTAATCGTTGGGGTCAAAGTCTTCGGGGTCGAACGGGTCTTCGTCTTCGGCGATGCCGCTGACATGGGTGGTGCCGCTTTCCTCGTCAAAGACCAACCCGTAGTTCGCCTTGCCCTCGCTTTTGTAGCGCCGAAACTCGTGGATGCCGGCGTAGACGAAAACCAGCGTGATCGGCAGCAGAATCAGAAATGCGATAACTTGGGCGTCCATGAACGCGCTCCTTTGAATGCTTGTCGGGGGCCTGTCTCACCATAGGGGGCGCGGGTGGAGGACACTGCGCGCGCGGTGATCCGGCCAAAGATCTTAACGGTCGCTGCGCCAATTGCGCGGCCTGACCAGATGCGGCCCTATCTGAACCGCCTTGTGAGAGAAAGCATTAATCCGTGCAGTTTGTTCCGCAAGCTCTATTTCGCAGGCCCTTATTTCATTGCGTAAAACCAGCCCTTAGGCCCTCGCAGCCCCGCTCGATTGCCCCATGCGCAGCAGCGGCGGCATCGCACAAGCGCCTATAAAACAAGCACAAACGCGCGGGCTTAGGCAGCCGTTCCGCAAAAAGGGACGCGTTACAAAAGCTTCGTCAAACTTAAACATTCGTGACATTCACCGCTGCGATAGCTCGCCCCGCAAACCCCGGGGGACTTATGCTCGTCATTTCTGAACTGACCAAAACATTCGGCGCGAACACAGCGGTGGCCCGCGCCAACCTAGAGGTCGACAAGCCGCAGATGATCGGAATCATCGGCCGCTCCGGCGCGGGGAAATCCACACTCCTGCGGATGCTCAACCGGCTGACCGATGCCTCCTCGGGGCAGATCCTGTTTCAGGGGCGCGACGTGACCGCCCTGCGCGGCGCGGCCCGGCGTGGCTGGCAGGCGGAATGCGCGATGATCTTTCAGCAGTTCAACCTCGTCCCGCGGATGGATGTGGTATCGAACGTCCTGCACGGCACGCTCAACCGCCGCTCGACGCTGAGCAGCATCTTCAACCTCTACCCCGATGCCGACATCACCCGCGCCATCGAAATCCTCGACCGGCTGGGCATCGCACAGCATGCGCCCAAACGGGCCGAGGCGCTTTCCGGCGGGCAGCAACAGCGCGTCGCCATCGCCCGCGCCCTTATGCAAGACCCGCAGATCATTCTGGCGGATGAACCCATCGCCAGCCTCGACCCGATGAACGCGCAGGTGGTGATGCAATCGCTGCGCCGCATTCACGAGGAAGACGGCCGCATGGTCATCGCCAACCTTCACACGCTGGATACCGCGCGCCGCTACTGCGACCGCGTGGTGGGGATGCGCGACGGCAAGATCGTCTTTGACGGCACGCCCGAGCAGCTGACCACCGGCATGGCCCGCGAAATCTACGGTGCGGACAGCAGCTTTTCCGAAGCCGCCACCTCAACCGAGATCGAAACGCTGGACAAAGTGCCAGCCTGACACGACCCGCCCCAAAGGGCATTTTTTGCAAACGGAGACGACACAATGAAAAAGCTCATCGCCGCCGCCTTGGCAACCACGGCCCTCACCGGCACCGCCATGGCCCAAAGTGCCGAGATCGACGAATTCCGCATCGGCATCCTCGGCGGGGAAAACGCGCAGGACCGGATGAACTCCTACGAATGTCTGCGCGGCTACACCGAAGAGCGCCTTGGCGTTCCGGCCAAACTCTTTGCCCCGGCCGACTATAACGGCGTGATCCAAGGCCTGCTGGGCGGCACGCTCGACATGGCATGGCTGGGCGCTTCGGCCTATGCCGCCGTGCATCTGCAAGACCCCGAAGCGGTCGAGCCGGTGCTGGTCAAGATCAACCTCGACGGCTCCTACGGCTATCACTCCATCGGTTTCGCGCGCAAAGACGCGGGCATCGAGAGCCTCGAAGACATGCAGGGCAAGGTCTTTGGCTTTGGCGATCCGAACTCCACCTCGGGCTACCTGATCCCCTCCATCGAAATCCCCCAGACCACTGGTGCCACGATGGAATCCGGCGACTACTTCGGCGAAGTGAAATTCACCGGCGGCCATGAGCAGACCATCGTCGCGGTCAACAACGGTGACGTCGACGGCGGCGTGACATGGGCTGACGGTCAGGGCAACTGGGAAGACGGCTACAACTCGGGCGCGCTGCGCAAAGCTGTGGACGCGGGCCTCGTCGACATGAACGATTTGGTGGAAATCTGGCGCTCCAAGCCGATCCCCGAAGGCCCGGTCGTGCTGCGCAAGGCCCTGCCTGAAGAGGTCAAGGCGACGATGACCCAACTGGTGGATGAGCTGCACGAGAAAGACGCCGATTGCGCCTATGGCGTGGCCGCGGGCGAGAGCCTCGGTTTCGATCCGATCGCGCATGACGCCTATGTCTCGATCGTCGAAGCGCGCAAGGCGAAATCCAACTGATCCGACAGAACGACAGACATCTGGCAGGTCCCGGCAACAATTGTCGGGGCCTGTCGTCATAGGGGGACGACAGATGCACCAGACCACCACCGCACCGCAGATCACGGCGGATTACCTTGCCCAGACCCGACAGAAACGGGTGATGAACATGATCCTGCTGGTCGTCTTCGTGGCCCTGCTGATCGGCGGTTTCGGCACCGCCAATGCCCGCAACGCGGGCGGGTTCTGGAACGGGCTGCCCAATGTCTTTGACTTCCCCGCCGATGTGCTGGGCGAGGCTTGGGAGCGCGTCCATCTGCTGCCCGGCTATTTCATGAAATACCTCCCCTCTCTGATCGAGACGGTGAACATCGCCGGGGCCGCCACGCTGATCGGCGCGCTGCTGGCTTTCTTCGCTGCCCTTCTGGCCACCCGCGGCCTTGCCCCCGCGCCGTGGCTCGTAGCGCCGCTGCGCCGCCTGCTGGACGTGCTGCGCGCGGTGCCTGAGATCGTCGTCGCGCTGGTGCTGATCTTCCTTCTGGGCGGCGGCCCGGTGCCCGCGATGATCGCCATCGCGCTGCATACCGTGGGCGCGCTCGGCAAGCTTTTTTCCGAGGTGAATGAGAACGCCTCTCTCAAACCTGTCGACGGCCTTGCCTCTGTCGGGGCGGGCTGGCTGCAACGCATGGTGTTGGGCGTCGTGCCGCAGGTCGCGCCCAACTACCTCTCCTACGCGCTGCTGCGGTTCGAGATCAACATCCGCGCCTCGGCCATCCTCGGCTTCGTCGGCGCAGGCGGCATCGGCTATGACCTGCGCAACACGATGTCTTGGGGCCAAGGCAAATTCGACGAGGCGGCGGCAATCTTTCTGCTGCTCTTCGGCACCATCATCATCGTCGACCAAGTCTCAAGCCATTTCCGCGATCGGCTGACCCATGGCCGCGCCTATAAGGACAAGGGAGCCATCCTGTGACCGACCTTATCGCTTCCACCCTCCCCGCTCAGCAGGTCGCCAGCCGCAGCTTCCGGCGCAAACGCATGGCGAGCCTTGCCGCCCCGGTGCTGATCCTTGCCTATCTCACTTACGTCTTCTTTGCCTTCGACGTGGCCGGGCTGGGTGACCGCATCAACGTGTCGAACATGAAGACACTGGTGGCCGACAGCTATAGCTACAAAACCCATGTCGCCCGCGACAACCGCAACGGCGAGATGGAGATCGCCATCGAAGGCGAGCGCAAGGGCCGCTATGCGCCCGGCACCGCCCCCGATTGGGTCACCTTGGGCGAGACTTCTATCGTCGAGTTGGGCAACGGCCATACCGTCGAACTGGGGCCAGAGGTGCGCTATGACGTGCCGGGCTACGGGCTGATCACCGCCACGCCGGGGCGCAGCGGCGTCAACGCCACCCTGCCCGACGGCCCCCTGCCTGCGTGGATCAACGCATCGAAAAACCGTCTTGCCGTGACCACGGAGGCAGGCCGCCTGACGATCACCCGCAACCGCGCCGAGGTGTTCCGCTATTTCAACGGGTGGGAGCTGTTCTTCTTCACGCTCGACAGCCCCTACTACGGCATGTCCCCGCTTGAGCTGTTGCGCAGCGGTGAATATGGCGCGATCTGGCAGGACTTCTGGACCAACAAGATGTGGCGTCACGGCGATGTGGCTTGGGCGCTGGTCGAGACCGTTCTCATGGCCTTCCTCGGCACCTTTGGCGCGGCGATGATTGCCCTGCCGCTGGGGTTTCTTGCGGCCAAGAACTTCTCTCCGCTTGGCGCGCTGCGCTTTGCCGCGCGGCGGCTCTTCGACTTCCTGCGCGGGGTCGACGGGCTGATCTGGACCATCGTGCTGTCCCGCGCTTTTGGCCCCGGCCCGCTGACCGGATCGCTCGCAATCCTGCTGACAGACACCGGCACCTTCGGCAAAATCTTTTCCGAGGCGCTTGAGAATGTGGATGACAAACAGATCGAAGGCATCGCCTCCACCGGGGCCACCCCCGTGCAGCGCTACCGCTTTGGCGTGATCCCGCAGATCACCCCGGTTCTGCTGAGCCAAGTGCTTTACTATCTGGAGTCGAACACCCGCTCTGCCACCATCATCGGCGCGATCACCGGGGGCGGCATCGGTCTTTTGCTGACCCAAGCGATCATCACCCAGAAAGACTGGGAAGAGGTGAGCTATTACATCGTGCTGATCATTCTGATGGTCGTGGCGATGGACAGCTTCTCGGGCTGGCTGCGCCGCAAGCTGATCGCGGGCAATGGGGCGGGCCACTGATGGCGCGTCTCAAAGCGGATGCGCCCTTCCTTCACCCGGACTGCGAAGTGACTGACACGCAGTTCGGGCGCTATGTCGAGATCGGGCGCGCCACGCGCCTCGCCCATTCCGAGATCGGCGATTACTCCTACTGCGACCGCTGGTGCGACATCGCCAACACGCAAGTCGGCAAGTTCAGCAATATCGCCGCCAGCGTGCGCATCGGGGCCACGGATCACCCGATGGAAAAGGCCAGCCTGCACCACTTCCACTACCGCGCCGGGGACTACTTTGACGGGGCCGAGGATGACGCCGACTGGTTTGCCCTGCGCCGCAGCCGCCGCACGGTGATTGGCCATGACACATGGCTGGGCCACGGCGCGCAGGTCCGGCCCGAGGTAACCATCGGCCACGGCGCGGTGGTGGCAGGCGGGGCCATCGTCACCCGCGATGTCGCCCCCTATATGATCGTCGCCGGCATCCCCGCCAAACCGCTGCGCCGCCGCTTTTCCGAAAGCATCGCCGCGCGGATGGAGGAATTGGCGTGGTGGGATTGGCCCCATGACCGCTTGCACGCGTCATTGAAGGATTTCCAAACCCTGCCCGCCGAAGCGTTTCTTGAGAAATACGGCTAGTCGCCGGGGTTGAGCGTCAGCGTCACCCGGTCACCCGCGAACCAAGTCACCCCGTATTCCACCGGCACGCCTTCGGGGTCCACGTTGATCCCCGCCGAGCGCAGGATCGGCGCGCCTTCGGACAGCCGCAGATGCAGCGCCTGCGTGGCAGTGGCCAGCTTCGCCGTCAGCCGGGTCGAGGCGCGGGTGTAGTCCGCCACCCCGCCCTGCGCCAAGGCCGTGGTGACCGAGCGGCTGGCCTCAAGCGCCGCCAACAGGTCAGGAAACCGCGCGGCGGGAAAGATGCTGCGAAAGATCGCGATGGGCTGCTCATCGGCCAGCGACAGCCCCTCATAGACATGCACCAGCGCATCCCCAACCTGCCCCAACTGCTCGGCCTCATGGGCCGAAGCCGCCCGTGTCTCTAACGTCAAAACCTCCTTCGCCGGCACCCGCCCTGCCGCCGCCAGGTTCTTGTGAAAGCGCACCCGTTTGCCGATGGGATAATCCGTGGGCCGCTGCGCCACGAAGACCCCCGCCCCCCGGCGGCTATAGGTCAGCCCGCTCTCGTTCATGTCGCTGATCGCGCGGCGCACCGTGTGGCGATTGACCCCAAAGCGCGCCGCCAACTGCGCCTCGGTCGGGAGCCGGTCGCCGGGGGTGTATTTCCCCGCGGCGATGTCATGGGTCAGGGCGGCGGTGATGGTTTTCCAGATCGCAGTACGGGCCATGTCGCAGAAGTTTCACATATCCAAGCTTGCGCCAGCGGAAGGCCAGCGGCTAATACTTGTCTAGTTGTATAGTAAATTAGACAAATGCACAAGGTGTCTAGATGACGGTTGAAACCAAGGAAAAGTCCCGCGACAGGCAGGCGTGGATGGGCCTGCTCGCACGGGCCGAGGCCCGCGATCTCGCCCGGCTTTGGGAGGGCTTCGGCCCCCTGCCCGCCCATGAGGTGCTCCGCGCGCCTGAGATCGGCGGCGTCATGCTGCGGGGCCGAATGGGGGCTGTGGGCGACGCCTTCAACATGGGCGAGATGTCGGTCACGCGCTGTTCGGTCCGGCTGTCGGATGGGCCAGACGGCCACGCCTATGTGCAGGGCCGCAGCCGCGACAAGGCGCTGCAAGCGGCCCTTACCGACGCGCTGATGCAGGGCGATGCGGCGGATGAGGTCCGCGCCAAACTGCTCGACCCGCTGGCCGAGATCGAGGGCCAGCGCCGCGCCAGCCGGGCCGCCAAGGCCGCCGCCACCAAGGTCGACTTTTTCACCATGGTCAGAGGAGAAGACTGATGCAGACCCTATCGCTGACAGGTGGGTTTCGCGACGCGCCCAAAGACGCCGCTTTTGCCTTTCGCGCAGTGATGAACGCCATGGCCAAACCGGGGGAGATCAACAGCGTGACCGGGGCCGAACCGCCCGTGGGTCTCTCCACCGCCGCAGGGGTTGTCCTACTGACGCTCTGCGACCCCGAAACGCCGCTCTACCTCGCGCCCGGTTTCGACCGGCCCGAATTGCGCGACTGGATCACATTCCACACCGGCGCGCCCTTCGCCCCCGCAACTGCGGCGGAATTTGCCTTGGGCGCCTGGGACGACCTGCCGCGCGGCAACTTCCCCCTCGGGACCGCCGCCTACCCCGACCGCTCTGCCACGTTGATCGTCGAGGTGGATGAGCTACGCGCCGGGGGCGCGGCCCTCTCCGGCCCCGGCATCAAAGACAGCGCGGAATTGTCGCTGCCCGAGCGCGCCGCCTTCCAACAAAACGCGGCGCTCTTCCCGCGTGGGTTGGATTTCATTTTCACCTGCGGCGACCGTCTGGCGGCGCTGCCCCGAAGCACAAAGGTGTCCTGATGTATGTAGCGGTAAAAGGCGGCGAGCGGGCGATCGACAACGCCCACGCATGGCTCGCCGAAGAGCGGCGCGGTGACGCAAAGGTGCCCGAACTCACCGTCGCGCAGATTCGCGAGCAGATGACGCTGGCGGTGAACCGGGTGATGGCCGAAGGCTCGCTCTATGATCCTGACCTCGCTGCGCTGGCGATCAAACAGGCGCGGGGCGATCTGATCGAAGCGGTGTTTCTGATCCGCGCCTATCGCACCACCCTGCCGCGTTTCGGGGCCTCGCGCCCGATGGACACGGGCAGCATGGCCTGCGACCGCCGCGTCTCGGCCACCTTCAAGGATGCGCCGGGCGGGCAGGTCTTGGGGCCGACCTTCGACTACACGCACCGGCTGCTGGATTTCAAACTCGCCGCCGATGGTGAGGTGCCCCCGGCCCCCGAAGCGCCCGAGGGCGAGCCGCCCGCGGAGACGCCGCACATCATGGAATTCCTCGACCGCGAAGGGCTGATGCAGCGCGACACGGACAGCAAGACCCCGCCGCGCGACCTGACCCGCGAGCCGCTGGAACTCCCCGCCACCCGCGACCTGCGCCTGCAAGCGTTGACCCGCGGTGACGAGGGCTTCGTCCTCGGCATGGCCTATTCCACGCAACGCGGCTATGCGCGCAATCACGCTTTCGTCGCGGAGCTGCGCATCGGCAAAGTCGCGGTCGAAATGGACATTCCCGAACTCGGCTTCGCCATTGAGATCGGCGAGGTCGAGCTGACCGAATGTGAGACGGTGAACCAATTTGCAGGCTCCAAGACCGAGCCGCCGCAGTTCACCCGTGGCTATGGGCTGGTCTTTGGCATGTCCGAGCGCAAGGCGATCTCCATGGCGCTGGTGGACCGGGCATTGCGTTGGGAGGAGTTGGGTGAAGACAACCTCGGCGCGCCGGCGCAGGACGCGGAATTCGTGCTCTATCACGCTGACAACATTCAGGCGACGGGGTTCTTGGAGCATATCAAACTGCCCCATTACGTCGATTTCCAATCCGAACTCGAACTGATCCGCAAACTGCGCCGCGAGGCGACAGCCGCGGCGCAAGACGCACCACGGGAGGCCGCGGAATGAACCCTGCCATGACACAGAGTGACCAAGACAGGCATGAGGACCGGGGCATGAACGACTACAACTTTGCCTATCTGGACGAGCAGACAAAACGGATGATCCGACGCGCGATCCTTAAAGGGCTGGCGATCCCGGGCTATCAGGTGCCCTTTGCCAGCCGCGAGATGCCGATGCCTTACGGCTGGGGCACTGGCGGGGTGCAAGTCTCTGCCGCGGTGCTGACGCCCGAGGATACTTTTAAAGTGATCGACCAAGGCGCGGATGACACGACCAACGCCGTCTCGATCCGCCGCTTTTTCCAAAAGACCGCAGGCGTCGCGGTGACCGAAGCCACGGCCGAGGCCAGCGTCATCCAAACCCGCCACCGCATCCCCGAAGCCGCGCTGAGCGAGGATCAGGTGCTGGTCTATCAGGTGCCGATCCCCGAACCGCTGCGCTTTCTTGAGCCTTCGGAGGTCGAGACCCGCAAAATGCACGAGCTGGAGGAATACGGGCTGATGCATGTGAAACTTTACGAAGACATCGCCCAGCACGGCGCGATTGCCACGGCCTATGCCTATCCGGTCAAGGTCGAGGGGCGCTATGTGATGGACCCTTCGCCGATCCCGAAATTCGACAATCCGAAACTTGAAATGGCCGCGATCCAACTCTTTGGCGCGGGGCGCGAGCAGCGGATCTATGCGCTGCCGCCCTATACGCAAGTCGTGTCGCTGGATTTCGAGGACCACCCCTTTGAGGCGAGCAAGGCCGACCATCCCTGCGGCCTCTGCGGGGCCGAAGACAGCTATCTGGACGAGTTGATCGTCGATGACGCAGGCGGGCGTCTGTTCATGTGTTCCGACACCGATTATTGCGCGGCGCGTCAGACTGCCGGGCATCGCGGCGCGGATGCAGCACCTGTGGTGGAGGGCATGGCATGACCCCCTTGTTGCAAGTTGAAAACATCGCGAAATTCTATGGCGCGCGGATCGGCTGCACCGATGTTAGCTTTGATCTCTACCCCGGTGAGGTGATGGGCATCGTCGGCGAAAGCGGCTCGGGCAAGTCGACGCTGCTCAACACGCTAGCCGGGCATCTGACCCCGGATCGCGGGGCCGTGCGTTTCGACACCCGCGCCGATGGGCTGCGCGACACGGTAACGATGAGCGAGCCGGAGCGCCGGATGCTGTCGCGCACTGATTGGGCCTTTGTCCACCAGCACGCCCGCGACGGGCTGCGCATGAACGTCAGCGCAGGCGGCAATGTGGGCGAGCGGCTGATGGCCGTGGGCACGCGGCACTACGGTGACATCCGCGCCAGCGCCACCGATTGGCTGGGCCGGGTTGAGATCAACGAGGATCGGATCGACGACCGGCCTTCGGCCTTCTCTGGCGGGATGCAGCAGCGTTTGCAGATCGCCCGCAACCTTGTGACCGGACCGCGGCTGGTCTTCATGGATGAACCCACGGGCGGGCTGGACGTGAGCGTTCAGGCGCGGCTGCTCGACCTGCTGCGCGGGCTTGTGCGTGAGATGGGGCTGAGCGCCATCATCGTGACCCATGATCTGGCGGTGGTGCGGCTCTTGGCGGATCGGTTGATGGTGATGAAAGACGGCCATGTGGTGGAAACCGGCCTGACCGATCAGGTGCTCGACGACCCGCAGCACGGCTATACGCAGCTTTTGGTCTCTAGCGTGCTACAGGTGTGAACATGCAAAGAAAACCATTCAATTTTAGAATTATACCGAGCAAGGCTAAACCATGATACGCGTGGAAAATGTAAGCAAATCCTTCACCCTGCACAATCAGGGCGCTGCGGTGATCCCGGTGATGCGCGGCGGTGAGTTGACCGTGGCGCGGGGCGAATGCGTGGCGCTGACCGGCGCTTCGGGCGCCGGGAAATCGACGCTGATGCGGATGATCTATGGCAATTACCTGACCGCCTCGGGCCGGATCATGGTGGGCGATCTGGATGTCGCCCAAGCCGCCCCGCGCGAGATACTGGAGCTGCGCCGTCATGTGCTGGGCTATGTCAGCCAGTTCCTACGCGTCGTGCCACGGGTGGCAACGCTGGATGTCGTGGCCGAGCCGCTGCGCGCGGTGGGCAGCAGCGAGGGCGAGGCACGGGCGCGGGCCGGAGAATTGCTCGCACAACTCAACATCCCCGAACGGCTTTGGCAGCTCAGCCCCACGACCTTTTCCGGCGGGGAGCAGCAGCGGGTGAACATCGCGCGCGGCTTTGCGCATCCCTACCCCGTCTTGCTGCTGGACGAGCCGACGGCGAGCCTTGACGCCACCAACCGCGCCACGGTGCTGGCGCTGATCGAAGAGGCCAAGGCCCGCGGCACGGCGATCTTGGGAATCTTCCATGACGAAGCCGCCCGCGACCAAATCTGCAACCGCGAAGTGGACGTGACCCGCTTCACCCCCGGATTGGCGGCATGAGCGGGCGTTTCATCGCGGTGGTGGGGCCGTCGGGCGTGGGCAAGGACAGCGTTATGGAAGCGCTGGCGGAAGCGCAGCCCGACCTCTTCCTCGCCCGCCGCGCCATCACCCGGCCCAGCGAAGCGGGCGGCGAAGACTTCGACGGGATCGACGAGGACACGTTCCTGCGGCTGGAGGCGGAGGGCGCCTTTGCCCTCAGCTGGGCCGCGCATGGGCTGCGCTATGGCATCCCCATCGCGGTCGATATGGCGCTGGCCGAGGGGCGCGACGTGCTGGCCAACCTCTCGCGCGCGGTGCTGACCGAAGCGAAGCTTAGGTTTGACCGGTTCGAGGTGCTGTCGCTCACCGCCGCGCCCGAAGTGCTGGCCGCGCGGCTGCGGGGCCGTGGGCGCGAAACTGACGCAGAGATCACCGCCCGGCTGGCGCGGGCCGAACGCGCCCTGCCCGACCATATCGCTGCGATCGAGATCGACAACTCCGGCCCGCTTACGCAGACCGTGACACAGGCGCTGACGGCGTTTTATCCCGAAAGGGCCGCGCGGTGAACCTCATGGAACATACCGTCTTCGGCCTGCCCCACCAGCGTCAGGCTGTTCAGCACGAAGGGCCGTGGCAGATGCGGCGTGATATAGGGGGCGAGCGCTGCGGTGACCTGCGGCAGATCGCCCTTGGGCAGCTTGCCGGTCAGGGTGATGTGAAAGCGGAACGCCTCCATCACATAAGGGTAGCCCCATTGGCTGAGGTTGGCCTCTTGCACCGGGGTCAGATTGGCCTGACGCCTGCGGGCCAGATCGGCCTCGGTCGGCGGCGCGCGGAAAGTATCAAGGCCGCGCACCACCTCGGCGGCCATGGCGTTGAGCGCGGCGGTGTCCCCCGCGGGCGTCAGCGCCAGAAACCGGCCCAGCGGGGTGAGCGCCAGCCCATCCAGCGTGACGGGCGCAAGCCGCTTGCAAAGCGTCTTGAACTCGGTCAGCACCCCGTCAGCCGATGCGCCTTCGGCCAGCACGAACGGCGGTTTGATCGTCGCATGCAGCCCGTATTTGCGCGGCGTTTCGGTCAGGGCGGCCACGTCCAGCCCCGTGACCTCAGGATGCGCCACGGCACGCCCGCGCGCCAAATCCCACCCCAGCCAAGCGGCCCCAGCCTCGGCCAATGCGCCCTTGGGCGTGTAATAGATCGCGTAGCGGTCGAACTTCATTCATCTTCTCCCTGCATCCATAGATGCGCAACAAGCGTGACCTTCACATGACAAAAGAAACCATTCTCGCCAATGCTAAAATCATCCTGCCCGATGCGGTGATCCCCGGCAGCGTGGTGCTGCGCGACGGGGTGATCGCCGATATCGCCGAAGGCACCGCCCTGCCCAAGGGGGCGATCGATTGCGAGGGCCGCTACGTCGCCCCCGGGCTGGTGGAGCTGCATACCGACAACCTAGAGCGCCACATGAAGCCGCGGCCCAAGGTCGACTGGCCGCACCGTGCCGCAATCATTGCCCATGACCGCGAACTGGCGGGCACCGGGATCACCACGGTTTTCGACGCGATCCGGGTGGGATCGATCCTGTCGGACGAAGGGCGCAAACGCTACGGGAAATACGCCCGCGACATGGCCGATGAGATCCTGATGATGCGTGACAGCGGGGCGCTGGCGATCAGCCACCACATCCACCTGCGCGCCGAGATCTGTTCCGAAACGCTGGAGGAGGAACTGGCCGAGTTTGGCCCCGACGATAAGGTCGGCATCGTCAGCCTGATGGATCACACCCCCGGCCAGCGGCAATTCCGCGACGTGCAAAAGTTCGAGGATTACGTCTGCGGCAAGAACGGCCTGCCGCGGGAGGATTTCGGCGATTACGTCACCTTTCTGCATGGGTTGCAGGACCGGCTTGGGGCGAAACATGAAGCGGCAGCGGTGGCAGCGGCGGCGCGCTATGGTGCGGCGCTGGCAAGCCATGATGACACCACCGCCGAACAGGTCGCGACCAGCCATGCCCATGGCGTGCGGCTGGCCGAATTCCCCACCACCCGCGAAGCGGCAGAGGCGTGCCATGCCCAAGACATCGCCACGATCATGGGTGCGCCCAACCTCGTGCGCGGCGGCTCGCATTCGGGCAATGTCGCGGCCAAGGAACTGGCGGAACTGGACCTGCTCGACATCCTGTCGTCCGACTATGTGCCCGCAGCCCTTTTGCTGGGCGCGGTGCAACTGGGCAACCTATGGGGCGACATGGCACGTGGGCTCGCCACCGTGACCCGCACGCCCGCGCATCATGCAGGGCTGACCGACCGGGGCGAGATCGCTCTGGGCGCGCGGGCCGATCTGATCCTCTTTGACATCATGAAAGACGCGCCGATCCTGGCTTCGGTCTATGCCATGGGCAACCGCGTGGCCTGACCGCGCCCTGCCCCCTGCGCATCCGCCGGTCCCGGCGGGTGCGCCTCCCTTTGATCTGCGCAAAAACCCGCCCCTTATACGAATGTGGCTTTTTGCCCTCGTCTTGTCCCTCCATAAGGCTAGGTTAAACAAACCTGCATCTTGCAGAATAATTTAGCCGGTCATCATGGCCGACAAGTTTGAGGAAAATGGTGCGAGAAGCATTCAGATTGGCGAGTGATCGCCTTGGCCAGATCGTCGAAGATGCGGCCAGCGAAGTTTACCTGTTTTCAGTCGAAGATTTCACCTTCACCCTCGCCAATCGCGGCGCGCGGGAGAACCTTGGCTATTCGATGGATGAGCTGCGCGGCATGGCGGCTTGGGACATCAAGCCCGAACTCTCGCGCGAGGCGTTTCTGGATCTCGTCCAACCGCTGCTGAGCGGTGAGAAGACGACGCTGGAATATGAGACGATCCACCAACGCAAGGACGGGTCGCGCTATAACGTGCTGACCCATCTGCAATTGATCGTGACTGAGAATGACACGGTCCTCTACGCGGCCATTCAGGACATCACGAAACAGAAAGAGGCCAACGCGGCGCTGACCAAAGTCTCGGCCCGGCTGGACGCCATCCTGAGCAACACGACGATGGCCATCTTCATGATGGACGACAAGCAGCAATGCGTTTTCATGAACCGCGCCGCCGAAGAGCTGACCGGCTATCGGTTCGAGGAAACCGCAGGCCGACCGCTGCATGATGTGATCCACCACACCCATCCCGACGGGCGGCACTTTCCCATCGAAGACTGCGCCATCGACCGCGCCTTTCCCGAGAACCACCAGACTCAAGGGGAAGAGACCTTTGTCCATAAGGACGGCAGCTTCTACCCCGTGGGCTTCACCGCCTCCCCGATGAAGGACGAGACCGGCAAAACCGTGGGCACGGTGATCGAGGTGCGCGACCTGCGCGAAGAACTGCGCGCCCGCAATGCCGAGATCGAGTTCAACAACGCGCTGAAAACCAAGATCGAAGAGGCCATGGCCGAGCGGGACCGGCTTGAGGCGCAATTGGTGCAGGCGCAAAAGATGGAAGCCGTGGGCCAGTTGACCGGCGGCATCGCGCATGACTTCAACAACCTGTTGCAAGTGGTGGGCAGTAACCTGCAACTCTTGTCGAAAGAACTGCCCGAGGGCGACGCCAAGCGGCGGTTCGTCGACAATGCCATGGCGGGCGTGTCGCGCGGGGCCAAGCTCACCGCGCAGTTGCTGGCCTTTGGGCGGCAGCAGCCCTTGGAGCCGAAACCGCAGAACCTTGGCCGATTGGTGCGGGGCATGGACGACATGCTGCGCCGCACGCTTGGCGAAGGGATCGAGGTCGAGACGGTGATCTCGGGGGGCCTGTGGAACTGTCTTGTCGATCCGGCGCAGTTGGAGAACGTGATCCTGAACCTCGCCATCAACGCGCGCGATGCAATGGCCCATCACGGCAAGCTGACGATCGAAGTGGGCAATGCCGCGCTGGATGATGCCTATACGCAGAACCATCCGAACGTGGCGCCGGGCCAATATGTCATGCTGGCGATCACCGATACCGGCGCGGGCATCCCGCCCGAGATCATGGAGAAGGTCTTTGACCCCTTCTTCACCACCAAGGAGACCGGAGAGGGCACGGGGCTGGGCCTCAGCATGGTCTACGGTTTCGTCAAACAATCCGGCGGGCACATCAAGCTCTACAGCGAAGAGAAGCAAGGCACGACCGTGCGGGTCTACCTGCCACGCACACAGCGCAAGGAGGAAAGCGCCCCGCTGCCCGCCACCACCGACACGCCCACCGGCAGTGGCGAGGTGATCCTTGTGGTCGAAGACGATGCCGCCGTGCGCGAGACTGCCGTCGATCAACTGCGCGATCTTGGCTATGGCGTGCTTACTGCCGAGAATGCGGACAGCGCGCTGGCGATCATCAAAAGCGGGGTGCAGATCAACCTGCTGTTCACCGATGTGGTCATGCCCGGCAAAATCCGCAGCCCCGAGCTTGCCCGCGAGGCCAAGGCGCATCTGCCGAATGTCGGCGTGCTCTTTACCTCGGGCTATACGCAGAACGCCATCGTTCATGCCGGGCGGCTCGACGAAGGGGTCGATCTGCTGAGCAAACCCTACACCCGCGAACGGCTGGCGCTGAAAATCCATGAGATCCTCTCGCGCCAAACCAGCGCCGAGACCGCCCCGCCAGCGGCAGAGACCGCGCCGAGCGCCGATGACGCGCCCAAGGTGCTGTTGGTCGAAGACGATGCGCTGATCTGCATGGCCACGGCGGATATGCTCTCTGATCTGGGCTATGCGGTAACCGAGGCCGACAGCGTCGCCGCCGCGGAGCGCAGCCTTCAGGCAGAGCGGTTCGATGTCATGTTCACCGACCTTGGCCTGCCCGATGGCTCTGGCATGGAACTGGTGGAGCATGTGACGCAGCTGCGCCCCGAAATCGCCGTGATCATCGCCTCGGGTGCCGATCCGCGGGAATATGCCGAAGGCGATGCAGAGGCGGCGCGCTATGTCAGCTTGATGAAACCCTATGACGAACATTCGTTGAAACGGGCGTTGGAGCAGTGCAAGGCGGCGGCGGAATAAGGCGGCTAGGATCAGCCCGGTTTTCGATCTATGAGAAAGAAAACAAAAGAGAGGCAGATCATGCGCAGCATTACATTCGCAGCCGTTTCCACCGCTATGTTCATCGCTGGTTGCGCGGGCGTGGCCAGTGACCGCGTCATGGTCCACCGCACCGGGCCGGATGAGCTTTTGAAACTGCGGTCCGGGCCGGGTTTGGATTTCGGGATCATCATGGGGTTGCCCGACGGCACCGTCCTGAACCGCCGCGACTGCGTGACCGAGATCGGACAATTGTGGTGCCGCGTCTCCTTGGCCGATGCGCCTGAGGTGCAGGGCTATGTCTCGGCGGATTATATCTCTGACATTTGATTTATGACCTCGGGTGGCCCGTTTGCCGGGCCGCCCCCCCGACGGGCGCGGCGCTAGGGCCGCGCTGCCGCGTCCTAAGTCGATTTTCGCGCGCCTTGCTCTATCTCAGCCCTTCACACCCTTCTTCGAAGTCGCTGAAATATCTCAAGAGTAAGGAAAACCATGTGCCGCTTCCTCGCCTATATCGGACCTGAATTGCCAATCGAGTCGCTGCTCCTTGCGCCTGAGAACAGCCTGCTGAACCAAAGCCTTGATCCGGAACTGCACCCCAGCTTGCAACTGGCCGGATGGGGTTTCGCCGCGTGGAGCGAGCATCTGCTGCATCCCGAAGCGCCGCTGCGCTACCACCGGCCCAAGGCCGCCTTTCACGACGACAACGCCAAATCGGTGATCCCTAGCCTTCAGGCCCATACCCTGCTGTCGCATATCCGCGCGGCCTCTTATGACGCCAGCGTGGTGCAGGCCGATGAGAACTGCCACCCATTCTCCTTTGACCATACGCCGTGGATCATCGCCCAGAACGGCGCCCTGCCCCACTGGCGGCAGTTGCAGCGTGAACTCCTGCCCCATTGCAAAGACCAATACCTCACCCAGATGCGCGGCACGACGGATACGGAATTCCTCTATGTGCTGCTGCTCTCCCTGCTGGAGGGCGACAGCGACGAAGACGTGCAGCGCGGGTTCGAAAAGCTGTTGCAGGTGATCTGCAAAGCCGCCCGCGACCTTGACCTCGCGGCGCTCACCAAACTCAAGATCGCGCTGGTCAGCAAGGGGCGGATCATCGGTGTCAACTTCGGCTGCGGCCATGAGGGTGAGACGGATGTCACAGGCGATTGGCAAAAGCTGCGGGATGAGGACCTGCCCCTGTCGATGCTGCTTGAACCGATCTACCTGCTTACTGGGGCGAATTTTCAGGACTATGCGAACACCTATGACATCGACGCCTGCCCCGAGGGGGAGGCGACCTCTGCCATTCTCGCGTCGGAGCCGCTGACCGAAAACGCGGAGGAATGGCTGAAGATCGAATTTGGCGAGATCGTGTTTCTGGAGCGGAAGGACGGGCTGATCCGCAAAACGGTCCGCAAACTCGACGTGTAACCGCCATTTAACAGGAGCCTTTATGGCAGATCGCTTCCAGAATTTTGCCGACCTCTCCGCCGAGATGGTCGCGGGCGTCGATTACCGCATCCGGGCCGAGGACCGCGGCAGCGCGGTCGTCATTCTGGCCCCGCATGGCGGCACGATCGAACCCGAGACGGGCCTAATCGCCGGGGCCATCGCGGGGCGCGACCTGTCGTTCTGTGTCTTCGAGGCGCTAAAGCCGGGGGCGCATGGGGATTTTCACATCACCTCGCACCGTTTCGATGAGCCGCAGGCGCTGGCGCTTGTCGGCAGCGCCGAGGGGGCCGTCGCCGTACATGGCCGCAAGGACGATGGCACCCAAACCGTATGGCTCGGCGGACGGGACAAGGCGATGCGCGGGGCCATTGGCTCCGCCCTGCGCAGGGCGGGCTTCGGGGCGGAGGTGAACACCACCCTGCCCGGCCTGCATGAGACGAATATCTGCAACCGCACCCGCAACGGCACGGGGGTCCAGCTTGAACTGCCCCGGTCACTGAGGCGCCATCTGGCGGAGGATTCGGTTTTACTTGACAGGTTCAGCCGCGCGTTGCGTGCCGCGCTTTAGCCGGAAGTGGCAGGCCCGATTGGCGGGCCTGCCGAAGGGCGCTTAGCCCTTTTTCTGGAACAGGATCACCAGCAGCGCCAAAAGCGACGAGCCCAGCATCAAGAGCAGCGACACGGCGTTCAGCAGCGGGGTCGACCCTTCTTTCAGCCGGTCGAACATGGCGATGGTCAGCGGCGCGTCGGAGCCCACAAGCATCAGCGTGGTGTTAAAGTTCTCAAAGCTCATCAAAAACGCCACCACCACGGCCCCGACCATCGCAGGCGCAAGGAACGGCAGCGTGATCGTGCGCACCGCCGTCAGCCGGTCCGCGCCAAGGTTCAGCGCCGCCTCCTCCAAGGTCCGGTCGAATTTCTGCAACCGGGCCGAGATCACCAGCGTGGCGATGGTGGTGATAAAGCTGAACTGCCCGAGGATCACCAAAAGCAGACCGGGGCGCAGCGCCTGAATGTCGATCTGCGCCAAGTCCCAGACGCCATTGGCCAGTGTTGAGGAGAACACCAGCACCGAGATGCCCAGCACGATGCCGGGGATCACCAGCGGCAGCAGCATCAGCACATAGAGGAACCCCTTGCCACGGAACTCATAACGGTTGAACAAAAAGGCGTTGGTCGTGCCCACGCAGACGGAAAGCACCGCCACGCAAAGCGCCACGAAGGCCGAGGTGCCGACCGCGCGCAGAATGCCGCGTTCGTGAAAGACGCCGATCTGCGGGCGCTCCTCGCCAAAGAACCAGTTCCATGTGAACCCCTCCCACGGGAGAGAGGGGAACTGGCTGTCGTTGAAGGCGAAGACCGCCACCACGGTCAGCGGCAGGGCCAGATAGAGAAAGAACAGCGCCACATAGCCACCATAGACAATGCGAAAGCTGCGCGATTGCGGGATTGTCGGGATCATTGGATCACCCCATCGTTTCCTTGAGGGTCCGGCCCGTGAGCCAGAGCATCCCCCAGACGATCACCGAAGACAGCACCAACAGCATAAAGCCAAAGGCGGCGCCCAGCTCCCAATTGGAGCGTACGATGAACTGGTTATAGATCATTTCGGTGAACCACAGGCTGTCCTTGCCGCCCAGCATGGTCGGCGTTAGGTAGTTGCCCAAGCTCAGCATGAAGACCACGATACAGCCCGACACGATACCGGGCATGGCATGGGGGATGATGATCTCACGCAGGACGGAAAGCCCGCTGCCGCCCAGATCATAGCCCGCCTCGATCACGCTGTCGTCGAGACTTTCCAGCGTGGTGACAAGCGGCACCACCATGAAGAGCATAGAGGTATAGACCAGCCCCACCATCATCGTGGCATCCGTATAAAGCAACTCGACCGGACGGTCGGCCAGCCCCACCCATTGCAACAGGTTCGAGACGAGACCGGTCTCGCGCAGCAGGATCATCCAGCCAAAGGTGCGCACCAGTTCGGAGACGTAAAACGGGATCAGGCAGAGCAGGAACAACACCTGCTGCAAGCGCCCCTTCGCCATTTTGGCGATGTAATAGGCCACCGGGAAGGCGATCAGCAGCGTCAGCGCGGTGGCCAGCACCGACATCACCGCCGTGCGCCAGAAGGTGCGCAAATACAGCGGTTCGGTCAGCGCCTTTTCATATTGCGCCAGACTGGTTTCATAGACGCCAAAGCTGATCCGCTCGCGCAGCGAAATCAGCAGCATGTCGATATGCGGGATGATGATCAAAAGCCCCAGCCACAGCACCAAGGGCGTCAGCAGCAGGTAGAATGTCAGTCGGGATTGGCTGCGCATCACGCGACCCCAAAGCAGGTCGCCTGCCCCGCGCCCCAGCCGATATGCACCACGTCGCCGCGTTTCAGGCTTGAGAACTCCCCCGATTGCGGCAGCGTGACTTCGAGCGTTTCACCCACGTCATCCTGCACCAAGACGCGGGAAGCCGCGCCGTTGAACAACAGGCTGGTGACGGTGCCCTTTAGCTGATTGTCGAAACCCGACAGCGCATCGGCACTGGCAGCCAGCCGAATGGATTCGGGCCGCACGAAAATCTCGGCCTTTGCCCCTTGGACAAGGCCCGCGCCGGTGGCGCGCATGGCAAGCCCGCTGTCGGTGCGCAATTGCAGGGCGTCGCCCTCCACCCGTTCGATCCGGCCTTTCCAGCGGTTCGATTCACCGATGAAACCGGCGACGAAGGGCGTTTCGGGGCGGTAGTAGAGATCTTGCCCCCGGCCCACCTGCTCGAACTGGCCGTTGCTCATCACCGCGATCTGGTCGGACATCACCAGCGCTTCGGATTGGTCGTGGGTGATATAGACGAATGTCGTGTCAAAGGCGGCTTGCAGGGCCTTTAGCTCAACCTTCATATGTTCGCGCAGCTTGAGGTCCAGCGCCCCCAGCGGCTCATCCAGCAGCAGCACGTCAGGTTCTAACACCATGCAGCGCGCGATGGCGACCCGTTGTTTCTGCCCGCCCGAAAGCTCATCCGCCTTGCGCGCGCCGATGCCCGGCAGGCCGATCCGGTCAAGCGCCTCATCGACTTTGCGCGCGATCTCGGCCTTGGGCATGCCGCGACGGCGCAGCCCGTAGCCGATATTCTCGGCGATCGTCATCATCGGGAAAAGCGCCAGATGCTGAAACACCATGTTCACCGGGCGCTTGTTCGGCGGCGTATCGAGCACCGAGCCGCCCTTGATCCGAATGTCACCAGAAGTAGGGTCAAGAAACCCCGCGATCATCCGCATGATTGTTGTTTTGCCGCAGCCCGAAGGCCCGAGGATGGAGAAGAAACTGCCGGGCGGCACCGTGAAGGAGACGTTGTTAACAGCGGTGGTATCGCCGAACCGCTTAACGAGGTCGACGCATTCCAGATCTGGGGTCATGTGAATTCCGTATAAAGATGCGACACCCCCGAAATGAGGGTGCCGCTCGTAGGGTCAGTTATCAGTTGGCAGCTTGGACGCGGTCCAGCACTTCGCCTTCGATGGTTTCCAGACCGGCGGGCACCGGCGGATACCATTTGATATTGTCGACGGCTTCTTGCGGGAAGCTGTTCTGATACTTGGCTTTCAGGCTGTCTTCGGCAAACTCATCCGCGCCTGCGGAGGCCGTGAAGTTGCCCGCCGCTGCGGTAATCATCGCCGCGACTTCGGGCTGCATGACGAAGTTGATCCACTCATAGGCCACATCGTCGGCCTGCCCTTTGGCGGGCAGAACGAAGGTGTCGATCCAGCCCAGCGCACCCGAGGCCGGGGCCACGAAGGTGATGTCGGCGTTGTCGTCGTTCAGCTTCCAGCCGCCGGTATCCCATGCCATCGACGCGGTCACTTCGCCCGAGCGCAGCAGGTTCATCAACTCATCGCCGCCGCCCCAGTAGGTTTTGACGTTCTCTTTGCATTCGATCAGCTTCTCTTCGACCTTGCCCATGATCTCAGCATATTTCGCCTCGTCATCGTAGGCGGCAAAGGGGTCTTCACCCATGGCGAAGGCGAAACCGATGAGCGTCGGACGCTTCAGGCGGTAGGACACTTTGCCCGCCACTTCGGGCGCGCAGAGGTCGGTATAATCCTTGACCGTGTCGCCCGCTTCGGCGGTGTTCATCACCAGACCGGAGGTGCCCCAGACGTGCGGCACGCCATAGACATCGCCGTTCACGGTGGTGTTGGCCATGGTCGCGTCGAGCATGGAGGGGATGAAAAGCTCTTTGTTCAGCTTGGAGACGTCGATCGGCTTGTAGATGCCGAATTCCATCTGCGGCCCCATGATGCGGTCTTGCGACGGCTGGGCGAGATCGAAACCACCGCCGCCTGTGGCGCGCAGCTTGGCGATCATCTCTTCGTTGTTGGATTTTGTGACTTCGACCGTATGGCCCGTCTCTTCTTCGAATTTCGCGACCACGTCCTCAGGTGCGTAGCCGCCCCATGTCAAAAGGCGCAGCGTGTCGGCTTGGGCCACGGAGCCGAGCCCCGCCAGCATGGTGCCGGCCAGCAGAATGGTTTTTGTCATGGGAAATCCTCTTTCTAGTGTACTCATTGTCGGCAGAATGCGCGCGTTAGACCAGTTGGTCAATTTATACTTCGGCGCATCGCGGCTCCTTGTGGCCTGAGAATGCAAAAGATTTGTGACAGAGGCAGAAAATGCCGTTTGTTTTGGCAGGGTTGCTTTGGGCGGCTGCGGCCATGGGTCGGGTGGCTGACGAAGCCGCCTGTGCTTTTTGGGCCTGCGGGGGCAAGCCCCCTTCGCAGTCATAGCCGCCCGCTCTTCCCCACTTTCTATGGGGAATACGCGGCCCCGCCCGCGTCCTGCACTCCCTCAAATTTACCCAAAAGACACAGGTCATCCCACGCTCAAACCAAGCCCCTTGAGATTCCTGACGGTTTCTATAAGGAATCGCCGCAAAGCCGTCTGAGGGGTCATTTTCTGGTTCCGGGCATTTTGAGTAAAGGGAACTTTAATGAAGCCGACACATGCATTTGCTTGCCTCGCCGCGGGGATGATTCCCGCCGCAGGCCATGCGCAGAGCAATAACGACGAAGCATTCTTGGGCACCATCGTCCTTGAGATGCCAGCCGTTCCGGGGATGGAAGACGATGACATCTCAATTTCCAGCGAAGGGCTGGCGCTGAGCAATCCCGCCGATCTGTCCGAGCTTTTCGTGGCCGAGCCCACCATTGCGGTCGGCAGTTCGATCCCGATGTCGCAAAAGGTCTATGTGAACGGGATCGAGGAGAACAACCTCGCCATTTCTATCGACGGCGCGCGGCAGAACAACAAGGTGTTCCACCACAACACCACCACGCTGATCGATCCCGCGCTGCTGAAAGCCGCCCGCGTCGACCCCGGCGTGGCTCCGGCCGATGCCGGCCCCGGCGCCTTGGGCGGCGCGCTGGCCTATGAGACCAAAGACGCGAGCGACCTGCTGGCCCCGGGTGAGACCTTTGGCGGGCGCTACAAGCTGGAATACGACAGCAACGGCGACATCTTCTCGAACAGCCTGTCGGTCTATGGCCGCGAGGGCGGGTTTGAATACCTCGGCTTTGCAAAGGTCGCCGATGGCGGGCTGCGCGAAGATGGCAATGGGGACGAGATCATCGGCTCGGGCACCGACCTGCTCAGCGGGCTGGGCAAACTGGCCTATGAGGCGCAAAGCGGCGACCGGGTCGAGCTGTCTTACGAACGGGTGGTCGACGATGAAATCCGGCCCTACCGGGCAAACCTCGGTGCCATCGTCGGGGGCCGCCCGCTTCCCGCAGACCGCCCCTATGATCTGGAACGCACCAATATCGTCCTGAGCTACAGCGACACCACGCCGACGGCGATGTGGAACCCCACCGCGCGGCTGGCCTATAGCGGGACCAAACTGGTCAACGACGAGTCCGAGCTTTCGACCAATTCGATCACCAGCGGTGAGACGGTGAGCCTGAGCGGCGAGTTCTCCAACCGTTTCGCGCTGAGCTGGGGTGAGTTGAACGCAGGTCTCGACTTCTACTCCGACGAAGCCGATCTGGACTATCTCGCCCTGTCCTCCGGCGCGCGTGAGGCGGCGACAGAGAAACTCAGCAACATCGGTCTGTTCGCCCAAGCGCGGATGGAGCCCACAAGCAACGCGCGTCTGTCCTTCGGGGCGCGGGCCGATTTTCAGGATTTCGAGGGCACCGATGGTTCCTCGCAGTCTGAATCGGGCCTCTCGGGTAATATCTCGGGCGAATATGACGTCTCGGACGACCTGACGATCAGCGCGGGCTATTCCCACGTCTGGGGCGGTCTGGAACTGGCCGAGAACTATATCCTCAACCCCGCGTGGGACTATAGCTCCGGCATCGAGGAAGTCACTGCCGACAACCTCTACCTCGCCGCGAATTACACCATGGGCGCATGGGTCGTCGACGGCAAGCTGTTCGCCACCAACATCGACAATGCCCGCGCTGCCAGCTATCGCGCTGGCCCGGCCTTCACGGCGGATGTGCAATCGCGCGGCTTTGAACTGGGTCTTGGCACCGCATGGGAAGATGGTTTCTTCCGCGCTGGCTTTGCCCGTATCGACACCGAGATCAATGGCCGGTCTGCCGATTCCTACTACGGCAACTATCTGACCATGCCGATGGGCGATTTCCTGACCTTCCAAGTGGCGCATCGTTTGAACAACGGCGTTCTCTTGGGTGGCGATGTGCAGGTGGCCTTCGACTTTGACGATACCTATGACGCCGCCACAGGCGGCAGCGGGCCGGAGTTGGACGGCTACACGATCGCCAATGTCTTTGCCGAATACACGCCCAAGCGGATGGACAACCTGACCCTGCGCGCCGAGGTGAACAACCTCTTTGATGAGCAATACAGCAGCCGCGCCACCTATGGCCAAGAGTTCGTGGGCGAAGTGGAGCCGCTGACCGAGCCGGGCCGCTCTATCCGCCTCAGCGCCGAGATCGTCTTCTGATCAAAGGCAAAGCTTGGTCGAGCCCCGGTTCGGCCTTTTACCCGGCGCCCATTGCGGCGCCGGGATTTTCTGTGAAGGGGCGGCCTATTCGACCGTCCAAACCATGTTCTTCTCTGCTTCCCGGAAGGCGAAAGTTTCAAGATGCCGGTCGATGACATTATGCAGCGCAGGCACCATCTCGGGATCGTCGAGCGTCGCCGTGACGGTGAGGCCTTTGCTGTCCGCCGTCATATAGGCCGTGCCCATCTCGAAAGCGGCCCAGCCCTTCTCACTGTCGTAAGATGTCTCGATCTTATGGCCGAAATGTTTGCACAGCTGCTGCAAGTATTTCGAGCCGTTCTCGGTCTGGTAAAATCCTGTGGTCGTCGGCATGGCGCTCTCTCCGGATGCATTTTCTGCCTTAGTCCTAAGCCGGACCTTTGGAATGGTAAACACCGGCCCGGTTTCCCCTCCTCCCTGATGAAAGAGTTACCGCTATGATCAAACCCCTTGCCCTTCTGGCCCTGCTTCTCGCCACACCCACGCTGGCCGAGACCGTGACCGTCGACACCGCTCGCGGCCCTGCCGAAGCGCCGCTTACCCCCGCGACAGTCGCGGTTTACGATCTGGCGGCCTTCGACAGCCTCACCGCGCTTGGCGTTGCGCCGCAGGGTTTGGTGCGCCCGGTCTATCTGTCCTATCTTGAAGAGGCGGCAGAAGGGACCGAGGTCATCGGCTCTCTTTTCGAGCCGGATTACGAAGCGCTTTTCGCCCTGAACCCCGACCTGATCATCGCCGGGGGGCGCAGCACCGAACAGGTACCGGAGCTGGCGCGGATCGCGCCCACCTTGGACATGACCATTTGGCAAGACACCATCGGCGAAGGGCTGGCCCGGCTGGAGGCCTACGGCAAGGTTTTCGACAAAGAGGAAGAGGCCGCAGCCCTGACGGCGGCCTTCGAGGACAAACTCGCCCAGACGAAAGACGCGCTGGCGGGCAAAGGCCGCGCACTGATCGTGATGACCAATGGCCCCAAGATCAGCGCCTATGGGGCCGGCGGGCGCTTTGGCTGGCTGCATGAGGCGCTTGGCCTGCCCGAAGCGGTGCAGGATGTCGAGATGGCCAACCACGGTGAGGCGATCAGCTTTGAGTTCATCCGCGAGGCCAACCCCGACATCCTGCTGGTGATCGACCGGATGGCGGCCATCGGTCAGGAAAGCGAAGGCGCGCGGGCCACGCTCGACAACGCATTGGTGCATGAGACGACCGCATGGGAAACCGGCCAAGTCGTGCATCTAAGCGCCGCGCCCATCTACATCGCAGGCGGCGGCATCCAGTCGATGACTCGCACGCTGGATGAGATCAACGCCGCTCTGACGGAGCAGTAAACCCGTGGCGCTTGCCCTTGCCTGTCTCCTCGTGATCCTGTCGGTCGCCTCGCTTTTCGTCGGGGTGATCGACCTGTCTTGGGCGGCGCTCTGGTCTGATCCGGCGGCCTTGGAACTGCTGGTGGTCAGCCGCGCGCCGCGCACCATCGCCGTGGTGATCTCGGGCGGGGCCTTGGCGGTGAGCGGGGCCATCATGCAGATGCTGGTGCGCAACCGTTTCGTCGAACCGATGACCGCGGGCACGGGCCAAGGCGCGGCGCTTGGCATCCTTTTGGTCACCCTCTTCGCGCCGGGGGCCTCCATCTTCGTCAAGATGGTCCTCGCCTCCCTCACCGCCCTTGCGGCGGGCGCGGGGTTTCTGGCCATCGTGCAACGCCTGCCCCCGACCCAGCCCCTGCTGGTGGCGCTGGTGGGGCTGATCTACGGCGGCATCCTTGGGGCGGCGGTCACCTTCATCGCCTATCAGGCGGACCTGCTGCAATATGTCGAGATCTGGATGAACGGTGAGTTCTCCGGCGTGTTGCAGGGCCGGTATGAACTGCTTTGGCTGGTGGCGCTGGTGGCGGCGCTGACCTATCTCGCCGCCGATCAATTCGCGATCATCGGCATGGGCCGCACGGCCAGCATCAACCTTGGCCTGAACTACGGGCAGACGATGGTGCTCGGGCTGCTGGCCATTTCCATCGTCACCGCCCTAACCGTAGTGACAGTGGGTCTGATCCCCTTTGTCGGGCTGGTCGTGCCCAATATCGTGGCCCGGCTGGCAGGCGACAACCTACGGCGGAGCCTGCCGCTCACCGCGATGACCGGCGCGGGCCTCGTGCTGCTGTGCGACATTCTCGGGCGGCTGATCCGCTATCCTTATGAGATCCCCGTGGGCACGGTATTCGGCGTGGTGGGCGCCCTGCTGTTCCTGTGGTTGCTGCATGGGCCGAAACGCCATGTATCCTAAGCGTCTTTGGTGGCTTCTGGCGCTGCTGGGCCTTTGCATCGCGCTCTATCTCGGGCTCGGCGCGCGGGGGAACTGGGGCTTTGTCCTATCGTTTCGCGCCAATAAACTGATCGCCCTGCTGCTGGTCGCCGTCTCGGTCTCGACCGCCACGGTGCTGTTCCAGACCATCACCCGCAATCACATTCTGACCCCTTCGGTCATGGGGTTCGATGCGCTCTATCTGCTGACGCTGACGGTGCTGATCTTCGTGCTCGGCGGCCAGACTTTTACCCAACTGCCCGAAATCGCGCAGTTTCTGGTGAACAGCCTCCTGCTGATGGGGGCCGCACTGGCGCTTTTCGGCACGCTCTTGCGCCGCGGCGGGCATGATCTTTTTCGCATGATCCTGACGGGCATCATCTTTGCCGGGCTGTTCCGGTCGGTCTCAAGCTTTCTGCAACGGGTCATCGACCCCAATGAATTCATGGTCGTGCAGGCCAACGCCTTTGCCCGTTTTGGCCGGGTCGATACCCCGCTTCTCACCCTCACCGCCCTCTTGACCGGCGGCGCGCTGATCGCCGCTTGGCGGATGCGCCACCGGCTCGACGTGCTGTCGCTGGGCGATGAAAGCGCCGTCAACCTCGGCGAAGACCCGAAGCGCGGCATGTTCCAAGTGCTGGTCCTCGTGTCGATCCTTGTCTCGGTCTCGACCGCGCTGGTGGGGCCGATGGCCTTTCTCGGCCTCTTGGTGGTCAGCGTGGCGCGACAGATCACCCCGGTGATGTTTCATAGCGTCATGCTACCCTCGGCGGGACTGGTATCGGCCATCACGCTGGTCGGCGGGCAGATGGTGCTGGAGCGCGCCCTGCGCTCTTCGACCCCGCTTGTCGTCATCGTCGATGTGCTTGGCGGCCTTATCTTTCTAATCCTGCTGCTGCGGAGGAAACCCAGATGATCACCATCCGTGACCTGAACCACGATCGGGACGGCAAGCCGACCCTGCGCGAGATCGATCTTACCTTGCAGAGCGGCGGGATCACGGCGCTGATCGGCCCCAACGGCGCGGGGAAATCGACGCTTCTGTCGCTGATCGCCCGGCTGATCCCGCTTCAGCACGGGCAGATCATGGTCGATGACCTGCAAATCGGCGCCTGCGCGAACGACGCATTGGCCCGACGCTTGGCCATCCTGCCCCAAACCAGCGATGCGGCCCCCCTGCTGACGGTCCGCGAGTTGGTGAGCTTTGGCCGCTACCCCTACCACAAGGGCCGCCCGACCGCAGAGGACCGCGAAAAGGTAGAGGCGGCACTGGCGACCTTCAACCTTGCCCCCCTCGCCGAGCGCCGCCTCGACACGCTGTCAGGCGGTCAACGCCAGCGCGCGCAGGTGGCCATGACCTTCGCGCAGGAGACCGATTATATCCTGCTCGACGAGCCGCTTAACAACCTCGACATCGCGGCCTCGCGCGGCCTGATGCACACATTACAAGACCTCGCCCGCTCCCATGGCCGGACCATCGTGATCGTGCTGCACGATATCAATTACGCCGCCGCCTATGCCGATCAAATCGTGGCGATGAAGGACGGACGGATCACGCATCACGGTGCAGCGCGAGAGGTCGTGACGGATGCGATGCTTTCGGAGGTTTACGGGACTTCGGCCCGGGTGCATCGTATTGGGGATACGGTTGTGGTGGCTGTTTGAGGGGGGGGGGTGTATGGGGCAATTGGCTAAGGTCGCATCCCATTTTTGCGCTACAGGAGAAGAGCGTTCCATCCCCTCCTGAGAACGAGAAAAGCCGCCTACTGAGGCGGCTTTATCTAATTGATCTCTAGGAGAGATTGGCTCCGGCGGTAGGGATCGGAGCTAATTTCAGAGCGGGTCATTCAAGCTATTGCTATTACTCACTTTTCAAACCATCGAAGCATACTCATTCTTATATATGTGCAACCGACTGTGCAACCATTTGTGAAATTTTTCAAGCCGTGGATAAATCGCCCGAAAGCCGGGGTGCGTAGCTACGTCCGTAGCTGTACGGAAGGTTTACAGCCACGTTGACGCGCACCGGTCAACAACCGAATTTCGGCGGTTTTCCTTCGCCGCCGCCCAGAAGCTCTGAAATACGGGCAACTGATAACTCGCGCTCTTCGACCATCGTTTCAGCGATTCTGAGAACATCATCCCGGTGGGTCTCAATAATCTTTCGGGCGATCTGATCTGCAGTTCGCAGTGCGTCGTCTACCTTCGCGGTTGCGACTTGGGGCGTCCCATACCGCAGGGTGACATCAATCGGAATGTGAGCGAGTTGATTACCAAGGCCCCATTCGAAGAAGGCCTGCCCGGCGAGGCGAGTTGCTTCCGCCAGATCTGATGTGGGACCGAGGCCAGCCCCGTGGGATGGGCTTCCCAAGATGACTTGTTCGGCAGCACGCCCAGCCATCAGCGTCGCAATTCGCTGCCAGACAGTTGTTTGACATTCCACGGGGCGCTTAGGGAAATCCACGTATCCACCAACGTTCGTCAACTCGGCTTTTCTTGCTGGCGGCATGTCAAGGTGATGGGCAACAACGATATGTCCAGCCTCGTGGACTGCGGTTCGCCAAAGCACATCCGGATTAAGAGGCGGTGCGATCTCCGATGCAGCCTCCTGCAGGTGCCGATCCTGCAATTCTACAGCCTCTGACCGAGCTAATCCGCGCGCTAGGCGGACCGTCGCCGCAATCTGAGCTCCAGACGCCCCCATCAACTGATCCGCGAGCGGCGCAAGGTCAAACTGGTTTGCGTCCATTCCGCTAGCATTCGCGAGAATGCGGGTGATCGCGGTGCGCTCGGGATGGCCGATCTCTAAATGCATGTCGAAGCGGCCAGGGCGCGTGATTGCTGAATCAATCATCTCTCGATAGTTTGTGGCCCCCATCACTACCACACCGGGCGTGTCGTTGAGCACTGACAGATGTTCGAGCAGCCCGTTGACCACGCCGACGATGTAGTCGCTTCGGCGCCCGGGCGCATCACGGCGCGTGAAGGAATCCAACTCATCAAGGAAGAAGACAGAGGGTGCATTCCGGATTGCCTCGTCCACTTTCTCCGAAAGTGCGCGAAGCATGTCGCCCTGATGGCCATGACGCTGGCAATCGGAGTAGCTTGTTGAGATCAGAGGCACCTCAAGCGACCCTGCCAGTGCCGAGGCAAGCAGCGTCTTGCCGTTGCCCGGGGGGCCAAAAAGGAGGATTGACGCGGATACCTCCGACCACGGCAGGTTTCCGGAGCGCCACGCTCCGACGTCTGCGACCAATCGACTGATTGGGGCGCGTGCGGCGTTGTTCAGCACGACATCTTCAAGGGTTCTTCCGGTAGGTTTCCGGATGCGGGCCGCTGCGTCTGCGAGAGCTTTTGCGACAGTGAGGGTCGTCGGTTCGCGAAACGCACCCTCGATGACTGCGAGCGGCAAAGCGGCAAGAGAAGCGGTATCTGGAAGCAGCGCGTGGAGGTTTTCAGTGGCAACCTCGCCAGTCGTTGAGTGCGTGACCCGGAGGACCTCAATCCAGATTTCGGCTGATAGCGGCGGGAGCTGAAGGTCGCTTTGACACATTGCGCGTCCGGCGGGTGGAAGAGAGGCAGAGCCCTGTGTGAGAACGATGACTTTCATGCTCTTGCGCACCGCAGAAGCAATGCCATTCTCAAAATGCTCTTCTCGCTTTATGGTCTCGCTTCTCGAGCCCGTCAGCGCCTCCTGTTGAACAACGATTTCGAAGCCGCGCCACCGACTATCTAAATGATGATCCAAGTCCGACAGCCACTCCAAGATCCGTTCGATCTCGCGCCGCACGGCTTTGAGATCTTGAAATGATGCGACGGCAAGCTGGGTGAAGGACCGCGACTTCGTAAAGACCTCGATATCTTTGTCGCTTTCGAGCAAGGCCGCGAAGCGCGCTGCATAAAGTAATGAGGCCATGGGGGGCTGGGGCAAAGGGCTGGCGTGATGAGTGTCGAGTTCTTCGGCCCACGGATCAAAGCCCTCCGCAATGGCTTCTGAGATTTCACTGTCGGTCATTCCGCAGGCCGCTGGTTCCGCAGAATAGAGAGCGTCGAAGCGCGACTGGAGCGGTTTGAGCATCGCGTCAAAACTGGGCGGTACGCCAGTACCAACGGCGAGGTCGCAGGTCCCCTCGTCAAAATCAGCTGGTGAGCCGCTGATGACGCGGGTCTCTGCGACACGGTCGCGATGCCAAAGTGCAATGCGACGCAAGAGAGGGCGCATGATCGAGAGAACATGCGGAGAGAGCGCGCTGGCGCGCGGGTTCAATGATGATTGTACCATGAGGGAAGGTTCCAGAAGCGATGGGAGGGAGGGCACCGCGCAGAGCGCGGCTTTGCTAAGGTATCAGCTGGCGGTCAGAATGGAGGCTTGTCTGAGCTTGGATCCCAACCTGCAACGACGGCGTCGAAAAGGTCGGAGATAAAGGCCTCCGCACTTTGGTCATAGATTTCACTGATAGTGCGAAGGTACGGTTCGAAATTTTCAGATGGCACGACCAGATCAGGCCAAGATCCTGAGATGAAGGAGTGCAGGGCTTTTTCGAAGCGCATAGCCTGGTGCCCCGTCGGCACGGGAACATCGCGAATGACGGTACCGCGCGTGACCAATGGGTCGTACTGAACCTGCCGCGTCCGGAATTCCGGATTGCTGCTATACCCCAGTTTGACCACCGAAAATTCCGGAAGGTGCAATCGAAGCAGGTAGATTTTGCTTGGCTTGGATGTCCAGCTCTCACCACAGCCCGCGCAGTCAACGTCGCCGTGTCGCATGTTGGCAAGTGTCACATCTTGCTGGTGGCCGCATGCGTGTTCGTAGCGACGGTAGCTAGGATGCTTGCGCTCCGCTTTGCCGATCAACTGCCAGTCTTGCGCTTCTGCCTCTGCCGCATGCCGTGCTTGCATGCAAACACCGCAACGCAGCTCGTGTCCGCCAGCTGCGGCCTTCTCAACGCGTCCATGCTGGCGACGAACTGTGTGGCCGCAAGGTAATCTGTACCAGCCGTATTTTCGATTTCCTTCCGGATCGGGGCCAAGGAGACGGGCACCATAGTCCATGGCGGTATTTTCCCGATCCATGCGGGTACAGTTCGGGCAGTCTGTACTGCAATCGCAAACGACGTTGTAACGCTTCAAAGTTGTCGATCCGCAAGTCTTGCATCCGAGAACGAGGTGCAGTCGGCTGACAGCCCGACCGACGATGATAAAACCTTTAGCGAGCGCGGCTTCCTGCCAATGGGCATGAATGGGCCCATGGTGAATCCGTCGAAACTCACCGTCAATCGGAAAGGCGTAGGTGGTATTGGTGATAGGCATTCAATTCTCCAATCGGATCCGACACGCACCGAAGGGCGGTGCGTTCGCTCAGTGGGCTGTCAGAAAGGAAGCTGCCGCAGTTTTCCCGCGCGAGACGCAGCAAAATGATTGATGCGGCAACAGATTTCGCTTCGGATCAGCGTAGGCTCATGACGATCAAGTTGGCGCTGTAGGCCTTTAGGAGGCAAAACGCTTCCTCCAGCAGGTCGGTCAGCCCGGGGTCCGCCTTCTTATGCTTCTTCGCCATCGACAGAATGTTTGCCGCATGGAGGTTGACGGAAGTCGCTTTCGGGGTCTGTTCCGGAATGGTCGCAAGCATCCGTGCCGCGGCTGCTTTCAGATCGGGATGAGCCTCTCGCATATCCTGGATGGTGTGGAGCGACTGAACGCAGGTTGCCCATGCCGATGCAGCGGCATTACCAAGCTGCATGCGGTTCGAAGCGTCAGAAGGTACCGCGAAATACTCCCAGTCAGCCCGCAGCGCCTTAAAGAGAAGATCCAGGGTATTCCGGAATTCCGGACGGTCAGGGGTAGTCAGGTCATCGAAGGGTTCAGCCCCTTTCGGTGCCGTGGTAGTGTGTACGTTAGCCATGATGATCTCCTTGTGATCTAATGGTTAGCGTGAGCGGAGGAGTTGCAGCTTCTCCGCTTACGTGCTTCTATGTGATATCAAGAAATCACTCCTGTCAATAGGCAATATCATGAAATCACGCGGACGCCCGAAAGTAGACACTCAGCCGGTAATGGTTAGAATGCCGACGGAACTTATCGAAGCCATAGATGAGGCACGTAGGGTAGAAGTGGATCTGCCGAGCAGGCCTGAGTTAATTAGGCGGATTGTGGAACAATGGGCTGCGCGGCGAAGGTGGGATCAATAGAACCCGTTCTTCATCCTAAGCGCTATCCGTTCATTACTTAAAAAAACCCACCTTTTCGAAGTGCCAAGAAACTCTATTTGAGAGTAGCGAAAAGAGAGGTTTGGCCAAGCCGCTCGACCTCAACCAAGGGCGTATTTTGTTGAAAAACTCTTCCTTGATCGCGGCCTGAACTGCTGATTCAATCCCTTTATTCGGGGGGAGTATTGGCGATGATGGGACCACGACAGGAGGCGCAACCGGCGTTGTTCTACGAGTTCTCGCTGGAGGATCATGTTCCCCAAGATCACCTGCTTCGATCCATTGATCGGTTCGTCGACCTGAGCAGCATCCGCGCCCACCTTGCGGATTTCTACAGCCATACCGGCCGCCCGTCGGTCGATCCCGAGCTGCTGATCCGGATGTTGCTGGTCGGCTATTGCTTCGGCATTCGTTCTGAGCGACGGCTCTGCGAAGAGGTGCATCTGAACCTCGCGTATCGCTGGTTCTGCCGCCTCGATCTGAGCGACCGGGTCCCGGATCACTCGACGTTTTCCAAGAACCGGCATGGGCGTTTTCGCGACAGCGAACTGCTGCGCCACCTGTTTGAGACGACTGTCGCGCGCTGCATCGCCGAAGGTCTGGTCAGCGGCCAGCGAATGGCGATTGACGCCAGCCTGATCGAAGCCGATGCGAACAAGCAGAACTCCACGCCGAAGGAAGACTGGGACGCAACGAATATCAGATTGCGATGAAGCTCAGGAAAAAGGTCGAAATGCTCTTTGCCCACCTCAAACGCATTCTCGGGCTGGGACGACTGCGATTACGCGGCCCATGCGGTGCAAATGACGAATTCCTCCTCGCCGCCACCGCCCAAAACCTCCGCAAACTGGCTAAGATTTTTCCTGCACCGCAGCAAACGCGCAAAGCCTGATAGGAAAGGCGCTCGCGCGCTCTTCAAAGCGCAGCTTTCTGCGAAAGCAACACGCTGTTTTTCCACAGAATCGGCGGAAACCGGACTTTCGCCGCGGCGCGCACAATTTGCCAAAAAACGGGGAAGAAGCCTCCATTAGAAATGCCGAGGTGATGGCTCTGGAATTATCGATCCCAAGGTAACTCTGATCCAAGATGTTAGGCCCTTATTCGCAAATTTGACGACCGTTCAAAGAAGCCAGAGGGCTTACGAAATTAACTGGTGACTTTAGTCTTCCTTATCGGGCTCGATACATTAGCCCTGATCGCCATCTTAACCGATGCCTTATAAGAGACAGTTGGAGGACACTTACATGAAATATGTTGCACCCGCAGTCGTCATCGCCGCGCTCGCGATGCCCGCTCTTGCCGAAGAAGTCAAGATCGGCGTGATGTTGGGCTTTACCGGGCCGGTAGAGTCAATGACGCCGCAAATGGCCGCAGCGGCAGAAATGGCCATGAAAGAGGCAAGCGAAACAGAGCTTTTTCTAAACGGTAGCACGCTTACTCCGGTCCGGGGTGACAGCACTTGCATCGACGCAAGCGCGGCAACCGCAGCTGCGGAACGCCTGGTCACATCAGATCGCGTTAAGGGCATTGTCGGTGCGGCCTGTTCCGGCGTTACTACGGCGATCTTGCAAGGTGTGGCACGTCCCAACGGCATCGCTATGGTGTCACCCGCTTCCACGTCACCGGCCCTGTCGACGGTAGAGGATGACGGATTGTTCTTTCGCACATCGCCTGCTGATACGCGGCAAGGAGAGATCATGTCGGAAATCCTCACGGATCGGGGTGTGAAATCTGTCGCGGTGACCTTTACCAACAATGACTATGGCAAGGGTCTGTCGGATGCTTTCAAGACCGCTTTCGAAGATGCAGGCGGCGAAGTTACAATAACCGCATCGCATGAGGATGGAAAATCAGACTATTCGGGAGAGGTCGGTGCGCTGGCTTCTGCGGGGGGCGAAGTATTGGTTGTCGTGGGCTATATCGACCGGGGTGGCGCGGCGATCACCCAGCAAGCGCTGGACAGCGGTGCCTTCAACCGCTTTCATTTCGCGGACGCCATGATCGGTGACGCGCTGGAAGAACAATTCGGTACTGGTATCGATGGATCCACCGGCCAGTTTTCGGGTACAGACAGCCCGGGCGTCAACATGCTTGTGGAAATGGTCGGTAATGAATTTGACGGCACATCCGCCTATACGCCCGAAACCTATGACGCGGCGGCGTTGATGATTCTGGCGATGCAGGCGGCTGGGTCTACGGATGCATCCGAGTATAAATCGCACTTCTTTGATGTGGCAAACGCACCGGGCGAAAAAATCTATCCCGGGGAATTGGACAAGGCGCTGAAGATCCTGAGCGAAGGCGGCGAGATTGATTATGAAGGCGGCTCGGCGGTCGAACTGATCGGCTCCGGCGAAAGCGCCGGGAACTTCCGCGAGATCGAGATCATCGACGGCAAGGCCGAGACGGTGAAATTTCGCTAAAAGCGACAGTGTGAAAACCCCGGCCTGCCGGGGTTTTCAGTCTAAAGGCAAAGTGCAGCCAATCGGTTCAGCGCATCGCCTTCCATTGCCAGTACGGGCATCAGACGTTGCGCATTTTGGATCATATCGGCGTGAGTGTTCACACCCGCTTCAGTCGCCAGATCCCGTGCCATACGAAAAAGTATCGCCTGTTCGATCTGTTCGGTTTGCACCTCCAGCTCTTTGATCGCTTGTCTGACCGGGTCTTCGGGATTTCCAGGCGGGGGGCGTCGCGCGATCCGCGCGCGGCGCAGGGGTTTCACCACTGTTTCATGCCAATCGACGACAGCATCCAACGCCACAAGGCTTTTGGTGATGCGGCCTCTCTCATGCCCAAGCCAGAAGGCAAAAAGCAATAGATTGACATCGATGCCGGTGCGGTCTTGCAAGTCCAGACAAGCTGTTGCCACGCTGGGCCGGGAGTAGCGGTCTAGCGAGAACTGCCAGAACGGATTGTCCAGTGCCGGATCGTCAAAGAAGCTCATGCCGGCGGTGCGGATTTGCCCAAGCCCGCCCAACGTTGGATCGGCGCGCGGATGCCGAACTGGTCCAGCGTCCGTCCCACGGTGAAGGACACCATGTCGTCCAACGTATCGGGCTTCGCATAGAACGCGGGCACTGGCGGCGCGATAATCGCGCCCATCTCGGCGGCCGCCGTCATGCTGCGCAGATGTCCCAGATGCAGCGGCGTTTCGCGCACCATCAACAGCAACGGGCGACGTTCCTTGAGCGTGACATCCGCCGCACGGGTCAGCAAGGTCGACGTGACGCCGGTCACGATTTCCGACAGCGTCCGCACCGAACAAGGCGTGATCATCATACCGTCTGCCGGAAACGAGCCGCTGGCGATGGTGGCGCCGACATTGCCGATGGCGTGCAACTGATCGCACAGCGGTTCCAAATCGCGGATCCCGATGTCCAGTTCATCACGCAGAGTCAGTTCCGCTGAACGGCTGGCAACCACATGGCTTTCCACCCCCGCCGCGCGCAGCATCTCCAGCGCACGGATGCCATAGATCGCGCCACTGGCCCCGGAAAATCCGACAATAATACGTTTTCCGCTCATGGTTTCAGATATTGCGTGAGATCGATAGCGGCCACCCCCGGTACGGATTTGCGGGCAAATTCCGCTTCGCGGCCCCAAGGCATTGTCGCATCGATAGTCAGGCGGCCCCAGTGGTCTTTCTTCTCGTCACGGTAAAAGCCGGGGAAGTCATGCAGAACCTGTGCGCGGGTGTCGGCGCGTCCGCGTGTCATATAGGCCCACATCACATCATCCAGATTATAGATGTCGACATCGGAATCCACCGCGATCACGACTTTGTTGTAATCCAGATGCGAGCCAAGTGCTGCAAGGATCGCGTGTTTGCCGTGACCTTCATACTGCTTGTCGATCTTGATGATCGAGATCATCACATTCGGCTTGCAGCTGACGTCCAGCACCCCCGGCACCATGCGAGACACATGGCCATAGACCTTGGCCGCAATCACCGCTTCCAGCGGGCGCAGATCTTCGTTCGATCCGCAAAGCAGTCCGTGCAGCACGGCATCACGGCGGCGCTCAACATGGGTGACTTCAAAGACGTGGTTATCACCAACTTCAACATAGAACCCCATGAATTCGCCGAACGGGCCTTCGGGGCGGCGTTCGTTGGGCAAGAACCGGCCCTCGACGACGATGTCCACGCTTGCAGGCACCTCAAGGCCGATTGTTTTGCACTTGCGCATGGCGATTTTTTCGCCCCGGATCTGTGCGGCCATTGCCAATTCGCTGGCGTCGATGGGCAGCGAGGCACAGGCACCCAGAAACAGCTCCGGCGGGCAGGATAGCAGCAGCGCGGCCTCCAATGGCTCGCCCTTTGCCTCGGCCCGCTTCTGGTACTGGGTCAGGTCATGCGGCCCGCCCAGACGCACCCGCAGTTCGTCATCGCTGATCTGCTGGGAGCGGTGAAATGACAGGTTCGGGACGCCGGTGTCCGGATCGTTTGCCAGATAAACGGCCGAGGTAAAATAAGCGCCACCGTCCCTGCCGTGCCACGTCAGCGCAGGCAGATCGCTCAGCTTGCAAGTGATGAATTCGCCATCGACATCCGCCTTGGCTGGCACATAGACTGTCTCGTCCTTGGCACCCAGGCAGGCTTCGGTCAGTTCGATCCACCTTGCGCAGAAGGATTGGCCCGGCGCCGCACCGACCATCCGCAGCAACCTTTCATGGCTGCCATAGATGTTCGACACGACAGGGATGTCAGAGCCGGCAACATCATGGAACATCACCACTTCGTTGCTGCTATCCTGAAGTGCCTTGGTTACGGCGGCCAGTTCGAATTCGGGATTAACCTGCCGTTCCACGTGCTTCAGATCACCGTGTTCTTCAAGGTTCTTGAGTAGATGTTGCATATCGATCCTCCCCCCGGTTCAGGCAGCGGTCTTTTGTGAGCGAATGACAAGCGCCTTCTTGCGCATGAACCGCATGAACCCGCCGGGACCATAACGGCTGCCACCAAGCCCCGATGCGCCGAATGCTGTTTTCTCGGCCTGCGAAACACCGCCCATGGTGTCGAAATCGTTGATCCAGATGCCTCCGGCGTTTAGCTGTTCGCCCACGCGAATGGCCTCGTCTTCGTCACCGATCACGGTGGCGCTGAGGCCATAAATGGTCTCATTGGCAAGGCGCACGGCCTCGGACGTGTCATTGAACCGCATGATTGGCACAATCGGACCAAAGGTTTCGTCCTGCATGATTTTCATCGTGTGATCGACGTCGATCAAAACAGTCGGTTCGCACCACAATCCGCCATTGGAATTGATGATCTTGCCGCCGGTCAGGATTTTGGCCCCCTTGGCAACCGCATCATCCAATTGATCCTGAAGGATTGCGGCCTGTTTGTGGAAAATGACCGGGCCAAGCGGACCGGAATCCGCCGCATCGGTGTTCATTTTCTGCTTTTGCATTTCTTCCACGACGGCCTCGGTCAGTCGGTCTGCAAGGTCAGCATCAACGTAAACCCGTTCAATCGCACAACACAGTTGTCCGCTGTTTTCTACCGCACCGCGCACGATGATCTCGGCGGCGTTGTCCACATCGGCGTTCACAAGAACGATTGCCGCATCGTTGCCCCCCAACTCAAGGAAGGCAGTTTTGAACTGATCCGCGGCACGCTTTTGCACAATCTGGCCCGTGGGCACACTGCCGGTAAATACCAGTGTGTCGGTCAGATCAATCACGTCACCCCCGACCTCGGCACCACCTTCCACAAGAACAAGCACATCGCGCAGGGCGTCCACTTCGGCTATGGCGGTACGGAAGGTGGGGATGAAACGCGGCGTGACCTCGCTTGGCTTGATCATCACGGCAGAACCGGCAAGCAACGCGGTAATGGCGTCAATCATGCACAGGATCAGCGGATAATTCCACGGTGAGATGATCCCCACCAGCACATGCGGCACATATTGCTGCTGGAACCTCAGGCTGGCATCGGACCCGGATTGCCCGGTGATTTGCGCCATTGAATCCGCCGCCGTCGCACAGCGCATCTGCGTGATGCCCTTCAACCCTTCCAACTCGGCAACCGACATATCATAGCGTCCGGTGTCGTCCGTCAGTTTGCCAATGATCTCATCGCGGTGCTTTTCAACGGCGTCACAAAGCGCAAGCATTGCATCGCACCGCGCGGCCAGAGAAAGCTGTACCCAGTTCTCTTGGGCTTTGCGCATTTTGGCTGCAATAGTTTCCAGCTCCTCCCGGCTTTGCGGCTGAACGTCGTAGTCGACCTCGCCAGTGCGGGGATTGGTAACTTCTATTTTCTTGCGCATGTCGGGCACCTCATTGTCATTGAACGTGAACACGGCCGATAATCTCTGGCCGACGATTACGCACAACATAGCAGATCTCCGCCCCAGCTGGCGAAGGCGTTGACTATTGCATTAGGACGTTTGTCTTTTCATTTCGGAAACCCACCGTCTCTTCGGAGTATTTGATGTGCAGATTTTGGCGGGACGCCGAAGTAGGATTTGAACGCCGACGAAAAGCTGGCCTGACGTTCATAGCCCACGGCACGTCCGATTGCCCCAACTGGTTCGTCGCGCCGTTGCAACAGCGCGAGCGCGTGTTCCATGCGGATGTCGGTTCGGTATTTGTGAATGGTCGTCCCGTTCACAAGCCGAAAACCGCTTTTCAGCTTGGTCGTGTTGGTGCCGAATTCCTTGGCCAACCTGGTCAGCGTCAGATGTTCACCAAGGTCCTCGTGCAGCCGGGACCGGAGTTCGGCCATCATGCGAACGTCCGCGGTCGACAAATCCTGCACCGGATTTTCCTTTTCTGTCGCCGCATCTATGCAGTCCACGGATTCTCCTACCAGTTGCAGGACAAGCCCGGTCAGCGTCACCATATCGCGCTGGTTCGTTACCTGGAAGTTGATCATGCGCCGCAAGGTCATGAGACTGTCCGCAGAAAGCGTTGTCTCGATCATCGTGGAGATTCCGGCAGGCGGCGACGTCAGCGCCTGACCCGCCGCGCGGCTGAACGGGAAGTCTGTATATTCAGTCAGGAACGCCGGTGTGACATAAAGCGACATCTTGAGGTGTTCGCCGGGTCCGCTCCAGACGGTATAGTCAACGTCTTCGGTCTGACGACAGCAAAACAGATCACCACTTTGGAAACTGCTTTCCGGATCTTGCTGCCCAATCATACCAACTGCAACCGGCCCTTCAAGCATATAGTGAAATTCAACGAAACCTTCGCCTTTGACCGTCTCGATGCGGGGTTCACGTACATTTGCGCGTGTCGTCACGAATAAAAGCTCCCACCCCAATCGCATGAAATGCCAGCGAAACCTGCTATCTTGATCCTCAATGCCTACGTTTGTGCAATGGCTGTCCATCAAACGGTTGGTCAGCGTTGGCCAACCACTGCCCTCCTGTTCAACGGTCCTGAACACCTGAAGCAGTGAGTTACTGCCATCGCCGAGGATATCCCGAAACAAGCCCGAAGGCTTGGTATCTGGAACGGAAGGGTATTCGCTCGGTGGGATCATCCCATAAGTATTAAGCCCGCTGTCAGCCTTTGGCTATAGATGCGGTCACTTCGATTTCCACCTTTGCACCGGGACGCGGGATCTGGCAGACAATCAGCGTGTTCGTGGGCCGGATGTCACGAAACACTTCTCCCAGAACGGATGCCACCGCGCCCAGATCGGCGCCATCGGTCAGATAAACGCGGGCCTGGACCACATTTCGAATACTGGCACCCGCCTGCACCAGCGTGTCGTCAATCGCACTGAGGGCATTGCGTGCCTGCTCCGCCACATCATCAGGCAGATCACCAGTATCGGGATCGTCACCCAAGGTGCCGGAAACATAGATGCGGTCCACGTCAATTACTGCGCGGGCAAACCCGGCAAAGTCTTCTGCGGGCGCTCCTGAGAAGATACGGTTTTCCATAGGGTCTTGTCCTTTCGGGGCTAAGGGTGTGGCGGCCTGTCAAGTCCAGTCGCGCACAAGATTGCCTGAGGCGGCATGTCCGCTGGCGACGGCCCCGTTAAGCAGGGCCTGATAGAGGTAGTCGCCACAGAAATAGACGCGCTGTGGCGCGCTGTTGCGGCGCTCCCGGAAGGCACGCAGAGCGGTGCAATACCCCGGTTGGAACATCGGCAGCATCCGTTCAATCCATTGGTTGTGACGTTCAATGCAATGCGTTTCCAGTTCCGGGCAGATCGCGGCCATGCGCTCTGCAATCATCTGATCCAACTGACCTGTCCGCCCCTCGTTGCGCGCGCGGGCAACGGCGTCGGGCGAAAGCTGCGCATACAGTTGGGTCTTTTCGCCTGCGGGGGATGCCTGAAACAGGGAGACGCCCCGTGCCGCGTCCCTTGAATAGAACTGCATGGATTCTTCCTTTTTGCAGTCCAAAAGGTAGTGGACCGCCCCGTAAGAGCTATACCGGACCTGAGAGAAAAACCGGCTGTCCTCATCTGCAAGGGACGGCATGACCGCGGGAACCAGATCGCCTGGCAGCGCACAGATGACATAGGCTGCGGTAAGGGTTTCGGTTTCGCCCCCTCTTTGAATCTGGATCTCGCAGGGGTTTCCGGGGGTGATACGCGTGACCCTCGCGTTTGTCTGTATATCAAGGCCGGAGGCAATGGCATCCGGCAGGGCCTGCATATCAGGCTTCAACGACATCACAGATGTTCCAAAAAGATTCGGAATCGTGCTGAGGTAAAATGCGGCCGATACGTCGTCCGGCAGCCAGTTTCGCGCACCGATGAATATCGGGTCCACCAGTCGCGACAGCGCATTTTCTCCGAGGGTTTGAAGAATATAATCTGACAGCGCAATATCGTCCGCCTCGCGCACGCTGGTAGCATCGTCAGGATCCGCTCGGCGGCGCAGTTTCCAGAGCTGAACGGCATGCCTCACCAGCCGGTATCGTTCCTTGAATGTGAGGCCCGGTGTAAACAGGCTTGCTGGCCCGGGCATAAGATGGACGTCCCAGCATGCATCCCGTCCGATGGTCTTGGCGGTCAATTGCCGCGCGTGGGACAGATTATCCGCAAGCCCCAACTCTTCGAGCAAGGCAGAAAACGGTTTGCTACATGAATACAAAAGGCGTGCGCCCCTGTTGAACGCCAGATCGCCCACCTGCTGTGTCCCGACACGCCCACCAACATGGTCTGTTTCCTCAAGGACACAAACGCGATAGCCGCGTTTGGAAAGATCCCGCGCGGCGCTTAGGCCGGCGACACCTGCACCTACGATGACAACACATTTGTCCGGCATTTCAAGATCATCCGCTGAATTCAGAACCATGTCATGATGGCCAAGAAAAAGTCGGCTGCCAACGCTACGGTTTTCACAAATCAGTCCGCTTCTATTCGCTGAAAGAAGTTCTTTGCATGGATGCAGGCTGTTTCGTGCTGCACTGCGGCACGAAACAGCCCTGTTAACGACAGCTTCGGGCCGGCCTAGGCGATCGCACCCCAGTTGCGAAATTGGCTTCGGGCGGTTGGCATGTCGCTAGCTATGCGCCTCCGCCAGATGCCATGCCTCTCGATAAGGATTGAGCCAACCAAGGGGGCGGCCAATCTCTAGTCCCATCTTGCTGTAGTCAGGCAAAAAGCGTCTCATATTGCTATCGTTGCGCTGTTGCCCGCGCTTTCCAGGTGTCGCGAGCCAAAGAGCGTGAGACTCCTTCACGGCGGCGGCGACCTCCGCACTCGGCACGATGAAACAATTTGGTGGGTCGACCAGCGAGCTCCCGAAGTCGAGGAAGGCATAAAGCAGGTTTTCAGACACAATGTCTTCATGCTTCTTGCCCATGTGCCAGCCGCCATCGCTGCCTTTGTCAACGCGCGTCTTGACCTGAATTGCACATAGCTTCTCTCCAATGTCATCGGTGACAATGAGGTCCGCGTTTGGGACCCCGACTGGAGCCAGTGCGGCAATCAAGCCGCGCCGCAGAAACTGACACATGACGTAGTGCTCACCGGCTGCGCCCAGAAGCATAGTTGCGGAAGGCATACGAAAACTCCCCGGGTGTTCTACTCGGCACATTCCTTCAGCCCACGGCCAACCGCAAGACATGGGCATGGCTTACGGAAAGGTGGCAGGCTTTGAATGACCGCTTTGGCTGGCCGCGTTGCAGCACCCAGACCTTGTCTGAAGGTCGGCTTCGGGCCGTTCAAGATCAGGCATAGCAAGGCTATCCGGCTCTGTGCAGATTTACTTTCAAGTCAGCCCATTTCTGGCAGAACTCATCAATCCGGGCCTCGATCTCTTCGCTGGGGTTCAGCACAAAGAATGTCCTTGGACTGTAAGCGGTCGCCCGCACTGCCAAGCCTGGCATCCCGACTTCGCCCAGCCAATAATCGACCTCAGCGTCATGGCCGCCTCGCCGCCGGGTATTGTGATGGTAGATTACGGCGCATCGACCTTTGGCCACCTCCTGCACTTCGGCGAGGGGCATCTGCTTTCCGAACTTCGCCCGCCCCTTTCGCCAATCGGCGTCATCGATGATACCATTATCCGGGTCTGCGAATACGAGATCGCATGTAGATAGTCTTTCCCTCACACGCTTGAACCAAGCGGTGCGCCAGCTGCGGCGTTCACGAGGTGCTATCATACTGCTGTCTACGCTCTCTTCAGAAGAAATCACACCCTCCAGCATCGGCAGTAGCGAGCTGATCGAGCGCGCGTCCCTCGTAATGTTACGAAGATGGCTGAACAGGACCGGGTCCAAGTGTTCGTAGTGTTGTGGTTGATCGAGATAGGTGATGTGCCGCCCATCCCCATTGTGGCTCTCGTTTGGGTACCGGTACCACACCACGCCCAATTTCCGACCCGGGGATAGGGATCTCAGCAGCCCGAGCTTTACAAAGTCTCCAACATCTCCGGCATAGCGGTCTTGCACTTGGAGTAACCTATTCCCTCTTTGTCCACGATTCACCACCAAGTCATTATCGCATTACAGGCCTGTGGGCCACCAACTCACATGGACAGCTGTACAAGATCAGATAAATATTCTCCGTTGAGAGCTTTCGAGGGCGGGTCCAGTTTTGCATGTCCAACGAATGGCCGCTTCGACAGGCCGCACCGCAGCATCGGGCTGGTTCGATCAGCGGCAGCTCTAGGCCGGTCATCATGCCATCTACAGGCCATCACTTTCGGTGGTCAAACTCTTCTGCAGGCCCTCGCTCCACTTGCGCAGTTCGTCCAGGAAACCCAAGGCCGTGCGCCCCAAGTCGGTGATTTCGTAAACCACGGTGATCGGAGCAGTGTCGCAGACTTCGCGCCTAACCAGCCCCTGGTTTTCGAGTTGCCGCAAGCGTTCCGTGATCATCTTCTTGGATGCGCCGCCGATCATCCGGGCGAGGCCGTTGAACCGCACTGGCCCATCTTTGACGTGCCAAAGGATAGAGCCAGTCCATTTCCCTCCGATGATCCGCATGCCACGCTCGATCGCGCAGGGCTCAGTGCAGGCATTTGCCGCGCTCCGTCGGCCAGCACCGTCTATTTCGATCTTCGCATCCATCGTTTTGCGCTCCGCTGACCTATTCCGGCTTAGGTTACAAAAAGTATACTGGTTGTTTTTGCTGCCCACCACGTTCATCTCATCCCGGACCCCGCCTATGTCAAGCGGGCGCAGCAACGATGGAACAGACGACATGAGCAAGATCTACATTCTGAACGGCGCGCAACCCTATGAATTTGCCCCCCGGTGAACTCAACGAAACGCTGGTAGAGCGCGCCAAGGCCACATTTGCGGCGCAGGGACACGAGGTCCGCCTGACTACGGTGGCAGCCGGTTACGATGTGCAGACCGAGGTGGACAGCCACCTCTGGGCGGACGTGGTCGTCCTGCAGTTCCCGGTGAACTGGATGGGCGTGCCGTGGTCGTTCAAGAAATACATGGATGAGGTCTACACGGTCGGCATGGGCGGGCAGCTCAGCAACGGCGACGGGCGTAGCGCTGCCGCACCGAAAGCGAATTACGGCATGGGCGGCAAGCTGGCAGGAACCCGTTACATGATCTCGGCAACGCTGAACGCCCCGGCTGAGGCCTTCGACGACCCGGCAGAGCCGTTCTTCGAGGGCATGTCCCTGGACGACCTCCTGCGCCCGGTCCATCTGAACGCCAAGTTCTTCGGCATGGCGCCGCTGCCGACTTTCGGGGCTTTCGACGTGATGAAGAACCCCGACGTAACCACAGATCTTGCCCGGTTCGACGACCATCTGGCAATGACCTTCGGGGAGTTTGCTAATGACGCGGCCTGACATTGTCCTCTACACCGCCAACACAATGAACGGCTGGAAGCCTTTGATCTTCCTGCACGAAGCGCAGATCGACTATGAGCTGGTGCCGATAGATTTCGGCAAGAAGTAGCAGAAGGCGCCGGATTATCTGCGCCTGAATCCGAACGGGCGCATTCCGACCATCGTGGATCGCGGCGCGGATGACTTCGCCGTGTTCGAGAGCGGCGCGATCCTGTGTTATCTCGCCGAGAAATACGACCGCTTCCTCAGCCACGATCTCAAGGAGCGCTCGGAGACGCTGCAATGGCTTATGTTCCAGATGGGCGGGATCGGCCCGATGATGGGCCAGGCAATGTTCTTCCAGCGGATCGCCAAGCCGAATGGCGACGAGGTGCCCTATGCCGTTAACCGCTACGTGACCGAGAGCCGCCGCCTGCTGGAAGTGCTGGATACGCGGCTTGCCCGGCGCGACTGGCTGGTCGGTGATGCGATGTCCATCGCGGATATCGCGACCTACCCCTGGGCGCGCAGCTACTTCTGGGCCACGGTGAGCGTCGACGGATTGCCGAACCTGCAAGCGTGGTTCGACCGCATTGACGCCATGCCGCGGGTCCAGGAGGCGCTGCCGCAGCCGCGACCGTCGGCTTTCGGTCAGGGCGATTCGGAGGCTGCGGCCGCAGAGAACGCAGCGCGGTTCCGCTGAACAGCTGACGCGCTGTCTCACGGAGAGGTCAAGTCAGCGCGTCATTTCCCTTCTAAGAGCAGTGGTTCGGATCAATGTCCGCTTGATGGTGCTGCGAAGCAGTGTTCTGAAGGTCGGGAATGGGCCGTCTGTGGCGACGGCCCAGCGGTTTAGATTTCGATAGCTTCGGCGATCACCAGCGCATCTTCAAGCTCGACGCCGAGGTACCTGACAGTGCTGTCCATCTTGGCGTGACCCAACAACAGTTGGACCGCCCTTAGGTTGCCTGTTTTCTTGTAAATCTGCGTGACTTTCGTTCGCCGCATCGAGTGCGTGCCATAGGCGCTTGCCTCCAGACCAATGGATGTCACCCAGTCACGCACAATGCGCGCGTACTGGCGGGTAGAGATGTGAAGCCGTTCGTGAAAACGCCCAGGCCAGAGGTATTCGGATCCGACCATCAGCGGCTCCCGCATCCATCTTGCCAGCGATGCACGGGTGCCTTCGGAGATTTCGAAGCGCACAGGTTTCTGGGTCTTGCTCTGAAGAACCGACGCGCGTTCCTTGATTTGGCCGGATGCCATAACATCGACCACCCTCATTTTCACCAGATCGCAGCCGCGCAGCTTGCTGTCGATGGCAAGATTGAAGAGGGCCAGATCACGGTGGTTCTCGGCCAATTCCAGCCGCACCCTGATCGCCCAGACGTGTTTGGGCTTGAGCGGCCTTTTCTGGCCGACGATCCGGCCTTTGTTCAAGGCTGGGCGTAAGGCGCGGATGGCCGGTAAGTTTGATGTTTCCATGATGGATCCTCCGATCCACCACGCCCTCCCACATCGACAACCCGACGTTGACAAGACATCATACCATATGATGCTGCGCCGCATCCGAGGTCGGCTTTGAGCCCAAACTGACCGCGTTGGTCGTAGGAGGCTTCGCAGTGGCAGCATGGGCGTGCTTGTCGTGATCGGGCCCGTAGCGGCCCTTCGCATATGAAGCCGGGAAGGTCTGGTTCCGGGGTGTTACTAACAAGTGGGAGCGCGCAACGGAACGCCGCTGCACTTTTAGAACATTGACCCGATGTCGGACGCCCCCGTCGGGTAGGCGGCGGGCATCGCTTTCACCTGCGCCGCCGTCAGCCCCAGCTTGATCGCCAGCGAGAAGACGTTGATCAGCTCGGCATACTCCGGGCCGAACATGTGGGCTCCGAGGATCTTGCCATCCTTGCCGGTGATGATCTTCGCACCGGCATGTGTTTCACCGATGCGCTTCTGCGAGAACCAGCCCGACGTGTCGGTGAAGCTCACCTCCACATCACCCAACTCTCGCGCCTCTTCCTCAAGCAGGCCGACCCGCGCCAGCTCGGGTATGGTGAACACCACGCTCGGCACTCCGGTGTAGTCGGGTTCAGTCCGCTTGTCCTTCAGCATGTTGGAGGCGGCGATCTTACCTTCGAAGACGGCGACCGGGGTCAGCGGCTTTCCTGGCGAGGCGGCAGCATCTCCGGCGGCATAGATGCGTGGGTTCGATGGAGATTGCAGCCAAGCCGCAACCTTCACGCCACCGTGCTCGGTTTCGATACCGGCAGCCGCAAGGTCAAGATGATCGATGTCCGGCACCCTACCTGCACCGTGAACGACGAGATCGGCTTCGATGGAATGGTTCTGCCCGGCCTTGCGGTAGAGCACGCGGTGCGCCCCATCCGTATCCCCAATCCGCTCCATTTCGGCCTCAGCCATGATCTCAATCCCGGCTTCGCGGCTCCGTTCGAGCAACATCTCTACGAGGTCGGGGTCAAACATCTTCAACTGGCGTGCGCCGCGGTCGAGGATTGTCACCTCAGCTCCCGCCCGCGCAGCGATATGGGCGAATTCGAAGGAGATGTAGCCGCCACCGACAAAGACGATCCGGCGCGGCAGTTCGGCGAGGTTCAGGAAATCGGTGCTGTCGATCAGTCGCTCGGCACCGGAAAATTCCAGCGGCCTCGGCTTTGCGCCCGTAGCAATCAGTGCGCGGCGAAAGGCGATCTCGCCGTGGCCGTCGATCTCGATCCGGTCCTTGGCGGTGAAGCGCGCGCGACCATGTAGCGTTTTCACCCCGGCCTCTGTCAGCCCACTTTCCATGCTCTCGGGCACCGGGTCGGTGAAGCTCTCCTTGTGCTTCATCAGCGATGGCCAATCGATCTTGGTCTCTCCTGCGACGCCCTTGCCTTCGAGCAGCCGCACGGCCTCCACCGCCTCGGCGCCGGCGCGCAGCATCTTCTTCGGGTCGCAGCCACGGAGTGCGCAGGTGCCGCCATAAGGTAGCTCGTCGACGATGGCGACGGACCAACCCGCCTGGCTGCATTTTTTCGCGGCATTGATCCCGGCCATGCCGGCGCCGATGACGATCAGGTCGAGTGTCTCGGTCATATGTGCTCCTCGTTCATGCTTGTCAGTCTGGGGCCGCTCACGCGTTCAACGATAGCGACCCATCAATCGTTCACTCAGCCCCCAGATCGCCATAGTGCCTCCACCCGTCGCAATGCCGAGCCAACGCCAGCCGTCCTCTCCGAGCGGCACCAGCCCCGTGCCATGGCCCAGCACAGGGAGCGTCATCGCCAGCAGGAAGGGCCCGGTGTAGCGGCAATGGACCCGGCCACAACGCCGGGCATTGAACAGGCAGGCACTTCCCATCCACGCCAATGCAAGCAACCAGATCCCCATCTTGGGTCCATCGGGCAGTGGAATCGCCAGCACCATGGCACCTATCGGCAGCCACCAGGCGAGAGCGGCGTCGAGGGTCGAACCGAGGAGGTCGCGTTTCGATCTGCCGCTCATGCCTTCACCCTGCGCAGCAGCTGAGCGCGGCCACGTCCTTCTCGAAGGTCTGGGCCGCAAGCTTCAGCCCTTCCACCGTCGTGAGATAGGGCATGATGGTATCGCCCAACTCGTCGTAGGTGAGCTCGGCTTTCAGCGCCATCGCTGCGGTCTGGATGCTGTCTGCGCCCTCGGGGGCGAGGATCTGCGCCCCCAGCAGGCGTTTGCTTCCTGCCTCGGCCACCAGCTTGATCAGCCCGCGCGTGTCGCGGGCGGCAAGCGCGCGCGGAACGGCGTCGAGCGGCAGGACCGAGGTGAGGACCTCGCGCCCCGCGGCGCGGGCCTGTGCCTCGCTCAGTCCCACGCCCGCCACCTGCGGATCGGAGAACACGACCCAGGGCATCGTGCTGTTGTCGTAGCTGCGTGCCTCTCCCGCCACCGCGTTCCGGGCGGCGAGCTTGGCGCCGTAGGCTGCCATGTAAACGAACTGGTCACGGCCGATGACGTCGCCTGCGGCCCAGACACTGGGGTTGGAAGTGCGCATCTGCGCGTCCACCACGATGCCGCCGCGCGCGTCTGTCTCGATCCCGGCTGCGCCGAGGTTCAAGCCATCACTGTTCGGCACCCGCCCGGTGGCAAGCACCAGTCGCTCGGCGATGAAGTTCTCACCTACGTTGCCGCTCAGACGTAGGCCGTCGCCATCGCGCACCACGCTCTCGTAGCCGGCGACCCGCGCCAAGCGAATACCCTCGGAAGCGAGGTAGCCCTCCAGTGCTTCGGAGATCTCGGGTTCGGCCTCCGGCAACACGCCGCGGCGGCTGACCAGGGTCACCGCGACACCGGCACGGGCGAAGAGCTGCGCAAGCTCCACGCCGATATAGCCAGCACCGAGGACCAACATCGAGGCGGGCAGAACGGTGAGTTCCAGCGCCGACGTGCTGTCGAGGGCGCCGATATCCTCAATGCCGGGGATCGCGGGCACGTGGGGACGCGATCCGGTTGCGATAATGATTTTCGCTGCCGGGAACGCCACCCCGTCTACGGTGAGATTGCCTTGGTCGTCGAACAGGGCGCGACCTTCGATGTAGTCCACGTTCTCGTGCCGAGGCAGCACGTCGGCGTATTTTGCCGCGCGCAACTCCTCCACGAGCGCCTGCTTTTGCGCGACAGTCGCAGTCCAATCAGTCACGCTGGCTTCGGCACTGATGCCGTTGAACCGATTGGCGGCGCGGGCGTGGTGAAGACCCTCCACGGCGCGGATCAGGGCCTTGGAGGGCACGCAGCCCACGTTCACGCAGGTCCCGCCAATCGTCCCATCGCCGACCAGAGCGACACGTGCCCCAGCTTCTGCGGCGGTAATGGCGGCAGAAAATCCGGCCGAACCAGCGCCGATCACAGCGAGATCGTAACCGCCCTTGGGAGTGCAGCAATCTTTCATATCATTCTCTCTTCAATTCGTGCGTTGGCGCCGCCAGAGCGCGAAAATGGTGATGCCGATGAACACTGCCAGCGCCGGCAGGAGCACGAAGTCGAGCCAGCCCAGCAGGGCCGAAAGCCCGACCGCGCCCAGCAGGACCACAAGGACCGGGGTGAAGCAGCACAGCGCCACCAGGACGGTGCCGATCAGCCCGTATTTCAGCAAGCGGTCGTCCTTGGGGTGTTCCTGGCGCTCGCTCACGAGCCGTCTTCCGCGGCCAGTGTTGCGCCATAGCCCACGCCGGTGACGGCGGCGATAAGCCGGGCCGGGCCGGTCACGGCGTCATCATAGTGCAGGACGTAAACGCCATCCTCGGCCTCGCCCTCGAGGAATTCCGCGATCTCTACAGTCTCGACGCGCTTGAGCGCCGTGGCGACGATATAGCTGCACGAGGGGCAGGTTAGACCAGTGACGTGCAGGCGGGTCTCGGCTTCGGCTGCAAAGATCGCGGTCGGCGAGATCCAGAGGATGGCAGCGAGTAACATTTGTCTCATGATGGGCTCCGATATCAGAAGGTTAGGATGCGCGGCGCGACATAGGGAAAGACCAAGGCCAGGAGCACCACGGCCAGCGCACCCCAAAGCAGTCCGCGCATCAGGCCGCGATCCACCGGGCGTGCGCAGACCCCGGTGCCACAGTCCTCAGCAGACACAGGTCGGTAAGCCTTCCAGAATCCATAGCCGAGCGCCGCCAAGGCGAAGGAGAGGGTTACCCACTTGTAGGCGTAGAGCGCTGTGAGTTGGCCGATGAAGACCCCGGTGACGCCAAGGCTAACCAGGACCAGCGGCAGGATGCAGCAAGAGGTCATCGCCAGCGCCCCGAGCACCCCGGCGCCAGTGGCTGTCCATCCGGTCCTGTCAGGCCTATCTTCCGTCTGAGGTTCTGCCCCGTTCGTCTCCACCATCATCTTGTCGCCCTGTTGTCGTTCGATAACTGACAAGATAGGGTCTGTAGTAGCTACAGGATCAAGGAGAAATCTCATGCCTGACGATTACGCCCTCGCGAGCGACCTGAAGCGTTCCGATCTCGCCAAGCTGACAGGCTGTAACCTCGAGACGATCCGCTACTACGAAAATGTCGGCCTGATGCCTGATCCGCCGCGCACCGCGTCAGGTCATCGCCGCTACGGACCGGCGCATGTGGAGCGGCTGCACTTCGTGATGCGCGCACGGGATCTTGGCTTTACCATGGAAGAGATCCGCGGGCTGCTGTCTCTGGTCGATCGCGGCAGTCACACCTGCGCCGAGGTCGAGCGGATGGGGCGCCACCATCTCGAGGTAGTGCGCGACAAGATCCGCGACCTCAAGGCGATCGAGACCGTGCTCGCTCAGACAATCGCACGCTGCACCGGGTCCGACACACCAGATTGCCCCTTGCTCGACGTCCTTAGTGCGGGACAGACCAAGTCAGAGTAATCAGAAAGCTCGGTGGAATAGCTGTCATACACGCGAATTGCAGCGAATGGCCGTTGTCCGCCCGACATTCAGTGGTGATCGCAGACGTGGCGAATAGCGAGCACGTGCGGCGAACGGCAGAAAGGTCCCGCACTGCCGACCTTCAGCCTCCGAAATGCTGCGAGATCGACGAACGACCGGTTTGGTGAAGCTGCATCGCGGCGAGCAGCCAGGGACTGAACGGCAGGTTTGGGCCGGCCGCACCAAGCGCGCCATGCTGCCACTGCGAAGCCTCCAACGGCTTACGCGGTCAGTTTGGGGCTCCTTCCTGCCATTCATTGCTGTTGGAAATGGCACCGGCGTTGAGGTGGCAGGTGAAGGACGGCAATGCGGACTTTCCTGCCGTTCGCTGCCGCTGCTCAGATTGCGCTGCGATTGCGAGGGCCTTTGGAATGAAAAGGCGGAAACCGGACCTTAGCTGCGAGTGCTCAATGTAATTTAGGAATCTTCCAGAGCCGCCGTTCGTCACCCCCAGATTTCATGCAAAATAGAACTCTTACCTGCAAGGAGGCCCACTTTCTGCGAACACTCGATTACTTTAGTCCAGCAAAACTGTTATTGTTCTTTAGAGCCAGAAGATCGGCGGCCAAAGATTGATCGCCATGGCTCAAGGCACAAAAATCTATCTGAAGACTTCTCGCGATGTATCGAGCGTGTTCCCGAGACGCCTCCTGATGATGCGCAAGCGTTTCGACATCCCATGCGGGGCGAGAACGGGAAGTGTCCTCAGATCGATTCTTGAAGATGCGTACTGGATCTGCCTCCAAGTGCAACATCGACGAAACATCAATGGCTTCGAAAACGGTACTTGATATGCGCGCAAGGCCTGAATTGTTATCGATTACAACATGGCCATCCATGACAATCAGATTGGCGTTGGGATCCTTTTCGAGCGCAAACCCTTGAATTAAAAGCCGCTGATTTTCCTCAAGATCAGCATGACGCAGGCTATCGCGAGCATCTGAACCTTTTTCGCGGGCTGCCGCAATGAGCGTGCCACCAGTCAGATGTTGAAATTCCCGCGTTGCAGAGAGCTTTCGAAGAAAGGTGGTCTTACCGACTCCCGAGATCCCAGTTAGTGCCACGACACGCTTTTTCATACGTCGAAAACCAAGTCGGCCCGAGCGATGAGCCCTTCGGCCAGCTCATGCGACAATCTATATATTGACTGCTGAGGATGCCCTTTAATGACGCCCATTGTCTTGAGTTCATCGATGGAAATGGCCGGCTCAATGTAAGACACAAGAAGATAGTTTATGACCTTAACTGGTTTTCCCTTTTCCTTTACCTTTCGTTCCCACTCCTCCAGCTCTTCCTCACTGTATACAGATCTTCCCCCGGTCAGATGCATGAGTTCTCGCTTTGATCCCGCAAGCGTCATGCTCTCCAAAATCCCGAGTGCCGTGATAGCCTGAGATGGCGGGTTTATTGATACGCCCTTGTAGAAAAACAGGACTGAGCCTGGCGGTCCGAGATTGGATTGTGCTTGGCATAGATACACCTTCCGGATGGTATTTCCCGGCCTTGTGATGCCGTCGGCTCGCGATGCTCCCGAGAACAAATCAGGTTGTCGAGGTTTCCAGAGGTCCGGGAAGAGCGTGTCGTGGTAGTCCTCCTTGATGGGAATGCCGAAACCCGGCGTATCGGTATCAAACACAAACCGCGGGTAGTGCTTCCGAGCTTGTTCAAATGGACTTATGTCCGACTGTCGCTTAAGTGGTTTATCAGAAAAGTCTCGTTCGTAGATATATTCGCCATTGGTGTTATTGCCCGCATTCCGGAACCCGTAGTACTCGAGTAACTCCATTAAAGGTTCTTGGTCTTCATACGTCGTTAGGTATGCGAGCTCGTAACCATTGTGTTGGGCGTACCACAGCACCTGCTTGAGCAGCAGCTCCCCAAGCTTCACACCACGATTTTCAGGCGCGACTTTGAAGGTGCAAACTTTGAGGATCTTATCAGCCTTCGTAACTGCGTCGGTATCGTCTGCGTCTTCATCTTTGCGAACAATCAGGCCTGCCAGTTGGTCGTTGTCGTAGACGACCCAGCATGATCGACGCTGTTTTACACATTTCTCGCGCCACCAGTCATCGAACTCCGGATAGCCATCCCTGAGACTGTCGAAAAACCTGTCGTCTCCATCAATCTCATGCGCTTCTACTTCGCCGACGTGGCGAATGGGCACGTCTTTCGGTTCATAGGTCTGGACAAGAAGATCTGTCGCATCGCTCACGAACAAGACGCGTCGAGCGAGATCTGGGGACCGGTTTTGCGCGCGTTGATGTAGCCCTTTATCTTCGGTGACGAGAAAGTCCGCTACGCCCTTCTCAAGGGTATGCAATAGCGTTGCATCGACCACATCGTTCGGTTTTTTTAACGCACCGAAATCTGCGGCAAGCTTGGCTTCAGTTAATCCGCGCTGTTTCCTCAGCAGCCGGTATTTTTCGATCTTGCTGAGGGAAATCGTCCGGCGCGCGACATCCTTGTCCCGCGCGATATCGTCCTTGGCAGCCTCGTGTACGAAGATGTCGACCTTGTGGGTCAATGCGAGAGCGTGAAACCTTGAATAAGCCGCTTCAACTTTGTGATTATCTTCGAGCCCGATCAGAATGTTCGTATCAATGAGATACGATTGCTGGTTCATCTTGCAGGGCCTTTCTCAAATCACGCTTTGCATACAAAAATGACTGCGGTGGTTCGAAGCCGAACTTCTCCCGGAGCTCATGTAGGGGCAGCGGACGAGAAAACGACTTAACGTCGCCGAACACGAGGGCATATCCGTGGTCCAAGCCCTCAAAATACTTATCGAACAAAGGTTTTTCAATAAATGCGGTGCTTTCAAACTCTTCCCATATTTGCTCGACAGGAAGCTTTAAGACCTCACTAATTGACGCCGTCCCAACCATGGCTTTCACGGGCGATGTCGAGTATATATATGCCAATGTCCCATTTGGTGCAGACACTGGGAAGCGACGCCGCAACTCTACCGTTTTGCGGCCTTCCAGGATTTTCTCTGAATAGACCGGCTTGATTGAAAGAACGACGTCGCGTTGTGTTTTGAACGGTTCGTCACCAAGCAATGGCAGCACGAGTTGATCTTCACTCCCTTGCTCAACATCAAACCCACCGTCCAGACGCGCTGAAATAGGTGCGTCTACGGGAAAGTGTGCATTCAGGCGAAGAGAAGCGCCGAGCGCTTCGACATAGCGCTGAACCGTGCTGAGATAGATCTCACCACCTTTTTCGATCTTTGAAATGGCTGCTTGTTGGACATCCAGCCGATCTGCAATCTGTTTTTGAGTCAACCCGGCAAGAAGGCGCAGGCGCCGCAATTCGGGGCCCACCGAAGCCGAGCCTCGCGCGTTTGGAATGGCCTTGGCTTCGACAATCTTTCCTGTGAGTTTGCCCATATATCACCTCTTTTTTGGCCATTGCGTAGCTGGTACGGGCATTCCTTGCAAGGAATAGTTGAAGCGGATGCGAATAATTCGAATCGTAACGTCCGGAGAGCTGACCTCGGGCTGCTTCCTGATTGGGCGCCCGCTCCGAATGGTCGCTATGCGGGCTGTGGCTGCGGCATCAAGACCAGATACCCAAAGGCAGCTGAGAGCCGGGAGACGTCTTGATCGCAAAGGGCGCAGAGGTGACCCAAATTTCCGCGCCGGCAGCGACCAGGGTAGACGCCGGTGATGTTGCGCCGCTACCTCCACTTGATAGGATAGCCCGGACCATCGGAGCACCAAAGTTTGGATATTGAAAGCCCAATACCGCGCGCAGATCTTCTGGCGATGATCTCTGACCAGATTCCGGAGGTCTATCCGGATTACGGCATCAAGAGAACCGAAGCTCTCGGAGCACGGGTGCTGGAGGATCTCTATATCTTGGCGAGATGCGCGGTCAGCAAGTGCCGTGTGACTTACACCGATGCGATCAACCTTCGGGGCTATGGAAATAGGCAAAACGGCAGATGGTTGGATGACGTCTACAGCTTTGCAATTTCTCCTTTGGGATTCCCAGATCTCACTATGTTGGTGGTGAACGCAGCCACCGGGCAGCCCAGTGAGGACGCTTTTGAGGCACGCCGAAGCAAGCTCAGTGAGATCCAGATCTCAGAAGTCCCCCGTGAGCAGAATCGGTGCATTTGGTTCGATGCCTATGAGGCAGTTCTCGGCCCCCTGGAGCCCATTCCAACGGAATATCACTATGCGCGATCGGTAATGCCAGAGCCGCCACTGGAGGCCGAGATACGTAGGGCAGTCTCTAACGCAATCCAACGTGTAAATGGCGTCGGCAAGATGACCGTAAAGGTCGGCAAGGAGTACGTGGGCTCTGGGAACTACTCGGAGCTTTGTCTTTTGACGAGCCAACTTCTGAAAGAGCAGGAAAGTCGCTGCGCCTTGACCGGCCAGCCTTTCGAGACGCGCTCGGCCGCGGAGGGGGGCGTCCAAGATGATCGAATGTCACTCGATCGGATCGACAACTCCCTCGGCTACTGCGATGGGAACGTCCAGCTCGTGACGCAATTCGCAAACCGCGCACGTGGGCAAATGTCGATCCAAGAAGCCCGGCGCCGACTCGTTCAGTATGCGGAGCCTTGATTGCTCACATGTCTGAATTGTCACCAGCGGCAGGTTTGGGAAAGCTGTAATGCAGCGAGGTCCATCCCCTCGAATGACCGCTTAGGGCCGTTCACCGCACAGCAGGCGATGCTGCAACTGCGAATAGCTTAAACCTCAGCACGATCAATAAGGGCTCGTCCCTGCCATAAGCTGCATCGAGCACTGAAGCCTGCTTTGCGGACAAAGCTGCCGCACGGCGATCACGTCCGTCTCAATCTGAGCGACAGCGTGCAAGCACCTCTGGTAGATTTTTTACAGCATCGATTGGCAGGTCGGTCGCGGAGACGTAGGAAAACCATTTCGCCTCGACAGCATCATCTCCGGCCGTCGCGCGACCAGAGACATAGAAACATTCGACCGGCGTCAAACGATAGCGATAAGTTCGAGAGCCATCCGACGCGTGGGATACTTCTTCAAACTCTGGAAACGCTTTCAGAGCCGCAACGTAGATGCCCGTTTCTTCAAGAGTCTCGCGCACAGCGCCCTCAAACGCGTTCTCATCGTCGTGGAGTTTTCCACCGGGCAGCCCCCATAGGCCGTCGTCTGGAGACAATTTCCTGCGCACAAGCAGCACTTTTCCTTGGTGGCGAACGATAGCAATGCAGCCGCGCACTGCTGGGCAATTGGTCTCTCTCATTCGTTACAATTAGCCTCCGACAGCACAAATTTTCAAGGTACAACGCGGCCGGAAAGGGCTCAAACCTGTCATTCGTTGCAGGCCTCACCAAGGTCGGCTTTGGGCCGAATTGATATGATTCCAGAAAGCCGAAGAGTTGGTTAATGTATATCCCAAGCCCTTGGAAAAGATACGAGAATGGCAAAGCGCCTGAACACGGATATTCAGTTCAAGTTCAGCGAATGTCATACTGTGGAGAAAGCTGTGCTCGCGATTGCCTGGAGGAATCAAGTGACACCTCCTGCGCTACGGATTTTACCAAGACGGCGTTGAAATGTGGGGGCCAACATGGCATTGCCTAGCTGTTTTTTTTCCTGCTCTAGCTGATCGACCAAAGCACTTTCTGAAGCGCTACGTAATAGCTGTTTGGTGCCAGCCAGGACCTGTACTGGTAGGCTTGCCAAACGCTCGACGAATTGCTTGGTCACATCGTTCAATGTGCCTGACGGAGAAATCTTTGTCACCAATCCAGTTTGATGTGCGGTTTTAACGTCAAACCCGTCCTCAGCTAGCAATAAGCGCAGCGCATTGCGCGCGCCAACCGCGCGGGTCAGCCCGAGAGAGCCGCCACCGTCTGGCGTTAACCCAATTGCGGCATAGGCGGGCACGAACTTTGTACCCTCTTCTGCGATGCAGAAATCCCCCATCGATATCATTGACAGACCCGCCCCCGCGACTACGCCATGTACCGCGAAAACGATGATCTTGTCGCTGGCATCAAGCTGCGCAAGAAACTCGTGCAACGGGTTGAGAATGTTGTCCAGCGCCATCTCGGTGCGTCCGACGAACTGTGAGATATAGACGAGATCCCCGCCTGCACAGAACCCTCGTCCCTCACCCGAAAACACGATAACTTTGACTGCTGTGTTCTCAAACACGGGTCGGCAGGCGTCGCGCAATGCCACGACCATATCTGCGCCCATGGCGTTCAGATTGTCCGGCGAGGATAGCGTGACGTAACAGATCTCGCCCTCCATCTCGGTGCGGATCAGCTCCGCCGCGCTTTCCGTCTTGTTCATGTCGTGTCCTTTCCTGCCCTGCGCCTCCACTGCTCAGCTCGCGACCAGCGAGCGTGCGATCAGCTCCTTCATAATCTCGTTGCTGCCGCCGTAGATCTTCTGCACGCGAGCATCGGCAAACATCTGGGCGATGGGATATTCGGTCATGTAGCCATAGCCGCCATGCAATTGCAGACATTCGTCCACCACGTCGCATTGCATCTGCGTGACCCACCATTTCGCCATAGAGGCCGTGGTTGCATCCAGCCCTCCGTTGATATGGCGCTCGATGCAGTTGTCCACGAAAACGCGCGCCACATGAGCAATGGTCTTGGCCTCGGCCAGCTTGAAACGGGTGTTCTGCATCTCCAGCAGCGACTTGCCAAAAACCTTGCGCTCGGTTGTGTAGCGCACTGTTTCCTCCAGCGCGGTTTCCATCACCGCCGCACCGCCAACGGCCAGCGCCAGACGTTCTTGCGGCAGGGCCACCATGAGCTGTTTAAAGCCTTGACCCTCCTCGCCACCCAGCAGGTTTTCCGGGCCGACGCGCACATTGTCAAAGAACAACTCGGACGTATCTTGACTTTTCAATCCGATCTTGTCGAGGTTGCGTCCACGCGCAAAGCCCTTTTTGTTCTCGGTCTCGACTACTATCAGCGAGATGCCTTTGCCCCCTTTGCTTGGATCGGTCTTGGCGACGACGATCACCAGATCGGCGTGCTGTCCGTTCGAGATAAAGGTCTTCGAGCCGTTGATGACATATTCATTGCCATCCATCAGCGCCGTGGTCTTGATGGACTGCAGGTCCGATCCTGTGCCGGGTTCGGTCATCGCGATTGCACAGACCGCATCGCCCGAAGCCATACGCGGCAACCAACGTTTCTTTTGCTCTTCGGTACCGTAATCCAGAATGTAATGCGCACAGATGGTGCTGTGGACCGCATTTGCAAAGCCGGACACTCCCCGCCCGCGGTGCTGTTCCTCAAGGATCACCGCCTCGTGGCGAAAGTCGCCGCCCGCGCCGCCGTATTCCTCGGGGACCGAAGCGCACAGGATGCCAGCCTCCCCCGCCCTGTTCCAGAAGTCGCGATCAACCTGACCCTGCTCTTGCCAGCGGGCTTCATGCGGCTCCATCTCGGTATCGTAGAATTTGCGCACCGCATCGCGCAGCATCTGCAGTTCGTCATCCATCCAGGAAGGTCTATAAGTCATGGGTTTTTCTCTTTCCAACTGTCTGTCGTATCGCCCAGCATGGCGATAATGTCCTTGGTATGTTCACCGCGCGCAGGAGGGCTCGCAGGGGTTTGCGCCTGCCCGTCAAAGCGAGGCGCGGGAGCGGCTTGCAGTGGGCCCTCGCCGTGCCAAATGCCGCGCGCTTTACTAAGCGGGTCGTTTAGCGCCTCATCCGGGCTGAGAATAGGGGCGGCGCAGGCGTCACTGCCTGCAAACAGATCGGCCCAGTGATCGCGCGGCTCTGTGGCGAACAGATTGACCAGCCGTGCCGTGGCCTGCGTCCAGCTTTCGGGCTTGAACTGTACGGCAAAATCAGGGTCATCCGTCAGCCCCAGCAGGTCGAGGAAGATACTGTAGAATTTGGGCTCCAGACATTGCACACTGAAAAAGCCACCATCGGCGCAAACGTAGCTGCGGCTCCAATGTGGCCCGTCCAGCAGGCTTGCACCACGGTCGGAGTTTTGCGGCCCGCTCTGGCGCAGGGCCATCAGCAAATTCATCATATGCGCCGAGCCATCGACTATGGCTGCGTCCACCACCGTGCCCTTGCCCGTGCTGCGCGCGTTCAGGATCCCCGCCAGCATGCCAATGCTCAGGTATAGTGCGCCACCGCCGATATCCCCCACCAAAGTAGGCGGTGCCACAGGCGGCTGCCCCGGAAGCGAGGCATACCACAATGCGCCAGACAGGCCGATATAATTCATGTCATGCCCGGCCATGGCAGACATCGGTCCGTCCTGCCCCCAGCCGGTCATGCGCCCGTACACCAGCTTGGGGTTGACAGCATGACATGCATCAGGCCCCAGTCCAAGCTTTTCCATCACGCCGGGGCGGAACCCCTCGACCAACCCATCTGCAGTGGCGATCAACTTTTTCAGCGTCGCCACATCGTCTTGATCCTTGAGATCCAGTTCGATGGACCGCTTGCCGCGATCAATGATCGGCGCGTCGGGCAGGATCGGCAGGCCGGGGCCGCCTTTGCGATGCACGACGATGACATCCGCGCCAAGATCGGCCAGGTGCATGGCCGAGAACGGTGCGGGGCCAATTCCCTCGATCTCGATGATACGTATTCCGCTGAGCATGGTCTTGTCCTCTTGATGACCGGCGCGGGGACGATGCCGCGCGCCGGTAGATGAGTGAGCTTGATAAGATCAGTAGGGCAGGTTTTCTTCAACCACGACCCAATCGCCACCCTGGCTCTGCACCAGCACGAAACCGTCGCCGCCCGCGTGCTTGTCCGGACCGAACGACAGGGTCGGACCCCCAAAGATATCGTTGTATTCGGTGATCTGCTCGATACCTGCGATCAGGCCGTCAACCGTCAGGTCGCGCCCTGCGTATTCCAGCGCGATCAACATCAGGTCCGCCGCAACGTAGCCCATCTGGGCTTGCAGGGTTGCAGCTTCACCGTAGGCTGCCTCATACGCTTTGGCAAAGGCTCGCAGATCTTCGTCCAAGCTGTCCAAATCGACTTCGCTGCCGTCCAGATTGGTCGACAGAACCGAAGAGGCCACATACATGCCCTCTGTCAGCTTCCCGTCACCGGCCGCCGCGACGATGGGCGTATAGGGCACCATCGAGCCAAGCATCGGTTTGTCCCAGCCCAACTGGCGCAAGGTTGCGTAGAGCGTGATCGAATCCTTGATCGCAGAGCCCATGGCCAAGACTTCACAATCGGTGTTCTTGATGGCCGTCGCCACACCGGCAAAGTCTGTTTCGGTGACTTTGTGCGACCCTTTGTAGACAACCTCCAGATCGTTTTGTTCGACAGCAATCGCCACGCCTGCGTTGATCTCTTCGCCGAATTCATTGGCCACGGATTGCACACAGACCTTTTTTGCGCCGCCTTCTGCAAAATGGCGAAGCCCCGCAATCACGCCATCACGGTAGCTGGCGAATTGGCTGAAGTGCAGTCTGTTAAAAGGTTCCGTCATGGAGGCCGCACCTGTCAATGGAAACAGGTTGGGGATACCCTTGCTGTCAAGGATCTTCATGGACGCCAAGGTCTGGGACGTGCCCGCCCCCATCAGCATTGCAAAGATACCGTCGCGTTGGACCAGTTTGTTGGTGGCACGCGCCGCCATTGGAACTTCGTATTTGGTGTCCTCGACGAAGAGTTCGATCTTGCGGCCATGCACGCCGCCGGCTTCGTTGGCTTCATCAACGCGCAGCCGGACGCCGTTGGTCGCGAATACGCCCCAAGTCGCAAGCGGGCCGGACAGGTCGGTTTGAACACCGATTTTCACGGTGTCGTCCGTGACGCCTTGCTGGGCAAGGGCCGTGGTGCCCAGTGCCATCAGCGTGGCGGCTGTATAGGTTAGCAGTTTGTTGGTCATGGTAATCCTCCCATATGCCGCACGATTGCGGCGGTTAGTACATTTCAGAAATCAGGTTCTCGTATTTGGTTTCGACGAACTTGCGCTTCAGCTTCATGGTGGGCGTCATTTCGTCGTCTTCCGCTGTAAGCAACACATTGATAAGGCGGAATTTCTTCACCTGCTCGACGCTGGAAAACTTTTTGTTCGCGCGATTGATCTCGGCCTCGATCAGTCCGATGATATCGGGGTGCGCACACAGCGAGCGATAATCAGTGAACGGGATATTGTGGGTCTGTGCATAGTTCTCGACGTTCTCCTGATCAATCATGATCAGACAGGTCAGATACTTGCGCTTGTCACCGACCACCACCGCGTCAGAAATGAAAGGCGAGAATTTCAATTCGTTCTCGACCTGGCTGGGCGTGATGTTCTTGCCGCCTGCCGTGATGATGATGTCCTTCAGCCGGTCGGTGATCCGCCAGGCGCCGTCATCGTCGATCTTACCGACGTCGCCGGTGTGAATCCATCCATCCACCAGCGCACTTTGGGTCGCATCGGGATTGTTGAGGTAGCCCGAAAACATCGAGGGGCCGCGCATGAGAATCTCGTTTTGGTCGCTCAGTTTCAATTCGACCCCCGGCACCGCAAACCCGATGGTCCCTGGATTGGGCTCATCGGAATTTGTGATGGCCGCAAGCCCGGTTTCGGTCTGGCCGTAAACTTCCGCTACGGGCAGGCCAAGCGCGAAAAACCAGCGCAGCAGATCCGACGAGATGGGCGCGGCACCAGACAACAGGAAGGTCGAGCGATCAAGGCCCAGGAGCTGCTTGAGATTGCGAAACACCAGCCAATCCGCGACCTTGAACTGCGCCTCCAAAAGGGGCGGAACCCGGCGGTTCTGCAACAGATAGTCGGCACGCTTGCGCCCGATCCCAAGCGCAATCTCATACCCTTTCTTGCCGATCCAGGTTGCCTCGGACATCAGGGTATTGATGCGCGAATAGAACTTTTCCCAGATCCGCGGCACCGCAAACAGAACAGTCGGCGACAGCTCTCGTATGTTTTCGAACACCGTTTCAGAGCTTTCGGCAAAGTTGATCCGGGTGCCGTGGCCCAGGTTCATGCACAGCGAAATCAACCGTTCAGCCGCGTGGCACAGCGGCAGATAGGTCAGGATATCGTCGTTGCCGGTGATCGGAAAGGTGTCTGGCGCGGCGGACATCTGGAACAGCAGATAGCGGTCGGGGATCAGCGCCCCCTTGGGCGCGCCGGTGGTGCCAGAGGTATAGATCAGCACCGCAGTGTCATCGTTTTTGCCGCCGTCAATCGCCTTGTCGATCGCATCCGGGTTCGCCTTGCGATACGCCGCACCCGCCTCATAGAGGTTTTCGATGGGTTCGACCATGGGATCACTGAATCCGCGAAGCCCTTTCCAATCAATCACATAAACCCGCAAGACGGACGGAACGTCGTCCCGGACCGACAGATATTTGTCCAGCTGCTCTTCGTTTTCAACGATCAGCACGCGGGTCTGGGAATCGTTCAAAAGATGGCGCAGCTGGCCTTCCTGATAGGTTGGATAAACCCCGTTGATTGTCAGGGCGGCGGCATGGGCGCCCATATCGACAAAGGCCCATTCCTTGTTGTTCTCTGACAGGATCGACACCACATCGCCGGGCTTCAGTCCGAGTGACATAAAGCCACCCGCGCAATCATAGGCAAAGCGTTCGTAATCCGCCCAGGTATAAGCCCGCCAGATGCCGTAGTCCTTTTCGCGCATGGCGATACGGTCGCGCCACTGCTGTGCGCGCGCGCGAAACAGCTTGGCCAGTGTGTCGTGCCCGTCGATAGAGACGAAATCGGATGTGATAACGGCGTCCATGACTACCTCCAGGTCTTTCGTTTTTTCCAGCGCTTTTCGCCGCGCACGCCTACATCGGACTGTCCGAGGTAGAATTCCTTGATGTCATCGGAGTCGAGAAGTTCATGCGTGGGCGCGTCCATCACGACCCGGCCGACCTCCATGATGAAACCATGTTCAGCGACGTTCAATGCCGCTTGCGCGTTCTGCTCAACCAACACGATGGTCACCCCCTGCTCGGCGTTGATGCGCCGCACGATGTCGAAAATGGTCTTGGTCAGCAGCGGTGACAGTCCCAAAGACGGCTCATCGAGGATCATCAGGCGCGGCTGGCCCATAAAAGCCCGCCCGATGGCCAGCATCTGCTGTTGCCCACCCGAGAGAAAACCCGCCATGTCGCGGCGCTTGGTCTTGAGATCGGGGAAATAGGAATAGATTGTTTCAAAGTCGCGGGCGATGCCGTCGCGGTCCCTTCGCCCCCACGCCCCCAGCTTGAGATTTTCATCGACCGTCATGAAGGGGAACACTTCGCGCCCCTCCGGGACATGGCCGATGCCCTTCGATGCAACCACGTCCGGTGCGCGATTTTGCACTTCTTCGCCGTCGATAAGGACCTTGCCCTTGCGGCAGTCAATCGCGCCGGAAATGGTTTTAAGCAGCGTCGTCTTGCCCGCGCCATTGGCGCCAAGGATGGTGACGATGCTGCCCGCCTCAACCTTGAGGCTGACACCGGCAATGGCCATGATCGGCCCGTAAAAGGTTTCAATGTTTCGCAGTTCAAGCAGCGGAGTGGTCATGCGTCTGTCCCCAGATATGCGGCCTGTACGGTGGGGTTCGATTGAACGTCGGCGACATTGCCGACGGCCAGAACCTCGCCGCCCGCAATGGCCAGAACCCGGTCGGCAATGCGGCCCACCAAATTCATGTCATGCTCGACCATCACGATGGTTACGCCCAGCTCTTCCTTGATGTCCTTCAGCCAGAACGACATATCCGCCGTTTCTTCGGGGTTCAGCCCCGATGCGGGTTCGTCCAGCAACAACATTTTAGGATCAGCACAGAGCGCACGCGCGAGTTCGACGTTCTTGCGCGCGCCATAGGACAGGTCGGCGACCTTTTCATAGCGATGATGCTGCATGTCCAGCAGATCAAGAATATCCTCGACCTTGCGCCGGTGTTCATGCTCTTCGCGGCGCACGCGCGGGGTGAAAAAGAACTCTGACAGTGCGCCCGTGCGCACCTTGGACGCACGCCCGGCCAGCAGGTTATCGAGCACCGTCGCATTCTCGAACAGCTCGATGTTCTGGAACGTGCGGGCGATGCCTGCGCTGACCACCTCATGTGCCTCGCAGTCCAGCAACTCTTGACCCTGAAACCGGATCGAGCCGGATCTGGGCGTATAGACCCGGCTGATCGCATTGAAGATCGTGCTCTTGCCGGCGCCATTCGGGCCGATAACAGCGTAGATTTCGCCGGGCTCTACTGAAAAGCTGACATCGTTGATCGCCTTGACGCCCCCGAAGGCCACGACCAGATTGTTGACTTCCAGTTCGCTCATCTGAACCGCTCCGTTTTAAGATAACGTTTCTGGCGCGTGAACGTGGCCCGTTTGTAATAAGGAAAGGTCTCCAGAAACAGCCGCAGTTTACGCCAGCGGCCATACAGGCCTTCCGGCTCGAACATGATGAAGCCCGAGATGATGGCGCCGAACAACAATTGTTCCAGCCCGGCGGCCTGCGCGATGAAGGTCGGCAGCACGTTTTGCAGCAGATTGATCAGGTTGGGCAGGATTGACACGAAAACCGCACCAAAGATTGCGCCCGTGATCGTGCCCAGACCACCGACGATGACCATCAAGAGCAGCTTCAACGATTCATTCACGCCGAAGGATTCAGGCGACAGATAAAACACCAGGTGCGACAGCAATCCGCCCGCCAGGCCCGTCAGCATGGCGCTGATAAAGAAGGCCTTGATCCGGGTGCGCGCAATGTTCAGACCCAGCGATCGCGCCGAGGTTTCGGAATCGCGTACCGCAACAAAAGCCCGTCCTGTGGGGGAACGCATCAGGTTGGCCACGCCCCAGATGCAGAACACGACAAGCGCAAGGATCAGATAGTATTGCAGCGGACCGGCGCTGACTTCCCAGCCAAAGGCCGTCATGGGCGGGACGGATAGGCCCATATGCCCGCCTGTGACATGTTCCCAGGCGCCGATGCCGGTTTCTACGACAATTGCAAAGGCAAGCGTGGCAATGGCCATGTAGAACCCGTGCATCTTGCTTGCGGCACGCCCAAGCGCCGCACCGATCAGACCCGCAGCCAAAGCGCCGGCTGGCAAAGTGATGAAGAACGGCAAGCCGTAACCCAGCAACACCGAATTGGTGTAGGCACCGATCCCCAGGAAGGCGCCGTGACCAAAGCTGACCATTCCGGTAAATCCGACCAGTACCATCAATCCCAGACCGGCAATGATGTAGACCAGAAACATCGTGAGTTCCGAAAGGAAGTATCCACCCACGATCAGCGGCGCAATCAGCGCGAGAACGAGCGCCAGCAAAACGCGAACACGCTCGCCCCGGTCCACAAGGTAGTTGATGTCCTGATCGTAGTTGGTTTTGAAAAGCACCTGCATATCATCAGACCTTCTTCTGGAAGGTTTGCGAGATCAGACCTTCGGGGCGGATGAAAAGTACGGCCAGCATGATGATATAGGCATATGTGCCCTTGAATGCCGGAAAGTAGAAATCGAGGAACGGTTCTGCGATCCCGATGATCAGGCAGCCGAGAACCGCGCCGGGGATCGAGCCGAAGCCGCCCACAACCGCCCCCGCCAGCGCCTTGATGCCGAAAATGCTCATACCCGTATCGACCTGCGTCACAGGCGCCATCATGACGCCCGCAACTGCGGCAACCATCGCGCCGATCGCCCAGACCACGGCAATCAGTCGTTTTACGGGAATGCGCGAATAATACGCCGCCAACTGGTTTTGCGAGGCCGCCTGAATCGCCAGTCCTGTGCGGGTACGCGAGAAAAAGGCGTAGAGCAGCAGGGATATCACTATGGTGCCGACGATGATCGCGATCCGGTCCATCCCGATCACCACACCGCCAAAGGCAATATCATTGGTAAAGGGCACGCTCAGTGAAAGGGGCGTCCACCCCCAGATCATCCCCGCCAGCGCCCGCAGCATCATCGCGATTGCAACGGTCAGGATAAAGATTGTGGCCTGTGCCTGCCCCACCAGACGCCGCATCACGACGGCGTCCAGCAGATATCCGAACACCCCGAGCGACAGGATGCCGAGGGCAGAGCCAAGCCAGAACCCCAGCCCCCAGATTTCCGAAAAGGTGAGCACCATGAACGCCCCGAGCATCATCAATTCGCCATGGGCGAAATTGACGATCTCTGTCGCGCGGTAGATGAACACGAACCCGATGGCAATCAATGCATAGCCGCAGCCCTGCGAAATGCCGATCAGCAACAATTGTATGGCGTCTGAAAATTCCACGCTGCCCCCTCCCCGGAGTGTAACTTAGCCGAGCGTCATGCCTCCACCCACGGTCAGAACCTGACCGGAGATGTAGTTGGATTCTGGCGAGCACATCAGATAAACACCATCCGCTGCCTCTTCGGGCGTGCCGGCGCGGCCCATCGGAATCGCGGCCTCGAAACCGGCGATCACCTTCTTGGGGACGCCCACGGCGATCTCGTTACCCTCGACGGTCAGTTTCCTTTTCTCGTCCGTGCCTTCGGTGAGGCGGGTCGTGATAAAGCCGAACGCGACGCAGTTGACGTTGACGTTATAACGCCCCCATTCCTTGGATAGGGTCTTGGTCATACCCAGAACGGCCGCCTTGGCCGACGAATAGTTCGCCTGCCCGGCATTGCCGCCAAGACCTGCGATGGACGAGATGTTGACCACCTTGCGATAGGTGACCTTGCCCTCTGCGGCCTCTGCCTTGGCCGCGGGAATAAACACATTGGAGGCCGCGCGCAGAATTCGGAAAGGCGCCTTGACATGCACATCCATAATCGCGTCGAACTGCTTGTCGCTCATCTTGCCGATCATCGCATCCCAAGTATAACCTGCGTTGTTGACGATAATATCGACACCGCCAAAGGCATCAACGCCGGTCTGGATGAAAGCCTCGGCAAAGCCCTCCTCGGTCACACTGCCGACATGGGCAACCGCGTTGCCGCCAGCCGCCTTGATGGTTTCGACTACCTCTGCCGCCGGTTCATCATCAAGGTCATTGATGACGACGTTTGCGCCTTCCGCAGCCAGCTTTAATGCAACAGCGCGCCCGATGCCTCGTCCCGAGCCGGTGACGAAGGCGGTTTTTCCGTTCAGTTTCGACATGATAATCCTTAGTTTTTCGCAGGCAGAGCGACAACAGCCGCCCCCGCCAGTTTGACTTCGCCCGCATCATTCGCGGCCGTGAGCGCCAGCTTGACAAGAGTCTCGCCGCCATCTTCCCACTTTTCGGTGATCTTACCCGAACAATTGATCTTCTCGCCCAGGTGTGTGATCGCGCTGAACCGGCAGGAGAATTGACGGATCGCAGTTTGCGGGACCCAGTCAGTCAGCAAACGGCCAAGATAGGCCATTGGCAACATGCCTTGCGCAAACACATCGTCCATGCCGGCCTTTTTGGCGAAATCGATATCAATATGGATCGGATTGTGATCGCCGGACGCGCCGGCAAAAAGCGCCAGCGTTGTGCGGGTGATCGGTTTGGTGGTATATCCGGGGATCGCGTCGCCGACCTCGGCCATGTGAAGTGTCTCTGCCATACTCAGTTCCTCACCACAATCGTGCGGGTCATATCGGCAACATGTTCACCGCGCTGGTTTGTCGCTTTGAATTTCTGCACGACGAAATCCATCGCACCGTTTTTCTTGTCGTAAATGTCGGCGATGCGCGATTGCATCGTGATGGAATCACCGGCGCAGATCGGCTGATGATATTCGAACTCCTGTTCGCCATGCAGGATACGCGCGATATCGACGCCGAGCATCTCGAGGAACCCCATCGGATTGTCCTGCTCCAGATCGATCGAAAACAGAAAAGTCGGCGCAGCGGGCAGGCTGGAATAACCTGCGGCTTTTGCGGCATCTTCGTCCAGATAAATCGGATTTTCCTGCCCCGTGGCACGGGCAAAAAACTTGAGCCGCCCCTTTTCGATCTCTACCGTGAACGGCTCGAAGCTGTGGCCGATGTGTGATTTGTCAATCATCCCTGCCTCCCCTTTAAGTTGCTTGATACATGGTCATGACGCAGGCACCGCCAAGACCAAGGTTATGTTGCAGCGCCGTGCGCGCGCCCTCGACTTGCCGCTCATCCGCGGTGCCCCGCAGCTGGTGCGTCAGCTCGTAACACTGCGCCAGGCCGGTCGCGCCCAACGGGTGCCCCTTGGACAGCAAACCGCCCGACGGGTTGGTCACGACCTTGCCGCCATAGGTGTTGTCGCCATCCGCGATGAACTTTTGCGCGCCGCCCTCAGGACACAGGCCCAGCCCCTCATAGGTGATCAATTCGTTATGAGCGAAACAATCATGCAGCTCGACGACGTCCATGTCCTCGGCCCCAAGACCGGTCTGCTCGTAAAGCTGCTTGGCCCCGGCGGCGGTCATGTCATAGCCGACCACCTGCATCATGTTGCCCGCCTCGAACGTGCTGGGCGTGTCGGTGGTCATCACCTGCCCTGCGATCTTCACATCCGTGCGCAGCCCGTGCTTCTTGGCAAATGCTTCCGATACGATCACCGCTGCCGCCGCGCCGCAGGTCGGCGGGCAGGCCATCAGGCGTGTCATCACGCCGGGCCAGATCACTTGCGCATCCAGCACGTCTTGTTCTGTCATCTCGTTGCGAAACAGCGCCAGCGGGTTGTTGACCGCATGACGGCTCGCCTTGGCGCGCACGCGGGCGAAATCGCGCAGCTCGGTTCCGTATTTGTCCATATGCGCCTTGCCCGCCCCGCCAAAGTAGCGCAGCGCAAGCGGCAATTCGTCATGACCGACCAGTTCGGCCGTCTTTTCATCAAAGGATTCAAACGGGCTGGTGCGATCATCCCAATGGCTGGACAGCGCGCCGCGCTGCATCTGCTCAAAGCCGACGGCCAGCGCGCAATCCACCGCGCCGGATTCCACGGCTTGACGCGCGAGATAAAGCGCCGACGAGCCGGTAGAGCAGTTGTTGTTGACGTTGACGACTGGAATGCCAGTCATGCCGACCTCGTAAAGCACCTTTTGACCGCAGGTGCTGTCACCATAAACGTAACCCGCATAGGCCTGCTGGATCGCATCGTACTCGATTCCCGCATCCGAAAGGGCGTCGCGCACAGCGGCTGCACCAAATACCGGGTATGGATCATGAACTCCCGGCTTACTGAACTTCGTCATTCCAACGCCGGCGACATAAACTTTCTGGGCCATCTGTGCATCATCCTCTGAGTTCGAAATTACACCCTCCGGTTACCATTCCCCACTAAAGGTTACCTGTCAACAAATTTCTGTAACTGAAGAGTGTAAAGATTTACAATTTGGTTAAAGCGTGAAATATCCTCATGTAGAAAAAGGGTTTTGTAGGCTGAGTACATGAGTAGCGATCAATGGCAGAACGTGGTTGAAAGCCGCGAGACACTGAAGCGGAAAAAGCGCCAAGCAGTTATCGAGGCGGGCGCCCGTCTCTTCAACGAGAACGGATTCGAAAAAACCTCGCTTGATGATCTGGCCAAATCTCTGGGAATTACAAAGCGCACCATATATTATTATGTTCAAAGTAAAGATGAGATTCTGATGGAGGCAATTCGTCAGAGCATGCACATACTTGAACGTATTGCTCTGACAGCTGATAACGACACGCGTAGCTTTATCCTTAAGATTGAAATCATTATCGATGAATATGCTCGCTGGATAACGACCGATTTTGGAGCTTGCCTCGTGCTGACACGTGAAAACATGCTCATAGACGAGGTTCGTCTTGAACTCCGAGCTAGGAAGAACCAGCTGGATTGGTCAATTCGTAATGCGGTAATCGAGGGGATAGCTGCAGGCGAGATCCGTGAAACCTGCGATCCCCGTTTAACTTCCGCAGCGATCTTTGGTGCTCTTAATTGGGTACCCTTCTGGAACCGCGGACCAAAATTCACACCGGCATCAGAAATATCCGATCAATTTAAGCAATCCTTCGTTCAGGGATTGCGGCGCTAATATATAGCAAGACTGCCGTCTCTTTTTGAATTGAAATGCCCTCACTTGAGTGGGCGACCTTTTGGGGGTGAATTATCCTGTTTCAGGAAGACGACGGGATGAATGGAAAGCGCAACGCTCATATGGCACCCCGGTATCACGCTGTAGCCGGTTTCAGCCGGCTCAGCTCGACCAACCAGCTTTGCCACCCCCTCGACATCGTGCAGGCGCGCCACGGGGAAACGGGACAGTAGCCATTCTGCCTGCACCTCGAAATAACGAAGACATCGCAGCGGTCCGCTGGGCATCAGGCGGACTTCAGGATTACCTATCAGCGAGACGCGCGCATCGGCAACCGCCGCCCGATGCTTCTTGCTGCCCGAGTTAACCTTGCACGTGGTTGCCAGAGCTTTCTTATATGATTTTCGGTAGAAACGCTGGAAACGTACCTTCGCGAGGATAAAAACATGAATTTTTTCGCATAATACGAAGAAAACACGACCTGGTCGTGCGGGGTCGCGGCAGCACGAAGGCCCTTACCAACCTGGGCCTCATTTTTGTTGGCCTGCGCTGTGTCAATATGGCGGTAGGCTGAGGCGAGAGCCGCCTTGGTGATCTCTCGCACTTCGCCCGCGTTCATCTTGAAGGTGCCAAGGCCAAGCGCCAGAAACCCTATAGGGTTTTGCGTGAATAGACCGGTTTGCAAAGGGTCAATGCGTTTTATGCACGAATTACCCCGGACACGGGATCTCGCGCCTTTGCGGCGGTGGACGAGGGCGACGGGTTTGCCAAGACCGGGATGCGGCCGGGGTGGCGCCTTCGACCCTGTCGCGCACGGTGACGCAGCTGGAGGCAATCTTAGGCATCACCCTGCTACGCCGCTCGGCCGGGGCGATCGAACTGACCCCGGAGGGGGCGGCAGCTGTTGGAGGCGGCGCAGGAGATCCTGCGCTAGACCGAGGCGCTCTCGGACATCGCCCAAGGCAGCCGCACCCCGCGCGAGCAGCTGAAAGTGAACGCGCGAGTGCCCTTCGTGCTGCGTCATCGCGCCGCGCCTATGAGGCGTCTCAAGCGCGTTTCCCGCAGGTGTCTGAAACGCTGGACATGATCGACCGCCCGGTGGACCTGATCGACAACCACGCTGATCTGGCGATCCGGTTCGATTTGCTGAAGGACAGCGATGTGCTGCACCGCAGGCTGGGGCGAACGGCATGGAAGCTCTGCACCGAACCCGCCTATCTGGAGCGGGCGAGTTGGCCCGCACGTCCTGCGGATTTCGCGGCGCTGTCACAGGTCGGCTTTCCCGCGCCCGTGCAAGCCGAGAACGGCGAGGCGGTCCGCGCGCTGGTGATGGGCGGCATGGGGGTGGTCCGGTTTTCCGACTACATGGTCGCCGACGACGTCGCGGCAAGACTGCTGGTGGAGCTGTTCCCCGGCCAACTCGACACGGCCCCGTTCGACATCACTGCGCTAGACCTTACCCGCGCCTCCGGCCCGCGGCGCCTTGCCGTGTTTCCCGATTGTCTGCGCGAGTTGCTGCCAGGAAGGGCGTGAGCGGGCCTTGCTGATCGTGCTGCTGGTGGTGGCCTGCACGATACCTGCCAATCAGGAAGATCCATGCAGGTCTTGCCGCGTGGTTCAGCTAATTGGGCAGAACTCGCGTGAAGTACGCCAAATAGTTTAGTGCTTCGTTCCGATATTCGGGGCCCAGGGATGTGCCGTCGCATTTTTCTGCTGCCTCTTGATCCGGTCAGGAACCGCCATAGTGCGAGTTCCAAGCTTCTAAAAACATTACGTTTCCGCGTCTCTTGTACGTTCGACCCGGTCATCCTGAACCGTGGTTATCCACAACAGATACGTCTGTCGCCCTTTTCCGCGAAGGAGCTCGGCGGGATCTTGGTCTTGCTAGTTTAACGATCAGCATCCGCAGCAGATCAAGAATCCGCAACCGGGCCAACTATGGACAAAGCACAGATGAAACGCCGAGCTCAGACCGATGAAAAAACCCACCCCCGAAAGGTGTCCCTTACGGACCCGGAGTGGGAGGAAATCAAGCTACGAGCCGACAGGAAGGGCGTATCGCGGTCAAGGTACATCGCTGAGCGGACATTGGGTGCTGCCATGTCCACCAGCGCCAGTGAGGATATTCTGGACTTGCTCTTTGCATATCGCGAAACGGATCGCGCATTGGACACTTTGCTAGAAACCGTCTCTGCCTCACCCAGTGAGATCGATATCTTGCATGTGGTACAAAGGCTGGACCGGCTTAACGAAAACCTCTGGCGAGGCCTCCAGTTTGCTGCCGGAGAAAACTGGACAGACGGGAGCGACCCGCTGTGAAGCTGCTCTGGTCGCCTCATTCTACCGGACCTGCAGCTCGCGTGGTCGGCTACCTGATGTCCGAAAGCCATGCAGCTCATATCGCGGGAGAGAGAAAAGTTTTGCCGAGGGACCCGACACCGGAGCTCATCGCGGGGGACGGGCGCCTGGTCGCCGCATGTATTGAAGCGTTGGAGACCATTCATCGCTACAGCTGCGCCACATTGTCGTTTGCTCCTGACGAAATCGATATGACCGCATGGCGGGCAGGCGACCGCGAGCTGAGGCGGAAAATCGATGCGGCTTTAGCCCTCTGGGCGGAAGTAGCTTGGACGGGCATTTCACCGGAAGCGCGCCCGCCAATGCTGGTCGGCACACACCTTCATACCGGACGCCTTGAGGTCAATATTCTGGTGCCACGAGCAGTTTTTCGAAGAATCAGTGGGAAGGTTGTGCCAAGGGCCTGGAACCCACATCCACCAACTACCGAAAGCCGCAGGATCTGGGCTGCGTATCAAGATACGGTCAACCATCACAATGGATGGTACGACCCTGCGGATCCTCATAAAGCGGCCGCGATCAGTGGTCCCTCCTGGGTGCTCAAACGGGCGGCTGCCTTGGATCGCTGGGCGGACTGCCTCTTCACACCTGATGGCGACTTCGCTGGCGAAGGCGCTGATCGCGTGGCTGCCGAGGATCCGAGGGTGCAAATCATGCTCGCGGCCCGCATTCTGGCACGGTGCGGTGTCGGTAGCCGGAAAGCGCTCTTGTCCGGGCTTAAGCCCGTCTTGTCCGATCTCGGATGGCGTATCGCTCATCGCCCTTCTGATACCATCGCCATGTGTTCGGAGCGGGAGGGACGAGATCAGCAGCTGATCCTGCGTGGAACACTTTGCCATCGGATCCCACCTACACCGGACCCCGCAATGGCCCAGGCGCGACGGCGCATCCTTTCGCTTGCCCTAGGGGACCTGACAGAGGCAATGGACAGGCGGGCGGATGATGCACGCCGCGTCCTCCACCGTGCTTTTTGTCGGCCACCGACTTCGGCAAATCCTATGGGCATCCTGCGCGCATGTAGACCTGTCCCTCTTTCCATCCGAGACCGGCTCGCGAAGCGTATCAGAGATTTGCTCGATCGAATCGCTGCACTGGTTCAGCCGGCCCAAGTCATGGATGCCTTGACCCGTTGGGCTGGACGCCCCGGCGATGGCTTCGGCGCAGCCCGCGAGCAACTTTCACGGTTGGAGAACATGCCGCCTATCAACATGCCTGACAGCCAAAACCCACACCAAACACATTCTCCATCGGCCGAACACAAAACGGAGACACCAACGCCATGACAGAAACTGAGATCCTTTACCGCGACCTGCGCCGCCTCCTTGATGCGATCGAGACGCTGCTGGAGCGCGGTGCGTCACCGATCGCCGCGCCGATTGAACAGATGCTTGCAGACCTTCATGCGATTCAGATCAGTCTCGAGGTCTGTGCCACCGCTATGTACAGGACCGCCGAGGCGGTCCAGGCGCTCGCAGACCGCCCCGATCCGACGGACGAAATCGCTCGGATCCATCGCAGGTTTGACCAGATGGATGTTCCGAAATGCTGAGGCTGGGTTCGACACCCGTGAATACCGCAGGTGTCGCCCGTATGCTCTACCTTTCTTGGAACCCAGACGTGCAGGAATGGCTCAAAATTGTGGATAACCGCTTCGGTGCGCTGTCGCTGCGCATAGGTGTAACCTGCGACAACAAAAAAAATGGGATCGATTACGATGAGCCGGAAGGCCAAACACACTAACCGAGAACTGGACGACTGCATCGTTGATTTCGTCGACAGAGCAGGTCGCAAGCCGACATATTTGGAAATCAAGGAGATGTGCCCGCTTGGAGTTTCCAATGACAGGATTTCGTCGGCGCTGAGCCGAGCAGAAGATTGTGGCTACGTCGCTGGTACGGCAGGAGGAGGCAATACTAAGGAAGTTCCTACGGCCCCGCTCGGAGTTTTCCGGGCAGTTTTCGACGAACTCTGTAAGGAGGTCGAAACACTGCAGCGAAAGGCTCGGAAGCTTGAAGCCGAGAACAGCAAGCTTCGCGCTACACAGGAACGCATTCTCGCTCGGCGCTCTGCAGATATCGCCAAGGCTGTGGAAGAAGTGCGGGAGGAAGCTGAAGGACATCTCAACGCCATGGCGCGTGCATTCCTTAAGGCAAAGCCCGGAGACTGATCGCGCTCACCCAGAACGGAAATAGGCGCTGACGATCAAGGAAATTGGCCCGTCCCACCGGCAGCACACCCTCTACCGCGAGATGCTGCAGAAGCTTCAAAAAGCCAGTCTTGCTGCCGTTCTGATCACTGACGAAGCTCGACTGGAAAGCTGTTCTAGTGAAGCCATCGCTTAGGCTATCTCGCCCGTGCCATCGTCAGAACACCGTCTGCAGTGGATATATTTCGGATGTCCGGTTAGCGCCCAAGTTGCCGACCGCCCGTTCGAACTCGAACCTATCTTTGGTGAGGCGCCCCGGCACTAGAGTTTGAGCGGAGTCAGAACACTCGGGGCAAAAGGTCGATCGCCGCTCTCTTCAGGTCGAACGGCATCCCATTCACATCCCCATACACCTCCTCGTTTAGGTCCGCACCGGCATGCCCAAGAAGATCGAGACGGACGTCCTTCAGGACCTCTGGTCGCGTCTTCAGAGCTTGATTGAAACTGTGGCGCAGGCTGTGACCATCGAGACCTTTCGGATTGCCACCCAACTGACCCTCGCGGATCTTCCTCCAGTTGTATCTCAGGGCGGACATGAATTTTTTCTTTACGCTGGTCGGGCGAAGTTCCGGAAACAACAACCTCTCCCCTTTGGCCATCATCCTGCCGCGGTAATCCAGCAAACCGAGTTCAAGCAGGTGCTCATGGATCGGGATCAGTCGCTCGCTGTGCGCGTTTTTAATGCGGCGTTCCTCATGAGTGCGAATATCAAGACCGTACTGGCCATCGACCTCGACGATGGCATTCACGGTCAGTCCGGCGATCTCCTCCATGCGCCCGCCTGAATAGGCGACAATCAGCGGAACGAAAAACAGTCCGTCTTTGATGACTTGATTGCCGTGCTCGTGCCGCCGCGCGTCACTGCGGCAGCCCTGCCAGACCGGGTGCTGGAAGAGCGCATTGATCTCGTCAGGCTGGAACGCATTGCGCTTGCTCCGGGCCCGCACTTTCTCTTGGCGACGTAGCAGAGATGGGTCAAGATCCCGGTCTACGGCGGACCCTTCGTTGAATCGCGCATGCTTCAACACCGCGCCAAATTGCTCAAGGTACGAGTTGTAGGTCGAGGGTGCGCGACCCAGTTGTTCGTCTTCCAGTTCCAGCGCTTCTGCTTCGAGATCCATCCACGTCAGGAGGGCGTCATCTTTTCGTTTCAGAAAGTTGTTCCTAAGATTCTCGACCCGCTCTTCGAAAACCCGGAAATGAAATTGCTCCACTTCGGTAACAGTCTGAACGCCCGCCAGCAGGCAAAACGTTTTCACCCGAGAACGCCGCGCATCGGCTGTCTTGTCGTCCATCTCGCCGTTTGCCTGGGCGATCTTGATGCTGCGTTCACAAGCGCCCGCGATGTCTACGCCGTAGGGCTGTTTGGCGGGCGAACGGTGCAGCGGCTCATTGCAGCCTCGCGCTGCCTCAAATTGCTCAGTCAGCCGCTGGATGGTCAACGGCTCATGAGCGAGTCTAACGCCGGGTGTCAGACACACTGGATCAAGCTCAGCGGTCGCAGGTTCATGCGCAATCGTTTTCGCCACAGGGGCGAGATTCGTGGGCGGCGCCAGAGTTTCCGGATGAGCAGGCTCTTGCATTGGGAGGCCTTCGGACACGGGCTTCGCGATTTCGCCGAGCATGTCCTGGTACGTTTTACAAACGGACACCTGGTCCGTGTCGAGGCAGTCCAGAGAGGCAAGCCGCGACTGAAGATAAACCTCCATGATTTGAGCGCGATGCTCCATCGACCTCGGGATCATTCCTGTCGCCTTGGTAAACTCCTCTGTCAGTGCATTCATCGTTTCCGGTGCCAAAAGGGCATGGGCCTCTGCATGGTGACACCGCATAATGTCAGCCAGCATGTCGGATGACCATTCCGGATTGATTTGGCTAGGGGGAAACGGCTTTCCAATCCCGTTCTGCAAGAGAGAAGCCAATGCAATTCGGAGAGGTTTACGATTTTCCGGAGCAGCAAAACCGGAACGGCCCAAGACCCATTCAAGCCGCCGCTGACGGCGCGACTTCTGAATTGACTGCGTCAACCGTACCTTCATGTAACGGTGCATCAGTTCTTCCGGGATCTCGTCCAGAACAAAGGTAAACGCATCCAGCACGTTCTCGAACTCCATGGTCAGCATCCCAACACATGTAAGCGCAAGATTCGGGTCTTTCGTCCCTAAGGAGACCAAGACGGGTGAACGAGATGTGGATAACTTTGGGATGCGCCGACGAAAATAGTACTGTCCGCGTTGCTGGTAGAGGTAAATTGAAAGGGGCATGCAATCTCCGGGTTTCGGAGAGCCTGCTTCGATGGGTGAAATGGAGCAGAGGCAACCTGATGTGCGACCTCATGTGCAACCAAATTCGCCAACTCTGGGAAACAACATCGGAGCCAAACACCAAATGCGTTTATTCTCAGATGCTTACCAGGAAATTGGCTCCGGCGGTAGGGATCGAACCTACGACCAATTGATTAACAGTCAACTGCTCTACCGCTGAGCTACGCCGGAATGCCTATGTCTGTCTTTCGGGCAACGCCCTCGGACAGCGGCTCTTTAACGCGGGCGGTCCGGGGTGCGCAAGAGCAATTGACCGATTGAAGTGAATTTTTTTCGATTATCTGCAAACGCCCGTAAAATGCGCCCCGCGACACGGTTCGGCACCGGGGGTCGGCATCACAGGTCCGTGACACATCTCCTCCCCCAGCGCTTAGGGCTGGACGGGTTGCGCGGGCTGCGGTTGAAACTGGGCTCGTATGAACAACTCAATGTCCTGAAAGGGAAAACATGACCTTCCTCTCCCCCTACCAGCCGCAGATACTCTCGCTTTTCCGCATCATGTCGGGGCTCTTGGTGCTGCAACATGGCACGACCAAGATCCTTAGCTTTCCAGCCGGGCCGATGAACGGCGTGTCGATCGCCTCGATGGGTGGAATCGCGGGCGTGATCGAATTGGTCTTTGGCGTCTTGCTGGTGATCGGCCTGTTCTCGCGCCTGTCAGCCTTTATCCTGAGCGGCTTGACGGCGGTGGCCTATTTCATCGCGCATATGCCGCAGGGGTTCTTTCCGCTGCTGAATGGCGGTGAACTGGCGGCGCTTTACAGCTTTGGCTTTCTCTACCTCGCAGCCGCCGGGCCGGGGCCGTGGTCGGTCGACGCGATGCGCGGGCAAGGCTGAAAACAAAACGGCATGGCCCTGGAACGGGCCATGCCAAACTCACAGGGGTAGCGGCCCTGATTAGAAACCCGCCGCCTGCCCGTCTTTGCGCGGATCGGACCCGGCGGAATATCCGCCCTCGGGCAGACGCTGCACCAGCTGCGCGCCGCCGAAACCGAAAGCATTGTCCGGCGCTTCGACATGGACGACATGACCCAGATCGCGCAGCCCTTGCAAAAGCTCGGGCGCCATCGCCGGCTCGCAAGCTACTTCCAGCCCCGACAGAATGCGCCAGCGCGGCGCATCGGCGGCGACCTGAACGTCCTGCCCCCAAAGCTGCGTGCGCAACAGCAGTTGCATATGGCCTTGGGCCTGAATCGGGCCGCCCATCATGCCATAGGCCATCAGGGGCTGGCCGTCCTTCATCGCGAAGCCGGGGATGATCGTATGGAAGGGCCGCTTGCCCCCCGCCACGATATTCTGATGCCCCGGCTCGGTGGTGAAGCCAAAGCCGCGGTTCTGCATCGATACGCCCGTCCCCGGCACCACCACGCCCGAGCCGAAGCCCGCGTAGTTCGACTGGATGAAGCTGACCATCATGCCCGAGGCATCCGCCGTGCTCATCAGAACCGTGCCGCCTTGCTTGGGCGCGCCCGCGCCAAAGTCCTGCGCCTTCTCGGTCGAGATCAGCGCGGCGCGGGACTTGAGGTATTCGGGATCGAGCAGCGCCTTTTCGTCGACCTCCGTCATGGCCGTCCGATCCGCCACATAGGCATGCAGATCGCTATAGGCGAGTTTGCAGGCTTCGATCTGCAAATGCACCGCCATCAAGTCGTCTGCGCCATGCGCGCGGATGTCGCTATGCTCCAGAATGCCAAGCGCCATCAGCGCGGCGATCCCCTGCCCGTTTGGCGGAATCTCATGCAGCTCTACATCGTCGAAACTTTGGCTGATCGTGCCGCACCATTCGGGCTTGTTCGCCGCCAGATCTTCCATGGTCATCGCACCGCCATTGGCCTTGGCGTGCGCCACGATCTCTTCGGCGATCTCGCCTTCGTAAAAGGCGCGGCCATTGGTTTCGGCAATCAGGCGCAGGGTGCGTGCGGCGCCGGAGTTCCGGAACCGCTCGCCGGCTTTCGGGGCGCGCCCCTCGGGGAGGAAGGTCTCGGCAAAGCCCGGCTGTTTGCCCAGAACCTCGGCCCCGCGCGCCCAGAGTGTCGCGATGGTGGGCGAGACGAGGAAGCCCTCTTCGGCATAGCGGATCGCCGGGGCCAGCACCGTCGCCAGATCAAGCTTGCCGAACTTCTCCATCAATTCGACCCAAGCGCTGACCGCGCCCGGCACGGTGACACTGTCCCAGCCATGCTCGACCATGCCCTCGGGGAACCGCTCAGGCGACCAAGCGGCAGGCGCGCGGCCCGAGGCATTGAGCCCGTGCAGCTTCTCCCCGTCCCAGAGGATGCAGAAAGCGTCAGAACCCAGCCCATTGCCCGTAGGCTCCACCACCGTCAGCGCCGCGGCGGTGGCGATCGCCGCATCAACCGCATTGCCCCCCTGCTGCATCATCAAGAGACCGGCCTGCGTGGCCAAGGGCTGAGAGGTCGCGACGACATTGTCGGCAACCACAGGAGATCGGTGGGACGGGTAAATGGGATCGTGACGAAGCATGGCTGTCCTTTGCTTGGGTAAGGCCAGCGGCGCGGTCAAACCGGCCGCCTGCGGCGTTGCCGGCAAAGTGAACGTGAATGCATCTGCATGCAACTGCCCAGCGGGAGAATTCCGCGGGGATAACGTGCTTGTTGGCGGCTTTGTTACCCGCCGCTGCCCGCGGAGCTGCGCGCCTTGAGGCGCAGCATCTTGCGGTGGTGGCGGAAACTCCGCTCGCAGTGGCCCGGGGTAAAGATCATGACCCACAGCGCCCAAAGAACGCTCTCCTCCCGGTATTGCCACGCCCTTGCACAGAGCGACTGATCGGCATCGGAGAAGATGCAATTATGCAGGATGCGAGACCAGTCTCTTACGTTAACCAACATCTGGAACCCCCTTTCGCTGAGCGATGGGGCGTCTCGCCGCCATCGCCAAGGATCTGGTCCCCCCGGATATTTAGAATGCTGGCCGAAAATTCTGCCGAGAATAAGGCGGAGGGCTGGTGAGACCGTGCCGGGCAAATGTAACGAAGTTGCAAAGCGGGGGTACGCTGGGGCGCATGCGATGACGGCCCGGTCGGGGGCGGTACTATCGTGCAGGTGTGGGTGGCGGAGACGAAGGGATTCGAACCCTCGAGACCCTTCCGGGCCTACTCCCTTAGCAGGGGAGCGCCTTCGACCACTCGGCCACGTCTCCGTCGACCCGTCTAAAGAGGTCGCGCCCGAGGGGCAAGGCGAAATTCGTGGGAAATTCTGCATTTCTTGCGGTGGGTTTCTTTTTCCGCCCGCTGATCCGCTGCGCTGAGACGGAATGCTGCGTGATCAACTGTGCTGCTGTGCAGAAGCAGCCATCCCAGCAGCCCCAACCACTGGCATTTCCCGGCCATTTGGCGCGGCTGAAGTAACTTACACGGCAGCGTGAATAACTTGTGAAACAATGCGAGGGATATATCAACTAACTGAATATATACAGAAAAAAAGACCGCAGCCTTCCTTCGCACAAGCAAAACGCCCCGCCCTATCCCCAAACTCGCAACCGCAGCGAAACTTTCGCTGCGGAGCGCCCGTTACTTCACCACAAACGATGACATCGCAATGACGCGATTTAACAGAAACCTGAAGGAACACGCTATGAAACTCATCATGACCACCGCCGCCGCCGCTTTGATCTCGACCGCTGCCGTTGCCGACAACTCCACCCGTCACAACGACATTTTCCTCGACACTTCGGTGAACGCCGACGGGAGCGACGTCTATGGTAACAGCGACCGTATGCGGAACCCGCATGCCTCGACCAAGGCGAACGACATCATGCTGAACACCGCCGACACCGACAAGAACCGCGACACCGTGATGAGCACACGCAACGCCCTGCGCAGCCCCGGTGAAGGCTATGTCTACGGTGGCTTTGGCCCGGGCAACGACAGCAAGTAAGCTGTTGCCCCAACAAACAAAAAGCCCGGCAGCGCGCGCTGCCGGGCTTTTTATGTCGGCGGAGGCCTCGGCCCCTGCCCGCTGATCATGTGTTGAACAGAAAGTGCAGCACGTCGCCGTCTTTGACGATATAGCTCTTGCCTTCGGCCCGCATCTTGCCCGCTTCTTTTGCAGGGCCCTCACCGCCGAGGCTTACGAAATCATCATAGGCGATGGTCTCGGCACGGATGAAACCCTTTTCGAAATCACCGTGGATGACCCCCGCCGCCTTGGGCGCGGAGGTGCCGGACTTGATGGTCCAAGCGCGCGCCTCCTTGGGGCCGACGGTGAAATAGGTCTCTAGGTGCAAAAGCTCATAGCCCGCGCGGATCAGCCGGTCGAGCCCGGCTTCCTTCAGCCCCATTTCTTCAAGGAACATCTCGGCCTCTTCGGCTTCGAGCTGGCTGATCTCTTCCTCGATCTGGGCCGAGATCACCACATGGGAATTGCCCTGTGCGGCGGCCATCTCGGCGACTTTGGCGGAATGTTCGTTGCCTTCGGCGGCCTCGGATTCGCCCACGTTGCAGACGTAAAGCACGGGCTTGGTGGTCAGCAGCTGCAGCATGCGCCAAGCCTTGGCGTCGTCCTCGTCGACCTCGACCACGCGGGCGGGCTTGCCGTCTTCCAGCGCCTCCAGCGCCATGCGCATCAGACGCTCTTGCTGGACCGCTTCCTTGTCACCGCCCCGCACCTTGCGAACGATGTTTTGCAAACGTTTTTCGATGCTCTCGATGTCGGCCAGCATCAGTTCGGTGTCGATGGTCTCGGCATCGGCCACGGGGTCAACGCGGCCTTCGACATGGGTCACGTCGCCATCTTCAAAACAGCGCAGCACATGAGCAATGGCGTCGACTTCGCGGATGTTGGCGAGGAACTGATTTCCCAGACCTTCGCCCTTAGACGCGCCTTTCACCAGACCGGCGATGTCGACGAAGGTCATGCGCGTGGGGATGATGCTTTTCGACTTGGCGATCTCGGCCAGCTTGTCGAGCCGCGCATCGGGCACCGCCACCTCGCCGACATTGGGCTCGATGGTGCAGAACGGAAAATTCGCCGCCTGCGCCGCAGCGGTGCGGGTCAGCGCGTTGAAAAGGGTCGATTTGCCGACGTTCGGCAGACCGACGATGCCCATTTTGAAACCCATGACGATACCCCTATAAAAGCTGCGCGTGTGTTAGGGGTAAGGGCCGCAAAGCGCAAGGCTCAGCGCGCGCGTCGGTCCTGATGCGCCTGATAGATCAGGATCCAAGCCAGCAGGATGAACATCGGATGCGTCAACCCGCCCGAGAAGATGATCGCGGGCAGCCAGATCAGGAAGACCACGATGGACAGGATGGGCCGTCCGATCAGCAGGATCGACAGCGGCGGCAGGAAAAGGGCGAGTACATAATTCATGGCCCATGAGATAGGAGGCTTTGCGCAAAATGGAAGGGCGCGGCGTGCCATAGGCGCCCACCGGAGGCGAATTTTGCCGCCCCCTGCCCCGCGGTGGATTGATTTTCACCGCGACATTCGGCATTGCCGAGGAAAGCACCAAATGAGGCAAGCCACATGACCCGTATCGACGCCAAATTCGAAGACCTCCGCGCCCGCGGCAAAAAGGCGTTTGTCTCCTATGTGATGGCGGGCGACCCGGATTTCGACCGCTCGCTGGAAATCGTGCGCGGCCTGCCCGCTGCCGGGGTCGACATCATTGAGCTTGGCCTGCCCTTCACCGATCCGATGGCCGATGGCCCGACGATCCAGCTTGCCGGTCAACGCGCCCTCGAAGGGGGCATGACGCTGAACCGCACGTTGGAAATGGTCCGCGCCTTCCGCGAAAATGACGACACGACCCCGATCGTGCTGATGGGCTATTACAACCCGATCTATTCCATGGGCGTCGAGACGTTCCTGAAAGAAGCCAAAGACGCCGGGATCGACGGGTTGATCGTGGTCGACCTGCCGCCCGAAGAAGACATCGAGCTTTGCCTGCCCGCGCAGGATGCCGGGTTGAACTTCATCCGCCTTGCCACACCGACGACCGACGACAAGCGCCTGCCGCGCGTGGTGCAGAACACCTCCGGCTTCGTCTATTATGTCTCGATCACCGGCATCACCGGCTCGGCCGAGGCGAATGCCGCGGATGTCTCGCCCGAGGTGGCGCGCATCCAAAAGGCCAGCGGCCTGCCCGTCATCGTGGGCTTTGGCGTGAACACGCCCGAGAAAGCCCGCGCCATCGCCGAAGTGGCCGACGGTGTGGTGATCGGCTCGGCCATCGTCAGCCGGATCGCCAATGGCGACAGCGCAGAGGATGTGCTGGGCTTTGTGAAATCACTGGCCGACGGGGCGCATTCAGCGTAATCCCCCTCGCCTTGGGAAACGACCCCAAGCCCGCGCTGCCCCACTGGCCGCGCGGGCTTTTTCGTTGCCCCAGCCTTCCCAATTGCCAAGCCCCCCACCAGTTGCTACCAAAAGTTAACCCATTCAGCACAGGTGGCCCATGCCCGTCATCACCAGCATCGACGATCTCAAACGTATCTACAAACGCCGCGTCCCGCAGATGTTCTACGACTACGCGGAATCGGGCAGCTGGACCGAGCAGACTTTCCGCGAGAATTGCAGCGATTTTGACCAAATCCGCCTGCGCCAGAGGGTCGCGGTGGATATGTCGGGGCGCAGCACGGCGACGCAGATGATCGGCGAAGAGGTGGCCATGCCTGTGGCCCTCGCCCCCGTGGGCCTGACGGGGATGCAATGCGCCGATGGGGAGATCAAAGCCGCACGCGCAGCCGAAGCCTTTGGCGTGCCCTTTACCCTCTCGACCATGTCGATCAACTCTATCGAAGACGTGGCAGAGGCGACGACGAAACCCTTCTGGTTTCAACTCTATACCATGCGCGATCAGGACTATGTCAGCCGCCTGATCCAGCGCGCGAAGGACGCGAACTGCTCGGCCCTCCTCATCACGCTCGATCTGCAAATCCTCGGACAGCGGCACAAAGACCTGAAGAACGGCCTTTCCGCCCCGCCCAAACTAACGGTCAAAACGCTTGCCAACCTCGCCACCAAATGGGGCTGGGGGCGCGAGATGCTGGGCGCGAAGCGGCGGCATTTCGGCAATATCGTGGGCCATGTGCATGGGGTCACCGACAACGCGGACCTCGGCGCTTGGACGGCAGAGCAGTTCGACCCCTCGCTCGATTGGGACAAGATTGCCAAGATCAAAGAGCAATGGGGCGGCAAGGTCATCCTCAAGGGCATTCTGGATGCCGAGGATGCGCGCATGGCGCTGAAAGTCGGGGCCGATGCGATCATCGTCAGCAACCACGGCGGGCGACAGCTTGATGGGGCGCTAAGCTCGATCCGCATGCTGCCAGAGATCCTCGACGCGGTGGGCGACCAGATCGAAGTCCATCTCGACGGCGGTATCCGCTCGGGTCAGGACGTGCTCAAAGCCATGGCGATGGGGGCCAAAGGCACCTATATCGGGCGCGCCTTCATCTATGGGCTGGGCGCGATGGGGCAGCCGGGCGTGACCCGCGCGCTGGAGGTGATCCACCGCGAGTTGGATCTGACCATGGCGCTCTGCGGAGAGACGCAGATCGCCAACCTCGGGCGGCACAACCTGCTGATCCCGCGCAACTTTGGCGGTGATTGGCAGGAACGGCCGCGCGATCCGGGCACATGCTGATCTTTCTCAGCCGAAACCTTACCTTTCTCGCCACGCCTAAAACCGGGACCACCGCTGTCGAAATGGCGCTGAAACCCGAGGCCGAGATCATCTTTTCGCGGGGGCGCAAACATCTGACTGCCCTGCGCTATCGGCGGCGCGTCCTGCCCTTTTTGCAGGAAACCTTCTCGGCCTCCCCCGAGGCTTTGGCGGTGATGCGCAACCCTGTCGAGCAAATCCGAAGCTGGTATCGCTACCGCAGCCAGCCCCGGCTGGATGGCAAACCGCTCAGCACCAAGGGGCTAAGTTTCGAGGACTTCGCTCTTGAAGTCATTTCCGACACGCCCCCGCCCCGCGCGCAGATCGGCAGCCAGTTTTCCTTTCTGACCTCTGACCATGGCGACCTGCTGGTCGAGCACCTCTTCGCCTATGAACGCCAACCGGCCTTTCGCGATTTTCTGGCCGAAAGACTGGGGCGGGAGGTCAAGCTCAAGCCCAAGAACGTCTCCCCCGATCTGCCCGCGCCCCTGTCGCAGGAGGTCGAATCCCGCCTGCGCGCCGCACGCGCCAAGGAGTTTGCCCTCTACGACCGGCTCATGGCGGCGGATGGCTATCTGCGCACGCCGCAGGAATAGCGACGCCCCCGCCCTTTTGCCCTTTCCAGCCGGGCAAAACCGGTCTATACGCGCGGCTTCACGCGGGAATACAGCCTTGGAGGATTCCCGCCCTAACAAATTTGGAGACTAAAATGGCCGGAGAGATTCCTGATCTTGAAGCCCAGGTACGCGCGGGGACAGGCAAGGGCGCCGCTCGCCAAGCACGTCGTGACGGCATGGTTCCTGGTATCGTATTTGGTGGCGACAAAGAGCCGCTGCCGATCAACATCCCCTTCAACAAGCTGCTGACCAAGCTGCGCGCAGGCCGCTTCAAAGCGACCCTGTTCAACCTCAAGGTTGAAGGCCACGACGACGTTCGTGTGATCTGCCGCGACGTTCAGCGGCACGTTGTCAAGGACCTGCCCACGCACATCGACCTGATGCGCCTCAAGCGGACCACCAAGATCAACCTGTTCATCAACGTCGACGTCAAAGGCGAAGAAGAATGCCCCGGCCTGAAAAAGGGTGGCGTGCTCACTCTGGTCCGTCCGGAAGTTGAACTGGTCGTCACCGCCGCGGACATCCCCGAGCATGTGACCGTCGACATCACCGGCCTCGAAATCGGCGACAGCGCGACCATCAGCCGCGTCGACCTGCCCGAAGGTGTGAAACCCACGATCGACCGCGACTTCGTCGTTGCCACGATCTCTGCACCTGCTGGTCTGGCCGCGTCAGATGACGACGATGACGACACGGCAGCGGACGAAGTGCCGACAACCGAAATGGGCCCGCCCGACGGTGAATAATAGCGCGCCGCAAGGCTGTGCTGAAACGGGGTCGCATCACGCGGCCCCGTTTTGCGTTTGGGGCCCGATTTCTTTCAAAGAAATCGCCCCGGAATTTGCAAAAAATTCCGGCGACCTTGGGGACATTCTCCCGCCCCGCTTGTTAAGATAGGCGAAACCAAAGGAGACCTCGCCCATGAAACTGATCGTCGGCCTCGGCAATCCGGGCGCGAAATATGCCCGCAACCGTCACAACATCGGCTTCATGGCGCTGGACCGCATTGCCGAAGATCACGGGTTTTCCGCGTGGAAGGGCAAGTTTCAGGGCAGCGTCAGCGAGGGGCGTTTCGGCTCTGACCGGGCGGTGCTGCTCAAGCCCGAAACCTTTATGAACAACTCCGGCCAATCGGTTCAGGCGGCGATGAAGTTCTACAAGATCGACCCCGCCGATGTGATTGTTTTTCATGACGAATTGGACCTCGCCCCCGGTAAGGTCAAATGCAAGACCGGCGGCGGCCATGCAGGCCACAACGGGCTGCGTTCGATCCACGCGCATATCGGGGCGGACTATGACCGCGTGCGCATGGGCATCGGCCATCCCGGCCATAAGGACGCGGTGGCGGGCTATGTGCTGCGCGACTTCCCCAAAGCAGACGAAGGTTGGCTGGACGATGTGCTGCGCGGCGTCTCGGACGGGGCGGCGGATCTTGCACGGGGCGACACTGGCCGTTTCATGAATGCCGTGGCGCTGCGCGTGGCCCCGCCCCGCTCGGGCACCGGCAGCAAGGGGCCAAAGAAGCCCACCGAAGCCCAGCCAAAGCCCGCCCCCCGCAAGCCCGAGCCGGAGGCAGAGCCCCAATCGCCGCTGCAAAAGCTGATGGACCGCTTCCGCTAACGCTTTCGGCCTCACGCCCATCCCGGCGCCCCTGCTGACGCCCGTGCTGACGCAATGTCGGGCTGGCCCCCGCCCCCGCGCCGTGGTTCACTGCGGGCTAACAGGGGGGATATCATGCGTACATTCGGAAAATGGCTGGGCCGGGTCTTGCTGGCGCTTTTGCTGGCGGCCATCGTCATCGGTCTTTGGAAGCGGGAAGAGATCGAACGGCTCTTGGCCGTGAACTCTCTCTTCTCCGAAGAGAAGATCGTGCACAACTTCAGCCATATGGACGGCGCTTTCCTCTCCGCCCCCGTTTCGCGGGGAGACGGGCTGACGACCGAGCTTCCCTATGGCCCCGAAACCGAACTGCCAAAGGCGGTGGACGACTGGATCGCGGCGCGTGACGTGACCGCGTTGGTGGTGCTGAAAGACGGTGCCATCGTCTATGAGAACTACTTCAAAGGCACCGGCCCCGAGGACCGCCGCATCAGCTGGTCGGTGGCGAAAAGCTATCTTTCGGCGCTGGTGGGCATCCTGCTGGAGGAGGGCCAGATCGCATCCCTCGACGATCCGGTGACCAAATATGCCCCCAGCCTGAAGGGCAGCGCCTATGACGGGGCCAGCCTGCGCAACGTGCTGCATATGGCCAGCGGCGTCACATTTGACGAAGATTATCTGGACTACGATTCAGACATCAACCGCATGGGCCGGGTGGTGGCGCTTGGCGGCAGGCTCGACGATTTCACCGCCGAATTGTCCGAGACCTTCACCGCGCCGGGCAGCCAGTGGCAATATGTGTCGATCGACACCCATGTGATCGGCATGGTGGTGCGTGGTGCCACCGGGCGCAGCGTGCCGGAGTTGCTGAGCGAGAAGGTCATCGCGCCGTTGGGGCTGGAACATGCGCCCTATTACATCGTCGATGGCTCCGGCACCGCCTTCGTGCTCGGGGGCCTCAATATGACCACGCGCGACTATGCCCGTTTCGGCCAGATGTTCGCCCAAGGTGGGCAATGGAACGGCCAGCAAATCGTGCCCGCAGACTGGGTTAAAGAATCGACCAGCCCCACTGCCCCCACCGCCGAGGGGCGCATCGGCTATGGCTACCAATGGTGGATCCCGCAGGGCGCGCCCGAGGGGGAATATATGGCGCGCGGCATCTATGGGCAGTACATCTATGTCGACAGCGCCCGCGATGTGGTCATCGCCACCAATGCCGCCGACCGTAAATTCCGTGAGGCCGGGGTGGCGGAACATAACATCGAGATTTTCCGCCAGATCGCAGCCTCACTCGACGAGGACAGCTGAGACAGAAAGGAAGCCATGACCCCGGACGACAGCATCAACGTTCTGAACCAGCCCCTTGCCATCTGCGGGACCGATCCGGTAACGGGCTTTTTCCGCGATGGCCATTGCAACACCTGCGCGCAGGATCAGGGCAGCCATACGGTCTGCGCGGTGATGACGGCGGAGTTTCTGGCCTATTCGAAATATGTCGGCAATGACCTCAGCACCCCGCGCCCCGAGTTCGGCTTTGCCGGGCTGAAGCCGGGCGACGCATGGTGCCTTTGTGCCGCGCGGTTCTTGCAAGCCGCAGACGAGGGCTGCGCCCCGCGGGTGCATCTGGCCGCCACGCATCTGCGCGCGCTTGATATCGTGCCGCTGGAGGTGCTGCGCGACCATGCCATCGACCCGAGTGAGGATTAACCATGCGCCTGCGCCTCTTGCCCCTCCTGCTGCTCTTGCCCGTCACCGCTTGGGCGGAAACCACCCTGCGCCCCGTCGATAGCGCCCGGTTAGAGACCTTTGACGCCGCCTTTGGCGATGCCATGATGCAAGCGCTGAACGGGGGCGACGCCGGGGATGTGGCGATTTTAACCCGCGCGCTCTCTGGGCAGCCTCAGGTCGCATTCTCCGCCGATTTGCAGGGCGATTGGTCTTGCCGCACGATCAAGCTGGGCGGGATCAGTCCGCTTGTGGCCTATAGCCCGTTCAAATGCCGCTTTACCGCCAGCAATCGCGGTTTCACCTTTGAAAAACTCACCGGATCACAGCTTACCAAGGGCGAGATTACCCTGCGCGAAGGCCGCGCGATCTATGCCGGGGTGGGCTATGTCCGGGGCGAAACGCCGCCCGATTATGCCGATCTGCCCGAAGATTTTACCTCAGGCGGCAAGGTACAAAGCGACGTGGCCGTGTTTCAGCGGGTCAGCCCCACCCGCGCGCGGCTGCTGTTCCCGTCACCGGCAGTGGAAAGCGATTTCGATATTCTGGAACTGACGCGCTGAGGCGCCACGCCACCCTTAGGCCGCGTGGCAGAGATGCAGTTTCGACTTGGGACGCGGCATCAGGGAATCGTCCATCAAGTCTTCGATAAAGGTGCTGAGAAGCTGGGTCCGCCCGGTCACGCCCGCCTTGCGGTAGATCGCATTGGTCTGCGCCTTCACGGTCCCTTCAGACGTGCCGCGCATCTCAGCAATATCGCGTGTATTCAAACCCTTAGTCAGGAAAATCGCCACGTCCCGCTCTGCCGGGGTAAGGTGCCATTCGCGAAAGTGTTCTTCGAGCACATCGGCGAATTCCACCGTACAATGACGCAGTGCCGTCTCTGCCCGCTCGGCCCGCTGGAGGCTCATCCGCAGTGCCATCCAGCCCAGAACGACCCCGAGAATCAGACCCAAAACCTGAATGCCCTTGTTCGGACCAATATCAGCCAGCGGGGTACCGAAAAGCGTTACGCCGCGCCCCTCCAGTGCAAAAACGAGCACGAAATAGACAGTGGCGTTGAACTGTAGAGCGGCGATAACCCACAGTGCGATCTTTTTCTTATTATTCATGGTGAAGCCTTGCCTTGGTGTTCGCCGTATTTAACCGCGGCGCACCGAAGTGCAAGGGATGGCGGACATGCGCCTTGATCAACCCTTAGTGATTTGGCACCCGCCCCGGGGGGCGAGTGCATTCTCTTGAGGCCAGTTCAGGGTTGCTTGGCTGGCCGGAAGACTGTTTTACCGCAATGCCTTAGCAGGCATCAGGCCGATATCAGCGCGGGAAACGGTTCACTTTCTCGGCGTCTTGCGCGGCGGGGAATACGGTGACGGTCACGTCAGATGTGTCTTCTGCGCGGAAGGTGCCGTTGTTGAAGATGTCCAGTTTCACATTGTCGACCGCGTCGTTGCGGCTGGCGTAGGAAACGCCTGCATCAGCTTTGTCGTTATAGCCGATTTGCTGGCCTTCCATGCCCTGTGCGAAAGCGGCGGAGCCTGCTGTGGCAAGGATCAGGGCGGTGGTTGCGAGTGTCTTTTTCATGTCGTGTCCTTTCGGGAGAAAGTTAGGGTCGCGCAGTAATCAGCGCGGGAAACGGTTGACCGAAGCGTCGCTCTGCGCGGTCGGGAAGACGGTGATGGTCACGTCGGAGAGGTCTTCGGCGCGCAGGATACCGTCTTTGAAGACTTCCAGCTTGGTCTCATCCACGGCTTCGCTGCGGCTGGAGTAGGAAACGCCATTGTCGGTCTTGTCGTTATAGCCGATGCGCTGGCCTTCCATGCCTTGAGCGAAAGCAGCGGTGCTTGCGGTGGCGAGGATCAGTGCGGTTGTTGCGAGTGTCATTTTCATCGTTTTAGCCTTTCGGGGGAGAAAGTTAGGGGGAGGAGCCGTGGCCCGCGTTTAGCGGACGAAACGGCCATCTTCTTGTGCGTCTTGTGTGGTGACGAATACGGTCGCTGTTGCCTCGGCAGGTGTTTCGGCGCGCAGATCGTCGAAGCTTAGAGCGTCGGAAGTGACGTTGCGTGTCGAATAGGCGGCATCTGCGTGATCTGCGGTATAGCCGACCTGCTGGCCTTCCATGCCCTGTGCGAAAGCGGCGGTGCCTGCTGTGGCAAGGATCAGTGTGGCGGTTGCGAATGCGTTTTTCATATCGTGTTCCTTTCAGTCCCGGGTTGGGTTGCGAGCCGCTCATCGGTGACGCGGCGTCGTTGGGATGACAGGGAAAAGGGCATTCGAGGGGGGATTGGCTATCTGCCCCGGGTTTAAATCGTCCGGTCTAAACCCCTGTAAGAGCGTCATAAACTTTGGTTTACGAAGCAAATCGGGCGCGAAAAACTGGAGGATGTTGCCTTAGCGTCAAGCCTACAAGGGCGAAACGGGGTTTCGCACGCAGGCGCGCTGGCTATAACAGAAGGCTAGCCGGTCTTTTCTCAAGGTGAAAGTTTTTTCGACCTTTTTCGGCAAAGAACTTAACCCCCTGCCCAAAGTTTATGCGCAAATCGCGCCCTTCGCTTCACCGCATAAAAAACGGGCCTACGTTTTCACGCAGGCCCGTCAAATTCGGCTCAGATTCGCGAGGGGATTTAGGCGAATTCACCCATATCGAAGTCCAATGCACGGGCGACGGTGAAGATGTCTTTGTCGCCCCGGCCACACATGTTCATCACCAGCAGGTGATCCTTTGGCAGCTCCGGCGCGATCTTGAGCACATGGGCCAGCGCGTGGCTCGGCTCCAGCGCCGGGATGATCCCTTCAAGCGCGCAGCACAGCTGGAACGCCTCCAGCGCCTCACGGTCGGTGATCGAGACGTATTTCGCGCGACCGATGTCATGCAGCCAGGAATGCTCTGGCCCGATGCCCGGATAGTCGAGCCCGGCAGAGATCGAGAAACCTTCGAGGATTTGCCCGTCATCGTCCTGCAGCAAATAGGTGCGGTTGCCATGCAGCACGCCGGGGCGGCCTCCGGTCAGCGAGGCGCAATGCTCCATCTTCTGATCCACGCCCTTGCCACCAGCCTCGACCCCGATGATGTTCACCGACTTGTCGTCGAGGAAGGGGTAGAACAGGCCCATGGCGTTCGACCCGCCGCCGATGGCGGCAATCACCGTGTCGGGCAGACGGCCCTCTGCGGCGTCCATCTGCTCGCGCACTTCCTTGCCGATGATGGCCTGAAAATCTCGGACCATCGCCGGATAGGGGTGCGGCCCGGCCACGGTGCCGATGCAGTAGAAAGTGTCGCGCACATTGGTCACCCAGTCGCGCAGCGCGTCGTTCATCGCGTCTTTCAGCGTGCCGCGCCCGGAGGTCACCGGCACCACCTCGGCACCCAGCAGGCGCATGCGGAAGACGTTGGGGGCCTGACGCTCGACGTCATGCGCGCCCATATAGACCACGCATTTCAGACCGAACTTGGCGCAGACGGTCGCGGTGGCCACACCGTGCTGGCCCGCCCCGGTCTCGGCGATGATGCGCTTCTTGCCCATGCGGCGGGCGAGGATGATCTGCCCCAGCACGTTGTTGATCTTATGCGCGCCGGTGTGGTTCAACTCGTCGCGCTTCATATAGACCTTGGCGCCGCCCAGATGCTCGGTTAGCCGTTCGGCGTGATAAAGCGGGCTGGGGCGGCCAACATAGTGGGTCCAGAGATCATGCATCTCGGCCCAGAAACTGTCGTCGGTCTTGGCCTTCTCATATTGTTCTTCCAGCTCAAGAATGAGCGGCATCAGCGTTTCCGAGACAAAGCGCCCGCCGAAATCGCCGAAACGACCCTGTTCGTCGGGGCCGGTCATGAAGCTGTTGAAAAGATCGTTGGCCATTGCGCCTCTCCTAGAATGTCGCGTCAGCCTTACCGCAGCCCGCCCGCCTACGCCACCATGAGTTTCGCAGGTGGCCAGAGCGGGGCGGCCTTGGGCTAGTCAAAGAGTTTGAACAACTCGCGTCTGACCGCATTCTCCAACTCATCCTTCACGATATCCTCGGTCGAGCGGTTGTCGTCGGGTGCGATGTTCAACTCTTCCTGTATCTTTTCGCGTACTTTATCTTCGGCCTGCTGCTTTTCTTCGGCAAAGTTCAGATCAATCGCGGCACGCAGATCGGCCTTGATCTCAGGGTCCGCCCATGGCCCCCTGATCCGCACCGGCACCGCCAACCCACCGCGCGACGCATTGACGCGCAGGGCCTTGGGCGTGACCGTATAGTCCAGCCTCTGCGCCCCCAGATCGACCTGCCCTGCCCCCGTCGCGTTGAAGTTCGGCAGCAGCATCAGCAGATCGTCGTTGCGCAAGACGCCGTTGGAGATGTCGAAAGTCGCCTCCACGGAATCGAACACCGTGCTGCCGCCTGCGGCATCGACGGAGCCAAGGAGCGCGTCCAAGTCGATCCCTGCAATCGTGCCGCGCCCCATGGTCAGCGCGCCAGAGCCGCTGAGCGAGCGCATGATCGCGTCAATCGACTGCCCCACCCCGAGGAACGACAGTTCGGCATCGCCCGCCCCGGTAAAGCGCGTCACCCCGGCGGTATCCTCAAGCAGGTCGCGCATCTGCACGCTTTGCGCTTGCAGTTTGCCGCCCACCGACAGGCCATCGCGGTTGTTCATCACAAACTCCCCCGCGACCTTGCCGCCATAGGCGTTCATATCCTGTAGGTCGAAGACCATCCGCGCGCGGTCATTGCGCAGCACGGCGCGGGTGGGGCCAAGGTCGAGCTGCCCCAGATCGATGCTTTCCGCGCTCAGGGCGATGTTCCCGTCAAAGGCGGAGAGCCAGTCGGCGTTGATCTCTTGCCATGACCAGCCCTCTGCATCCGCCGTGGCGGTGCTGTCGGCGCCTGCGGCCTGATCGCTTTCCTCGGACAGGGCCGAAAGGTCCAGCGCCCCGGTCCGCAGGTTTGCGGTGATCCGCGGCGTACCGTTCAGGGCCAGATCGGCCTGCCCGGTCAGGCTGTTGCCGCCCAAATCCACCGCGAGATTGCGCAGCGACAGACGCCGATCCGCCGTCAGGGTCAGCCCAGAGCGCAGATCAACCGACCGGCCCAACCCCCGCGGCAGCGTCACAGCGCCCGCGCCGAGCGACGCCAGAAACCGCGCCGTATCGGGGCTGTCGATCCGAATATCCCCCGCCAGCGCCCCGTTGAGCGCGCCGCGCCCGTCGAACAGGGCTTGCGCCCCGCCCGTCGTAACCTCCGCCCGCAGCGGCTGCACGCCGCCCTCCAGCAAATCCGCAAATCCTTCGATCCGCGCAGCAAGCTGAACCGGCTCGCTCGCTGGTGCCATGCTGGCGGTGATCTCCGCCGCCCCGCCTCGCTCGGGCCAGTCCAGCGCCAGATTGACACCATCATAGCGCAGCAGGTCCGCCCCTTCGGCGTCATAGATCAGCGTGGCATCGGTCACCGTCAGCTTCTGAATGCTCAGCGGGCGGCGGCTGGCGCTCGGCGCGCTCTCGGTCTCGATCCGCGCACCGCTGGCGCTGTCGGTGAACTGCCAGCTTGCACGGCCATCAAGACGTTGCTCCAACCGGATCACCGGGCTTTGCGCCGCGATATTGGTGATGCGTATCTCACCGCGCAAAAGCGCGCCCGCATCCACCCCAATCGCCGCATTGGCCGCCGTCAGCAGCGCGCCCTTGTCGGTCCAATCGGCATTGCCGACCTCAAGCCCGCCCGCGGTCACCCCCAGCACCGGCCAGAGCGTCACGCCTACATCGCCGGTGATCGACACCTCCCGCCCGGTCATCCGGCTGAGTTGCTCACTGGCGATCCGCGCGATCCGTTCGCCGGGCAGCAGGAACAGCGCCCCCAGCATGATCACGACGATCAGCAACAGCGCGCCGATGACCCGTATAATCCATCTCATGGCTCTCTCCTCCTGCCCGGCGGCTCTTTCCCCGCTCATCCGCTTGCCTTATAGCGCACGCCATGAGCACAAACCCACCCAATCTGCGCCCCGACCTCGCCCCGCAGGCGAAGATCAGCGATCCCGCCCGCCCCGGCCAGCCGACCATCGGCATGGTCAGCCTCGGCTGTCCCAAGGCATTGGTCGATTCCGAACGCATCCTGACCCGGCTTCGCGCCGAGGGCTATGGCGTTTCGCCCGATTACGCGGGCGCCGATGCGGTGATCGTGAACACCTGCGGGTTTCTCGACAGCGCCAAGGCCGAAAGCCTCGATGCCATTGGCGAGGCGTTGACGGAGAACGGCAAGGTGATCGTCACCGGCTGTCTGGGGGCCGAGCCGGATTATATCCGCGAACATCACCCCCGCATCCTCGCCGTCACGGGCCCGCATCAATACGAACAGGTGCTCGACGCGGTGCATGGCGCGGTGCCGCCCGCGCCCGATCCTTTCATCGATCTTCTGCCCGCGCAGCAGGTCTCGCTCACCCCACGGCACTACAGCTACCTCAAGATTTCCGAGGGCTGTAACCACAAGTGCAAGTTCTGCATCATCCCCGACATGCGGGGCCGCCTACAATCGCGCCCGGCCCATGCGGTGATGCGAGAGGCCGAGCGGCTCGTCGACAGCGGCGTGAAGGAACTCTTGGTCATTAGCCAAGACACCTCCGCCTACGGGGTCGACATCAAACATGCCGAGGACCGTGGCCACCGCGCCCATATCACCGATCTGGCGCGGGATCTCGGCTCCCTCGGTGCATGGGTCCGGTTGCATTACGTCTACCCCTACCCGCATGTGCGCAAGCTGATCCCGTTGATGGCCGAGGGGCTGGTGCTGCCCTACCTCGACATTCCATTCCAGCACGCGCATCCGGACGTGCTGAAACGCATGGCCCGCCCCGCCGCCGCGTCGAAAACCCTCGACGAGATCGCCGCATGGCGCGAGACCTGCCCCGACATCACCCTGCGCTCGACCTTCATCGTCGGCTATCCGGGCGAGACGGAGGAGGAATTCCAGACACTGCTCGATTGGCTGGACGAGGCGCAGCTCGACCGGGTCGGATGCTTCCAATACGAAAACGTCGAAGGCGCGCGGTCGAACGCGCTGCCGGATCATGTGGCGCCCGAGATCAAACAAGACCGTTGGGAGCGTTTCATGGAAAAGGCGCAGGCCATTTCCGAGGCCAAGCTCGCCGCCAAGGTCGGCAAACGCCTCGACGTGATCGTGGATGAGATCGACGAAGACGCCGCCACCTGCCGCACCAAATCCGACGCGCCCGAGATCGACGGCAATCTCTTCATCGACGAGGATTTCCAGAACCTCAAGGTCGGCGATATCGTCACCGTCGAAGTCGAAGAGGCGGGCGAATACGATCTTTGGGGATGTCAGATCACCTGACGCCCCCGCGGGTTTCTCTCAGGCGTAAGCGCCTGCCGAATAGGTCAGCTCATAGCTGTGGCTGTAAAGCTCGAAGACGATGCCGAAGGGGTCTTCGACATAGACCATGCGGTAGGGTTTCTCGCCCGGGAAGTATTCCCGCACCGGCATCCGCTGCTTGCCGCCCGCCGCGATGATCCGCTCCAGCAGACCTTCGACATCAGGGTCTTGGATGGCGAAGTGGAAGGTGCCGTGGCGCTTATGCTCCAGCTTTTCTTCAGGGGCGTAGTTGCCGGGGAACTCGAAGATTTCGATCCCGATGCCATCCGCTGTCGCCAAATGGGCGATGCGCAGCGATCCCCAGCCGGGGCCGAAGACATCGGTGCACATGACGCCGATGGCGGTGTCTTCTTCCACCGCTTCGGTGGGCTGCATCACGACATAGAACCCAAGAACTTCGGAATAGAATTTCACGGCGGCGTCGAGGTCCGGCACGGATAGGCCGATGTGGGAAAAGGTACGGGGGGTGGTCATATGTAGTCTCCTGTTTGCGTTGAGGTTGAGATAGACAGGCGCACCCCACATGTGAAATTATCAAATCTCATCGAAATCATAACGAACCGTTTGTCATGCTGAACGCCACCTGGCTTGAGACCTTCACCACCCTTTGCGAGACCGGCCATTTCACCCGCACGGCGCAGCGGCTCAACATGACCCAGCCGGGCGTGTCGCAGCATCTGCGCAAGCTGGAAGACCAGTTGGGCCAGCCGCTGATCGCGCGCGATGGCAAAAGTTTCACCCTGACCCCGGCGGGCGAAGCGCTGTTTGAAACCGGCCTTGCCCGCCGCCGCGAAGAGCAGCGCCTGCGCGAACGCATCGCGACCGACCTGCCCGACCGGGGCGTGGTGCATATCGCCTGCTCCGGCAGTTTCGCCATGCTGCTCCAGCCGCTCCTGCTGGCGTGGATGACCCAAGCGCCTGACCTCTCTCTCCATCTCGAAGCCGCCCCCCAAGCCACAATCCGCGCCGGGCTGCTCGATGGGCGGTTTGATCTGGGCGTGCTGGCCGATGACCCTGCCCACGCAAGGTTAGAGGCCCGGCATCTGGGGCGCGAGGAACTTTGCCTCGTGCTGCCGGTTAATGCATTGGAACAGATAGAAAGTTTTGCCGATCTCGAAAGCCGGGGCTTCATCGCCCATCCCGATGGCTTCGCCTATGCCGACGATCTGCTCCAGCTCAATTTCCCGGACAGCTATCCGGGGGCCGACCGGATGCGCCTGCGTGGCTATGTGAACCAGATCGGCCAGATCCCAGCGGCAGTGGCGCGGGGCGTGGGCTATACGCTTTTGCCCCGCAGCGGGGTCGAAACCTTTGCAGCCAAGGACCGGCTCAGGCTGCTGCCTCTGCCCAAGCGGCGTTGGCATGACCTCTGGCTCGCCTCCCGGCGCGGGCGCCCCCTGCCCGCGCGGATGGTGAAGACGGCGGAACTGATCGCAGAGGCGGCGGAACAGCTACGATAGCGGACGCCTCACAGATATTGTGGAACAAAACACCCCCGATACTAGATATACTATCATGGAAGGGCGAGATTACGGAGAGACTTGAACATGTTCCCTTTCTGTTCTATATGTAGAACGCAGTAGCAGAGGAATGACCAGATGTCTTTTCAACCTCAGTTTCCCGGCATCTTCGACCTTGAGCAGCAAGGCCGCCCGCCCCGTGGCAGCGATAGCGCGCAGCCCAAACAGGCCGACCGCCGCATGCCCGCGACCGAAAAACAGATGCAATACGCCCAGTCCCTCGCCAAGCGAACGGGTGAAGAGCTTCCGAAAGGCATCGAAGCGGATCGCGCGGCGGTCTCGGAATGGATCGACGCCCATAAACCGCAAGCGTTGGAGGGGCCCTTTGCCGCCTACCCTTCCGCCAAACAGGTCGCCTTTGCCGAACGCATCGCGCGGTTGAAACGCCGCGATGTCCCGCAGGAGTGTTTTCGCGACAAGACCCTGATGTCGCGCTGGATCGACGGCAACAAACCGCGCTGATCCACCGGGCTCTGCGCTTTACCTTTCGTCACCCATGGCAGAGGGTGGTTTCGCTGCTACCTTTCTGTCATGGGCTATCCGACCTCCATCGCTGAGACTTTGGCCGACGGCACCGTGCATGTGCTGAGCCTTGGCTTCGCCATTCCCGCCAGCATCCTTTTGATGATCCATGCCGCCGGGCAAGAGGGGCAATTGACCGCCACGGCGATATATGCGGGCTGCATCCTTGCTTCTTTCACTGCATCTGCCGTCTACCACCTGCTGCCCTTCGATCGCAGCCGCGCCTTTCTGGGCCGGGTCGATCATGCGGCGATCTACTTTAAGATCGCGGGCACTTATACGCCGCTGGTGATGGTGATCGGCTCTGGCTTTGCCTATGGCATCCTTGGCGTGGTCTGGGCGCTGGCGGTGATCGGCGCGGTGGCCAAGCTCTGGTTCTGGCGCACCGATGCGCGCGGGTCACTCGCGCTCTACCTCGGCATGGGCTGGCTCTCGGTGCTGCTGATCTACCCGATGTGGCACAATCTGCCGGGGGCAGCACTGGCGCTGGTGGCCGTGGGCGGGCTGACCTATTCGGCGGGTACCTTGGTCTATGCCCACCCGGGCATGCGCTATCAAAACGCGATCTGGCATGTCTTCGTGCTGGTCGCCACGGCCTGTTTCTTTGCCGCCATCGCGCTCAGTCTTTAGCCTTCGGGCGCATCCAGATAGGCCCGCACGCATGTTTGCACATGGCGAAACCGATCGCCGCCCAGATGTTTGCCGCCGTACCAGCGGGTGACGACGATCAGATGATCGGTCAGCCCCTCGCGCTCCAACATCCGCAGGATCACCATGCCCGCGCCGGATTCGCCATCGTCCCCTTTCAGCGGGCCGCCATCCGACAGCAGCACCGCCCAAGTGTTATGCGTGGCCTTGGCGTAGGATTTGTCGCGTTTGAGGTCTTTCAACGCGGCATCGACCTCGGCCCGGTTGCGCGCAGGGCAGCCCGACACCGCATATTTCGACCCGCGGTCGTTCAGCACCTGACCCAGTTTGCGCAAAGCGTTACAGCCCCGCCATGGTGCGCCGCACGATATCGATCCGGGCGTTATTGGGCGGATGGGTGCCAAGGAAACGGTCGCCGGGATCGGGAATGCGGGTAAAGAACTCGGCCCCCCTCAGCGGATCATAGCCCGCCCGCGCGGTGATGATCGTGCCAAGGGCGTCGGCCTCAAGCTCGAAATCCTTGGAATATCGCCGCGCGCCGACCTCTGCACCCAATTCCTGCGCCGTGCGCACGGCATTGGCATCGCCCCCGCTCAGCGTGGCGAGACCGGCAAAGATCACCGCCCCCGCCATGGCGTTTTGCTGCTGGCGTTCAATATGGCCCGCGATGTGATGCGCGGCCTCATGGCCCAGCACAAAAGCAAGCTCGTCTTCGTTGCGAGCATCGGCGATCAGCGCCAATGTGAACGCCACGATGGGGCGGCCATTTTTATCAAGCGTTTGGAATGCATTGGCCGGTTGGCCGGGGCGGTCATCAACCACGATATTGAAATCACAGTTCATCCCCGTCGTCCGATTGCGACACTCCCGTTCGGCCACGGGTTCAAGCGTGCGGACCACCTGAACAAAGCTCCGCGCCGCCGCGCTTGCGCTCAGCCGCGGGCTTGTCTGCCCCGTGGTCTGCGGCCTGTCGGCCGGGATCGGGCCTGTCTGGATCGGTGCCACCTCACAGGCAGAAAGCAGGGCGATGACGGCAAATGCGCCAAGGGCATTTAACAATTTCACGGCTGATCCTCGCTCGGGGGTCCTTGAGCCACCTGTCTATCATGACGCCCTGCCACCGCCACCCCCGTTCACGGAGCTTTGACGCTCATACGGCGGCCTTGCGCTCGCGAGCACAAAGCCTAATGTGCCCTCATGTTTACCATCGAGCATGAATTCGACGCCACCGTCATCACCCTGATCGACGAATCCGACGCGCCCCTGCGCGAGGACGTCACCGTCTCTGCCTTCGCGGGGCAGATCACGATCGAGCAATGGGACGCCCGAACCGACCGTGTGGCCAAGATCACCCTGTCCCCCGCGCAGCTGAGCGATCTGACGGCGGCCTTAAACCTGCCCGAGGGCATCTACCGAAGCAATTCCTGAGGATCGTCACATGGCCACCGGCACAGACATCAAGACCTATTTCAACGGCGCATGGCATGACGGCGATCTGCCGACCATCAGGGCCGCCGACCACGGCGCATGGCTGGGCACCACCGTTTTTGACGGCGCGCGGCTGTTCGACGGGCTCGCCCCCGATCTGGAAGCGCATTGCGTGCGGATCAACCGCTCGGCCCGCGCGCTGATGATCACTCCCACGGTTGAAACCGAGGATATGATCGAGATGTGCCGCGAGGGGCTGAAGAGCTATTCGCGTGATCAAGCGGTCTATATCCGCCCGATGTATTGGGCGCTCGCGGGCGACGAGTTGGGCATCGTGCCGCGCGAAGGTGCCACCGGCTTTGCCATCAGCCTTGAGGCCATCCCCATGGCCCCGCCCGAGGCCGCGACCACCCTCACCCGCACCCGCTTCCGCCGCCCGGTGCTGGAGGATAACGTCGTTAACGCCAAGGCGGGCTGCCTCTACCCCAACAACGCCCGCATGATGGTCGAGGCGCGCTCCAAAGGTTTCGGCAACGCACTGGTGGCCGATGCCATGGGCAATGTCGCCGAAAGTGCCAGCGCCAATGTCTTCATGGTCAAGGATGGTGAGGTCTTCACCCCCATCCCCAACGGCACATTCCTTGCCGGGATCACCCGTGCGCGGCATATGTCGAACATGCGCGAGGCGGGGATGAATGTGCATGAGACCGTCCTCAGCTTTGACGATTTCCATGCCGCCGATGAGGTCTTTCTGTCGGGCAATATGATGAAGGTCACACCTGTCAGCGCCTTTGACGACACGCAATATGGCACCGGGGACAACCAGAACCCGGTCACGCGCCGGGTGCGTGAAATGTACTGGGATTGGGCCGCAAGTCAGCGCGGCTGAAGGCCCGGACGGCAGCGGCGCGCGAAAGCAATTGCCAGCGCCGCCCGCCCGCGCCATGATCGCACCGCACCGGGAGGAGGTGCGGAGAGAGGGTTTGATGCGGAAATTCCTAGTGGTGTTGGACGATAGCACCGAATGTTTGAATGCCATGCGTTTCGCCGCCCTGCGCGCAGCGCGCACGGGGGGCGGCGTGGCCGTGCTTTCGGTGATCCCACCCGAAGAGTTCAACCATTGGATCGGCGTTGGCGACCTTATGCGCGAAGAGGCCCGCGAACGGATCGAGGTGCATTTCGAGGTCTTCGCCAAATGGATGCGCGACAAACAGGGCGTCGATCCTGAGTTGATCATCCGCGAGGGCGAACCGACGGACGAGATCATTCAGCAGCTGTCCGACGACCCCGACATCGGCGTTCTGGTGCTCGGCGCCAGCGGTGACCGCAAGAAAGGCCCCGGCCCGCTGGTCACGCAATTGTCGCGCTCTGCCGGCGCCCTGCCCGTGCCGATCACCATCGTGCCCGGCGATCTGAGCAAGGAACGGCTCGAAGCGATCACCTAAGCGTTCTGCCGCCCGCCCCAATGCCCGGCGCCGCAATTTAGAACGGTTCTAAACCTTGACTTGCCGCCCGCGCAGGCGCATATCAGGAGCCACGCCGAAAGCGAGGTACACCCCATGTTCATCCAGACCGAATCCACTCCGAACCCCGCAACGCTCAAGTTCCTGCCGGGTCAGACCGTGCTGGAGATGGGCACCGCTGATTTCCCCTCTCCCGAAGCCGGGGCGACCTCCCCGCTGGCCCAACGGCTCTTTGCGGTCGAAGGCGTGACCGGTGTGTTCTTCGGCACCGATTTCGTCACCGTGACCAAGCAAGACGCGGTGGAATGGGACCATGTGAAACCCGCCCTGCTCGGCGCTATCATGGAGCATTTCCAGTCCGGCGAGCCGGTCATGGCCTCTGACCACCAGCCCACATCCGGCCACGCCGCGCATGAGGGCGAAGACGGTGAAATCGTCGGCCAGATCAAAGAGTTGCTCGACAGCCGCGTGCGCCCCGCCGTGGCCCAAGATGGGGGCGACATCACCTTCCACGGATTTGAGCGTGGCGTCGTCTATCTGCATATGCAGGGCGCCTGCGCCGGTTGCCCCTCTTCGACCCTGACGTTGAAAATGGGCATCGAGAACCTGCTGCGCCATTACATCCCCGAGGTCACAGAGGTGCGCCCGGTTGCCTGAGCATCACGCAAGCGGGCCACTGATTCTGGCCTTTGACACATCGGCCGCGCATTGCGCGGCCGCTTTGCTGTCGGGCAACCGGATATTGGCCTCCCGCACCGAGCCGATGACCAAGGGTCAGGCCGAGCGGATCATGGTCCTTTGCGAGGAATTACTGAGCGAGGCCGGGCTGGGCTATGCCGACCTCACCGCGCTTGGCGTCGGCATAGGGCCGGGCAATTTCACCGGTATCCGCATCGCCGTTTCTGCCGCCCGCGGGCTGGCGCTTGGCCTTGGCATTCCGGCGGTTGGGGTCGATGCCTTCGACGCGCTGCGCGAAGGCCATGACGGCCCCTGCGCCTGTGCAGTGGATGCCCGCCGCGATCAGGTGTTTCTGCAAGGCTTTGACAACCCCGGCATTTCCGAACCCGCACTACACGACGCCGCCGCCCTCCCGGCCTTCACCGGCCCGCTGATCGGCACGGGCGGAGAGCCGCCAGCGATGCCCGTGGCCGAAGCCATCGCCCGCATCGCTGCGCGCCGCTTTGCCAGCAATCCGCCGCGCCCTGCGCCGCTTTACCTCCGGCCCGCCGATGCCGCCCCCGCCCGCGACGCGGCACCGGTGCTGCTGCCGTGACACCGGCGGCCCTCGCCACGATTCACGCTGCGGCCTTCACCCAAGACAGGCCGTGGCAAGAGGCGGAGTTCGCAAGCCTGCTCGACAGCCCCTTCGTGCAGCTTTTCACCTGCCCCGGCGGCTTTGCCCTGACCCGCACCATCGCGGGCGAATCCGAACTGCTGACGCTTGCCGTGGACCCTGCGCAGCAACGTCGGGGGCTGGGCCGGGCCCTGCTGCGCGACTGGCTGGCCGCCCTGCCCGCCGACTGCGAAAGCGCCTTTCTCGAAGTCGCTGCCGATAATCTGCCCGCCCGCGCGCTCTATGATGATCAAGGTTTTGCCCAAATCGCTACCCGCCGTGCCTATTACGCGCGCAGCGGCGTCCCACCCGTGGATGCCTGCATCCTGCAACGCGTCTTGACCCATGGTCACGCTGGCGATCCGTGCGGCTTGCCCTCAAAAAGCGGTTGACCCTACCCCCCGCCTGCGCCCTAGATTATACCTGATCACATGATCCACAAACGCCGTGGCGGCAGCATCTGATTGACCGCCCGACACCACAACCCGGGAGACACCAAATGACCCTCATGACGAAATTCCTCGGCGCTGCTGCGGGCCTCGCGCTCACCGCAGGCGCGGCAGCGGCTGAACCGGCGCTGATCTTCGACCTCGGCGGTAAGTTCGACAAGAGCTTCAACGAAGCGGCCTTCAACGGTGCCTCCCGCTGGGCCGAAGAAACCGGCGGCAAATTCGCCGAGATCGAAATGCAGTCCGAAGCGCAGCGTGAGCAGGCCCTGCGCCGCTTCGCCGAATCCGGTGCCAACCCGATCATCACCATGGGTTTCGCCATGGCCGATCCGCTGGCGACCGTCGCGCCCGACTATCCCGACACCAAGTTCGCCGTGATCGACGTAAACTGGCTTGACCTGCCCAACGTGCGTCAGGTCAGCTTTGCCGAACATGAAGGCTCCTACCTCGTCGGCGTCATGGCCGCGATGGCCTCCGAGAGCGACACCGTGGGCTTCGTCGGTGGCATGGACGTGCCGCTGATCCGTCACTTCGGCTGCGGCTATGCCCAAGGCGTCAAAGCGACCAACCCCGACGCCACCGTCATCGCCAACATGACCGGCACCACCCCCGCCGCGTGGAACGACCCGGTGAAGGGCTCTGAGATCACCAAGGCGCAGATCAACCAAGGCGCTGACGTGGTCTATGCCGCGGCGGGCGGCACCGGCGTGGGCGTGCTGCAAACCGCTGCCGACGAAGGCATCCTGTCGATCGGCGTCGACAGCAACCAGAACCACCTGCACCCGGGCAAGGTCCTGACTTCCATGCTGAAACGCGTCGATGTCGCCGTCTATGACGCGATGATGGCGGGCGAAGACCTTGAAGTCGGCGAAGTCGTGACCCTCGGCCTTGCCGAAGAAGGTGTTGGCGTTGCCATCGACGAGCATAACCAAGATCTCGTGACCGAAGAGATGAAGGCCGCTGTCGACGAGGCGCGCCAGAAGATCATCGACGGCGAGATCAAAGTGGTCTCCTACTACGAGAACGACAGCTGCCCGGCACTGGACTTCTGAGCCCGATTTATCCACAATCGACCCCCGGGGCCGCGCCGATCATCGGCGCGGCCCCTTTTAAAACCCCACAGCGTGACCGGGGCAGCGATGGACCAACGCCAGATCAAGGGCTGCAACGCCCGCAGGACCTTTTGACATGACCGATACCGCCCCCGCGATCGAACTCAAGGGCATCTCCAAGGCCTTCGGCCCGGTACAGGCCAACAAAGATATCTCCATCCGCGTCATGCCGGGCACGATTCACGGCATCATCGGCGAGAACGGCGCCGGTAAATCGACGCTGATGTCGATCCTCTACGGCTTCTACAAGGCCGATGCGGGCGAGATTTTCATCAGTGGCCGCAAGACCGAGATTCCCGACAGCCAGGCCGCCATCGCCGCCGGCATCGGCATGGTGTTCCAGCACTTCAAGCTGGTGGAAAACTTCACCGTGCTCGAAAACATCATCCTCGGCGCCGAGGATGGCCGCCTGTTGAAGCCTTCACTATCGAAGGCGCGCAAGACGCTGATCGAACTGTCGAAGGACTACGGTCTCAACGTCGATCCCGATGCGCTGGTGCAAGACATCGGCGTGGGCATGCAGCAGCGCGTGGAAATCCTGAAAGCGCTCTACCGGCAGGCCGACATCCTCATCCTCGACGAGCCCACGGGCGTACTGACCCCCGCTGAGGCCGACCAGCTCTTCCGCATTCTCGGGCGTCTGCGGTCCGAGGGCAAAACCATCATCCTGATCACCCACAAGCTGCGCGAGATCATGGAGATCACCGACACCGTGTCGGTCATGCGCCGCGGCCAGATGACCGCCACCGTAAAAACCGCCGAGACCTCGCCCCAGGAACTGGCCGAGCTGATGGTCGGGCGCAAGGTGCTCTTGCGCGTCAACAAAGAGCCCGCCACCCCGGGCGAGGTGATCCTCGATGTCAAAGGCCTGCGGGTCGTTGACGACAAGGGCGTCGAGCGGCTGCGCGGGATCGACCTTCAGATTCGCGCGGGCGAAGTGCTGGGCCTCGCGGGCGTTGCGGGCAACGGCCAGTCGGAACTCTTGGAAGTGCTGGGCGGCTATGCCGACGGCACCGGCAACGTTACGCTCAACGGCACGCCGCTGGACCTCTCGGGCAAGAAAAGCGACGGCCAGTCGCGCCGCGCGCGCGGCGTGGCCCATGTGCCCGAAGACCGCCAGCGCGAAGGACTGATCATGGATTTTCAGGCTTGGGAGAACAACGTCTTCGGCTACCACCACGACGATCGCTTCAACAGTGGCATGCTGATGGACCACGCCGCGATCCGCGCCGATGCCGAGGACAAGATGGCCCGTTTCGACGTGCGCCCGCCCGATCCGACACTCGCCGCCAAGAACTTCTCGGGCGGCAACCAGCAGAAAATCGTTCTGGCGCGCGAGATCGAGCGCAACCCAGACCTGCTGCTGATCGGCCAGCCCACGCGCGGCGTCGACATCGGCGCGATCGAATTCATCCACGAGCAGATCATTGCTCTGCGCGATCAGGGCAAGGCGATCCTGCTGGTCTCGGTCGAGTTGGAAGAAATCCTCGCCCTGTCGGACCGCATCGCGGTGATGTTCGACGGGCAAATCATGGGCGAACGCGCCGCCGATCAGACCGACGAAAAGGAGCTTGGGCTGCTCATGGCAGGCATCACCGATACCGAGAACGAACACAGCGTGGCCGAGGTCGAGGCCAATCTCGCCCGGGCGGGCGGCGACGCGCGCAAGGAGGTCTGAGATGGACGTGATGCCGAAATGGGCCGAGGTGATCCTCGTGCCGCTGATCTCCCTCCTGCTGGCCGCCGTGCTTTCCGCGCTGGTCATCCTCGCCATCGGCGAAGACCCGATCGCGGCCGTGAACCTGATGGTCAAGGGCGCGCTCGGCTCGACCTATGGCTGGGGCTACACGCTCTACTACGCCACCAACTTCATCTTCACCGGCCTTGCGGTCGCCGTGGCCTTCCACGCGCGGCTTTTCAACATCGGCGGTGAGGGTCAGGCGATGCTGGGCGGCCTCGGCGTGGCGCTGGCCGCGCTCTACATCCCCTGGCCGCATTGGACGCTGGCGCTGATCGGTTGCGGCGTCATGGCCGGTGTTCTGGGCGCCATCTGGGCGGCGATCCCGGGCTGGCTACAGGCCAAGCGCGGCTCCCACGTCGTCATCACGACGATCATGTTCAACTTCATCGCCGCGGCGCTTTTGAACTACGTTCTCGTCAACGTCATGCGCCCACCGGGCAGCATGGACCCGGCCAGCGCCCGCTTCCCCGAGGCCGTGCATCTGCCGACCTTGCACGAGTTGCTGGCCCCCCTTGGCATCGCCTTCTCGAAATCCGCGCCCGCCAACGTCTCGCTGCTGGTGGCGGTCGGCGCCTGCGTGGCGATCTGGATGCTGATCTGGCGCACGCGTCTGGGCTATGAAATCCGCGCCTACGGCCATTCGCAGCCGGCGGCGAAATACGCGGGCATCTCGCCCGTGCGCATCACCATGATCACCATGATCATCTCGGGCGCGCTGGCGGGGCTGATGGCGATCAACAACGTCATGGGCGAAAGCGAGCGTCTGGTGCTAAACGCGACCGAGGGCGCGGGCTTCATCGGCATCGCCGTGGCGCTGATGGGCCGCTCGCACCCGGTGGGCGTCTTCTTTGCCGCCCTGCTCTTCGGCTTCCTCTACCAAGGCGGCGCGGAACTGGCGCTCTGGACCTCGATCCCGCGCGAGTTGATCGTCGTCATCCAAGCGCTCGTGATCCTCTTCACCGGGGCGCTCGACAATATGGTGCGGATGCCGCTGGAGCGTCTCTTCTTGATGTTCCGCCGCCCCGGCCCGCCCAAACCCGGCCCCCGCAGCGCCCAGTCGGAGAGCCCGGAATGAGCCCCTATACCCCCCTGAGAAAGCGGGTCTGACCTATGGACTACATCACGCTCATCCAATTGCTCGACAGCACCGTTCGGCTCGCGACGCCGCTGCTCTTGGCCTGTCTTGCCGGTCTTTTCTCCGAACGCGCGGGCGTTTTCGACATCGGGCTCGAAGGCAAGATGCTGGCCGCGGCCTTCTTCTCGGCGGCACTCGCGTCGCTCACCGGGTCGGTCTGGCTGGGTTTGGCGGCGGGCATCGCCTCCTCGCTGGCGCTCAGCGCCGTGCATGGTCTCGCCTCGATCACCTTCCGCGGCAACCAGCTCATTTCCGGCGTGGCGATCAACTTCCTCGCCGCCGGCATGACCGTGCTGATCGCGCAGGACTGGTTCGCCCAAGGGGGCCGCACCCCCTCGCTCTTCGGCGGCGCGCGGTTCGAGCCGATCACCCTGCCCTTCGCCGAGGCGATGGAGAGCGTGCCGGTCATCGGCCCGCTCTACGAAGAGCTCATCTCCGGCCATTCGATCCTCGTCTATGCCGCCTTCCTCGCCGTGCCGCTGACATGGTGGATCCTGTTCCGCACCCGCTTCGGCCTGCGCCTGCGCGCGGTGGGCGAGAACCCCGCTGCCGTCGACACCGCCGGTGTCTCGGTCGTGGGTCTGCGCTATGCCGCGGTGGCCATCGCGGGGCTGCTCTGCGGCGTGGCGGGGGCCTACCTCAGCACCGCGCTGCAGGCGGGTTTCGTCAAGGACATGTCGGCGGGCCGCGGCTTCATCGCGCTGGCCGCGCTGATCTTCGCCAAGTGGCGTCCGTGGTACGCCCTTTGGGCCACCCTGCTCTTCGGCCTCTTCGGCGCGCTGGAGACCCGACCGGACGTGATCCAGTCGGTCATCGGCATCAAGGTGCAGGGCCAGCTTCTGGGCGCCCTGCCCTACCTGATGACCGTGGTGATCCTCGCCGGTTTCGTCGGAAAAGCGATCCCGCCGCGCGCGGGTGGCGAGCCCTATGTGAAAGAACGCTGACACTTCCTTCCGGCCCTTGCACCCGAGGGCCGGATCGGCGCAACCTGTCAAAGTGGTCACCTCACCGCGACAAGCTATGTTGAACTGCGCGGCCGTTCGGGGCTAGGAAACGTCATGCAAATCTACCTGCCCATTGCCGAAGTATCGGTCAACGCCTTCCTCCTTTTGGGGTTGGGCGGCATCGTGGGCATCCTTTCGGGCATGTTCGGCGTCGGCGGCGGGTTTCTGATCACGCCGCTGCTGTTCTTTGTCGGCATCCCGCCCGCCGTGGCGGTGGCGACCTCGACCAATCAAATCGTAGCCTCTTCCTTCTCGGCGCTTCTGGCGCATCTCAAGCGAAAGACGGTCGATTTCCGAATGGGCTGGGTGCTGCTGGCCGGGGGCCTGATCGGCTCCGGCATCGGCATGTTCATCTTTAACTACCTGAAATCGCTCGGCCAAGTCGATCTGCTGGTGACGCTTTGCTATGTCGTTTTCCTTGGCATTATCGGCGGGCTGATGTTCGTGGAATCGCTCCGCGCCATCCGCCGCACCCGCAAGGGGGGCCGAGTCAAACGCAAGAAGCACTATTGGGTGCATGGGCTGCCGTTCAAAATTCGCTTTCGGGTTTCGGGCCTTTATATCTCAGTGATCCCGCCGGTGCTGGTCGGCGCGGCTGTCGGGATGCTTTCGGCGATCATGGGCGTGGGCGGCGGTTTCATCATGGTGCCTGCGATGATCTACCTGCTTGGCATGCCGACCAAAGTGGTGATCGGCACCTCGCTTTTGCAGATCATCTTCGTCACCGGCTTCACCACCATGCTCCATGCCACCACCAACCAGACGGTCGACATCGTGCTGGCGGTGCTGCTGCTGGTGGGCGGCGTGCTCGGCGCGCAGGTGGGCACGCGGATCGGCGTGCGGATGCAGGCCGAACAGCTGCGCATCCTGCTCGCGGTGCTGGTCTTGGCGGTCTGCGGCAAGCTGGCGCTTGACCTGTTGCTGGAACCGGCGGAACTCTATTCACTCAGCCCGGTGGCGGCGGAATGATGCGCGCGCTAATCGCCTTCCTTGGCCTGTGTTTCACGGCCCTGACCGCCACGGCGGAAGAGGAGATTGTGCTTGGCCTCAGCCAGGCCGAAGTCTCCATCACCACCAATTTCGACGGGTCCGAGATTCTCGTCTACGGGGCCGTCAAACGCGAAACCCCGATCCCCGATGGCGCGCCGCTCGAAGTTGTCATTACCGTCTCCGGCCCCTCGGCCCCGGTCATGGTGCGCCGGAAAGAGCGGCGCTTTGGCATCTGGGTGAACACCGCCGCGGTTGAGGTCGACCGCGCGCCGAGCTTCTACGCCGTGGTCACCTCCGGTCCGCTGGCCGAGGTGCTCAAACGTATCGAAGACCTGCGCCACCGCATCTCCATCCCCCGCGCCATCCGGTCGGTCGGCGCCCCGATGGAGATCGCGGACCCCACCCAATTCACCGACGCGCTGATCCGCGTGCGCAAAGATGCGAACCTGTACCAAGTCATCGAAGACGGGGTGAAGGTGGATGAACAGACCCTCTTCCGCGCCGCCGTCGCCCTGCCCGCCTCGCTCACCGAAGGGGCCTATGACACGCGGATTTTCCTCACGCGCAGCGGCGATGTGGTGGCGCAATATGAGACGATCATTGACGTGCGCAAAGTCGGGATGGAGCGTTGGTTGTTCAACCTCGCCCACCAACAGGCGTTTCTCTACGGGCTGCTGTCGCTCTTCATCGCGGTCGCGGCGGGCTGGGGCGCTTCGGCCGTCTTCGGCCTCATGCGCCGCTAAGCCGCGCCATCCTCGGTCGCCTCAAGCGTCAGCGCCGCCGCTGGCGCCGCCCGCAGATCGTCCACCCGCAGCGGCCCCGAAGGCTTGCTGAGCCGGTTGCGCACCACCCAGATCAGACGCTCCTGCGCGCGGGTGATGGCGACATAGGCCAGCCGTTTCCACAGCGGCTGCCCCGCCTCGCTCCGCCCCATCCGCGCGGCGGCATAAAGATCGGGGGCGAAGACCTGCACGTTCTCCCACTGGCTGCCTTGGGCCTTGTGGATCGTCACCGCCGCCCCGTGCAGAAAAGTCGCCCCCATGCGGGCGGCGAAGGGGATGAAGGGCTCTTCTTCGTCGGGTTTCTCGATCTTCACGATTGAGGCGGCACTCACCTGCGGGTCCTCGGCCCCGATCACATGCAAGCGGCTGAAGCCGGGCTTGCGCCCCTCGCCCAGATAGACCACCTGCGCGCCCTTGATCAGGCCGCGCGCCTCCAGATCCAGCCGTTTCTTGCGGTGTTTCAGCGGCAGCTCGATCCCGTCGCAGATCAGCGGCTCACCGGCCAGCAACGCATCCTCCGGCGCGCCATGTACGCTGCGGAACGCATTGATGAGCCGGATGCGCGTCGCGTTGCGCCAGACCAGCACCGGGCTGCGCGCCATGAGATCGACTTCGACACGCTGGCCCCAGACCACGCGGTCATCCTTGCGCGCCGCGTCTTCGATCATCCGCTCAAAGTCATGAAACTCCAACTGCGGATCGGCCAGCGCATGGGCGAGATCAAGGATCGGGTTGTCTGCCTCTTGCCGGTGAATGCGGTTGAGGTTCAAGACGCGCTTCTCGGGCAGTTTCTCGAAGACCATCGTGCCCGACTGCCCCACCGGTGCCAACTGCGCCGGGTCGCCGAACAACAGCAGCGTCGGGAAGATCTCTTTCAAATCCTCGAACTGCTTGTCGTCCAACATTGAGCTTTCGTCGACAAAGCCGATGTCCAACGGCTCTTCCCGCCGTTTCCAGCCGGTGATGAAGTCGCTGCCACGCAGCCCCGCCGCCGCCAACGCCCCGGGCACCGACTTGTTGTTCGCGAAAAACGCCGCCGCGCGGTCCAGTGCCATTTCACTGAGGCCCTCGATCTCGGGCTTCTCACCGTTGCCGGTCAGCCATTCGGCGATGCGCTCATACTCGGGGTGATAGACCGGCGTATAGAGAATGCGGTGGATCGTCGTCGCGGGGACCCCGCGCAACCGCAGCACGCTCGCCGCCTTATTGGTGGGCGCGAGGATCGCCAAGGTGCGCTTCTCGCGCTTCTTGCGCGATTCGTAATCGCCCGAGACGATCTCGACCCCGGCCCCTTCCAGCGCGCGGTAAAGCTCGGCCAGCAGCAGGGTTTTGCCCGATCCGGCCTTGCCGGTCACCGCCATCACCTGATCCGGCCCGCCCGCAGGCGGCATCAAAAGCGAGTCGTCCAGATCGATGCCCGCAGAGCGCAGCATATCGGCCACCTTGTCATGGGCGGCGGCTTGGTCTTCGGAATAGGTGAGCGCGGTAGATGTCATTGGGCGACCCTAAATGAGCCCCGCGCCGGGGGCCAGATGGCTTTGCTCCGCGCGCCTGCAATTCATGTGGATTATCCGCCTCAGACGACGATGAGCCCCCGGCTGAGTGCACGGGCGACAGCATGTGTGGTGTTGGATGCCCCGAGTTTGAAGCGGGCGCTTTCCACATAGGCGCGCAGCGTATGTTCCGAAATCGACAAACGGTCGGCCACTTGCGCGCGGCTATAGCCCACCGCCAGCAGGGTCATCGCATCCACCTCGCGCGGGGACAACGCCTGCACGGCACCCGGCGCCCGCTCCGGAGCCAGCGCCAACGCCTTTTCATTGAAGCAATGGGCCGCCCAGATCAAATCGCGGCGGTGCCGCGCGGTGAAAGCGGCCCAAACCCGATCGGTGCAACTGTGGTTCGTGGTGAAAAGCGCGAATTGCCCATGCGGCCCCCGGATCGGGACCGAGAACCCCTGATCGCCGACCCCATGGTACAAAGCATCCCGGCGAAACTGCCGCGCCGCGCGAGAGGACCAATCGAGGTCTTTCCAATCCACCGGCTCAAACCGGCGATAGCAGCCCGCGACCACAGGATCGATGCGCAGGTAGTTATGCGCCTGATAGCGCTCAGACCAAAGCGCGCCATAGGTGCCGCAGCCATATTGCACCCCCGCCGTGTCGACCCAGTGATAGACGACATGCAGAATGCCATAGTGATCACGCAGGTCTTTGCAGGCCTGCCCAAGGGCGGGCTGGCCATCAGCCTGCGCCAGCCTTTCCCAAATCCGTTCCAGATGCGGCTCTATCCTCATGCGTCTGGCCCATGGCCCTTTCGCGTTGCAAGGACATCTCAGCCAGAGCGATCAGCGCCGCGTCGTCCAACTGTTCCGCCGTGCGCGGCAGTTGGTTCGCCATGGCAAAAGCCCTGAGATCGGCCAAAACGTCCAATATCCAATCATCTCGCATGAGGGTCGCCCAGCTTTGGTTAATGGCAGATTAATACAACCCTAGCATGTACGAAATTTTGCACCATCCGCGCTTTCTGCCCCCCCATAAATAGCGGGGTTTCGGGCGCTAAGCCTCTGTTTCGACAGGGCTCCACGCAAAACCCCCGCAGCCGAAGCCGCGGGGGTCTCATCTTAGCCGATCCGTGTCGCTTAGTCGCGGGCGACCAGCGTGTCTTCCAGCGTGCGCAGCCCGGTCGTCGGGGCTTGGACCAGTACCGACATATTGCCCGGCTTATGTTCGTTGCGCATCATCTTCATATGCGCCTCGGGCAGATCGGCCCAGCTAAAGACCTCGGACATGCAGGGGTCGAGCCGCCGCTCCATCATCAGCTTGTTGGCCGCACTCGCCTGTTTGAGGTGGGCAAAGTGGCTGCCCTGCAAGCGCTTCTGGTGCATCCACATGTAGCGCACGTCGAAGGTCAGGTTGAACCCGCTTGTGCCTGCGCAGATCACCACCATGCCGCCCTTCTGCACCACGAAGGTGGAGACCGGGAAGGTCGCCTCGCCGGGGTGCTCAAACACCATATCGACGTTCACGCCCTTGCCGGTGATGTCCCAGATCGCCTTGCCGAACTTGCGCGCTTCCTTGAACCACTCGGCATATTCCGGCGTGTTCACGGTAGGCAATTGGCCCCAGCAGTTGAAGTCCTTGCGGTTCAGCACCCCCTTCGCGCCCAGATCCATCACGAACTGGCGCTTGCTCTCGTCGCTAATCACGCCGATCGCATTGGCGCCCGCGGTGTTGATGAGCTGGATCGCATAGGAGCCGAGGCCACCGGAGGCGCCCCAGACAAGCACGTTCTGGCCGGGCTTCAGGTCATGCGGCTCATGGCCAAAGAGCATCCGATAAGCGGTCGCCAGCGTCAGCGTGTAGCAGGCACTTTCCTCCCACGTGAGGTGCTTGGGGCGCGGCATCAACTGCTGGCTCTGCACCCGGGTGAACTGCGCGAAAGAGCCGTCGGGCGTCTCATAGCCCCAGATCCGCTGGCTGGGCGAATACATCGGGTCGCCGCCGTTGCATTCCTCGTCGTCGCCATCGTCTTGGTTGCAGTGGATCACCACCTCATCGCCAACCTTCCAGCGGGTCACCTTATCGCCCACCGCCCAGACGATGCCCGAGGCATCGGAGCCCGCGATGTGGTAAGGCTCGCCATGGCCGTCGAAGGGGCTGATCGGCACGCCGCGCGCGGCCCAGACACCGTTGTAGTTGATGCCCGCCGCCATCACGAGGACCAGCACGTCTTGGCTGTCAAGCTTGGGCACGTCGACCACCTCTTGCAGCATCGCGCTGTCGGGGTCGCCGTGCCGTTCGCGGCGGATCGCCCAAGCATACATCTGTTTCGGGACATGCCCCATCGGGGGCATCTCGCCCACTTCATAGAGGTCCTTTTGCGGGGCGTCATATTCGGCGTGTTTCGTATCCAGTGCCATGTGGGCCTCCTGCCGGTGATCGGTGTCTACAAGGTCTGTGCCGCACCGCAGAATCGCGGCGGCTCCCTTTCGGGATATGATCCACCGCGCAACAATGCAACCCCTAGATGCCGCCGTTTGTAATTTTATGACCCAGCAGTCGCAGCAATTTCTGCCGCAGGTGCAGCATTCTCCGAGGGGAAATGTGCAATGGAATTAGCGTAGAAGGCCAAAACAGGCCCCTGCCCCTCGACGATCTCCAGCCCCTCCGGGCCTTCGGAAATGACGCCACGTTTCTTGAGCCGCGCGACGGCGCGGGCGACCCGTTCGGGCAGGACTTCTGGCTTCGGCACCCGATTGCGCGGTGGCATCTGCTCCAAAGTGGCAGCCACTTCGGCCAGCAGATCGGCCTCCTTCATCGGGCGCGCGGCCTGCAACATCACCCGCGCGATCAGCGGCACGGTCAGCACCGGCATCGCCTGCGCGATCCGGTCCATCAAAATCTCCGACAACTCGGATACCGGCACCCCGGCCCCGGTACGGCGCAGCGACAGCGGATCGCCAAAGGTCACCGCCGCCGTGCCAAAACGCGTGTCGCGCCCGCGCAGCCGCCGCCACATCTTGCGCAGCACGAAGCCCACAACCACCGTGATCCGCGCTCCGAAACGCCGGTCCCCGCGCTGCCCGGCGGCGATCAACACGCGGTCCTCCAGCACCCGGTCATAGTTAATCGCCACGGGCACAAAGATGATGTCGCGCGCGCCCTCGGGGTCGAACCCATCCACGACATAGGAAAGAAGCCCAACCTTCGGCGGCTGCAAGGCCCCAGTCAGGCTCAAGCCGCCCTCGGGGTAGAAGGCCTGCGTCACCCCGCCCGTCGTGGCCATCTGCACATAGCGCGCCAAGACCTTGCGATAGAGCGCCCCGCGCGACCGGCGCCGGATGAAGTAGGCCCCCATGGAGCGGATCAACGTGCTTAGCGGCCAAACCCGCGCCCATTCCCCCACCGCATAGCTCAGCGCCGAAGACCGCGCGGCGAGATAGGTCACCAGCATGTAATCCATGTTCGACCGGTGGTTCATGATGAAGACCACCGTGGCATCCCGCGGTAGCGCGGCGAATGTCGTCTCGTTACTCACCGCCGTCTCGACCCGGTAGACCGTATTGGTCAACAGCCGCGCCAAGCGGATGCCGAAACTGAAATAGGCGAAGGCCGAAAACCGCGGCACGATCTCGCGCGCATATTCCCGCGCCTTTTGAAAGGCCACGTTTTCCGGCACGCCGTTGCTGCGGGCATAGTTGACGATCTCTTGGCTGACCTCCGGATCATAGATCAGCCGCTGGATCATGTCGTGCCGCCGCGCCAGTTTGAAGGGCTCAATGGGCCGCGTCAGCCGCTTGTTCAACCGCGCCACTGCCCGCTCAAGCCGCCGGCGAAAGAACCAACGCACCGACGGCAGTAGAAAATGGCTCAGCGCCGTGACGGCTGCGAAAACCACGATGAGGATGAACAGCCAAAGGGGCAATTGCACAGTCTGCGTCATGGCTTAACCCTTACAGCGCGGGGGCGAGAGGACAATATTTATCTGTTTCCCGCCTACCTAAGCGGCCCGAGTGATGCCGCAACGCAGCGAATTGACAGAGGCATATTATTTCCCTTATCAACGTCATGACGCAACTTTATTTCCACCCAGATTCATGAGGCCACGATGACCCAACCGCAGAAAGACCGCCCCTGGCTCATTCGCACCTATGCGGGCCATTCCACCGCCGCCGCGTCTAACGCGCTTTACCGCTCGAACCTTGAGCGCGGGCAGACCGGGCTTTCCGTGGCCTTCGACCTGCCGACCCAAACTGGCTATGACAGCGACCATGTGCTCAGCCGTGGTGAGGTGGGCAAGGTGGGCGTGCCCGTCAATCACCTCGACGATATGCGCGCGCTGTTTGACGGCATCCCGCTGGAACAGATGAACACCTCAATGACGATCAACGCCACCGCCCCATGGCTGCTGGCGCTCTACATCGCGGTGGCCGAGGAACAGGGCGCGGATGTCTCCAAGCTGCAAGGCACGGTGCAAAATGACCTGATCAAGGAATACCTCAGCCGCGGCACCTATATCTGCCCGCCCGCGCCATCGCTCAAGATGATCGCGGATGTGGCCGAATTCTGCTATACGAATGTCCCGAAATGGAACCCGATGAACGTCTGTTCCTACCACCTGCAAGAGGCGGGCGCGACGCCGGAACAGGAATTGGCATTCGCTCTGGCCACCGCCACCGCCGTGCTCGACGCGCTCAAACCCCGCGTCCCGGCAGAGGATTTCCCGAAATTGGTGGGCCGGATTTCCTTCTTCGTGAACGCAGGCATCCGTTTCGTCACTGAAATGTGCAAAATGCGCGCCTTTGTAGATCTTTGGGACGAGATTTGCCGCGAGCGCTATGGGGTTGAAGACCCAAAATTCCGTCGTTTCCGCTATGGGGTGCAGGTCAATTCGCTGGGGCTGACCGAACAACAGCCCGAGAATAACGTCTACCGTATTCTCATCGAAATGCTGGCCGTGACCCTGTCGAAAAAAGCCCGCGCCCGCGCCGTGCAATTGCCCGCATGGAACGAAGCCCTCGGCCTGCCCCGCCCCTGGGATCAACAATGGTCGATGCGGATGCAGCAGATCATGGCCCATGAAACGGATCTTTTGGAATTCGACGATCTATTCGACGGCAACCCGGCGGTCGATGCCAAGGTCGAATTGCTCAAAGAAGGCGCGCGGGCCGAATTGGCGAATCTCGACGGTATGGGCGGCGCGATTTCCGCGATCGATTACATGAAAGGACGTTTGGTCGAAAGCAATGCCGACCGACTGCGCCGCATCGAAAGCGGCGAAACCGTCGTGGTCGGCGTCAACAAATGGCAGCAAGGCGCGCCCTCGCCCCTGATGACCGGCGCGGGCGATATCATGCAATCCGACCCCGGCGCCGAGGCCGACCAGCTCGCCCGGCTCGACGCATGGCGCAGCGCGCGCGACGCGGGTGCCGTGAAACAGGCGCTGGCCGATCTGCGCGCCGCGGCGCAGGCGGGCGAGAACATCATGCCCGCCTCCATCGCCGCCGCGAAAGCCGGGGTGACGACCGGCGAATGGGCCGCGCAGATGCGCGCCGTTCACGGGGAATATCGTGGCCCCACAGGGGTTTCCGCAGGCCAGTCCAACAAGACCGAAGGCCTGGACGACCTGCGCGATGCGGTAGACGCGGTCAGCGACAAACTGGGCCGCAGGCTGAAATTCCTCGTCGGCAAACCGGGGCTCGACGGCCACTCAAACGGGGCCGAGCAGATCGCCGTCCGCGCCCGCGATTGCGGCATGGACATCAGCTATGAAGGCATCCGTCTGACGCCTGCGGAGATCGTCGAAGCAGCACAAACGGAAGCCGCCCATGTGGTCGGCCTGTCGATCCTCTCGGGCTCTCACGTGCCCCTGGTCGAAGACCTGATGAAACGCATGGCCGAGGCCGGGTTGACCCATATTCCCGTCATCGTCGGCGGCATCATTCCCGAGGCCGACGCCACCCGTTTGCGCGCCGCTGGAGTTGCGCAGGTCTATACGCCGAAGGACTTCGAATTGAACGTCATCATGCAGGATATTATTACGCTCGCCGATCCCAAAGCGGTGGCGGCGGAATAGGCTGACACAAAATACATCGTGCAATTAACCTATTGGCGCTATAATTCCCTCTACCAGCACAATCTGGAAAGGAAATATCAGATATGGAAAAAGACCTGAAATCCATGAGCCGTAAGGAACTGGAGAAACTTCTGTCGGATGTCAAAAAGGCATTGCAGGCCGCACAGGCGCGCGAACGCCGCGCCGCACGCAAGGCAGCGCAAAAGGCAGCGGCGGAATATGGCTTTTCCCTGAATGAGTTAGCTGATGAGGCCCCCGCGCCCAAGAAGGCCAAGAAGCCGCGCAAAGCCTCCGCCGGTCCGAAATCGAAACCCCAGTTCGCCAATCCAGAGAACCCGTCCCAGACTTGGACCGGAAAAGGCCGCCAGCCAAATTGGTTCCGCGCCCAAGTAGAGAATGGTTCCGATCCGGAAACGATGCGGGTTTAATACTTCCCGAAATACGGGAACTTCGCGCCGGTTGAATAGCAATTCACCGGCGCTTTTTTATTGCTAACGGAAATGTGAATTCGATAGTCACCGCCCGCACGGCGCCGAGCGGAAGTTTACGTCACGCCCCCTGCCCCACCGCAGCCCTTGTGAAGCCCGCCTTGCGCGGGCAAAATGCGCCAAACATCAGGAGACAGAAATGACCGTCCATATTGGCGCGAAACCCGGCGATATCGCCGAAACCGTATTGATGCCCGGCGACCCCTACCGCGCGAAATGGGCGGCGGAGACCTTTCTCGAAGGGGCCGAACTGGTCAACGAAGTGCGCGGTATGCTGGGCTTTACCGGCACATGGCGCGGCAACCGGGTGACGATCCAAGGCTCGGGCATGGGCATGCCGTCTCTGTCGATCTACGCCAATGAGTTGATGACCGAATATGGCGCGCAGACCCTGATCCGCATCGGCTCTTGTGGCGGCATGCAATCCCACGTCGGCATCCGCGACGTGATCATCGCCATGACGGCGAGCACCATCACCTCGCCCTCCTCCGGCATTTTCCGCGAATTGAACTACGCCCCCTGCGCCGATTACGGCCTTTTGAGCGCTGCTGTCGCTGCCGCCGAAAAGCTGGAGGCCAAGACCCATGTGGGCGGGATCTATTCCTCGGATGTATTTTATGCGGAGCGCCCCGACCTTGACGAGCAGATGGTGCGCCATGGCATCCTCGGTGTCGAGATGGAAGCGGCGGAGCTTTACACGCTGGCCGCGCGGCACAAGCGGCGTGCCTTGGCGGTGTTGACGGTGAGCGATCATTTGCAGACCGGCGAGGCGTTGCCGTCGGAGGATCGCGAAAAGAGTTTTGGCGATATGGTCGAGATTGCGCTGGAGGCGGCCTTTGCCTGAGTGCGGCGCCTGCTGAGAGGGCGGGATTGGTATTTGAAAAAGGATGAAGGGGCGCGGCGGGGGTCGCGCCTTTTTTCGTGGCTTGGCGGGTGGTGTGAGCGAGGGGGGTGCTTCGTTGGTTGGCGCTCGCGTGTGGGGAGAGTGCGGAAGGTATTTGGGAAAGGATGAAGGGAGGGGGTGTGGCGCGTCTTTCAGGCGTGTTGGCCGACGAGGCGGCCGGAGTAGAGGCAGCCGCCCAAGAAGGTGCCTTCGAGGGCGTTGTGGCCGTGGTAGCCGCCGCCGCCGAAGCCGCAGACCTCTCCGGCGGCGAAGAGGCCGGGGAGGATGGTGCCCGCAGGCGTGAGCACGCGGCCTTGGGTGTCGCTGTGTAGGCCCCCGAGGGATTTTCGGGTGAGGATGTTGAGCCGCACGGCGATGAGCGGGCCGTTGGCCGGATCGAGAATGGCGTGGGGTTTGGCGGTGCGGATCAGGCGGTCGCCACGGTAGTTGCGGGCGCCGCGGATCGCGGTGATCTGGGCGTCTTTGGCGAAGGGGTTGCCCAATTGGCCGTCGCGGGCTTTGATCTGGGCGCGGATGTGCTCTAGGGCGACGGGGCTCTCGGGTGTGAGGGCGTTCATGCGGGAAACGAGGGTTTCCAGATCCTCGGCGACGATGAAGTCCGCGCCTTTTTCTTTGAAGGCCTCGACTGCGGCGGTTGCCCCCTTGCCGAGCCGTGCTTTTAGGACTTCGCCCCATTTGCCGGAGGTGAGATCGGGGTTCTGTTCGGATCCCGAGAGGGCGAATTCCTTTTCGATGATCTTTTGCGTCAGGATGAACCAGCTGTGCTCGCATGCTTGCAGGATGCGTTTGAGGGTCGAGAGCGTGTCGAAGCCGGGCAGGCAGGGCGCCTCCATCCGGTCGCCGTGCGCGTCGAACCACATGGACGAGGGGCCGGGCAGGATGCGGATGCCGTGGTTGGGCCAGATCGGATCCCAATTTTGCACGCCTTCGCAGTAGTGCCACATGCGGTCTTCGTTAATGAGCCCCGCCCCGGCCTTTGCGGCGATGGCGTGCATCTTGCCGTCGACGTAGTCGGGCACGCCGCTGACCATGTGGCGCGGCGCGGGGCCGAGGCGGTCTTTGGGCCAGTGTTGCCGCACGAGGTCGTGGTTTGCGCCGATACCGCCGGTGGTGAGGATGACGGCCTCGGCGGCATGTTCGAAGTCGCCGGTGACATTGCGCGATGTGCTCTGACCGCGCGGGGCGTCGCTGTCTTCCAGCACCTCGCCCGCCACGCCGGTGACCGCGCCATCCGTTGTGACCAGCCGCGTGACGCGGTGGCGGAAGGCAAGGCGCAGCCTGCCCGCTGACGCGTATTCCTGCATCAGCCGCGCGAAGGGGGCGACGACGCCGATGCCGGTGCCCCAAGTGATATGAAAGCGCGGAACAGAGTTGCCGTGGCCATGGGCCCCTGCCCCGCCGCGCTCGGCCCAGCCGACGACCGGGAACCAGCGCAGGCCAATCTGGTGCAGCCAAGCGCGCATGTCGCCTGCCGCCCAGTCGATGAACCCTTCGGCAAGCTTGCGGGGGTTGGCGTCCACCGCCCGGTCGAACTGCGCCGAGCCCATCCAGTCGCGATAGGCGAGTTCCGCGCTGTCGCGGATGCCCATGCGGCGCTGTTCGGGCGTGTCGACCATGAAGAGACCGCCGAGCGACCAATAGGCCTGCCCGCCGAGACTTTGCGGGCCTTCTTGGTCCATGAGCAGCACCCGGCGGCCACGTAGCACGGCCTCATGGGCGGCAACCATGCCGGCCAAACCCGCGCCCACGACGATCACATCTGCTTTGAAACGCTCACCCATTGCCGCCTCCCCAGTTCCCGCAAGCTTGCGGTGGGTTGGGGGCAAAAGCAAGTCACAGACGCGGGGTGTCGAGCCCTTTGAGGCAGCGGTCAGGTGGGCCTTCGCTGCGGTAGGCTTCGGCCCCGCAGGCTACGCAGTGGTATTTGCGCAGCGCGCCTTTGTCCCCCGCCCGGTCTTCGCGCCAGCGGCAGTCCCGCGTGGGCGCGTTGCGACGGGCAAAGATCAGCACGATCACAAAGACGATAACGATGACGAAGGGCAGGATCATGGGAAAAACCAAAGGCCCGGCGCTTGGCCGGGCCTTCCTGTCGGATTGGGTGGATTAGACGGTGCGCTCGACCATCAGTTTCTTGATATTGGCAATCGCCGCCGCCGGGTTCAGCCCCTTGGGGCAGGTCTTGGCGCAGTTCATGATCGTGTGGCAGCGGTAGAGCTTGAAGGGGTCTTCGAGGTCATCCAGACGCTCGCCCGTCGCCTCGTCCCGGCTGTCGATGATCCAGCGGTAGGCATGCAGCAGGGCCGCTGGCCCGAGGTAGCGGTCGCCGTTCCACCAGTAGCTGGGGCAGGAAGTCGAACAGCAGGCGCACATGATGCACTCATACAGACCGTCGAGCTTGGCGCGATCGTCGATCGACTGTTTCCACTCCTTGCGCGGCTCGGGCGTGTCGGTCTCCAGCCACGGTTGGATGCTGGCGTGCTGGGCGTAGAAGTGAGTCAGATCGGGGATGAGGTCCTTGACCACCGGCATATGCGGCAGCGGGTAGATCTTCACCACGCCGTTGATCTCTTCCATGCCGTAGGTGCAGGCCAGCGTGTTGATCCCGTCGATGTTCATCGCACAAGAGCCGCAGATACCTTCGCGGCAGGAGCGGCGGAAGGTCAGCGTGGGGTCGATCTCGTTCTTGATCTTGATCAGAGCGTCGAGAATCATCGGCCCGCAATCGTCCATGTCGACGAAATAGGTATCCAGCGCCGGGTTCTTCCCGTCATCGGGGTTCCAGCGGTAGATGTGGAACTCGCGCAGATTGGTCGCCCCTTCGGGCTTGGGCCATGTCTTGCCGCTGGTCATGCGGGAGTTCTTGGGAAGCGTCAGTTGAACCATTATGCGTCTCCTAAAGCGTCATGCCAGCTGCGGGCGCGGCGGCCAGCAGGCAGGTACGGGTCTCGGGGCGCGACAGGATGGTGCGCACGGTGCCCGTTGTTGTGTCGTCCACGCCGACCACGGTGGCGCGGGCCAATTCGCGCAGCTCCAGCGCGTCAGCATTGTCGATGATGCAATCGGTGAAGGGGGTGATCAGCTCTTTCGGCACCTGCGGAAAACGGGTGGCCAGAACCTCGGTCACCACGCCTTTGGAGGTCTGGCGGGCGGTGTCATCCACCGCCTGCTGAACCTCCACACAGGCCGACAGGCCGAGCAACGTGGCCGCGATGAGTGCTGTGCGGACCATCAATACACCCGTGCCTTGGGGGCGATCTTCTTCATGTCGATGCCGCCTTCATCCTCTTTTGTCAGCGGATCAAGGTGCACGGCGCGGTAGGTCAGCTTGGCATCGTTGCCGTCGAACCAGGCCAGCGAATGCTTGCGCCATTCGTCGTCGTTCCGGTCCGGATAATCCTCATGCGCATGCGCGCCCCGGCTCTCTTTCCGCGCGGCGGCGGCGGTGATCGTGGCGGTGGCGTTGGGCATCAGGTTGGTCAGCTCCAGCGTCTCCATCAGGTCCGAGTTCCAGACGAGGCTACGGTCGGTGACATGCAAATCGTTCAGCTTGTCGGCCACGTCGATCATCTTCTTGCGGCCTTCCTCCAGCGTCTTGTCGGTGCGGAAGACGGCGGCATCGGCCTGCATAGTCTTTTGCATCTCAAGGCGCAGTTCGGCAGTCGGCGTGCCGCCCTTGGCATTGCGCAGACCGTCGAAGCGATCGAAAGCCTTCTCGACCGATTTGAGGTTCGGCGCGGGCACCGGGCTGTCGGCGTCGACGATCTTGGCGGCGCGGATCGCGGCGGCGCGGCCAAAGACCACGAGGTCGATGAGCGAGTTGGAACCCAGACGGTTCGCCCCATGTACCGAGGCACAGCCCGCCTCGCCCACGGCCATCAGGCCGGGTGCGATGGCGTCGGGGTTGTCCGCAGTCGGGTTCAGCACCTCGCCCCAATAGTTCGTGGGGATGCCGCCCATGTTGTAGTGCACGGTGGGCAGCACCGGGATCGGCTCTTTCGTGAGGTCCACACCGGCAAAGATGCGTGCGGATTCCGAGATGCCCGGCAGGCGCAGGTCCAGCGTCTCCGGCGGCAGGTGGTTGAGGTGCAGGTGGATGTGATCCTTATTCTCGCCCACACCGCGGCCTTCGCGGATCTCCATCGTCATGCAGCGCGAAACAACGTCACGGGATGCTAGGTCTTTATAGGTCGGCGCGTAGCGTTCCATGAAACGCTCGCCCTCGGAGTTGGTCAGATAACCCCCCTCGCCGCGCGCGCCTTCGGTGATCAGGCAGCCCGCACCGTAGATGCCGGTGGGGTGAAACTGAACGAATTCCATGTCTTGCAGCGGCAGACCCGCACGGGCCGCCATGCCGCCGCCGTCGCCGGTGCAGGTATGCGCCGAGGTCGCCGAGAAATAGGCGCGGCCATAGCCGCCGGTCGCCAGCACGACCATCTTGGCGCTGAACAGATGCATGGTGCCGTCGTCAAGCTTCCAACACAGCACACCTTGGCAGACACCGTCGTCCGACATGATCAGGTCGATGGCGAAATATTCGATGAAGAATTCCGCGCTTTGCTTCAGCGACTGGCCGTAAAGCGTGTGCAGGATCGCGTGACCGGTCCGGTCAGCGGCGGCGCAGGTACGCTGCACGGGCGGGCCTTCGCCGAATTCCGTGGTGTGGCCGCCGAAGGGACGCTGATAGATCTTGCCCTCTTCGGTGCGCGAGAAGGGCACGCCGTAATGCTCAAGCTCGTAAACCGCCTTGGGCGCTTCACGGGCGAGGTATTCCATCGCGTCGGTATCTCCCAGCCAGTCCGAGCCCTTGACCGTGTCATACATATGCCACTGCCAGTTGTCGGGGCCCATGTTGCTCAAGGACGCGGCGATGCCACCCTGCGCCGCCACGGTGTGGCTGCGGGTCGGGAACACCTTTGAGATACAGGCCGTGCGCAGCCCCTGCTCCGCCATGCCCAAAGTCGCGCGCAGACCAGCACCGCCTGCACCCACCACGACAACGTCATATTCGTGGGTTTCGTATTCATATGCTGCCATTTAATCGGTCTCCCGTTTGGGCGTATTGTTACAGGGCGAGCTTGGCGATGGCGAAAACGCCGACCGCTGCTGCGCCGTAGCTGATGATGGTCATCACGATGAGGGCGACTTTGTTGGCCAGCCCATGGACATAGTCCTCGATCAGCACCTGCACGCCGTCATTGAAATGTTTAAAGCCCACGATCAGCGTCAGCGCCGCCACGATGGCCGGGAAGGGCCGCGCGTAATAGGCAAGGATCTCTTCATAGCTGCCGCCGAGCGCACTGCCGAAGGTAAAGACGAACAGCGGGATCAGAACCAACAGCGCCAGCGAGGAGACTTTCATCGCCCAGAAATGCGCGGTGCCGGTTTTCGCCGAGCCAAGGCCGCGGGCGCGTTTGCGATCTGTCATGTATGCCATGGTGTCGCTCCTCAAACGATGATGATGGTCAGGATGGTCAGCACGACCGATCCGATCAGCACGGTCCAGCCCAGCTTTTCCGCGGTGGGGATATCGAGCATGCGGCCCGTGTCCCAGATCAGGTGCCGAACACCGGCCAGCGTGTGATACCACAGGCCCAAGAGCGACAGGGTAAAGACCAGATCACCGAACCAGCTGGTCATGATCCCGTTCACCGTGTCGAAATACTCAAGCGACGTGGCCGCGGCGAGGAACCACCACACGATCAGCAGCGCGGTGATCAGCATCGCGTTGCCGGTGATCCGGGTGAGAATCGACGTCATGGAAGTCAATTGGGGGCGATAAATCGTCAAATGCGGGGATAGCGGGCGGTTACCCCGGTTCACATCGGCCATGGCGCGGTCCTTTGTCCTGTGCTTTGTCCTGTGCTTTGCATCTTGATAGCGGTTTTTACAGGACTGTCACGGGGAACTGCGGGGAATCTGCGGGGTTTGGGCGGTGTTTCGGTGGAAAAATGACAGAGTGATGTGGTCCTGCCCGCTTTTGTGATCACAGCATATTATCGTGTGATCACAAAAATGCCCCCTCTCCCGAACGAAAAAGCGCGCCCCGATTGGGACGCGCTTTCGAACCCATATGCCGGGAAGCTTAGGCGAGGCTCTCATCGATGCCTTTGCAGGCTTCGACCAGACCTTTGACCGCGTTGACGGAGTTGTCGAACATCGCCTGCTCGTCTTTGTTCATCGAAATCTCGACGACACGCTCAACACCGCCTGCGCCGATCACGGTGGGCACGCCCACATAGAAGCCGTTCAAGCCGTAGGCCCCATCGACATGCGCCGCCGCGGGCAACACGCGCTTTTGGTCCTTGAGGTAGGCTTCGGCCATCTCGATCGCGGAGGTGGCGGGCGCGTAGAAGGCCGAACCGGTCTTCAACAGGCCCACGATCTCGGCGCCGCCGTCACGGGTGCGCTGCACGATCGCGTCGAGCTTGTCCTGCGTGGTCCAGCCCATCTTGACCAGATCCGGCAGCGGGATGCCTGCGATGGTGGAGTAACGCACCAGCGGCACCATCGTGTCGCCGTGGCCGCCCAGAACGAAGGCGGTGACGTCTTTCATCGAGACGTTGAACTCGGTTGCGAGGAAGTGGCGGAAACGCGCGGAGTCCAGCACGCCAGCCATGCCGCAAACCTTGTTGTGCGGCAGGCCCGAGAATTCGCGCAGCGCCCAGACCATCGCGTCAAGCGGGTTGGTGATGCAGATGACGAAGGCGTCGGGGGCGTGTTTGGCGATGCCCTCGCCCACGGATTTCATAACCTTGAGGTTGATGCCTAGCAGGTCGTCGCGGCTCATGCCCGGCTTGCGCGCCACACCGGCGGTGACGATGCAGACGTCCGCGCCCGCGATGTCAGCGTAATCTTGAGTGCCCGACATCGTGGCGTCGAACTTGCCCGAGGGGCCCGACGACGCGATATCGAGAGCTTTGCCCTCAGGGGTGCCCTCGGCAATGTCGAACAGGACGACATCGCCCAATTCTTTCAACGCTGCGAGATGGGCGAGAGTGCCGCCGATTTGCCCCGCGCCGATAAGCGCGATTTTGGGTCTGGCCATGGTCATGTCTCCGACAGAGGTTTCATTTGCGCCGGAGATACCGAAATGCGCGGTCCCGTGCAAGTTGCAGCACTGGCGGGCGGCTAACCCCTGCCCTCACCACGAAAAAGGCCGCCCCGAGGGGCGGCCAATTGCTGAACTTTAAGGCGAAGAATTAGTCGCCTTGGTACTCAGGCTGCGATTCCAGACGCTCTTCGGTGCTGTCGATGTAGATGCGCACGTCGTCGCCTTCCACGTTTTGCAGAACCTGAAGTTCGTCAAATGTCACGGCCACCGGCTTTTCGCCCAGACCAAGGAAACCGCCCACGTTGATGACAACACGGTCAATCTGGCCGTTGTCGCCGATCAGCAGCGAGTCGATTTCACCGACGGTCTCATCGTTGGCACCATAGACATAGGAGCCTTCGAGGTCTTCGGCGCTCATCTGCTCGATCATCTCGGCTTCGGCGTTGGCATAGCCTTCACGCTCAACTTCGGGGCGCGGCAGCAGTTCACGCTCAACGGTTTCGTCGCCTGTGATCACGGTGGTGTTGGCTTCGGCTTCGTTGACAGCTTCTTCTGTCTCGGCTTCGGCGTTCTCCATCATGGTTTCGGCTTCTTGCGCCATTTCCTCGGATTCGGCCTCTACGTCATTGGCCATCTCTTCGGTCTCGGCTTCAAGGTTCTCGGCCGTGTTCTCGGTGTCTTGCACCAGTTCCTCGGTCTCGGCCTCTACGTCATTGGCCATTTCCTCGGTCTCGGCTTCGACATCGTTCGCCATTTCTTCGGCTTCGGTCTCGCCATTGATGACGGTGACGTTCGCGTCAGTCTCGTTCATGGCGTCGCCTTCCATCTGCTCGCCGTCCATCATGGGGCGTTCGAACTCAGGCGCTTGCTCCAACATCTCTTTCGAGGTGTTCACAACGAGGAAGCGCTCACCGCCTTCATCGTTCAGGATGCGAATCTTGTCCATGGAGATGGATACGTCACGTTCACCCATGCCGAGGAAGCCGCCGATGCCAAGGATCACGGCAGTCACTTCGCCGTCCTGCGACACGATGATGTCGTTAATCTCGCCAATATCATCCCACTCCTGCTCGGCGCCATCGGCAACGGGGGTGGCCGCGTCAACTTCGGCTTCGGAGTTGTAGATGCGCATGCCGATCAGGTCGGATGCAAGGAAATCTGTCTGCTCTACGGCAACGTTGCCAAAGCCTTCGGAATGCGCGTCAGCAAAGGCTGCGCCGGTCATGGTCAATACGATGGCCGTGGTGCTCAGAAAACGTTTCATTGTAGGTCTCCTTCCAAAAATGAGCGTTGCTTGCTCTTCTGGAACCACAACCCGGATGGCCCTTTCCAGTTCCACGGCGGCACAAATAAATGGCGGGACTTCGCCCAAGCAGCGGCAGGCCCCAAACACGGAAAAGGCGGCCCCAGGCCGCCCGCGCTTCCACGATATATTCCGCCCTCAGGCGTCTTCGCCCTTGGCGGGCAACTCCTCTGCCAGCGTCTCGAACCCCTGGCCCGAGGCGACGAGACAGGTGATACCGTTGACCCCGGTGACCGTGATCGTCCAACTGCCCGTCTGGTTGGAGGCGAAAACCTCAACCACCGCATTATCGCCGCCCAGTCCCATGGACTGGCGCGTCTCGCCATAGCCATCGGCCAGCCGCAGCACCACATGATCGCGCGGCGCGCAATTGCGCGGCGTCTGCGCCTCGGTCGTGGTGGCCAACACAATCGCCGAAGCGGCGGTGAGCGCCGCGAGGTGAAGAAATTTAACGAAACCTGTCATAGCATCTGCCTTCGCATCGAAAGGCGTGATCCTTGGGGGATGGCAATGCGCCGTCTTTCGCACCGGCCCCAAAGCAGCCTTGGTTGAAATGACTGCATCCGCTGCGCTGGAAACTGCCTCAGATGCGACGCAACAGGGAGTGCGCCCCAAGGCTGAAAGACTGGTTAATCCGCCGCGCGGAAATCACCGCAACAGCTTCGCTGCGTCGCGGCATGTTTTGCCTTGAAGTTTTCGCATAAAAATGCCCCTCTGTGCGCAACAATGTTAGGCGGCCAGCGCGCCGCCCTGCCCGAGGAGCCTTTCATGACCGCCACAACCCGCCCCCTGCGTTCCGTTCTCTACATTCCCGGCTCCAAGCCCCGTGCCTTGGACAAGGCCCGCGGATTGGCCTGCGACGCGGTGATCTTCGACCTCGAAGATGCCGTCTCCCCCGATGAGAAGGTCGCTGCACGTGAAACATTGGCCGAGGCACTGGCCGAAGGCGGCTACGGCGCGCGGATGCGGGTGGTGCGGATCAACGGGCTCGATACCGAATGGGGCGCCGATGACGCCCGCGCCGCCGCCGCAATGAACCCCGATGCGATTCTCCTGCCCAAAGTCGGCTCCCCCGCCGATCTCGAAGCGCTGGCCGAGATCGTGGGCGACATCCCCCTTTGGGCGATGATGGAAACCCCCGGTGCGATGCTCAACGCCGCCGCCATCGCCGGACACCGCCAGTTGCAGGCCATGGTCATGGGCACCAACGATCTGGCGAAAGACCTGCAAACCCGCTTCCGCCCCGACCGGCTGCCGCTGATGACCGGCCTCGGGCTTTGCCTGCTGGCCGCCAAAGCGCATGGCGTGGCGATCATCGACGGGGTGTATAACGCGTTCAAAGACGAAGACGGCCTGCGCGCCGAATGCGAACAGGGCCGCGACATGGGATTCGACGGCAAAACGCTGATCCACCCCGCGCAGCTCGACATCGCGAATGCCGCCTTTACCCCGTCAGAGGAAGAAGCCGCCCTCGCCCGCCGCCAGATCGACGCCTATGAAGAGGCACAGGCCGCAGGTCAGGGCGTGGCGGTCGTCGATGGTAAAATCGTGGAAAATCTCCATGTTGCCACCGCCCGCGAAACACTGGCAAAACTGGCGGCAATTGCAGCCATGAGCCCGGAGCCTTCGCCATGACAATCCTCATCCTCGGCCTGATCCTTTGGATCGGGGCCCATCTCTTCAAACGCCTGATGCCTGCCCAACGGGCGCAGATGGGCACCGCAGGCCGGGGCGCGGTGGCCGCCGCATTGGTCGTGGCGCTGGCCCTCATCATCTGGGGCTATCGCGCGGCGGAGTTCATTCCGGTCTGGACCCCGCCGAGCTTCTTCATCCACATCAACAACCTGTTGATGGTGCTGGCCTTTTGGGTCTTCGGCTCCAGCGCCGCCAAGGGCGCCAAGGCATGGCCCGCCTATAAAACCCGCCACCCGCAACTGCTGGCGGTGAAGATCTGGGCCACGGCACACCTTCTGGTCAATGGCGATCTCGCTTCCATCCTGCTCTTTGCCACCATGCTGGGCTGGGCGGTGAGCGAGGTGATCCTGATCAACCGCGCCGAGCCGGGCTGGACACCCCCGCCCCACGCGGGCCGCGCTACCTATATCCGCCTCATCGTGATCTCCACGATCCTCTTCGTTCTCGTCGCCGGCATTCACACATGGCTCGGCGTCATCCCCTTCCCCCATTGACCCCGGAGCCTTCCATGAAAGTTTACCGCTTCCTCTCCGAAGAAGACACATCCGCCTTTTGCCACAAGGTCACCGATGCGCTGAACAAAGGCTGGGAGCTTTACGGCTCTCCCACCCAAACATGGGACCACAAGGCCGGGGTCATGCGCTGCGGCCAAGCCGTGGTGAAAGACGCCCCCGGCACCTATTCGCCCGACACAAAACTGGGCGAGCAGTGATGAGCAAGACCAACCGCGGCCGCTTTTTCGAAGACTACAAACTGGGCGAGGTGCTGCATCACGCGGTGCCCCGCACGGTCGGTGCGGGCGAACGTGCGCTCTATCACGCGCTCTACCCCGCCCGGCACGCGCTCTATTCCGCTGACAGTTTCGCGCAGTCCTGCGGGCTGAAGGCCAGCCCGCTCGACGATATGATCGCCTTTCACATCGTCTTTGGCAAAACCGTGCCCGATGTCTCGCTCAACGCCGTGGCCAATCTGGGCTATGCCCAAGGCCGCTGGCTGCGCCCCGTCTGGCCCGGTGACACGCTGCGCGCGGAAAGCGAGGTCATCGGCCTCAAGCAAAACTCCAACGGCAAGACCGGCGTCGTCTGGGTCCGCACCACCGGGCTGAACCAGAATGACGAAAAGGTGCTGGACTATGTCCGCTGGGTCATGGTCCGCAAAGGCGACCTCGACGCCCCCGCGCCCGAGACCGCCCTGCCGGACCTGCCCGATGCGCTGACCGTGGATCAATTGCACATCCCGCAGGGCCTCGACTTTACCAATTACGACTTCGCCCGCGCCGGGGAGCCGCACCGCTGGGGCGACTACGCGATCGGCGAAAAGATCGACCATGTCGACGGCGTTACGATTGAGGAAGCCGAACACATGATGGCCACGCGCCTGTGGCAGAACACGGCCAAGGTGCATTTCGACACCTCCGCCCGCCCCGACGGCTCGCGGCTGATCTATGGCGGCCATGTAATCTCCATGGCCCGCGCGCTGTCCTTCAACGGGCTGGCCAATGCGCAGATGGTCGTGGGGCTGAACGGCGGCGCCCATGCCAACCCCTGCCTTGCGGGCGATACCGTCCGTGCCTGGACCGAAGTGCTCGATAAGGCCGAGACGTCGGCCCCCGGTGTCGGTGCGCTGCGTCTGCGCCTTGTGGCGACCAAGGGCGGCGCCCCCTTCGAGCTGCGCGATGCGGCCGGAAAATACCGCTCCGAGGTTTTGCTTGACCTCGATTACTGGGCGCTCATGCCGCGCTAAACAGCCGGTCCGCCCCTTCGGTGGGGCGGCCTATCCCCCCTTATTCAAGCAAAAATCAGCCGATTCGGAGCTGCTGAGTGGAAATGTGATCACACGTAATTATCGTGTGATCACAAAACTCATTTTTAGCTGGCCAAACCCGGCTTTCTCCGAAAAAACCCTTACAGGAACGAAAGTCATCCCCATACTACGGGGCAACTGGAACAGAAACGGGACCGTTTTTATGAACATCCACGAATATCAGGCAAAAGCCCTCCTGCGCAGCTATGGCGCCCCTGTCTCCGACGGCCGCGTTGTGCTGAAGGCAGAAGACGCCAAGAACGCAGCCGGCGAAATGGACGGGCCCCTTTGGGTTGTCAAAGCGCAGATCCACGCAGGCGGTCGCGGCAAGGGCAGCTTCAAAGAAGCAGCCGCTGGCGAAAAGGGCGGTGTGCGCCTTGCCAAATCCGTGGAAGAAGCGGCCGAGGAAGCCAAGAAGATGCTGGGCAAGACACTGGTCACGCACCAGACCGGCCCGGCAGGCAAGCAGGTCAACCGCATCTACATCGAAGACGGCTCGGATATCGAGCGTGAGCTGTACCTCGCCCTGCTGGTTGATCGCCAGACCAGCCGCATCTCCTTTGTCTGCTCCACCGAAGGCGGCATGGACATCGAAGAAGTCGCCGAAGCGACACCTGAGAAAATCCTCAGCTTCTCCGTCGATCCGGCGACCGGCTACCAGCCCTACCATGGCCGCCGCGTGGCCTTCTCGCTGGGCCTCGAAGGCGCTGCCGTCAAACAATGCGTCAAGCTGATGGGTCAGCTCTACAAAGCCTTCATCGAGAAGGACATGGAGATGCTGGAGATCAACCCGTTGATCGTCATGCCCGGCAACGACCTGAAAGTGCTTGACGCCAAGGTCGGTTTCGACGGCAACGCCATGTACCGCCACCCCGACATCGCAAACCTGCGCGACGAGACCGAGGAAGACGCCAAGGAACTCGAAGCCTCCAAATATGACCTGAACTACATCGCGCTCGACGGTGAGATCGGCTGCATGGTGAACGGCGCGGGTCTGGCGATGGCCACCATGGATATCATTAAGCTCTACGGTGCGGAGCCTGCCAACTTCCTCGACGTGGGCGGTGGCGCGACCAAGGAGAAGGTGACCGAGGCGTTCAAGATCATCACCTCTGACGAGAACGTCAAAGGCATCCTCGTCAACATCTTCGGCGGCATCATGCGCTGCGACGTCATCGCCGAAGGCGTTGTCGCCGCGGTGAAAGAAGTCGGCCTGCAAGTGCCGCTGGTTGTCCGTCTCGAAGGCACCAATGTCGAAGAAGGCAAGGCGATCATCAACAACTCCGGTCTCGACGTCATCGCCGCCGACGACCTGAAAGATGGCGCGCAGAAGATCGTGAAAGCGGTCAAAGGCTAAGCCTTTTCGGCCATGCCTGCGGGGCACTGTGCCCCGCAGGCATGGCCGATATCACCGTTCCCGCCGCCCCATGACGGCGGGGGCAGATGCGACGACACCGCGCCGCGCCCACCCGATGATGCAATGAGGTCAGTATGGATCAATCTCCCAAATCCTCCCCCGTTCTGACGGGTATTGCGCTATTGGGGGCTGGAATTCTGATCCGGCAGTGGCAACCCGCGGCCCTGCGTCTGCCCGAAGCCGCCACCCACCGCCGCCGCGACCGCGGGTTGCGCCGCGCCGCGCGGAAATCCCGTGACGGGCTGGCGATGATCCTGCCGTCAAACTTCACCGGCTCCATCGGCCGCAGCCTGATGATCATGGGCGCGGGTCTGCTGACCCTGCGGGTGCTGGACCTGCTGGTCGATCAAGATGCGCAACTTTACTGATGCCCGTGCTGTCGCTCGCCCCCTTTATTCAACATGCGGCCAAGCGCGACGGCGCCCCGCGAAAGGCGGGCCTATGACACAGGCGCTTGCCTCTTCCCGCGCGGGCTGGTGGGTGATCCTTGCCCTGATCCTGGCCTTTGCCGCGCAGATGGTCGTCGTGAACGGCCTGCCCGCCGCCACCCAAACCACGCTACTGGCCGAAGGCGGCTTTTACGAAAGCCTCTCCGTCGTGGGTTACATCCTTTGCATTCTCGCATTGGTCTGGACCCTGCGCGGCGCGGTGTTGCGGGTCTGGTATCTGCCGCTGGTACTCGCGGTCATGGCGGCGCGTGAGTTGGACCTCGACAAAAGCCTGTTCACCCGCGGCCTGTTTAAAGCCCGGCAGTATACTGGTGAGGGCGTCCCGCTGGGCGAAAGGCTGATCGCCGGGTTGATCCTTGCGCTGATCGTCACCGCGATCCTGCTGATGCTCTGGCGTCACGCCCGGCCCTATCTCACGGCTCTGTTTCGGGGCCGCGCTTGGGCGGGGGCCGTCCTGCTAGGGATCGGCTTCACCGTCGCTTACAAACTGCTCGACGGCATCGCGCGCAAACTCGCCCCCTTGGGGATCGAGGTCAGCGCCGATGCCGAACGCACCGCCTTCGTCGTCGAGGAGATCGGGGAGCTTGGCATCCCGGTCATGTTCCTCGCCGCCATCCTGCTGTGGCCCGGCCCTGCGCCTGCCACGGTCCATCCCACCAACCGGGCGCACCGCGTCTGACGCCCCCGGGGCCTGCCCCCGGGATTAAACATCACCGACCAAGGAAGAAATCATGGCCGTACTAGTCAACGAAAACACCAAAGTCATCTGTCAGGGTCTGACCGGCTCACAGGGGACGTTCCACACCGAACAGGCCATCGCCTATGGCACCAAGATGGTCGGCGGCGTGACACCGGGCAAAGGCGGTCAAACGCATCTCGATCTGCCGGTCTTCAACTCCGTGCATGAAGCCAAACACGCGACCGAGGCCAATGCCTCCGTGATCTACGTCCCGCCCCCCTTCGCCGCCGACTCGATCCTTGAGGCGATCGACGCCGAGATGGAACTGATCGTCTGCATCACCGAAGGCATCCCGGTGCTCGACATGGCCCGCGTCGCCCGCGCGCTCGAAGGTTCCAAATCGCGCCTCATCGGCCCGAACTGCCCCGGTGTCATCACGCCTGACGCCTGCAAAATCGGCATTATGCCGGGCCACATCCACCGCCGCGGCTCCGTCGGCGTCGTGTCGCGCTCGGGCACCCTGACCTATGAGGCCGTCAAGCAGACCACCGACATGGGCCTCGGCCAGTCCTCTGCCGTGGGCATCGGTGGCGACCCGATCAAAGGGACCGAGCATATCGACGTGCTGGAGATGTTCCTTGCCGATGACGAGACACAGTCGATCATCATGATCGGCGAAATCGGCGGCTCCGCCGAAGAGGAAGCGGCACAGTTCCTCGCCGATGAGAAGAAGAAGGGCCGTTGGAAGCCCACAGCCGGTTTCATCGCGGGCCGCACCGCCCCTCCCGGACGCCGCATGGGCCACGCGGGCGCGATTGTCGCCGGTGGCAAGGGCGACGCGGAGAGCAAGATCGAAGCAATGAAAGAAGCCGGTATCGTCGTGGCAGACAGCCCCGCCACATTGGGCGAAGCGGTCAAAGAAGCGATCGACAAGGGCTGATGCCCGCCGGGCGGGCCATGGCCCGCCCATTGACCCACTCCGCAAAGCACTATGTTTTGCGGGGTCTTGATAAAAACCACCCGGCGCCGCCGACAGCGAAGGAGGGCAAGATGCACATTCAGACCGCGGTCAATCTCTGCCCGCTTTCGCCCGGGGCCGGCCCGCGGGCAAGCGCCCGATCCGGCGGCCCCGCAGGGCCCTGCGCCTCCGCCTTCGATACCTATGGCCCCCCGCCCCGGGCCTGACTATAGACCGACCCTGATTCTGACCCTGTCCCGTCTGCCCCGCCGAACAAAGGTGACCCAATGACCGACCAACCCGCCAACGAACAATTCCACGCATCTTCCTTTATGGAAGGCGACAACGCGGAATATCTTGAGGCGATGTACGCCCGCTATGCCAATGATCCCAACGCGGTTGACGAGGCATGGCAAACGTTCTTTGCGGCGATGGGCGATGACGCCGAAACCGCGCAGGCCGAGGCCGCTGGCCCCTCTTGGGCGCGCCCCGATTGGCCCCCCGCCCCCCAAAGCGAGGTGATGGGCGCGCTGACCGGCGTCTGGCCCGAACCGACCGAGGCGAAGGCCGCAGGCGAGAAGATCAAGAAAAAGGCCGAGGAAAAGGGCGTTCCCGTTTCCGACGATCAAATCCGCGCCGCCGTGCTCGACAGCATCCGCGCGCTCATGCTGATCCGCGCCTACCGCATCCGTGGCCACCTCGCCGCGACGCTCGACCCTCTGGGTATGCGCGACATGGGCGAACAGCCCGAGCTTGACCCCAAGTCCTACGGTTTCACCGATGCGGACATGGACCGCCCGATCTTCATCGACAATGTGCTGGGCCTCGAAGTGGCCACTATGAAGCAGATCGTCGGCATCGTCCGCTCGACCTACTGCGGCACCTTCGCGCTGCAATATATGCATATCTCCGATCCCGAGCAGGCCGGTTGGTTGAAAGAGCGGATCGAAGGCTACGGCAAGGAAATCGCCTTTACCAAGGAAGGCCGCAAGGCGATCCTGAGCAAGCTGGTCGAAGCCGAAGGTTTTGAAAAGTTCCTGCACGTCAAATACATGGGCACCAAGCGTTTCGGCCTTGATGGCGGCGAAAGCCTTGTCCCGGCGATGGAGCAGATCATCAAGCGCGGCGGCCAGTTGGGCGTCAAGGACATCGTCATCGGCATGCCGCACCGGGGCCGCCTCTCGGTTCTCGCCAATGTCATGCAGAAGCCCTACCGCGCGATCTTTAACGAATTCCAAGGCGGCAGCTTCAAGCCTGACGATGTGGATGGCTCGGGCGATGTGAAATACCACCTCGGCGCCTCCTCGGACCGTGAGTTTGACGGCAACTCCGTGCACCTGTCGCTCACCGCGAACCCCTCCCACCTTGAGGCGGTGAACCCCGTGGTGCTGGGCAAGGTCCGCGCCAAGCAGGACCAGCTCAACGACGAGGACCGCACCGCCGTCATGCCCGTGCTGCTGCACGGTGACGCGGCTTTTGCGGGCCAAGGTGTCGTGGCAGAATGTTTCGCGCTTTCGGGCCTCAAGGGCCACAAGACCGGCGGCACCATGCATATCGTGGTAAACAACCAGATCGGCTTTACCACCGCGCCGCATTTCTCGCGCTCCTCCCCCTATCCGACCGACAACGCGCTTGTGGTCGAGGCGCCGATCTTCCACGTCAACGGCGATGACCCGGAGGCCGTGGTCCATGCCGCCCGCGTCGCGACCGAGTTCCGCCAGAAGTTCCACAAGGACGTGGTCATCGATATCTTCTGCTACCGCCGCTTTGGTCACAACGAAGGCGATGAGCCGATGTTCACCAACCCGGTGATGTACAAGAGCGTCAAGAAACAGAAAACCACGCTGAGCCTTTATACCTCGCGTCTGGTGGCCGACGGTCTGATCCCCGAGGGTGAGATCGAAGACATGAAGACCGCCTTCCAGAACCATCTGAATGATGAGTTCGAAGCCGGAAAAGACTACCGCCCGAACAAGGCCGACTGGCTGGACGGCAAATGGTCCGGCATGGACAAAAAGAACAAGTCCTACCAGCGCGGTAAAACCGCCATCGCCCCCGAAACGCTGCAAGATGTCGGCAAGGCGATCACCACCGCGCCCGACAGCTTCCCGCTGCACAAAACCATCGGTCGTCTGCTCGACGCGAAAAAGAAGATGTTCGAAAGCGGTGAGGGCTTTGACTGGGCCACGGCTGAGGCGCTCGCCTTCGGCTCCCTGCTGACCGAGGGCTACAAGGTCCGTCTGTCGGGTCAGGACAGCACGCGCGGCACCTTCAGCCAACGCCATTCGGCCTTCATCAACCAAGAGAACGAAGACCGTTACTACCCGCTGAACCACATCCGCGAAGGTCAGGCCGAGTACGAAGTCATCGACTCCATGCTCAGCGAATATGCGGTGCTGGGCTTTGAATATGGCTACTCTTTGGCCGAACCCAATGCGCTGACGCTTTGGGAAGCGCAGTTCGGCGACTTCGCCAATGGCGCGCAGATCATGTTCGACCAGTTCATCTCCTCCGGTGAAAGCAAATGGCTGCGCATGTCGGGCCTCGTCTGCCTGATGCCGCATGGCTACGAAGGTCAGGGGCCCGAGCACTCCTCGGCCCGTCTGGAGCGTTTCCTCACCATGTGCGGCGGCGACAACTGGATCGTGGCGAACTGCACCACGCCCGCCAACTACTTCCACATCCTGCGCCGCCAGCTGCACCGCAGCTACCGCAAGCCGCTGATGTTGATGACGCCCAAGTCGCTGCTGCGCCACAAGCTGGCCATCAGCAAAGCCGATGAATTCACCACCGGTTCGAGCTTCCACCGGGTGCTCTGGGATGACGCCGAAAAGGGCAACTCCGACACCAAACTGGTCGCGGATGACAAGATCAAGCGCGTGGTGATGTGTTCGGGCAAGGTCTATTACGACCTGCTGGAAGAGCGCGACGCCCGCGGCATCGACGACGTCTACCTCCTGCGCTTCGAGCAGTTCTACCCCTTCCCCGCGCAATCCGCCGTGAAGGAGCTGGAACGCTTCAAAGGGGCCGAGATGATCTGGTGTCAGGAAGAGCCCAAGAACCAGGGTGCATGGTCCTTCATCGAGCCCAATATCGAATGGGTTCTGGGCCGCATCGACGCGAAACATGGCCGCGCCTCCTATGTGGGCCGCGCCACCTCGGCCTCGCCCGCCACGGGTCTGGCCAGCCAGCACAAAGCACAACAAGCCGCCCTCGTTGACGAGGCGCTGACCATCAAAGGAAAGTAAACCATGACAAGCGAAGTACGCGTCCCAACGCTGGGCGAATCCGTCACAGAAGCCACCGTTGCCACATGGTTCAAGAAACCCGGTGATACCGTCGCGGTGGATGAAATGCTCTGCGAGTTGGAAACCGACAAGGTGACTGTCGAGGTGCCCTCCCCCGTCGCTGGCACCCTGAGCGAGATCGTGGCGCAGGAAGGCGACACCGTGGGTGTCGATGCCCTTCTGGCCAATGTCAGCGAAGGCGACAGCGGCTCTGCCGCGGCGCCCAAAGCCAAGGAAGCCGCGCAGGACGAACAGGCCGTGTCGCAATCCGACCGCGGCGGCGATGCGCCCAAATCGATCGACGCAGGCTCCGCCGATGTGGCTGCCCGTGAGGGCGACAGCATCGACGTACAGGTGCCGACACTGGGCGAGTCGGTGACCGAGGCCACCGTCAGCACGTGGTTCAAGAAAGTCGGCGACAAGGTCGAACAGGACGAAATGCTCTGCGAGCTTGAGACCGACAAGGTCAGCGTCGAAGTGCCCTCCCCCGCTGCGGGCGTGTTGGCTGAAATCCTCGCCGACGAAGGCACCACCGTCGAGGCTTCGGCCACGCTGGCCGTCCTGTCCTCCGGTGCTGGCGCTGCCGCGCCGAAAGGCGAAGACGCCAAGTCCGGCGCCGGGGCCGCGCCCGAGACCAAATCCGCCGGCGGCAAGGACGTCGAAGACGCGCCCTCGGCCAAGAAAGCCATGGCCGAAGCGGGCATCAGCCGCGATCAGGTCACAGGTTCGGGCCGTGACGGTCGCGTGATGAAGGAAGACGTGGCCAAAGCCGTGGCCGCAGGCGCCTCCGCGCCGAAAGCCGAGGCGAAACCCGCAGCACCCCGCGCTGCCTCCGCCCCCGATGACGCCGCCCGCGAAGAGCGCGTCAAGATGACCCGCCTCAAGCAGACTATGGCGCGCCGCCTGAAGGAAGCGCAGAACACCGCCGCGATCCTGACGACCTTCAACGAGGTCGACATGACCGAGGTCATGGCCCTGCGCAACGCCTACAAGGCCGACTTCGAGAAGAAGCACGGCGTGCGGATGGGCTTCATGTCCTTCTTCACCAAGGCCTGCTGCCACGCGCTGAAAGAGATCCCCGAGGTCAACGCCGAGATCGACGGCACCGACGTGATCTACAAGAACTACGTCCACATGGGCGTCGCCGCAGGCACGCCCACGGGCCTCGTGGTGCCGGTGATCAAGGACGCTGACGCGATGTCCTTTGCCGAGATCGAGAAGGCCGTGAACGCCATGGGCAAGAAAGCCCGTGACGGCAAGCTCACCATGGCCGACATGACCGGCGGCACCTTCACCATCTCCAACGGCGGCGTCTACGGCTCGCTGATGACCGCGCCGATCCTGAACCCGCCGCAGTCCGGCATCCTCGGCATGGCCAAGATCCAGGACCGCCCGATGGCGATCAACGGTGAGGTCGTGATCCGTCCGATGATGTATATCTCGCTGAGCTACGACCACCGCCTGATCGACGGCAAAGGTGCTGTGACCTTCCTCGTCCGCGTCAAAGAGATGCTGGAAGATCCGCGCCGTCTGTTGATGGATCTGTGATACTATGGGCGGGGGGCGACCCCCGCCCTATCGCTATACGGCCCGTCGCTCTTAGAAGAATGATAGGCGAAGTTTCAGATCGAATTATGTAGTCTGAAGTTGTTGCATCATTCTATTTAAGGAGAAGGCCATGAGAACCGCAGATTTAGCCAATACATTTGCCGATCGATATCACAATGCCGCAGAACGACAGGTGGTCGTGTCGATTCACCTCTTCGGGATTGAGTTTGCCGAGCAACTCAAAGGCCAGAACATTCAAGAGATCTGTGAGCTCGCAAGAGTACCGAAATCATATGGCACCGAGATTCGAAAAGGTATGCGATTGGCTCCTCATGTGGAGCTAAAGAAATGACCGAAACAACCCTCCTCGCCGCCTATGGCCTTCTGGTCATGCTGACGATCCTCTTGCAGGTGCTGGGCGCGACCCGGCAACTCTCGATGGGCTACCTGATGTCCTCGCGCGACGAGACGCGCACCACCACTGGCATGACCGCCCGTCTGGGCCGCGCGCTTGATAACTCCGTCGTGGCCATGGCGATCTTCGCCCCCGCCGTGCTGCTGGTCGAGATCATGGGCCGCAACAACAGCGCCACCTTGCTCGCCGCACAGGTCTTTTTGCTGGCGCGGATCATCTATTTGATCGTCTACGCCCTCGGCGTGCCGACGATCCGCACGCTGGCGTGGCTCGCAGGCTATGCCGCCACCGCCGTTCTTTATTTCCACGCGCTCTGAAAGGCATTCCCATGCAGATGATCTGCCACTTCGACGTCACCGATTTCGCCGCTTGGAAAGACGCATTCGACGCCGATGCCGAGGCGCGGCGCAATGCGGGGCTCTCGGTGCTGCAAATCTGGCAACATGCCGACAGCGGCACGAAAGCCTCTGTCCTGTTGGATGTGAACGACCGCAAAAAGGCCGATGACTGGCTCACCCGGTCCGATGCGCTCAGCAGCGATGACAAGGGCACCGTGACCAGTTCCACCGCCTATTTCGTGAAATCCGCATGAGCGCCGAGCTGACCGTCCTGACCCTCGCGGCTCTGTTGCAAGGGGTGCAATTCGTGCTCTACGCCGTGCCCGCCAACCGTGAGCTTGGCCCCGGCTACACCATGTCGGCGCGCGACCGTGAGCCGTCGCGCGCGATGAGCGACCGCACCGCCCGTCTGGGCCGTGCGCTCGACAACCATTTCGAAGGGCTGATCCTTTTCGGCATCGCCGTGGGCGTGGTGCAGATGTCGGCCCAAAACACCGCCTTCACCGCCGCCTGCGCTTGGGTCTATCTCATCGCCCGGCTGCTCTATGTTCCCGCCTATGCGCTTGGCCTGCGCCCGCATCGGTCGTTCATCTGGATCGTCGGTTTCGCCGCGACCATGCTGATGCTGCTGGCGGCCCTCATTTAACCCTATCCTCAAACACCCGCAGGCAGCGGCGCTTGCACCTGAAACCCGCGCCTCATACCTTGCCTGCACCACCCGACTGCTAAGGAGACCCCCATGTCGAGCTATGATGTCATCGTGATCGGCTCCGGCCCCGGCGGCTATGTCGCCGCCATCCGTTGCGCGCAACTGGGCCTGAAAACCGCCTGTGTCGAAGGCCGTGAGACCCTCGGGGGCACCTGCCTCAACGTGGGCTGCATCCCCTCCAAGGCGCTGCTCCACGCCACGCATATGCTGCATGAGGCCGAGCATAATTTCGAAGAGATGGGTCTGAAGGCGAAAGCGCCGACCGTCGATTGGAAGCAGATGCTGACCTACAAAGACAAGACGATCGAGACCAACACCAAGGGCATCGAATTCCTATTCAAGAAGAACAAGATCGACTGGCTCAAGGGCTGGGGTTCGATCCCCGAAGCGGGCAAGGTCAAGGTCGGCGATGAGGTCCATGAGGCCAAGAACATCATCATCGCCTCCGGTTCTGAGCCCGCGGGGCTGCCGGGCGTCGAGGTCGATGAGAAGACCGTCGTAACCTCCACCGGCGCGCTGGAACTGGGCCAGATCCCCAAGAAGATGGTGGTGATTGGCGCAGGCGTGATCGGGCTGGAACTGGGCAGCGTTTACGCGCGTCTGGGGACCGAGATTACGGTCGTCGAATATCTCGACGTGATCACCCCCGGCATGGACCCCGAGGTGCAAAAGACCTTCCAACGCATGCTGAAAAAGCAAGGGCTGAACTTCGTCATGGGCGCTGCCGTGCAGAAGACCGAAGTCGCCAAAGGCAAGGCCACGGTCAGCTACAAGCTCCGCAAGGACGACAGCGAACATGAGATTGAAGCCGATGCCGTGCTCGTCGCCACAGGCCGCAAGCCGGTGATCAAAGGCATGGAGCTCGACGATCTCGGCATCAAGATGACCGAGCGCGGCCAGATCGCCGTCAACGAGCATTGGGAGACCTCTGTCAAAGGCGTCTATGCCATCGGCGACGTGATCGAAGGCCCGATGCTGGCCCATAAGGCCGAGGACGAAGGCATGGCCGCCGCCGAAGTGATCGCGGGCAAGCATGGCCATGTGAACTACGGCGTGATCCCCGGCGTGATCTACACCCACCCGGAGGTCGCCAGCGTGGGCGAGACCGAGGCGACGCTGAAGGAAGCGGGCCGGGCCTATAAGGTCGGCAAATTCTCCTTCATGGGCAACGCGCGGGCCAAGGCGGTCTTTGCCGGCGACGGTTTCGTCAAGCTCATCGCGGATAAGGAGACCGACCGCATCCTCGGCTGCCACATCATCGGCCCCGGCGCGGGCGATCTGATCCACGAGGTCTGCGTGGCGATGGAATTCGGTGCCTCGGCGCAGGATCTGGCGATGACCTGCCACGCGCACCCGACCTATTCCGAAGCCGTGCGCGAAGCCGCACTGGCCTGCGGCGACGGGCCGATCCACATGTAAGACGACGGGGCGGGCCAAGGGTCCGCCCCTTTTCGTTGCGCAGGCGGCGCTCGCTGCGGCTATCGCGCGTTAACATCCCTGCCCTACAACCTCCCCCGTCGCGACATTCACGGAAGACGAGGCCCCTCGCGGGTCATGTCGATACGTAGAGACATGCAGGGTGACGCCTGTCTTTTCCACCACCCTCGGCGGCGCCGCCACTTTCAACGGCTTCCTAAATTTCTGAGTTTGCGTCCAGCGAAACCATCGTTTCAGCGGGCACTACGGCATGCCGACCAATCGCAAAGGGCAGCGCCGACCCGCGGGGTGGTGCTGAAAGCGCCGCCCCAGGGGGGCGGGTCGGCGCTGCCCGGCCTGCGGCCGGGCGGGTCATTCCGAGAGCCCCTCGAAGACCAAAAAAGCGAGCCCCCCGCGCCTACCCTGCCTCCGCAGGCCGCCACCCCGCCTCGCGCAGCAGCGCGTCGGAATGGCTCTCCACCTCCTGTTCCAACCGCGCCATGAAGGTGCGCTTGTCCAGCCCCGGCTCGATCGGCTCCAGAAACTCCACCACGGCCAAGCCCGGGCGGCGGTAGAGGCCCCGGCGTGGCCAGAAGTAGCCCGCATTGGTCGCCGCAGGCACGCAGACCTGCCCCAGTTGATCGTAAAGCACCGCCGTGCCGACTTTGTAAGGCGCGCTCAGCCCCGGGGCGACACGGGTGCCTTGGGAATAGATCACGATCTGCCCCGGCTCCACCCGGCCCGCGTTCACGTCTTCCATCATCTTGGTGATCGCCTGCCCGCGCTTGCCCCGGTTCACGGCGATCATCTGCATCCGCTTGGTGTACTGCCCGATCACCGGCGTCCAAAGCACCTCGCGTTTCATGATGAACTTGGCCCGCGGCAGGGCGTGGAAGATCATGATGATATCGAGGAAAGACTGATGTTTGGCCGCGATCAGAACCTCACCCTCGGGGATTTGGCCGCGCACTTCGCAGCGCAAGCCGATCAGCCAACGCGCCGTCCACATGGCCCAAGCGGCATAGGCTTTGCAGCCCGCATAGGCCCCGCGTTTGGAGAACATCGCCCAAGGCGCGAAGGCCAGCCCGATCACCGGCATCGCCACGGTCACCTGCACGATATAGAGGATCGAGCGGACCCATTGCAGCAGCTTCATGTCAACTCCCTCAATGTACGCCGCGCGGCAGCCCCGGTGGCGGCAAAGGCGACCGCGCCGACGAGGAACGGCACCATCAGCGGCACGGCCCAATGCCAGCCTTGGAAGCCCAAGCCGGTCAAAAATCCGCCTGCCTCGCCCGCGTCAGGCAGCAACACCACCGCGATCATGCCCAAAGCCGTGCCCGCCGCCGCACCCAGCAGCGCGCGCAGGGTGAAACGGCGAATGAAGGCCCGCGCGATATAATCATCGGTCGCCCCCACCAGCCGCAGCACCGCGATCACCTGCGCATTGGCCGCAAGCGCCGCTTGCGCGGCAAGCGTCACCATCGCGGCCACCGCAGCCCCGATCAGCAGCGTCGAAATCCAGCCCAAAAGGCGCAAACGGCTCGCCGCCGCGACCAGCGGCGCGCGCCAACGGCTGTGATCGTCCAACACCGCGCCCGGCACCTCAGCCGACAGGCGCAGGCGCAATCCAACAGGGTCCAACCCCTCGCCTTCCTCGACCACTTCGATCAGGCGCGGCACCGGCAGGTTCTCCATCGCCAATTCCGGGCCGAACCACGGGGCGAGCAGCTCTTCCTGCTCCGCATCCGTCAGGGCACGGGCCGAAGCCACGCCCTTGGTCGTCTGCAACACCTTCAAAGCCGCATCCGTCTGGGCCGCGCGTTGATCCAGCGGCGCCACGATCCGCACCGTCGCCGACTGCGCCAACTCCTGCCCCCAGACCTGCGCCAAACGGCCCGAGGCCAGCGACAGCGCCAAGGCAAAAACCGCCAGAAAGGCCATCGCCCCCGCTGCGAAAAGCGTCAGTTGCGCGGTGAACCCCGAAGGCGGCACCACGCGGTCGGCCTGCCGGTCGCCTTTGAAAATCGCGCGCAGGGCGCCCAGATCGAAGCGCTTCACAGATCCGCCCCCGCCAGTTGAATGCGCCGGTTCGCGATGCGCAAGACGCGGGCCTGCACATGCGCTTTGGTGGCGCGGATGAGGCCCAGATCATGGGTGGCGATCAACACGGTCTTGCCCATGCGGTTCAACTCGATCAGCAGCCGCAGCAGCCGCTGGGACATCTCCCAGTCGATGTTCCCCGTCGGCTCATCGGCGAGGATCACATCGGGCGACATGATCACCGCACGTGCCAAGGCGGCCCGCTGCCGCTCCCCGCCCGAGAGCTCAGGCGGCAGGGCGTCGGCGCGGTTGGTGAGGCCAACCCAAGACATCAACTCTTCCAGATCCGTGCCCCCCGCCTCGGCCCCACGGCCCGAGACATTCAGCGGCAGGGCCACATTCTCGGTCAGCGGGAGGTGATCGAGGAATTTCACGTCCTGATGCACCACGCCGACGCGGCGGCGCATCAGCGCGATGTCATCGCGCCCCAGCCCGCGCACGTCTTGCCCGAACATCCGCAGATGCCCCGCCGTGGGCAAAAGCGCCCCGTAGCAGAGCTTCATCAAGGTGGTCTTGCCCGCGCCCGAGGGGCCGGTCAGAAAATGGAAGGATCCGGGGGCGAGTTTCAGCGTGATGTCGGACAGCAATTCGCCCCCGCCATAGCTGTAGGCCACATTTTCGAGCTCTATCACGCATCCACCTTAAAAAACTTCGACCTGTTGTGCCTCAGCACCGGAAAGGATTCAATCACTCAGAACCCCAGCACCCTGCCCAGATATCACTTTTCCTACGTTATTCTAGGACATATGCTGCCCGTTACGATCTCAGAGCACCGAACGAACCCAGGAATGACCATGCGGCTGATCTGCCCCAACTGCGACGCGCAATACGAAGTCCCCGACGATGTGATGCCGGCGGCGGGGCGTGATGTGCAATGTTCCAACTGCGGGCAGACGTGGTTCCAGCATCACCCCGACAATGCGCCAGAGGCCGAAGAGGATGATTTCGCCGACGACGTGATGCGGATGAAGCAGCGCGGCTCGGATGAGGACACGGAAGCCGCCGCAGCGGCCAGCCTGCCCGATTTGCAGCCCTTCGGCGATGAAGAGGAAGACGCGCCCTTCGAAGACGATCAAGACGACGACTTCGAAGACGAATTCGACCCCGAGGAGGAAACGCCCCAACCCGCTCCCGCCGCGCCGGTGCGCCGCCCCCTCGACCCCGCCATCGCGGAAATCCTCCGTCAAGAGGCCGCGGCAGAGCAAGAAGCCCGCCGCCGCCGCCAGTCGGAACCGCTGGAAAGCCAGCCGGACCTTGGCCTAGACGACGCGCCCCGGCCCCAGCCGCAGCCAAGGGCTGAGATTGCGGCGGAAGACCATGTGCCCGAGGATGAAGACGCCCGCCGCGCCCATGAGGCGCGCCTGCGCATGGCCAAGATGCGCGGAGAGCCGGTCCCGGAAAGCGAGGTCGACGCCTATGGCAGCGCCTCGCGCCGCGATCTTCTGCCCGATATCGAAGAAATTAACTCGACCCTGCGCCATGACGGGCAAGAGGGCGCGCAGGCCGGGCCCACCCCCACCGCCGCGCTCGACCGCCCCGAAAAGCCGCAGAAATCCGGCGGGTTCATGCGCGGTTTCACTATAATGATCGTATTGGCCGCCATCCTCGCGGCGGTCTATGTCTACGCGCCCGAGATCGCGCAGTCCCTGCCGCAGGCCGATCCCTATCTGTCGTCCTATGTGGCATGGATGGACGATGCGCGGCTCTGGCTCGACGGGCAGTTGCAAGACCTGCTGGTCTGGCTCGACACCGTGGCGACCCAATCTCAGGGCTAACCCCGATCAGAACCGATCCAACAGCCTGTTAAGGTAATCCCGCTCGACCTCGGGCCGCTCCGCCTCGCCCGAGCGGCGGCGGATTTCGTCCAGCAACCGCCGCGCGCGGCCCTGATCGTCCGGCCCCTGCGCCAGCGGTGCATCCGAGCTATTGGCCCCGCTGCCGCCCTGCTCCCGCCCAAGCGGATCGCGCCCCTCGCCACGCTGATCGCCGCCCTCTGCCGTGCCTTGGCCCGGCTGGCCTGCGCGTTGCTCCTGTTCCATCGCTTCACCGAGGGCGCGCATGCTCTCGCGCAGCGCTTCCATCGCCTGCGCCTGATTGTCGATCGCCTCGGGCAGTTCATCGCGGCGCAGCGCCTCTCCGGCGCGGTCCATCGCCTCGCCCGCGCGGTCCAGCGCGTCACGGGCCGCGTCCCCCTCAGCCGTGCCCTGCCCGGGCAAACGCCCTTGCTGGCGGCGCAGCTCGTCGCGCAACGCTTGCTGGCGTCCGGCCAGCCCTTCCTCGCCCCCTTCTTCACCGGAGGGGCCGCCCTGCCCGCGCTGCCCTTCATGGCTCTCGCCGCGCCCCTGCCCGCCGTTGCGGCCTTCGTTGCCGTCACTCTCCCCCGCGCCGGTGCCGGGATTGAACTGCTCTTGCAGGTCGCGGAAGGCCTGATCGCTCAGCCCCTGTTGCTCACGCAGCGTGTCCGACAGCCCCTCCATCGCCTGCTCACCGGGCGAATTGCCGCCCTGACCCGGCTGGCCTTCGGTGACGCGCATGTTCTCCATCATTTCCTGCAACTGGCGCAGCGCCTCGGCGGCTTCGGCCATGCGGCCCTGTTCCATCAACTCCTGAATGCGGTCCATCATGCGTTGCAGATCGTCTTGGGTCATCTGCATCGCTTCGCCCTGCGGCTGCTGGTCTTCGCCCGCGCCCTCCTGCGCCTGCTGCCGCTGGAGTTGCTCAAGGTAGTCTTCGGTGGCGCGGCGCAACTCGTCCATCAGCTCGGCGATTTCGGCCTGAGAGGCGCCGTTCTTCATCGCCTCGTTCAGCCGGTCCTGTGCGCGGCGCATCCGCTCAAGCGCATCGGCCAACACGCCTTCTTCCAATTCGATCGCCAGCGCCCAGAGGTCTTCGGCCAGCTCGGTCTGCACCTCTTCGTCCAGCCCGTAGCGCGCCCGCAGTTCCAACCGCCGGATTACCTGCTTGAGCCGCAGTGCTGTCACCTCCGAGCGCAGGTCATCCCCGGGGGCGTAGGTCACGGCGCGCAGCACCTGCGCGATGCGCGGTGCATTGGCGCGCGACCACAAAAGATCGCGCCGCATCTCAATCACCGCTGCTGCCGCCGGATCGAAAAAACGCCGCCCCGGCAGGGTCAACCGGCTCACCTCGGTCACGGCCTGCTGTTCGGAGGCGTCCAATACCGAAAGTTGCAGCGACACCGGGAGATTGGCCCATGGGTGTTTCGAGAAATTTTCGATCAACGTCTCTTCGAAATCGCGCCGGTCGCCGCTGATCGGCATGGGCAGCGGCACGACGATCTCAGGCCGCGGCTCGGGGTCGACGGTCAGACCATAGCGGCGGTCGACAGAAGCCAGATCAAGGCTGATCCGCGCCTCCCCGGCTTCGACGCCATAGTCGTCGCGCGCAAGGAACGGCAGGCTCATCTCTCCCAAGGCGGTCACCTCAGGCGGGCCGAGCCGTTCGACCTGCGGCGCGGCATCGGGCAAAAGCGTGATTTGCCACGCCCGCGCGCCCGGCCCGTCGATGCTGATCTCCCCGCTTTGGCGCAGGGTGAAATCCTGCGCGGGTTCCGAGGATGCCGCCACTTCGCGGCCCGACACGGTCTCTGCCACCGTCAGCGCGCCCAATTCGCCGTAGAGCCGCAGGGTAATTAGCGTGCCCTCAGGCAGCAACAGCACCCCGGCTTCAAGATCGTTGAGGTAAAGCGTCGGCTTGCCGGTATGGCGCGGCGGCTCGGCCCAGCCTTCCCAAACGGGGCCGGAGGCGAGCGTGCCGCCCGCCCCGCCGGGGGCCAGATGCGTCACCTCGCCCAACCGCCAGACGGAGCCAAAGACAAGCGCCACGATGAACCCAAGCAAAGCCACATAGCGCAGCGCATAGGGATCGGCCTGTGCGACCCGTAGATCGCCCTTCACCGGCTTCGCCGCAGCCGCCCGCGCGGCCATGCGCCGCTGATGCGCCTGCCAGACCGCCGCCGAGGCGGCATCGCCCGCGCCAATCGCCTGATCGTCCAAGAGCGCCCGAATGGGCCGCCCCGGCAGGCTGGCATCCAAGCGCGCCAGCGCCGCCGCGCGGGATGGCAGACTGAAACGGCGCAGCGCAAAGATCAGAGTAAAGAGGGCCGCAAGACCGATGACGGCCAGCACCGCCCAAAGCGCGCCGCCCGCCAAAGCATCCTCCGCCCCCATCATCAGCGCTGCCACCACCGCCAGCACCAGCGCCAGCATGGGCCAGAACGCCTGCACCAGCGCCTCGGCCAGCATCCCCGCCCAGGTCAGCCGCAGGGGCCAACGCAAAGCGCGCAGCCCGTCTGTCCTGTCAGTGGATGTCTCCATGCGTCACGCTCCGGTGGCCCGGCGGCGGGATGCCGTCAAAGCCATTCAGGGATGGTATCGCGGTTTATCATTTCGTCAAAGCTTGGCCGTGGGCGGATAACCGCGAATTGATCGCCGTTCACCAGCACCTCGGGGATCAGGGGCCGCGAATTATACTCGCTGCTCATCACCGCGCCATAAGCCCCGGCAGAGCGGAAGGCCACCAGATCGCCTGAGCCCAGCACCGGCATCATCCTCTGTTTGGCGAAAGTATCACCGGATTCGCAGACCGGGCCCACGATATCGACGGGGCGCGGCTCGGCTCCCGGGGCGGGTTCGTTCAGCGGCACGATGTCATGCCATGCGTCATACATGGCAGGGCGGATCAGATCGTTCATCGCGGCATCAAGGATCAGAAAATCGCGGCCCTCGCCGGATTTGAGATAGATCACCTCGCTCACCAAAACGCCCGCGTTGCCCGCGATCAAACGGCCCGGCTCGATCTCGACCTCGCAGCCCAGATGCCCCAGCGTGCACTGCACCATCGCGCCGTAATCCGTGGGCAGCGGCGGGGCGGAATTCGACCGCTCGTAGGGGATGCCCAAGCCGCCGCCAAGGTCGAGCCGCCGGATGTCATGGCCATCGGCGCGCAGGACCTCGGTCAGTTCCGCGACCTTGCCATAGGCTTGCTCAAAGGGGGCGAGATCGGTCAACTGGCTGCCGATATGCACGTCGATGCCCATGATCTCGAGCCCCGGCAGTTTGGCCGCCATGGCATAGACTTCGCGGGCGCGGGCGATGGGGATGCCGAACTTATTCTCGCTCTTGCCGGTGGCGATCTTGGCGTGGGTTTTCGCGTCCACATCCGGGTTTACGCGGATGGTGATCGGGGCCACTTTGCCCAATTCACGCGCCACGACGTCCAGCAGGATCATCTCCGGCTCGCTCTCGACGTTGAACTGGCGGATGCCGCCCGTCAGCGCCAATTCGATCTCTTCGCGGGTTTTGCCGACGCCGGAAAAGACGATCCTGTCGCCCGGCACCCCTGCCGCCTTGGCCCGGCGGTATTCCCCGCCCGAGACCACATCCATCCCCGCGCCTGCCTGCGCCAATGTGCGCAAAACGGCTTGGTTGGAGTTCGCCTTCATCGCGTAGCAGACCAGATGGTCCATCCCCGACAGCGCGTCGTCGAAGAGGTGGAAATGGCGCAGCAGCGTGGCGGTGGAATAGACATAGACGGGCGTGCCCACGGCGGCGGCAATCTCGGCCAGGCTTACGTCTTCGGCGTGCAACACACCGTCTTTATAGAGAAAATGATCCATCTGCGTTTGGCCCCATGTCGTCGCCGCTTATCTGATGGGCGCTGTCCGCAGGAAAAGATAGAGCGGCAGGCCACAGCTCACCCCAATACAGAACGTAGCGGGAATGGCAATCAGGCTGAGGAAATTGCGCCGCACCGCGACCTCGGCGATGATCCAGATGGTCAAAGTGACGGCAGCAATGGTCAGATCCCAAACCAGCCCGCTGGCGGCGGCATTGGCGTGCCATGCGTCCACCATGGCGCTCAGGCTCCAGCCTTCGGCGTTGAACCATGTGACGAAGTAATACATCGGATGCACCGCGCCCCAGACCGCGAGGGCGAGGTAGAGCATCCGCAAAAGCGACATCAGAAACTCTTGACCACGCCGACGGTGGCATAGCCCGACAGGCTGATCCCCGGCTCGGTCGGCGGTGTCGGCGCGGCCTGCCGTGGGGCGGACTGCGGCGGGGTGCAAGCGGCCAAGGCAAGCGCCCCGGCCACCAGTGTGATCTGCAACAGCGGCCTCACGACCCGGCCCCGAGCGAGACGGAGAACGGCCCCCGGCGCAGCCCCACCGCCGTGCCTACCGAGACGCCCGACGAGGACATGGTGATGTTGCTGCTCGCCGTGGGCCGCACCGGCTCGCCATCCGCGCCACAAGCGGCAAGGCTCAACAGGGAAAGGGCCGCAAGGAGGCGTTTCACTTCAGGATTTCCTTCCAACGCGCGATCTGGGCACGCACCTGCGCAGGCGCGGTGCCGCCATAGGACATGCGCGAGTTTACCGAATTTTCGACGCCAAGCACATCAAAAACATCCGCCGTGATCTCGGCATGGACCGATTGCATCTGTTCCAGCGTCAGGTCCGGCAGATCGCAGCCCTGCGCCTCGGCCATGGCGACCAGCGTGCCGGTCACGTGATGCGCGTCGCGGAACGGCAGGTTCGGCACGCGCACCAGCCAGTCGGCGAGATCGGTCGCGGTGGAGAAGCCCGAGCCCGCGGCAGCGGCAAGGTTCTCGCGCTCGGCGGTCATGTCGCCCACCATGCCGGTCATCGCGGCCAGCGCCAGCATCAGGTTGTCGGCAGCGTCAAAGACCTGCTCTTTGTCCTCTTGCATGTCCTTGGAATAGGCCAGCGGCAGCCCCTTCATCACCATCATCAGCGCGGTGTTCGCGCCGAAGATGCGGCCTACCTTGGCGCGGATGAGCTCGGCGGCATCGGGGTTCTTCTTCTGTGGCATGATCGAAGAGCCGGTCGAGAAACGATCCGACAGCGCCACGAAACGGAACTGCGCGGAGGACCAGATCACCAGTTCCTCGGCGAAGCGCGACAGGTGCATGGCGCAGATGCTGGCGGCTGACATGAATTCCAGCGCGAAGTCGCGGTCGCTCACCGCGTCGAGGGAGTTTGCGGCGGGGCGGTCGAAACCAAGCGCCTCTGCCGTCATCTCGCGGTCGATCGGGAAGGAGGTGCCCGCCAGTGCGGCGGCCCCCAACGGGCATTCGTTCATCCGCGCCCGCGCATCGCGGATGCGCGACAGATCGCGGCCAAACATCTCGACATAGGCCATCATGTGATGCCCCCATGTCACGGGCTGCGCGGTTTGCAGATGCGTAAAGCCCGGCATGACCCAATCGGCCCCCGCTTCGGCCTGAGACAAAAGCGCGCGGATCAGGGCTTGCAGCCCCTCGTCGGCGGCGTCCAATTGGTCGCGCACCCAGAGTTTGAAATCGGTGGCGACTTGGTCATTGCGGCTGCGGCCCGTGTGCAGGCGGCCTGCGGGCTCACCAATCAGGTCTTTCAGCCGTGCCTCCACGTTCATGTGGATGTCTTCCAGCGCGGCAGAGAATTCGAACCGGCCCTCTTCGATCTCTGACAAGATTGTGAGAAGCCCTTCCCGTATCGCGTCAGCGTCGTTATCAGTCAGGATGCCTGTGGCTGCCAGCATGGCGGCATGGGCACGCGACCCTTTGATGTCTTGCGCGGCCATCCGTTTGTCGAACCCGATCGAGGCGTTGATCGCCTCCATGATCGCATCCGGTCCGGCGGCGAAACGCCCGCCCCACATTTTGTTCGAGGTCGTGTCGGTCATGTTGAATACCCTTGGAGGGACGTATGAAAAATCTTGTGCTCGGCCTCGTTTATACGCTGCTTGTCGCAGGTGCAAACCCCGCCCTTGCCGGAACGGCTGACATCGCGGGGCTGCGCGAAGGGGACATGAAGAAACTCGTGATCCACGACGCGCCGCAGGCGGCGTCTGACGTGACCTTTGAGCGTGAGGACGATGGCGAGGCGATGTCGCTGGCGGATTACGAAGGCAAGATCGTGCTGGTGAACTTCTGGGCCACATGGTGCGCGCCCTGCCGCAAGGAAATGCCGCAGTTGAATGCCCTGCAAAAGGAATTCGGCGGCGATGATTTTCAGGTGCTGACCATCGCCACGGGGCGCAACTCTGAGGAAGGGATCAAACGGTTCTTCGAGGAAGCGGGCGTCGACAGCCTGCCCCGCCACCAAGACCCGAAGCAAAAGCTTGCCAGCCAGATGGGCGTGTTCGGCCTGCCGATCAGCGTGATCCTAGACCGTGAAGGGCGCGAGATTGCCCGGTTGCAGGGCGATGCGAAATGGGACTCTGAGAGCGCGCGGGCGATCATCGCGGCCCTGATCGAAGAAGGCGCCGATAGCTAAGCGCCTCTCGAACGGTCGGGCGCCCGCGCCCGGCTCTCACGCCACATGCCGCAGGATCGCCGCCTCCGAAGTGCTGAGATTGCGCCGCGCGAAACCGCCATAGCTGTGCGGGTCCGTCTCAAGCTGCGGATATGCGGCCAGCAGCCGCGCCCGGTCCTGCGTGCCAAGGCTGGTCAGCGGGGCGGAGGCAGGATGAAAGCTTTCCGTCTCGACCCCATTGGCCCACATCACCTGATGTTCGGCCAGCAACACATGGACATAGGTCACCTCGCGCAGGGACATATCGCTGGCCACGCTGCGCCCGTTGATCAGGTCCTTGGCGGCGACCAGCACTTCGTCACAGTTGAACAGATCACGGGCCTGAGCGCCTTGCAGCACGATCCGGTGGTCGGGAGAGACCAGCAGCGGGGCGTCGGGCCGGCCAATCCCCAAGGCACCGGGGCGGAAGCGCACGGGGCGCAGATGCGGCATGGCATGTAGCCGCGCGCCGGTCATCCGGCGGCTGCCGATCCACTCCAGCGGCTGCGCGCCATTGTCCTTGGTCTGGATCAGATCGCCCTCGCGCAACTCTTCAATCAGGGCGCTGCCCTTCGGCGTGCGAATGCGGGTGCCGGGGGTGAAACAGATCACCCCGCCGCGCTCGGGCCGGTCATCGCGTGCGGGGGTCAGGGTGCTATGCATCACCCAAAGTTCACTGTCGCGCGGGGGCAGCTCATCTACGAACATCAGCAGCGGCATCCGCCCCGGGCCTGCGTCGATCAGGGTGACGGTATAGGTCCGCGCGCCATTGGTAACCATGAAGCTGTCGTCGGGCAGCGGGGCCGTGCCCAGATCGCGCCGCGGCGCGGGCGGCAGCATGCCCCCCTCTTCTAGTGCCGCCCCGATCAGGCGCTGCACTTTGCGGGCCGCGCGTTTGCGCAGCCGCTCTGCCCCATCCGCCATATCCAGCCGCAGCACATCATTCGGCCCATCCACCCGGATGGTATCCCCGCGCCACGCCCAGGCCGAGCCCAGTTCGAGCGACTGCACCGGCGCGGCCTCCAGACCGTCGATCTCTGTTTGCGACCAGCTGATGACAAACGTGCCCCGAAAGCCCGTTTTCATAACTGCTCTGCCTGCCTCTTTATTATTACCGTTAGCCTAGCAAAGGCGGGGCGCTCGCGAAAGATGGCGTGAATGTGGCAAGTAAACCTGTTGCAAATTGATCTTTGCCCCTGCTGCACCGGCGAAGCGCCGCGAAACGCTTGTAAATTGCCAACGTCTTGGTAACGTTAAACGGGCAAACAGCCGGAGGCACCGCATGTCGGAAGAAGTACCCCCCACCCCGTCACGCCGCATCGTCTCTTCACGTCACTTGGCCGAGGGCGATGGCTGGGAGGCCTCCGAACTCGAATACGGCATGATCATCGCCTATAACGCCTTCACCCGCTGGATGTCGCGCTGCATGGCGGCGGCGGGGAACGGCGATCTGACGCCGCTGGAAATCCTCGTGCTGCACAACGCCAACCACCGGGGCCGGGAGAAGCGGCTGACGGACATCTGCTTCCTGCTCAACATCGAAGACACGCATACGGTGAACTACGCCCTTCGCAAGCTGGTGAAGGCGGAATTGCTGAGCGCAGAGAAGCGCGGGAAGGAGGTGTTCTATCGCACCTCGCCTGCGGGTGCCGAGCTATGCGAAGCCTATCGCGCGATCCGTCAGGCGTGTTTTCTGGATGGCTTGCCACGGACCGATATCTCGGGCGAGGAACTGCGCAAGATTGCGGCGCAGCTTCGGGCGATGTCGGGGCAATATGACCAAGCGAGCCGCGCGGCGGCCTCGCTGTAGAGCGCGGGCGCGAGGGCTGCCCCCCGCGCCGGCAATAGCTTAAATCAGCGCGGCAATGGCGCGCGCAGTGTCGTTCATGCGGTTCGAGAAACCCCATTCATTGTCATACCAGCTGACCACGCGGATCATGCCGCCATCGGTCACCCGCGTCTGATCGGGCGCGAGGGTGGAGGAATGCGGGTCATGGTTGAAATCGGTCGAGACCAGCGGCGCGGGCTCATAGGCCAGCACGCCTTTCAACGCGCCATCGGCCGCCTCTTGCATCGCGGCGTTCACCGCCTCTGCCGTGGCGGGTTTCTTGGGCATGATGCACAGATCCACGAGCGAGACATTGGCCGTCGGCACCCGCACGGCGGAGCCTTCGAGCACGCCTTTCAGATGCGGGATCACCTCGGAAATCGCGGCGGCGGCGCCGGTCGAGGTGGGCACCATCGACAGGGCGGCGGCACGGCCACGATAGGGGTCGCGGTGCGGGCTGTCGTGGGTCGGCTGGTCGCCGGTATAGGCGTGGATCGTGGTCATATAGCCGGTTTCGATCCCGAAAGTATCGTCCAGCACCTTGGCCACGGGGGCGAGGCAGTTGGTGGTGCAGGAGGCGTTGGAGACGATCACGTCTTCGCCGGTCAACTCATCATGGTTGACGCCGTAGACCACGGTGCGGTCCACGCCCTTGCCGGGGGCCGAGATCAGCACGCGTTTGCTGCCATTCTCCAGATGTTTCGCCGCCGCCTCGCGGGCGGTGAAGAAACCGGTGCATTCATAGGCCACATCGACGTCGCCCCAAGGCAGCATCGCCGGGTCGCGCTCTGCCGTCATGCGGATGCTCTGGCCCGCCACATGCAGGGTGCCGTCCTTCAATTCCGCATCTACCGGCAGGCGGCCATGGACGGAGTCGTATTTCAGCAGGTGCAGCAGGTTCTCGGCATCGGTCAGGTCGTTGATGGCAACGACTTCGATCCCGTCAAAGCCGTTCTCGATCAGCGCGCGCAGCACGCAGCGTCCGATGCGGCCAAAGCCGTTGATGGCGATTTTAGTGGTCATGGTGAGTCCTCCGGTGGCCCGGTTTTGGGCGGATTGGCGCGGTTAGCGCTAACATAGCATTGGGTGTGATGGAGTTCAATTGGCCAGAGGTAGGAAATCGGTACCCGGTTTCAAGGCGCCGATTTTGGGCCTGTTTTCAGCCCGGTTTTACGAATGCGCGCTATGGCGGCGGCGCACGCTGTCGGGCCGCCCCGGCAGGCTGAGCCGCGCGTCGTTGCGCGCTTGGCGTGAGATCACGCGGCCCTTGGCCACGACGCAGAGCCGGTCGGGCCGCAGGCGCAGCGCCTCGATCGGGTTGCCCGCGTCCAGCACCACCAGCGAGGCGGTCGCACCAACGCGCAGCCCGTAGTCCTGCAAGCCGAGGATCCGCGCGTTCACATTCGTTACCATGTCAAAACAGCGGCGCATCTCCTCGGGCGAGGTCATCTGCGCCACGTGCAGCCCCATGAAGGCCACGTCGAGCATGTCGCCGGTGCCCATGGAATACCACGGGTCCATCACGCAGTCCTGTCCCCAGCCGACGTCGATGCCCATGGCCTGCATCTCTTTCACCCGCGTCAGGCCGCGGCGTTTCGGGAAGCTGTCGTGGCGGCCCTGCAGGGTGATGTTGATCAGGGGATTGGGGATCGCGGCGACCTGCGCTTCGGCCATCAGCGGCAGCAGTTTCGAGACATAGTAATTGTCCATCGAATGCATCGAGGTCAGATGCGAGCCGGCCACCCTGCCCTGCAGGCCGAGGCGTTGGGTCTCATAGGCCAGCGTCTCGATGTGGCGCGAATGGGGGTCGTCGGTCTCATCGCAATGGAGGTCGACCATGAGGCCGCGTTCGGCGGCCAGCTCGCAAAGGGCGGTAACCGAACGCGCACCGTCGGCCATGGTGCGTTCGAAATGCGGGATACCGCCCACCACGTCGACACCCATATCGAGGGCGCGAATGGTGTTCTCATGCGCCGTGGGGTCGCGGTAGAGCCCGTCTTGCGGGAAGGCGACGAGTTGCAGGTCGATGTAGTCCTTCACCGTTTCGCGCACGTCGAGCAGGGCTTCGACGCCCAGAAGCCGGTCGTCGCAGGTGTCGACATGGCTGCGGATCGCCAGAAGGCCCAGCGAGGCGGCCCAGTCGCAGTATTCCAGCGCACGGGCTTTGACCTCGTCCTGGGTCATCACCTCCTTGAGTTCGCCCCAGAGGCCGATGCCTTCGAGAAGTGTGCCCGAGGCATTGATGCGCGGGGTGCCGTAGCTGAGCGTGGCATCCATGTGGAAATGCGGATCGACGAAGGGCGGGCTGACGAGGTCGCCGCTGGCGTCGATGGTCTCGCGGGCCTCGGCGGTCGAGAGGTCTTCGATGGCGGTGATCTTGTCGGCTTGGATGCCGATGTCGGAGGTGCGGCCGTCGGGAAATGTGCCGCCTTTGATGATGAGGTCGAACATGGTTTGGTCCTTTTCAGTTATGCCCCGCCCGGACGCAGGCCGGGCAGCCCCCGGCCGCCCCCCCGGGCGGGGGCTTCACCCCCACCCGCGGCCGGGAGCAGCCCTTAGCGATCTATAGCGAGACGTTCAGCGCTCACCTTTGTTGAACGGCACCATCAGCGCCGCTGGCACTTGCGCACGGCGGGACATGACGACCAGTGCGAGGATCGACAGGATATAGGGTGCCATCAGGAAAATCTGATAGGGAATGTCCGCGCCGAGCGGCGTCTGCTGCACCCGGATCTGCAGGGCATCGAAGGCGGCGAACAACACCGCGCCCAGAAGCGTCTTGCCCGGCTTCCACGAGCCGAAGACCACCAGCGCGATGCAGATCCAGCCGCGGCCGTTGACCATCTCGAAGAAGAACGAATTGAAGGCCGACATGGTCAGAAACGCCCCGCCCACGGCCATCAGCCCGCTGCCGACCATCACCGCCCCGATGCGGATCGCCGAGACGCTGAGCCCCTGCGCCTCGACCGCCGCCGGGTTCTCCCCCGCCGCGCGCAGGGCGAGGCCCATGGGCGTGCGGTAGAGCAGCAGCGTGACCACCAGCACCAGCACAAAGGCCAGATAGGTCAGCGGGGTCTGGTTGAAGAGCGCGGGACCGATCACCGGGATGTCGGACAGAAGCGGGATTTCCAGCGGCTGGAAGGCTTCGATCTTGGGCGGCGAAGTGACCTCGGGCAGCGCCAGACGGTAGCAATAATAGGTGAGCGAGGTCGCCAGCAGCGTAATACCGAGGCCGACGACATGCTGGCTGAGGCCGAAAGGCACCGTGAGCACGCCGTGCACCAGCCCGAAGGCCATGCCCGAGAGCATCGCCACCGCCACGCCGAACCACAGCCCGCCGCCGAGATAGACGGTAAGCCAGCCTGCGAAAGCGCCGACGACCATGATGCCCTCGATGCCGAGGTTCAGCACCCCTGCCCGCTCGCAGATCAACTCGCCCAAAGCGGCGAAGATCAGCGGCGAGGCGATGCGAATGGCAGCGGTCCAAAAGCTCGCCTGAAGGAGAATGTCGAAAATATCCATCAGTCGCGCCTTACCCGGAATTTCGTAAGCATGATCGCCAGCACCATCGCCAAAAGCGCCAGCGCCAGCATGATGTCGGCGAGGTATGTGGGCACGCCGGCGGCGCGGCTCATGCTGTCGGCGCCGACGAAGATGCCCGCGACGAAGAGCGCGGCGACGACCACGCCCAGCGGGTTCAGCAGCGCCAGCATGGCGACGATGATGCCGGTGTAGCCAAAGCCCGGCGAGATATCCAAGGTGAGGCTGCCCTTCAGCCCCGCCACCTCGGAAAAGCCTGCAAGCGCGGCGAGGCCGCCCGAGAGCAGGGCCGTCTTGATCAACACTGCGTTCACCGGGATGCCCGCGAAACGTGCGGCGGCTGGGTTGAGGCCCACGGCGCGCATCTCATAGCCCAGCGTGGTGCGGCGTTGGATCACCCAGACGACAAGGGCCGAAATGAGCGCGAGGCCGAAACCCCAATGCAGGCGCAGCCCGTCGACCATGCGGGGCAAACGGGCCTCGGCAATCAGGCGCGCGGATTTGGGCCAGCCGAGGCCCATCGGGTCCTTTAACGCGCCTTCGAGCAGCATGGAGACCCAGAGCAGGACGACGAAGTTCAGCAAAAGCGTGGTGACGACCTCATCGACGCCGAAGCGGGTTTTCAGAAAAGTCGGGACCAGCAGCACCACGGCGCCGGCAAGCATCGCGGCCAGTGCAATCGTGGGCAGCAGGGCAACGCTGGGCCATGCCAGCGCGCCGGTGCCCAGAACGACCGTGACCACCGCGCCCATGTAAAGCTGCGCCTCGGCGCCGATGTTCCACAGTTTCGCGCGGAAGGCGACGGCGACGGCGAGGCCGGTGAAGATCAGCGGCGTGGCGCGGTTGAGCGTCTCCAGAAGCGCGAACTTCGAGCCGAAGGCGCCTTTGACGATCAGGCCCAGCACCGAGAACGGCTGTGCACCGGCGACCATGGCCAAGAGCGAAGCTGTGACCACCGTGGCCAAAAGCGCCAGCGCGGGCAGGCCCAGCGAACGGGTCCATGTGGGATTGGCGACGGGTTCAAGCCGCATGGGACGTCTCCTCGAATCCATCGCCCGCCATCCAGACGCCAAGCTCGGCGGGGGTGAGCGCGCCACGGGCGAAGGCGGGTGAAAGGCGGCCTTCCGAGATGACATGGATCACGTCCGACAGCGCCGTGACCTCGTCGAGGTCTTCGGAGATCAAGAGCACCGCCGCCCCGCGGTCGCGGGCGGCCAAGAGTTGTTCGTGCACGTAGGTGAGCGCCCCGATGTCGAGGCCGCGCACCGGCTGGTTGGCCAGCACCACTGAAGGCGCGGTTTCCAGCACCCGGCCGAGGATCAGCTTTTGCATGTTGCCGCCCGACAAAAGGCGAATGCGGGTCTCGGGGCCGGGGCAGCGCACGTCGTAGCCCTTGATGATCTTGGCCGCGAAATCACGCGCGGCGCGCCAGTTCATCCAGCCGTGACGGGAGAAACCGGGGCGGGAATACAGCTCAAGCACCGCGTTCTCTGTGAGGTCGAAATCGGCGATGGTGCCCGTCTTGTGCCGGTCCTCGGGGATGCGGGCGATGCCTGCGCCGATGGCAGCATAGGGCGACCAACCGCGCGGCGCGTCGCCTTTCACGTGAAATGTACCGGAGGCGGGACGGATGAGCCCGCCGATAAGGTCGGCAAGCGCGGTTTGGCCGTTGCCGGAGACCCCGGCAAGCCCGGTGATCTGGCCTGCGCGCAGGTTGAGATCGACGTTCTTCAGCCCCGGCGCTGAGCCGATGTCGGGCGTAGAGACGCCTGCGAGCGTGACCAGTGCCGCGCCCGGGTCGGCGCGGCGCACCACGGGAGCTGCGACCTCGGAGCCGACCATCATCTGCGCCATAGCGGCACGGTCTGTCTCGGCTGTCTTGGCCTCGGCCACCAGCTTGCCGTGGCGCAGCACGACGACGCGGGAGGAGATCGCCATGACCTCATGCAGCTTGTGGGAAATGAAAATGACCGAGAGGCCAAGCGCCACCGCCTTGCGCATGGTGGCAAAAAGGTCGTCGGTCTCTTGCGGGGTTAGGACGGCGGTGGGCTCGTCCAAAATCAGAATGCGCGCCTCGCGGTAGAGGGCTTTGAGGATCTCGACCCGCTGGCGCTCGCCGACGCTGAGGCTGCCGACCTGCGCGTCGGGGTCGACCCGCAGACCGTAGTCGTCCATTAGCGTGACAATCCGCTGCCGCGCCTGCGCGCGCCCAAAGCCGGGGCGCCAGAGCGAGCGGGTGCCGAGCACGATATTCTCCAGCACGGTCATATTGTCGGCCAGCGTGAAATGCTGGTGCACCATGCCCACGCCCGCGGCCAGCGCGGCACGCGGGTTTCCGGCAGGCAGACGTTGGCCAAAGACCTCAACAAACCCTTCGTCCGGCGTGTAATGGCCAAAAAGAATATTCATCAGCGTGGTCTTGCCCGCGCCGTTTTCGCCAAGCAGGGCAATGACTTCGCCCTGCCGCAGATCAAAGCTGATCGCGTCATTGGCGGTGAGCTTGCCAAATCGCTTGGTAATGTTGTCGAGGCGCAGAACGACCTGCGCCTCGGGATGTTGATCGGTCATTTAGGAGGACTTTGGCTCTTCGTCGTTGATGTCGACGGTGAAAGAGCCGTCCTTGATCGCCTGCTCGCGTTCCTTGACCATGTCGAGCGCCTCCTGCGGGACTTTGCCCTCGAAGGTACCGAGCGGGGCCAGCGAGGAGCCGCCCTCGGACATGAAGGAATAGCGGCCGTAGTCGTCGGCTTTGAATTCGCCCGCCTTGACGGCGGCGATGGCGGCATCGAGCGTCGGCTCGAAATGCCACAGGGCGGAGGCCACGACGGTCTCGGGGTATTCGGCTTGGGTGTCGATCACGTTGCCGATGGCCAGCACGCCCTTCTCCTGTGCCGCGTCCGAGACGCCGAAGCGCTCGGCATAGAGCACGTCGGCCCCTTGCTCGACCATGGCGAAGGCGGTTTCCTTGGCCTTGGGCGGATCGAACCAGGAGCCGATGAAGCTCACCTGGAACTTGATGTCGGGGTTCATCTCACGCGCGCCGGCCATGAAGGCATGCATCAGGCGGTTCACTTCCGGGATCGGGAAGCCGCCGACCATGCCAATGTTGCCGCTTTCGGTCATCGACCCCGCCACGATGCCCGAAAGATAGGCCGCGTCCTGAATATAGTTGTCGAAGACCGCGAAGTTCGACAGCGCCTCGTCTTGTTTGAAGCTGGAGCCCATCAGGAAGGCGACCTCGGGGTAGTCGGCGGCGACCTCGCGGGCCTCGGCCTCGGCGCCGAAGACTTCGCCCACGATCAACTGGTTGCCGGCCTCGGCATATTCACGCAGCACGCGGGCGTAGTCGGTGTTGGAGACATTCTCGGTGAAGGTATACTCGATGTCGCCACGTTCCTGTGCTGCTTCGGCAGCCTTGTGGATGCGGCTGACCCACTGCTGTTCCACCGGCACGGTGTAGACGCCCGCAACCTTGATCGGCTCGGCGGCCAGTGCGCCCTGCGGCAAAAGGCTGGCGCCCGCCAGCATGGCCGCCGTGCCCAATAGGAAGCGGCGTGTGAAATTGCGTTGTGTCATTTTTATCCCCCGTTGGTTAGGTATTTTACCGTTTGATAAAATATTTTACCTGTCAAGCTTCTCCTGACCCTAGGTCAGCCCAAGCTTTTCCGAATACGCGCGTGGTGCTGATTAATGTGGCAGTCAGCAAGCGAAGCGGTAAATAGGGTCGACCCCAAGGATCGGATTCTACGATGAGCCATGTATTGCACCGTAACCTGCGCGCCACGCAACCTGTGATCGTACGCGGAGAAGGAAATTTCCTTATTGATGACAAAGGGAAGCGCTATCTGGACGCCTGTGGCGGTGCGGCTGTATCAAGCCTTGGGCATGACAATGCCGCCGTGCGCGCCGCCGTCGCCGCGCAGATGGACCAGCTCGCCTTTGCCCATACCGGCCTTTTCACCAACGCCCCGGCAGAGGCGCTGGCCGACCATCTGATCGCCCGCGCGCCTGAGGGTACGGGCGAAGGCCGGGTCATGTATCTGGGCAGCGGGTCCGAGGCGATGGAGGCGGCGCTGAAGCTGGCGCGGCAGTACCATCTGGAGCGCGGCGACACGGCGCGCGCCAAGATCATCGCGCGCAAGCCCAGCTATCACGGCAACACGCTCGGCGCCTTGGCGGTGGGCGGCCATGCCGGGCGCCGCAAGCCCTTCGCGCCGATGCTGATGGAGGTGGAGCATATCGACGCCGCCTATGCCTACCGGCTGCAACGCGAGGGCGAGAGCGCGGCGGATTTCGCGCGGCGGCTGGCGGATCAGCTGGAGGACCGTATCGTTGAACTTGAGCCAGAGACGGTCGCCGCCTTCGTGGCCGAGCCGGTGGTCGGCGCCTCGCTCGGCTCGCAGCCCGCGCCCGAGGGGTATTTCAAACATGTGCGCGAGATCTGCGACCGCCACGGCGTGCTCTTGATCGCCGATGAGGTGATGTGCGGCATGGGGCGCACCGGCAGCCTGTTTGCGTTGGAGCAGGAAGGGATTTGCGCCGATATCACCACCATGGCCAAGGGCCTCGGCGCGGGCTACCAGCCGATCGCGGCGGTGATGGCGCGGCAAAGCGTGATTGACGCGATCATGGCGGGCAGCGGCAGCCTGTGGAACGGGCATACCTATATGTCGCACGCGGTGGCCACGGCGGGCGCCTTGGCCGTTTTGCAAGAGGTCGAGAGCCGTGATCTGCTAAGCGCGGTGCGCACCCGGGGGCAGCAGTTGGAAACCGCGCTGCGCGACCGCTTCGGGGAGCATCCCCATGTCGGTGACATCCGCGGGCGCGGGCTGTTTTGGTCCATCGAATTGGTGGCCGAGCGCGACAGCAAGACGCCCTTTGACGTCAGCCGCAACCTTGCGGGCAAGATCCAGCGCGCGGCGATGGAGGCGGGGATGATCTGCTACCCCGCGCAGGGCTGTGCCGATGGCACGGCGGGGGATCACGTTCTGCTGGCCCCGGCCTTTACCTCCCCGCCCGAGGAAATCGAGATGACGGTCGAGATGCTGGGCGCGGCGGTCGACGGGGTGATCGCGGAGGGCTGAGCCCTCCGCCTGCCCGTTACCGGCCTTTGATCTGGATCGAGAAGTTGCGCCGTGCCCCGGCGGGCGGGCGCGGGAAAGGGGCGGCCTTGCGGATGATGCCAAGGGCCGCCTGATCCAGCGCCGCCGACCCGGAACTGCGTGCCACGCGGACCCCTGCCAACTGCCCGCCCCCACCGATGGAAAAGGCAATCACAGCCGTCCCGCGGGAACGGACGCGCGGCTTGCCGACGCGGGCGATGCGACTCATCACCTTGCCGGGATAGTTGCTGGCCGCCGCATTCCCCGCAGGCGCGGCGGCACGCTGGCGGCTGCCCGATTGCGCGGCATTGCCGGCGCGGCTGGCCGTCTGCGCGCCCTTGGTGTTGTTGCGCTTTGCATTGCCGCGCGTGGTCTGTTTGGGCTTGGGCTTCGGCTGTGGCTTGGGCTTGGCCTTTTTGGCGGCCTCGGCGGCGCGCTCGGGGTCGCGGCGCTGCGGGCGCTGCGACAGGCGCGGCGCGTCATCCTCGGCCTCGGCGGTGAGGGTTTCGACCGGCGGCACCGGGGCGGCAGCCGTGATCGTTGGCGTGGCCTCAGTCGTCTCGGGCGGGGTTTCGACCGGGGTCAAGGCGGGCAAGACCGGCGTCTCTGTCGGCGCGGCGGCGGGCGGAGCCACGGGCATGGGCTCGGCCTCAACCGTCTGCACCGGCTCTGCGACGGGCGCAGGCGTGGGGGTGAGCGTGGGCTCGGGCGCAGGCGTCGGCGGCAGTGCCTCTGCGGTCTCCAGCGGTTCGGGTTCGGGGGTTGGGGTGATCTCTTCCACTGGTTCGGCATCCAATGTGCCGACCGCCATATCCTCGAACCGCGTGCCAAGCTGGGCCGCGGCGGGCGCGCCGCCGCCTGCGATCTTGGCGCTGTCGTCGATCTGGGCGAGTTGTGACACGCCGACAACGAGGCTGGCCGCGACGCCGATGGAAAGTGTTTTGACGAGACCGGAACGGGGGATCATTGCAGCGCCCTTTCGGTGACAAGCATGACGCGCGCGGCCCCTGCCCCGCGCAGCTCGCGGGTCAGTTCGACAAGGCGGCGGGCGGGCAGCGCGCGGTCGGGGAGGAGCCGGACGGTGTCGCGCTCTTCTTCGGGCAGCGCGTCGATGAAATCGGCCACGCTGGCGCGATCTTGGCCTGCGTAGGTCATGCGGCCATCGGCATGGACCACCAACGCGTTGGGCGGGGCGCGGCCCTCAAGCTCGCGGGTTTCGACGAGGTTGAGATCGGAATCGAGCGGCTGCGACAGGGTGCCTGCGACCATGAAGAAGACCAGCATCAGAAAGACGATGTTGATCAGCGCGATGGTCGGTTCGCGTTGCGGCTTGGCCTTGGCGATGGGTCGCATGGTCAGCCCTCCAGAACCGAGACGCTGAGCCCCGGCAGGGCGCGCAGCGCGATGAGCAGATCGGCCAGCGCCTGCGCCTCGACCTCGGCCCCGAGCGAGACCAAAAGCGGCGTGCCCTCCTCAGCCTCGGCCAAGGGGCTGGCGGTCAGCGCGTCAAGCGTCAGCGCATCGCCATTAAGGCGCAGCCCCTCGGTGGTCAGTTGCAGGAAATAGGGTTTCGCCCCCGTCTCGGCCCCTGCCCCGGATGTCGCTGCGGCCAATTCGATCTCGGCAAATTTTGAGAAGGTCGAGGTCAGCATGAAGAACAACAACAGCAAAAAGATCACGTCGATCAGGGAGGTCATGGAGAGGCGGTTGCGCCGCCGGCGTGGCCTAGCCATGGGCTGGCCGGGGCGCGGCGGCGGCAAAGGGGGTGGCGGCGGGCGCAGCGGCGGGGGCCGCGTTCTGGCCGGGATGCAGCACGGTGAGGATCGCCTTGTCGGCGATGACGCGCTCGGTCTCCATGCGTTGCTCAAGCCAGCTGAGCACCAGCGCGGTCGGCATGGCCACGACAAGCCCCACGGCAGTGGTCAGAAGCGCCACCCAGATGCCACCGGCGAGGATCGACGGGTCCACCTGAGAGCCCGCATCCTGCAAGGCGCGGAAGGCTTCGATCATGCCCAGAACCGTGCCGAAGAGACCCAAGAGCGGGGCAAGCTGCGCCACGGAATCGAGCAGGCGGAAGCCGCGCTCCAGCTTGGCAAAACGCATCTCGGCCTCGGCCTGCAAGCGAGAGGCTCCCGCCTCAGGCGCGGACATGGCCAATTCGATCACCGGGGCGAGGTAGCTTTTCGACCGGCCCAGCGCCGCGCGGGCGGCGGCGGCATCGCCACGCTCCCATGCGTTGACCGCTTCGGATAGCGCCCGGTGGCGGCCCACGGCGGCGGCGCGGAACTGCCATGTCTTATAAAGCGCGACCGCAAGGGTCAGCACGGCCACGGCCATCAGGATCACCACCACCGGGCCACCGGTTTCGGCAATGCCCCGCAGCGGGGTCAGCAGCGCGTCAAGTTGATCCATCAGCCCAGCACCTCGATCTCGGTCCGGGTCGCCGGGGCCAGCGCGCTTTCGCAGGTGCCCGCCTCGATCCCCGCGCCGTCACAGCTTTGCGCGCCGTTAAAGAGGATGCGGCCAAGGTTTTCGCAGGTGGTCTGCGGCACCACGAACTGACGCACGCGCGGGCGGCCAACGGGCAGTTCGCCGAAATCGAAGAGCGTTAGCCGGTTTACGGTGCCTTCACGGTCGAACAGCACGGTTTCATAGACCGCCTTGTCGAGCGGGGCGGAGAGTTCGTTGGTGATGAGGAAGGTCAGCTTGCAATTGGCTTCCGTGGTGTCGGCGGCGTTCAGTTCGACCTTGAGCGCGGGCGAGGCGCTGGCCGGGGTCGCGGCGGGCGTCTCGGCGGCGGCGCCTTGGGCGATGGTCAGGGACAGGGCCGCGAGGAACGCGGAACGAAAATGCGGCATGGGGGTGGCTCCCGATGGGTTTGTCTTTGATCACGGCGCAGGTCTGGGGCGCCTGCCACAGCGGGGCAGAATCGTCGCAGCACCTCTTGCGCCAAGCGGAATTTCTGTCTGCTGCCTAGCAAAACCGGGCGGCGGTGACAATCCTGACTTTAATACTCGGATTATATCTGCGCAGCGCGGCCCGTTCTGCTAAGCGGGGAACAGTTGCGCCGGGTTGGGGTTGGGCCGCTGAAACCACCACGCGCGGGCGACTGCATCCGCGCAGAGAAGGAGGCCAGAATGACCGACGACAGCCAAAAGATCGCGACCATCGACCCTGCCCATAACGTGGCTCTGTTCACGCCGGGCGCAAAAGCGCTGGAGCAGGCGGCTTCTGCCGGGATTAAAACGGTGGTGAACTTCCGTGCCTCGGATGAGAAAGGCGGCCTCTCCCCCGATGCAGAGCGGCTGGTGGTTGAGAAGCTGGGGTTGAACTACCTGCACCATCCGGTGACGCCAGACACCCTTGGCCCCGAGACGGTGGATGAATTCCGCAAGTCACTGGACGACCTGCCCCAGCCGGTGTTTCTACACTGCGCGTCGGGCAAACGTGCGGGGGCGATGACCCTGATGGCCCTTGCGGCAGATAAAGGCTGGGACGGAGACACGGCCCTGCGGGAGGGCAAGGCCCGCGGCATCGACCTGACCGAAGAGAAGATCGGTCAGTTGGTTAAATCCTACGCAGATAGCAAAGCGTAAGAGAAGCGCCCGGTTTTGCCGGGCGTTTTACTTTTGCGCGCAGTAGAGGCCATGCAGCGTTTCCAAAACGGCCACGGCCTCCTGCCCCTTGACGCGGTAAAAGATCGTCTGCCCCGCCCGGCGGCTGTCGACCAGACCGGCATCTTTCAACTTTTTCAGCTGCTGCGACATGGTGGATTGCGACAGACCGCAGGCCTGCGCCAAATCCCCGACCGAGCGTTCCCCACCGATCAGACGGCACAGGATCTGCAACCGCGCCTCTGACGCAAGCATCGTCATGAGCGCCGCAGCCCCGGCGATATCGCCATCCAGAAAGTCGTCCGTGTTTTTCATATTAGCATCATTGAATATTATGAGAGCGTAATATATACTGGTTTCCAGTCTGACACAAGCCAGCCGCTTGGCGGGCCGTAAGGAGTTGAGAGATGGAAACCGAATTCACACCATGGCTGTCGCTGGGCGGCGGCGCGATGATCGGGGCCTCGGCGGTGCTGTTGATGGCCACGAACGGGCGCATCGCGGGGATCAGCGGGCTGACCTCTCGGCTCTTCGCCCGCGACAGCGACGGCGAAGCGCGGAGTGTGTCGTTTTTCTTCGTGTTGGGGCTTTTGTTGGCCGCCCCGCTCTGGTTGCTCGTATCGGGTGGCTGGCCGCAGCAATGGGTGCCCTCGAACCCCGTCCTGATGGCGGTGGCCGGGCTGCTCGTCGGCTTTGGCGCGACCTATGGCAATGGCTGCACCTCGGGCCACGGGGTCTGCGGGATCAGCCGTGGCTCGGCGCGGTCGATCGTGGCGACGGTGACCTTCATGGCGACGGCATTCGTCACCGTCTTTGTCATGCGCCATGTGATCGGAGGGTGACATGAAACAGTTCTTCGCCCTCCTCTCCGGCCTTTTGTTCGGCATAGGCCTGATCGTTTCCGGCATGGCCGACCCGGCCAAAGTGCTGAACTTCCTCGATGTTTTTGGCACATGGGACCCCAGCCTTGCCTTTGTCATGGGCGGCGCCATCGCGGTGACGGCACCGGGGTTCGCATGGCTGTTCCGCTGCCGTCAGACCCCCTATTTCGACCATAAATTCCGCCTTCCCACCCGCAACGATCTTGAGCCGAAACTGCTGACCGGCGCCGCGATTTTCGGCATCGGCTGGGGCTTGGGCGGCTTTTGCCCCGGCCCGGCATTGACCGCCCTGCCCATCGCGGCCAGCGGCACCTTGATCTTTGTCCCCTTCATGCTGGGCGGCATGTGGGTCGCCCGGCACAGCCCTGATTTGACCTCTATAACCAAGAAAGGACCAGCCAGATGAGCGACCCTCTCAATTCACCCGTCGTGCGCCACTCCCCTTCGACCGGCGCAGGCAGCCCCGATGTCTGGGGCATCTATGAGCCTGACACCGGCTCGATCCAATACATCTGTGCCGATCCGGCGACAAAGAAGGCCGCGTTGATCGACGTGGTGTGGAACTTCAACCCGAAGAACTACAAATTCACGACAGAAAGCATGGACCAGGTGCTGGATCTCGTGAAGGAAAACGGTCTTACCGTGGAATGGGTGCTCGATACCCACCCCCATGCGGATCACGTCATGGCCTCGGCCCAGTTGAAAGAGCGCACGGGCGCGCCCAATGCCATCGGCGCGCTGGTGCCTGAGATCGCCAAGATCTGGGCCGATCTTTACAACATGCCCGATGCCTTTGACCCGGACCGCGATTTTGACCACCTGTTTCAGGAGGGTGAGACCTTCAAGATTGGCGAGCTTGACGCCAAGGTGATGCTGTCGCCCGGACATACGCTAGGGTCGATCACCTATGTCTGTGGCGATGCGGCTTTTGTGCATGACACGCTGATGCAGCCCGATGCCGGCACCTCGCGGTCGGATTTCCCCGGCGGCACGACTGAGGAGCTGTGGGACTCGATCCAAGACATCCTCGCCCTGCCCGGCGACACGCGGCTTTACATCGGCCATGACTACGGCACCAAGGAGCGCAAGGAGCCGCAGTGGGAGGCCACGGTGGACGAGCACCGCGCCCATAACATCCACGTCAAGGATGGCACCAAGCGCGAAGATTATATCGAGCGCCGTCAGAAGCGGGACGCGACCCTGTCGCTGCCCAACCGCATCCTTGCTGCCTTGCAGATCAACCTGCGCGGCGGCCGACTGCCCCCGGCGGAGGATGATGGCCATCACTACCTGAAACTGCCCGTGAACCGTTTCGACTGAGCCAACCGGGTGGCCCCTCGGGGCCGCCCCTATCTGACGGATCGCCGCCCATGCCTTTCCCTTCGCTTTCGCACTACCTGCCGATCCTCGACTGGGGACGGTGCTATGACCGCGGCCAGTTCACCGGGGATATGATCGCGGCGGTAATCGTGACGATCATGCTGATCCCGCAATCGCTGGCCTATGCTCTACTGGCGGGCATGCCGCCCGAGGCCGGCATCTATGCCTCCATCGCGCCCATCGTGCTCTACGCCATCTTTGGCACCAGCCGCGCGCTGGCGGTGGGGCCGGTGGCCGTGGTCTCGCTAATGACGGCGACGGCGGTGGGCGAGATCGCGCAGAGCGGCACGGCGGGCTATATCACGGCGGCGCTGACGCTGGCCTTTCTGTCGGGCGCGATGCTTCTGGCGCTTGGGCTGTTTCGGCTGGGGTTTCTGGCGAATTTCCTGTCGCATCCGGTGATCGCGGGGTTCATCACCGCCTCCGGCATCCTGATCGCCGCCAGCCAGTTGCGGCATATCCTTGGGATCGAGGCCGAGGGGCATACCCTGCCGCAGATCCTGTCGAGCCTCTGGGCGCACCTGGGGGAGGTCAATATCATCACCCTCGGCTTGGGCTTGGCCGCCACGGCCTTCCTGTTCTGGGTGCGCGGCGGGTTGAAACCGCTGCTGCGGCGCATGGGGCTGGGGCCGCGGATGGCGGATATCGGGGCCAAAACCGGGCCGGTGCTGGCGATCTTGGCCACGACGCTGGCGGTCTGGGGCTTCGATCTGGGTGCGCGGGGTGTTGCGATCGTGGGGGAAGTGCCGCAGAGCCTGCCGCCGCTCACCCTGCCCTCCTTCTCCCCCGACCTGCTGTCGCAACTCTTCGTCCCGGCGCTGCTGATCTCGGTCATCGGCTTTGTCGAGAGCATCAGCGTGGCGCAGACCTTGGCCGCAAAGAAACGCCAGCGGATCGACCCGGATCAGGAGTTGATCGGCCTCGGCAGCGCCAACCTTGGCGCGGCCTTTACCGGCGGCTTTCCGGTCACCGGGGGGTTCTCGCGCTCGGTGGTGAACTTCGACGCGGGCGCCGAGACCCCTGCCGCAGGCGCTTTCACTGCCGCCGGGCTGGCGCTGGCGGCGCTTTTTCTGACGCCGCTCATCCACTACCTGCCCAAAGCCACGCTGGCCGCCACGATCATCGTCGCGGTGCTGAGCCTCGTCGACTTCTCAATCCTGAAACGCGCTTGGGCCTTCAGCCACGCCGATTTCGCCGCCGTCAGCGTGACGATCCTGCTGACGCTAATCTTCGGCGTCGAGGCCGGGGTGAGCGCGGGCGTCGTGACCTCGATCCTCGTGCATCTTTACAAGACCTCGCGCCCGCATATGGCCGTGGTGGGCCGGGTGCCGGGGACCGAGCATTTCCGCAACGTGCTGCGCCACGAGGTCGAGACCCAGCCCCATGTGCTGAGCCTGCGGGTGGACGAGAGCCTCTATTTCCCCAACGCGCGGTTCTTGGAGGATCAACTGGCCCAATATGCCGCCGACAAGCCTGACCTGACGGATGTGGTGCTGATGTTCCCGGCGGTGAATGAGATTGACCTTTCGGCGCTGGAATCGCTTGAGGCGATCAACACCCGGCTGAAGGACGCCGACATCCGCCTGCACTTGAGCGAGGTGAAAGGCCCGGTGATGGACCGGCTGAAGCGCAGTCATTTCCTTGACGAGCTGACCGGGGAGGTCTTTCTCAGCCAGCATGAGGCGGCCTGTGCGCTGGCAAACACCCCCGGTGACGCCGCAGGGTAAATATTCGGGAACCGCGCCGCCCGCTGCGCGTTTGCCTGCCATGAACAAGACATTTGCCCGCGCCGCCGCCCTCTCCGCCAGTATTTTCGCCACCACTGCCAGCGCCGAAGAGGTCGGCAAGGTGGATGTGGATTGGCTGGGCAATGACATCATCGTCGAAGCCGTGGCCGACCCCAAGGTGAAGGGCGTGACCTGCCATCTGGCCTTTTTCGAACGCGGGCTGATCGACCGCCTGCAAAAGGGCAATTGGTTCGAAGACCCGTCGAACTCTTCGATCTCCTGCCGTCAGACCGGCCCGATTGAGATCGGTGACATTGACCGTGGAGACGAAGGCGAAAACGTCTTTAGCGAGCGCCGCTCGATCATCTTCAAGACCTTGAAGGTGAAGCGTATTTTCGACGAAGCGAACAACACGCTGATCTACATCAGCCACAGCCAGCGGGTGCAAGACGGCTCGGCCAAGACATCGATGTCGACGGTGCCCCTGTACCAGCCCGGTCAGTAGCCGAAAGCCGAGGATCGCTTAGGCAAAGCCTTGCCATTGGGGCGATCCTGCCTTGTCGGGCGACCTGCCTGCGATATGCTGCGCAAAAGGCAACAACGCAGCGACAGGCAGGTTTTATGAGACATTCACGCAGAACATTCGCATTCGGGCTCGCCGCATTGGGGCTGACCTCGGCCTGCTCCACCGGGGGCGGCACGCTTGGCCCCGCGGCGGCGGCCGGGGTGCCGGACGATCTGCGGCCTGTGCCCAACGCGGGCTATGACGCATGGGTCGCGGCGTTCAAAAACCGCGCCTCCGCACAGGGGATTTCGGCCAGCACCTTGGACCGAGGGTTCCGTGGCACGGGCTATCTGCCCGGCGTGGTCAAACGCGACCGCAATCAGACGGAATTCAGCCGCAGCTTGGAAGATTACCTCGCCATCGCCGCCTCGGATGAGCGGGTGTCAAAGGGGCGCGCAGCCTTTGCCCGCCACCGCAGCACATTGAACGCGATTGAGAGCCGCTACGGCGTCGCGGCGGAGATCGTCGCGGCGGTCTGGGGGTTGGAGAGCTTCTTTGGAGAGCGGCGCGGCAATGTGCCTGTCGTCTCGGCCACCTCGACATTGGCCTATGATGGGCGGCGCGGAGCGTTCTTTGAAAAGCAGTTGATCGCGGCGCTGAAGATCCTGCAAAACGGCGACATCACTGCCGACCGGCTGACCGGGTCTTGGGCCGGGGCCATGGGGCATACGCAGTTCATTCCCACCTCTTACCAAGCCTTCGCGGTGGATTTCACCGGCGACGGGCGGCGCGATATCTGGTCGGAAGACCCCAGCGACGCGCTGGCCTCGACCGCCGCATATCTGTCGCGCAACGGCTGGACGCGGGGGCTGAAATGGGGCGGTGAGTTGGGCAGTCTTCCCGCCAGCGCGGGGTCGGTGATCCAGCCGCAGGCGGGCGGGCCGCAGTTCGTGGTGACCAGCAACTTCCGCGCGTTGAAACGTTACAACAACTCCGACAGCTATGCGATTGGCGTGGGCCATCTGGCGGATCGCATCGCGGGCGGCGGGCCGCTGCGCGGCAGCTTCCCGCCCGACGCCAATGGGCTGACCAAGGACGACCGGATCGCGCTACAGCAACGACTGACCGCGCGGGGGTTCGATACCGATGGCGCGGATGGGGTGATCGGGCCGAACAGCCGCAAGGCGATCAGCGCCTATCAGGCCAGCGTAGGCCTGCCCGCGACTGGTGAGCCTTCGGTCGACCTGCTGCGCCGGTTGCAGTAGGCGACGTAGGTCGGCCTTTCCCACCCTCCACGCTGGGGGTGGCGGCGAGGCAATCGGGGCGAGATTTTTTATACCACGAAGGGCAGCGCCGACCCGCGGGGTGGTGCTGAAAGCGCCGCCCCAGGGGGGCGGGTCGGCGCTGCCCGGCCTGCAGCCGGGCGACCCTAGAAGTTCAATCTGCGGTAAAGCTCAGCCTGGGCTGATGCCTGCCCGGTCGAGCATCCCTGCCACCTCGGCAAAAGAGGATTGTGGCGGGGTGTGTTCGGCCTTGCGCTGGCTGAGAAACGCCTCACATGGCCCGGCAAAGGCGATGGCGCGGTCAAGCTCGGGGTTGCTGCCCGCGCGGTAGGCCCCGATGCGGATCAATTCTTCCATATCCGCATGGGCCGCCAGCGCCTTATGGGCGGCGGTGAGCAGCGTATATTCCACATCACTGTGGCAATCCGGCAACGTCCGAGAGACGCTCGCCAGCAGGTCAATCGCCGGGTAACGGCCCTTTTCGGCGATCTTGCGGTCGAGCACGATATGCCCATCGGTGATCCCGCGCACGGCATCGGCGATGGGGTCGTTCATGTCATCGCCATCCACCAGAACGGTGAAGATCGCGGTGATGTCGCCCTTGCCCACCGGCCCCGGCCCGGCGCGTTCCAGCATCTGCGGAAGCTCGGAAAACACCGTCGGCGGATAGCCCTTGGCGGTGGGCGGTTCCCGCGAGGCGAGGCCGATTTCGCGCTGCGCCATGGCGAAACGGGTGACGCTGTCCATCAAGAGCAGCACATGCTGGCCCTGATCGCGGAAATGCTCGGCCACGGCCATGGCGGTCCAAGCGGCTTGGCGGCGGGTCAGCGGCGGCTCATCGCCCGTGGCGACGACGAGAACTGCCTTTTCCATCCCTTCGGGGCCGAGGTCGGAGGCGATGAAATCCTGCACCTCGCGCCCGCGTTCGCCGACCAGTGCCATGACTACCACATCGCAGTCCGTATAGCGTGCCAGCATGGCCATCAGCGTCGATTTCCCGACGCCGGAGCCTGCGAAAATGCCCAAGCGCTGCCCCTGACAAAGCGGCGTGAAAACATCCAGCGCGCGGACATGGGTCGCGAGTTTCGGGCCGATGCGCTTGCGGTCGAAAGCCCCCGGCGGGGCGGCGCGCAGCGGGCGGGGGTCGTTGCCCTCGGGCAGATGCCCTTTCCCGTCGAGCGGCGTGGCCGAGGCGCTGATCACCCGACCCTTCCAGCTTTCATCGGGGCGGATCACATCGCGGCCAATCGCGACCTCGACCCGGTCGCCCGCCGCCACCCCGCGCCATGAGCCGAAGGGGAGCAATTCGGTGCCGTGACTGCCCAGCCCCACAACCTCGGCATGGACCGGGCCGTCAGAGCCATGCACGATGCAGCGCTCGCCGATGCCCAAGACCCGCTCCAGCCCCACGGCGGTCAGGGTGATGCCGGTGATCGCGCGCACTTCGCCGGTGATCTCGGCCTCGCCTGCCTCGCGGGCGAAACTGGTCAGCTCGGAAAAGAGTGTCTGCATGGATAAATTTCCTCTAGGAGCGCGGGGCAATATTTACTATACAAGGATTAAACAGGCTATAGGCAAAAAAATGAACTTGTCTAATCTTTCTATTCTTGGACTTGCGTCGGACCGGATGCAGTGGCTCTCGGCCCGGCAGAAGGTCGTGTCTGAAAACGTCGCCAATGCCTCGACCCCGAACTACAAGGCGCGCGATGTATCGTCCTTTGAATCGATGCTCAGTGGCGAGTTGTCGCGCGATACCGGGCTGGTGACCACCCATGACAAACACTTCACCGGCGTCGCCCATGGCACGCCCGGCGTGCGCGAAGTGACGGATGGCCACGCCAAGGGCACCACTTTGGATGGCAATACCGTGAACCTTGAAGAACAGGCCGTGAAGGCCGCCGAGATCGGCGATCACTACAGGTTGGCCGCACAGCTTTACCGCAAAAGCTATGACATGCTGACCATGGCCGTCACCGGAAACAGGTAAGGAAAGCCCATGGATCCGCTTCAGTCCATCGCCAAAATCGCCGCCAGCGGGATGACCGCGCAGACCGCGCGTTTGCGGGTGATCTCGGAAAACGTGGCCAATGCCGATTCAACGGGCACCACGCCCGGCGCCGATCCGTTTCGCCGCAAGACCATCAGTTTCTCGGAGTTGATCGACCGCAATGGCGGCGGTTCTTTGGTGGAGGTCGACCGTATCGGGCGCGACCAATCCCCCTTTCGCCGCGATTATGACCCGGCGCATCCGGCGGCGGATGAAACCGGCTATGTCAAACGCCCCAATGTCGATCCGATCATCGAGATGGCCAACATGCGCGAAGCCTCGCGCAACTACGAAGCCAATATGAACATGTTCGAGTCAGGCCGCCGGATGCGCGGTCAGATGCTCGACCTGCTGAAGTGAGGCTGACCTGAGATGAGCGATCCCGCCTCCCTGATCTCGACCGCCGCGGTTCGCGGTGCCTATCGCACCTCGCAATCGCTGACGGCGCAAAAGGGCGAAGCCATCGCCGAAGAGGCAGGCGCCAGCGCCAATAGTTTCACCAATATGGTGCAGCAAGCCTCGGAAAGCGCGCTGGAAACGGTGCGCGAGGGCGAAGCGGTAGCCCAAGCCGGGCTGCGCGGTGAGGCGGATACCCAGCAGGTGGTCGAAGCCATGCTGGCGATGGAATCCACCGTCAAAGTGGCCGTGTCTGTGCGCGACCGCTTTGTCGAAGCCTATCAGGAAATTCTGCGGATGCCGATCTAGGCCATGACCGAAACCCAGACCTATGACATCATCTCTGCTACCGTCTGGGCCGTGCTTCTGGCCTCGGGTCCGGTGTTGGGGGTGGCGCTGGCGATTGGTCTGGTGATCGCGTTCTTTCAAGCGCTCACGCAGATTCAGGAAATGACGCTGACTTTCGTGCCCAAGATCGTGATGATCTTTGTCACCCTGCTGGTCGCGACGCCGTTTATGTATGCCACGCTGAAGAACCTGTCGGACACGATTTTCGACCTCGTGCAGAACGGTGGGCTGTGAGGGGCTGGCGGCATATCGCGGCGGCGGCCCTTCTGGGTGCCGCGCTCGCCTCCCCCACTCTCGCGCAGGGCTGGGGATCTTTTTATGAGCCGTCGCAGAAAAACGCGGTGACCACGACCGCGCGGACGCTGGCCGCCAAGGGCGGGCCCGAAGGCGTCTGCATCCGCGAAATCCTCGCCGCCCAAACCCGCCATGGCATCCCCGACAATCTGCTGCTGGCCATCGGCCTGCAAGAGGCAGGCACCCGCCGCAACGGGCATTTCACGGTCTGGCCCTATGCGGTCAACGCCGCAGGCGAAGGGCGGCTGTTCGACAGCCGCACTGCCGCGCTGGATTGGATTGCAGAGCGTCAGGCAAGCGGTATCCGCTCCATTGACGTGGGCTGTATGCAGATCAACATGCGCTGGCACCCGGATGCCTTTGACAGCCCCGCCCAAGGGTTCGATCCGCGCGTGAATGTCGACTACGCGGCGCGGTTCCTCAAGCGGTTGCACCGGCGCACGGGCAGCTGGATGCAGGCCGCGGGGTCGTACCATTCTTTCGAGCCGGAATACCGCGACACCTACCTCGACCGTTTGCAAAAGAACATTTACGCTGCCAACGCGCGGTTGCCGGAGTTTCAGGCACTGGCCAGTGCCAGCCCGGGCCCCGCCCGCCCGCGCAAAGCGGCGCGGCGTGACGCGGGCAGCTATGATCGTTTGGCGGCCAAGGCGACATGGGGCGCGCAGATCGGCGGGGCGGCGAACGCCCGGCGCTCGCTTTACTCCGCCCATGAGATGCAGCCGGTCCTGCCGCAGTTTACCACCGTCCCGGCGGAGGATGCGGGATGAGCACGAAACCCAATACCCTTCTGCCGCAACTGAGCATGTTTGGCGCCAATAAGGACGTGAGCTTTGCCGTCGGCATGGCGCTGGTGCTGGCGGTGCTCTTCCTGCCGCTGCCGCCGATCCTGTTGGACTTCGGGCTGGCGCTGTCGCTCTCGCTCTCGGTGCTGATCTTCATGGTGGCGCTTTGGATTCCATCACCCTTGCAGTTCAACTCTTTCCCGACGCTGCTGCTCGTCACCACCATGCTGCGGCTGTCGCTCAACGTGGCCTCGACCCGGCTGATCCTCAGCGAAGGCCATGCGGGGATGCATGCGGCGGGGGATGTGATCCAAGGGTTCTCCAAATTCATCGTGGCGGGGAATTTCGTTATCGGCGTGGTGATCTTTGCCATCCTCGTGATCATCAATTTCGTCGTGATTACAAAGGGGTCGACCCGGATCGCCGAGGTCGCCGCGCGGTTCTCGCTGGATGCGATGCCGGGCAAGCAGATGGCGATCGACGCCGATATGGGCGCGGGGCTGATCGACGAAGACGAGGCCCGCCGCCGCCGCAAGGAGCTTGAGGACGAAAGCGCCTTCTTCGGCGCGATGGACGGTGCTTCGAAATTCGTGCGCGGCGATGCGGTCGCGGGGCTGATCATCACGCTGATCAATGTGATCGGGGGCATCCTCATCGGCGTCGTGCAGCGCGGCATGGGCGTGGGCGATGCCTTCAACGTCTTTACCTCGCTGACCATCGGCGACGGGCTGGTGAGCCAAATTCCGGCGCTTGTCGTCTCGCTCGCCGCCGGTCTGATCGTGACCAAGGGCGGCACGCGGGGGGCGGCCAATGAGGCGGTGTTCGATCAGCTTTCGAACTTCCCCAAGGCGCTCTACATGGCGGCTCTGCTGCTCTTTGGCATCGGTCTTTTGCCCGGCTTCCCGCTGCTGGTCTTTGCCCTTCTGGCCGCGGCCATGGTGGGCTTGGGCCTGATGATCCAGCGTGGCGCAGCCGAGGCGGCAGAGGCCAAGGCGAAGGCCGATGCCGAGGCGCAGAAAAAGCAGGAGATGCCGGAGGTCGACAACAACCCGATGCATCTGGATGAGCTGCGGCTGGTGCTGGGCGAAGGGCTGGTGGCGCTGGCCAACCGCCCCGACGCGGTACTGCCGAGCAAGATCAAATCCCTGCGCAAGCATTTTGCCGAGGAATTCGGCTTTCCCATGCCCTCGGTGCGGATCAAGGATGACGTGAGCCTGCCGATCAACAGCTACGCCTTCCAAATTCACGGCGTCGACGCGGCCAAGGGGGACATCCGCGCCAACCAGATGATGGTGATCAATCCCGAAGGCGCGCCGCTGCAACTGCCGGGTGAGGCGACGCGCGAGCCGACCTTTGGGCTGGATGCGCTTTGGGTCGACAGCAAGGTCGCCGATCAGGCCGAGGCGCAGGGCTATACGGTGGTGGACCCGGAAAGCGTGATCACCACCCATCTGACCGAAGTCGTCAAAGAGAACATGTCGGAATTGCTGACCTATGGCGCGGCAAAAGAGGCGATCGAAGGGTTGGACCGGAACTATCAAAAGCTGGTCAACGACCTGCCTGTCCCCTCCCCCGCCATTCTGGTGCAGCAAGTCTTGCAGGAACTGCTGCTTGAACGCGTCTCGATCCGCAACCTGCCGCTGATCGTCGAGGCGATGGCCGAGGCGACGCGCCAGACCTCCAAGCCCGCGCTGGTGCTGGAGAACGTGCGCCGCCGCCTGTCGAGCCAGATTTGCCAAGGACTGGCCGATGGGCAGGGCTTTGTGCCGGTCATCACCCTGTCGCCCTCATGGGAGGCGGAGTTCATCGAGGCGGTCAAGATCGTGGGCGAGGACCGCACCTTTGTCATGTCGCCCAAACGGGTGCAGGAATTCGTGCTGCAAGCCCGCCAACAAATCCAGCGTTTTGCCTCGGAAGACAGTTGGCCCGCGCTGATGGTCAACCCCGAGGCGCGGTCTTATGTGCGTTCCATGCTGGAACGGGTCAGCCCGATGACGCCGGTGATCTCCAACGCCGAAATTCATCGCAAGGTATCCCTGCGGACCGTCGCCACCATCGGGGGCTAGGGATGGACCTCTCCGCCCTTTTGACCGACGCGCTGATGGGATACTTCGTCGTCTTTGCCCGCATCGGCAGCGCGCTTTTGTTCATGCCGGGCTTTGCTGAAACCTCGGTGCCCACGCGGCACCGGCTTTTCTTTGGTCTGATCCTGAGTGCTGCCCTTTATCCGGTCACCGGCCTTGGCCCCGTGGCCGAAGATCGCCCCGCCGCGCTGCTGTTGATCTTTGGCTCTGAGATCACCGTGGGGCTTTGGATTGGGCTGGTAGCGCGCACGCTGCTTTCGGCGCTGCAATTCGCCGGCTATCAGATGGCACTGATGTCGGGGCTGGCCAATGCTTTGGCCCCGAACATCGGCGCCTTCGAGGGGGCGACCTCTATGGCGGCGATGCTGTTGATCGGGGCCACGGCGCTGATCTTCATCACCGACCTGCACCACCTCATCATTGAATCGCTGCTGATGTCCTATCAGGTCTTCGTGCCCGGCACCTTCATGCTGGCCGATCTGACCGACCAATTCGCGCGGGCAACGCAGGTGAGCCTCTACCTTGGCCTGTCCATCGCAGCCCCCTTCTATGTCGCCGGTCTGGTGCTGAACGTCGGGATGGGTCTGGCCAACCGCATGATGGCGAGCCTTCAGGTCTTCTTTATCGCCCAGCCCCTGCTGATCGCCGCCGGGCTGGCCTTGATGGTGCTGGCGGTTCCGACCATGATGCGCGGGTTTCTTGAGCCCTTCGCGAATTGGCTCACCACCTACGGATTCTAGCCCATGTCGGAAGAGGACAAGAGCAGTAAGACCGAAGAGCCGACGGAGAAAAAGCTCCGCGACGCGCGCAAGAAAGGCGACGTGCCGCAATCGCGTGAGACCGGCACCGCGATGCTGGTCTTTGCCCTGCTGATGATCCTGATCTTCGTGCTGCCTGCCTCGATCGACGGGATCGTGGCGGCGCTGCAAAGCCCCCTATTGGGGGCGGGTGTCACTGCCATCGGCACCGGCGGCACAGGCGTCGCCGAAGCGGGCCAGGTGCTGAAATCGCTGGGGTTCACGCTGGGTCTGGCGATGATGCCGGTGGTGGGGATCATGGTGCTGGCAGCCCTTTTCGGCGTGTTGATCCAAGGCGAGACTGTCGTCTCGGCCGAGCGGATCAAACCGAAGTTTTCCAAGCTGAACCCGCTGTCGGGGTTCAAACGCCTGTTCTCGGCCGAGGCTTTCGTCGAATTCGCCAAGAATACGGCCAAGGTGCTGGTGATCGGTTTCATTACCGTCTGGGCCGTGCGCGACATCGCGCAGTCGCTGGGCCAGACGCAGGCTTTCATCCCCGAGACGCTGCTGCAAGCGACCCTGCAAAAGGTGCGCTGGATTTTTCTGGTCACCACCGTGCTCTTGGTGCCCATCGCCATCGCCGACATCATCTGGAAGCGGGCGCAGTGGAAAAAGAAACAGATGATGAGCCTCAAGGAAATCCGCGACGAGCATAAAGACAGTGAGGGTGATCCGCAGATCAAGGGCCGCCGCGCCGAATTGCGCCGCGCCCGCGCCCGTCAGCGCATCGCGCAGGCCATCCCCAATGCCAGCGTGATCCTGACCAACCCGACCCATTACGCCGTGGCGCTGAAATATGAACAGGGCGTCGATGACGTGCCGATCTGCGTGGCCAAAGGGGCCGATGTCATGGCCCACCGCATCCGCGAATTGGCCAAGGAACACGACATTCCGATGATCGAGAACCGTCCATTGGCCCGCGCCCTCCACGCGGCGGTGGAGGTGGACGACCGCATTCCGATGGAACACTGGCAGGCGGTGGCCGAGATCATCGGCTTTGTCATGGACCTGCGCCGCAATGTGCGCCGCAAGCCCCCTGCCGGGTCGTCAATCCGCGAGGAGTGATGCGCGCTCAGCGCAGGCGCAGCCCTTCGAGGTTGCGGTCGGCGGGGAGTTTGGAGCGTTCCAGCAGGATTTTCGTGATCAACCGCGCCCGGACAAGGCTGAACGAGCCCATGATCTGCGCGGCGTCCCGTTCGGGCATAGCACCGATGACCTGCACGGCGGTTTCCACGTCGATCTCATCCATGATGCCCGCCGCCACCTGCGGCTTCATGTTGCGGTAAAGTTCGACCAGTTTGGTTATGTCCTGATTGTTCGCCTCTTCGATCACCTTGAGCTGCGCGCCGATCTCGTCGCGCAGGCTTGCGAGGCGGGTCTGTTCGGCCTTGAGGCTCTGTTCGGCCAGCGCAAGCTTGGCTTCGCGGTCGGCAATCGTGTCGCGCTGCTCTTTCAGCAGCGCGCGCTCTTCGGCGATGGCTTCGGCAATCAGATGGCTTGGCTCACACATGCCGCTCTCGCCCGGGGCGCTGGCGTCATAGCTGGGCGGCGCGGGGGCGGCGGCAAGCTCAACAGGGACCGGGGGCGTGTCATCGGGGGTTTCGGCGATGGCCATCATCGGCATGAACTCAACAGTGAGTTTGAGCACACCAGCCACGCCAAGGCCAAAAAGCGCGATCTTGGGCAGGGAAATACGGCTCATTCCTTACGCTCCTTGGTGATGTCGAAAAAGGTACGGACCAGTTCGGATTTGCCCTGCACCGCCGCTTGGCCCCGGACCTGCGCACGGCCCTTGAGCCGCGCGGCGCGCATCTGGGCCGGGTTCTGGCCTGCCGGGGCAGGCTCGGGCGCGGCTTGACGGGGCGGCGTGGCCTCGCGCTGCACCGGCGGCTCGGGGCGCTGTACCTTGGTGCTGAGGTCACGCAGGTCTTCGACCGATTTCGCCGATTGATCGACTGCGTTGGAAAAGGCCCCGACCATCGGCTCCATCTCTTTCAGGGTCGCCATCAAGGCACGAACGCGGCGGTCAAGGATAAAGGCATAGACCAGCGTGCCGACCAGCAGCACGATGATGAGGATATCAATCAAGGCCGGCATCATCGTCGCTGTCCTCCTGATTTTCCTTAGGGAGCAAGGATTGGATCACCCGCAGCGCCAAGGCGCCATTGCTGCGCTGGCCAAAGGCCGCTTGGAACATCGGCTGGGCGTTCACCATGCCGACCACGGGGGTATCGACGGTCATGCCCAGATCGATCACCTGACCGGGCTTCCATTCCAGCACCTCATGCAGCGGGATCGTCACCTGCTGCAGCACGCCGGTGATGGTGACCGTGGTGCTGGAGATCTGGCTGTTCATATCCTTGCGCGCGTTGCTGTCGGTTGGCGAGCGCCCGCCAAGGAAGGGCTGCGCAAGCTGGGCGCTGACCTCGTCCAACGTGCCATAGGGCAAGACCAACGCCATATGGCCGCTGCGGTCTTCGAATTGCATATGCAAGCGGACCAGCACCGTCGCCGTGCGCGGCGCGGCCAGCATGACCGACCGAGGGTTGGATTCGAGCGATTGAATGTCGAATTGCACCGGGCTGACATCCTGCAGGCAATGCGCCAAACCTTTGAGCGACAGCTCCGCCAGCCTGCGGCCCAGTTTCTGTTCAATCGCGGTCAAGCCGCGGGGTTTCCACTGCTGGCTGGTGGCGCGGCGGCCACCCAGCATGATCTCAAGCACCGAGAACAGCAGGTCAGGCTCGACCACACAGGCGATCTGGCTGCCCCAGCTTTCCGCATTGGCAATGGCGATGAGCGAGGGCGACTGGATGCTCTCCATCGCGTCCTCATAGGGCATGTATTCAAGCGAGCTCAGCTCGATCTCGGGGGCGACGGTGCAATAGGACTTGAGGTCGGGCACCAGCGCCAACAGCAGACGGTCGATGATGATCTCAAGCGTAGGCAGGCGCTGGAAGCTTTCGCGCGCCTGACGGATCATCGTCTCTTCGAGGCTCAGCGCATCGGGGGAGGCCGCTATCGTCATTGCACCACCATATCGGCAATCAGGATTTCATGCGGCGCGTCGGTGTGCCCCACCGCCCGCGCCCGGCGCAGCAGTTCGGTCTTTAGCATCGCCAGCCCATAGCTGCCCGACAGATCGCTGACATGCAACTGGCGCAGGAAGTCTTGGAAACTGTCGCGCAGGTAAATCTCACGCGCGACCAGACGGTCCGCGCCCTCGGCGGTTTCATCATAGACCATCAGCATGTTGAGCTTGAGGAAGCGGCTGGTCTGCCCGCCCTCCGGGCCGGTGTCGGTGACGTTTACGATGATCTCAGGAAAAGGCATGACCGGCATTTTGACTTCGGTCTTGGGCTTTGCGCCGTGGCCGTCTTCGCCGCCCTTCTCGCCGTGATCGTTCTCAGCCGTCTCAACGGTCTCTTCGGCGGTTTCCTCACCCCCAAGCCCGGCCATTTCAAGCAGCCCCGAAGGCCCGATGGCCAGCGTGACCCCACCCAGACCCGCAAGAAGGCAGAGCAAGACGACAGCAAGGATAGCGAGAGGCTTTTTCATTCTTTCACTCTTAATCGGATCCCGCGCGAAGCGCCATACGCAAGAACAAATACACCTTTAAACAAGCTTTATTGCAACAGAAACCTGTTTATTTTTCGGATCAGCCAAGTATAAATCGATATATGCTTGCATAGTGAGGGCCGAGTGGAGAATGCTCGGGCCATACAACCGAGTGAGGGGCCGTGAATCAGATCGTTGAAAACCTTAAGGATTTGGGTCCAAAGCGGCTGGCTCTTCTCGGTGGCATCGGTCTGGCGATCACCGCGGCCATCTTCATCGGCGCGCGGACCATCCTCGCCCCCACCTATGTCCCGGTTTACAGCCAGTTAAGCCCCGGCACGGCCTCGCAAATGATGCAGACGCTGGAACAGGCGGGGCTGACGGTCGATCTGTCGCGCAACGGCGATACCATCTCGGTCGCCGAGACCGACATCGCCCGCGCCCGCATGGCGTTGGCCGATGCAGGGCTGCCCGGCGAAGGCGTCCCGGGGTGGGAGATTTTCGACAATATGTCCGGCATGGGGATGAACTCCTTCATGCAAAAGGTGAACCGCCTGCGCGCGCTGGAAGGTGAGCTGGCCCGGTCGATCCAGACGATCAGCGGCATCAAGGCCGCGCGGGTGCATCTGGTGCTGCCCGAACGCGCCGCCTTTTCGCGCAGCCAGGCCGAGGCCAGCGGATCGGTCATCGTGCGCTCGCAGGCCAATACCAGCATGACGCGCCGTCAGGCGCAGGCGATCCAAGCGCTGGTCGCCTCCGCCGTGGCGGATTTGGAAGCGCAGAACGTGACCGTCCTCTCGGCCTCCGGCGAGACGATCCTGGCCAAGGATGAGGGCGGCAGCTCCGACTTTTCGCTGCAGGGGCAGCGCAGCATGATCGAAGAGCAATTGGCGCAAAAGGTTGAATCGATCCTCAACGCCCGGGTTGGGCCGGGCAATGCCCGCGTTCGGGTCAGCGTCGATCTGACGACCGAGCGCGAAGTGCGTGTCTCGCGCAGCTTCGATCCCGCCCAGCAGGTCGCCCGGTCGATCGAAACCCGCGTGCGCAACTCGAACGAGACTGACCCGGCGGCGGCCACGGTGGATGTGGCCAACAACATCCCCGATGAGCTGCGCGACGATGCAGGCGGGGCCGCAGGCCAGTCCACCCGCTCGGAAAACGATGAGATCATCAACTACGAGATCGGCTCGGTTCAGAGCGAATTGGTACGCGAGCCGGGCGATATCGAGCGTATCTCGGTCGCGGTGCTGGTCAACGGCAGCTACGGCACCCTGCCCGATGGGTCCGAAGGCTATATCGAGCGCAGCCCCGAGGAGATGGCGCGCCTAACGCAGCTGGTGAGCACCGCCATCGGCTTTGATCAGGCGCGGGGCGATCAGGTGCAGGTCGACAGCCTGCAATTCCTCGATTTCGATTCCGAGTTCAGCAACCCCGCCAGCCGTGGCTTAGGCGCGGTGCTGGCCGATAACGCCATGACCATTCTGCGCTCGCTCTTTGCCTTGGCGCTGGTGGCGATCATCATGGTGCTGGGCGCCCGCCCGCTGCGCATGGTGCTGGATGCCACCCTGCCCCAGCCCGCCGCGCTGGCCGGTGCCGGAGCCGATGCGGCGCTGCTGGACGGCCCTGAGGAAGACAACGCGCCCAAGGCGCTGACCGGCGGCACCCAGAAAGAGACGCCGCAGAACCGCCTGCCCACCCCGGCAGGGGCGCAGACCGGTGCCGTGCTCGGCCCGATGGATGAGATGCCCCGCGACATGGTGCATCTCGCCTCGGTCGAGGGGGCGGTTCAGCACAGCCAATTGCGCGCCGTGGCCGAACTGGCCGAGGACAACACCGATGACGCCCTGCGCGTTCTGGGCGAATGGCTGTCGGAAGGGGATGATCTGTGATCACGAGCCTCAAGCTTCAGAACTTCGACGAAGACGGCAAGAGCAAGCCGCAAGACCCGGCGCTGCCCACCCCCGAAGAGATCGAAGCGAAAATCAAAAAGGCCCATAAACAGGGCCATATCGAAGGCTATCTGGCCGGGGCCGATGCGGGCCGCGCCGAGATGCATCAGACCATGCAGGCCGAACATGCCGCCATGGCCGAAAAGCTCGCGCAGGAACTGGCGCGGCTGGCACAGGCGATGCAGGCTCATCAAGAAGCGCTGATGGCGCAGATCGTGGGCTTTACCCTGCAAACCTGCGAGATCGTCCTGCCCGAGGTGATCGAAAGGCTCTCGACCGCGCGGGTGAAAAAGACCGTGACCCAATCGCTGAAAATGGCCATCGGATCAAGCCATATCAAAGTGCGCCTGTCGCCCGCCACGCTGGATCAGATCGGCCCCGAGTTGCGGCAACGGGCGGTCTATTACAAATGCGACAGAATGCTGGACCTGCGGGCCGATCCCGAACTGCCCGATGGCGATGCGCGCATGGAATGGGACCACGGCAGCCTTGATTACGGGTTCAAAAAGATTTGCGACCGCCTGCTCGCCGAATTGCGCGACACCCATGCGCGGGCGCTGAAAGCACAAAAGGAGAAGGACGGAAATGGACAAGCCTGACCTGCAATCCCCCCAAGACGACAACAACGCCACAGAGGGCAAAGCGCCTGACGCCACGCCAGAGCAGCCGCGCGCCGATGCCTTTGGCAACGCCGCCAGCACGGGCGGCGATGATGCGGGCGTCTTCCCGCAGCTCGACACCGAAGACTCGCGCAATGCGCTGGCCCCCCGCCCCGAGGCGGGCGGCGCGGGCATCAACGCGATGCTGAACGTCGGCCTCGACGTGCAGATCGTGCTGGGCCAAGCCCGTATGCCGATTTCGCGCCTGCTGGAACTCACCCGCGGCTCCATCGTGGAGTTGAACCGCAAGATCGGTGCGCCGGTGGACCTTATGGTCTCTGACCGTTTGGTGGCGCGCGGTGATCTCGTAAAGGTCGGCGAAGACCGGCTGGGCGTGTCCCTGACACAGATCGTCAAGGACTATGTCCCTGACTGACCGCCCCTCTCTGCGCAGCTATGCGTCGGGCCGTATGGGCCTTGCCCTGCTGGTGCTTCTCGCCAGCGGCAGCATGGCCATGGCCCAAGACGGCGGGTTTCTCAGCACCCTGTCGGATGTGATCGGCGATACCGCGCCCGGCAGTGACGAAAACGCCAATCTCTCGGGCCGGATCGTCCAGTTTATCGCGCTGATCACCGTGCTCAGCATCGCGCCGGGGCTTTTGGTGGTGATGACCAGCTTCACCCGCTTTGTCATCGTCCTGTCGATGCTGCGCTCGGCCCTTGGCCTGAACCAGACCCCGCCCAATATCGTGCTGACCTCGCTGGCGCTGTTCATGACCTTCTTCGTCATGCAGCCGGTGTTTGAGGACGCCTATGAGGCCGGGGTCGAGCCGCTGCTGGAAAACGCCATCGCCGAGGAACAGGCGCTGGAGCGGATCGCCGCGCCCTTTAAGACCTTCATGTACGTCAACACGCGGCCCGAAGACTACGCCCTGTTCCTGCGCATCGCGCCCGCGGATGAGGAGGCCGAAGAAAGCCCCCTGCCCGCCTCGGCGGAAGAGGCCACCTTCCGCCATCTGGTGCCCGCCTTCATGATCTCGGAACTGCGCCGTGCCTTTACCATTGGTTTTCTGATCTACCTGCCCTTCGTCGCCATCGACCTTATCGTCGCCTCGGTTTTGATGAGCGCGGGGATGATGATGCTGCCCCCGGTACTCATCTCCTTGCCGTTCAAGGTGATCTTCTTTGTGCTGATCGACGGTTGGTACATGCTGGCGGGATCGCTGATTGAAAGCTATGTGCCGCTTGCCGGTGGCTGACCTGCACTGAAAGGATCTCTTCATGTCGACCAATGCCCTTTCCAAATCCCGCAGAAAGCCCATCACGGTGGAGGATCTGAACGGTCCGACCAAGGCCGCCATCACCTTTCTCTGCCTTGGCGAGCAGACCGGCTCGGAACTCATGCAAAAGCTCGGCACCGCCGAGATCGAGCGTATCACCAGCGCCATGAGCCGCCTTGGCCCGATCCCGGCAGAGGTGGTGGAACATGTGCTCAAAGAGTTCACCCAAAAGGTCGTCAGCGGCACCGGATCGGTTGTGGGGTCGCTGTCGACGGCAGAGTCCATGCTGCGCAAATTCATGCCCGAAGAGCAGGTGACCAGCATCATGGAGGGGCTCAAGAACAGCGAGCGCGAAAGCGCCATGTGGCGCGGCTTTGGCGCGCTGGATGAGACGGTGATCGCCAATTACCTTAAGGGCGAGCATGACCAGACGGCGGCAGCGATCCTCAACAACGTCGACACCGGCGTAGCCGCCAAGGTGCTGCCGCTGCTGGGCCCTGAGCGGATGCAGGACATCGCCGAGCGCATGATCGCGATGGAGGCCGTACCGCTGCATATGATGCAGCAGATCGAAGAGACATTGAAACAAGACATCCTGTCGAATGCGATGCACACCAATTCGGTCGAGACGCATCAGCGCATGGCGGATCTGTTCAACCAGTTGGATGTGCAGGCTTTCGAAGAGCTTTCCGGCGCGCTCGATGCGCGTATTCCGGACGCTTTCCAAGCCATCAAACAGCGCATGTTCGTCTTTGATGACCTGTTCAAACTGCCGATGCAGGACTTGGCGCAGGTCATGCGCGGGCTGGACGGGGCGACCCTGCCGATGGCCATGCGCGGCGCCAAGAAAGAGCAGCGCGATCACCTGATGGAATGCCTGCCGCAACGCTCGCGTCAGATGCTGATGGACGAGATGGCCGCCACCGGCCCGGTCCGGGGCCGCGACGTGCGCGCGGCACAGGCCGCCATGGTGGAATATGCCAAAAGCCTCGCCGATCAAGGCGTGATCGAACTGCCCTCGGCCGCCGATGACGACGAATTCATCGAATAAAGGGGGTCAGCGGTAGACGCTTGACGCGCTATAGCCGCCGGTGATCGTGGGGATGTCGATGGTCGCGGCCGTAAAGCTGCCGCCCTGCCCGATCGAGACAGCCCCCTGCATCAGCGAAAGCACCGTGCTCGACGACGAAGAGACACCTTCGACCGCATCGTAAATCGCCGAGAACCGCGAGACGAGCTTGTCGACCTCCGCCGGGTCTTGCAGCTTTTCGATGTCGAACTTCTGCTCGAAAAGTGCGATCTGACGGTCGAGATCGACTTGAATCGCCTCATCCGGCACACCAAGGGCGCGGCGCATAAATTTGCCGAGGTCTTCGTCCTTCAGCACGTCGAGCCAAGAGTCGATCTCAGCGGCTTTGGATTTGAACTCCAAGGCGATCCGCGCGCCTTCGTTGTCCTCTCCGGCCTCGTTCAGCACGAAACGTTCCTTGAAGCGGTCGATCATCTCGGCCTGCCAATCGACCTTATCGAGGTTTTCGCTGCTGCCCCCTCCGGGCGTGAAGCCCAGAGTGAGATACATCTCGCGAATCTTGGGGTCGCTGAGCCGGTTCACCAGCGCGGAACTGTCGGTGATATCGCTCTCTAACGTCTTGCGGATCATCGCCTTGCCAAAGATCTGATCTTCAAGGTCGAAGGCCCGCATGACGAAAGTATAGACTTCCGTATCGGCAATCAGTTCCTGCGGGGAAGAGATGCTGCCAATACGCTCTTCAAAGGCTTCGATCTGCCGGGCGTTCAGAGCATTGCTGGCGGCAAGGTCGAGTTGTTTGTCGCGCGTTGCGTCAAACAGTTTGACCGCCACCTGCGTGCCCATGCCGCCCAGCGAAATCATGCGTGCGCGGCCTCATGGCTAGAGGCGGGCGGCACCGGGCGAAGCTGCATGAGCTCGGTCTCGTATTTGAGCACCGCGCGCAGCTCGCTCATCGCCTTGTAGAAATCGGCCATGGAGACGAAATTCGCCGCTTCCATGATCCGGGCGCGCATGTCTGCGCCAAAGCAACAGGCCAGATCGGCCAAGCCCTGCTGGATCATCGGCAGGATTTGATCGCGTGTATCGGGACGGATCAGCGCAGTCTGCACCAAGAAGTAGACCTTGGAGACGGGCGTGGATTCCGCATCTGGCTTCAACAGATCGGACTCGCGCACGATGTCGGCGCGGTTCTCGACCGTCAGCGCTTGGCGGCGGTCGCCGTTGCGGATGACGCAGCCGTTTACAACAACGCGTTCGCGGGGGCGGAGGGTGAGTTTCAGCATCTTACACCTCCTGCATCTGCGGCGCGGCCTGCCCGGCCAGACCGGCGGCGATATTGCCGTTGATCTCGACGAGACCCGCCAAGCGGCCTTCGCCAGCCATCAGCGCGGTGCTGTGACGGTCTACCCAAAGCGCGATGGAAATGAGCGAGGCTTTCAACCCGTCGGGCATCTTGTTTTCCGGCTCGGACAGGTCAAAGCGCAGGGCCGACCAGAACCGTTGATTTTCGTAAATTGCATCGCGCAGACCGGAGGCGAGGATATTTAACCGCTCGCTCTTATCGTCTGTCGCATCAAAGCCTTGGCCCTTTTCGGCAAGGTCATGTGTGACACGGCTCAGGATGCGGCGCTCGATCTGCCGCGGGGTTTCGCTTTCGCGAATTGTTCGTTTGTATGCTGCCAGCCCCATAGGAATTCTTCCTTGTTTTTATCGTTTGCTGCCTGCCAACCGCAAATTCTGAGGCGGTTGGACCGGGGCCAAAGCGCTAGGCTCTGGCCCCGAAAACCCTAATCCTTAACGGAACAGGCTCAGGATGTTCTGCGGTGCCTGGTTGGCGATCGACAGGGACTGCGATGCCAGCTGCTGCTGAACCTGAAGCGCCTGAAGACGGGCGGCTTCTTCTTCCATGTTGGCGTCAACCATCGCGCCAACGCCCGCGTCGAGGTTGTCGGAGAGCTTGGTCAGGAACTCCTGCTGCATTTCGATCGACTTTTCGGAGATGCCCAAGCTGGTAGAAGCATCGACAGCAGACGTTGCAAGACCGTCAGCGTTTTCGAGGGACTTTGCTAGAAACGCCGCGCCAGTTGTAGCGTTACCAGCGTTGGTTTCGAAATTCGTAGCAATGGCCTCAAACTTCTTCATCATATCATGTAGGTCGACCGTCTCCACGTCGATGGAGGTCGTTTCGATTGTCGCACCCGTACGGGTAATACCTGTAGTTACAGAACGGGTTTCGGTTACAGCGACTGGTGCCGCAACAGCTGCATTACTAGAATCTTCGTAGCTGAGCACACCGGTAGCCGCATCGATAACGACAGTGGCGTCGCCACCCGCGCCATCACCCTTGGCAGTGCCTGTGGCATTAACCAGATCATCACCAGCAAAGGTAGACTGGCTGATCGTGGTCTCCATCGAAGCGACCAGAGCTTTCAAGTCTGTTTCGATATCGCCAAGGCCGGTGCTGTTGTTTTGCGCTGTCAGTACCTTTTCAGCAAACTGTGCTGCGAGATCTTTGAAAGAATCTGCCCCGACACGTGCTGTAGCGATTGAGTTTTTCGTTAACGTCAAACCCTCGTTGACAGCTTTGGTCATACCGCTGTCGCCCTTCATTCCTTCGGAGATAGCGAAGTACGAAGCGTTGTCTTTGGCCGAGGTGACTTTAAGACCAGTGGAGATTCGGTCTTGGGTTTGGTTAAGGTTCGAATTCACATTCCGCAGAGTTGCGAGAGCGTTCATTGCGGATGTGTTTGTGTTGATCGAAGACATATTCTTTTTCCAGACTATTCTAGTTCGTTATGTCGTCTTTCTGACAACTGCGGGGCGAACCCGCTTGATTACGTTTTTACGCGAAAAACTGGCAACATTGAGGCAATTCAGAAACTTTTGTCCACGGTTGCCATCAGTGTTGCGCGGTTGTCACGTTTCGCACCGCTTCGGCCGTAAATGCCTGCAATGCTGTGCTTTTCCCGGATTTGGGAAACCTGTGAGATCATCTCTGACGTGGCTTGGCGGGCCAATTGCAGGTGGTGATGATCGCGCGCGATCAGATCTTTCAGATCGCGCAATTTATCTTTGCTGACCGCCTCGGGATCGTGGCTGAGTTGCTCTTCCAAGACGGCGGTGAGTCGGGCTTTTTCGCTGGCGAATTCGACCAGCTGGTTGAACGCCCCGCCCTCGACCGCGGCGATTTCGCGGCGCAGCAGATTGCCCAATGCGTCAACGGCGGCGAGTGCTTTGCGCGGATCGCTCATCGGTCGGCCCCCGTTTGATAGCGCTGCATGGCAGTTTCAATTGTGCGGGCGATTCCGGTGCTGTTCTGCTCGGCGATGCTTTCGCCAATCGCGTTGGACAGAAAGCTGCGCCAAGTCTCTTCGGCATGCCCCCCGCCGAAGCTGCCGATGTCCACGGTCGAGAGCATTTCATCGACCATCTGGCCGAGGAACATGGCCTCGAACTCCTGCGCCTTTTCGGCGGTGACGGCATCGGTCTGCGGCGCTGCCGGTTTGGCCGCCGGGGTCGGTGCGGGGATTGGGAAAGATGGGAATTCCATGACCTGCCCCTAGATGATCTCAAGGTCGGCATGCAGAGCGCCCGCCGCCTTGATGGCTTGAAGGATTGAAATCGTCTCGGTCGCGCCGACGCCGATGGCGTTCAGCCCGTCGACCAGCCGTTGCAGGCTGACCGACCCGTCGATGACAGCGAATTTCGCGTCTTTCTCTTCCACGCCGACCGAGGAATTCGGGACCACCACGGTGGTCCCGCCGATGGACAGCGATTCGGGCTGGCTCACGTTGAAATCATCGCGGACGGTGACGGTCAGCCCGCCTTGGCTGACAGCGACACGGTCGATGCGAACATTGGCCCCGATGACGATGGTGCCGGAGCGCGCGTCGATCACCACTTTGGCGACCTGATCGGGCTGGACTTGCAGCGGCTCGATCAGGGCCATCGTCTCCATCAACGATCCTTTGCCGTAGGCCGATACGGTGATGGTGCGCGAATCGATGGCCTTGGCGACCGGACCCATGGCTTGGTTGATCGCCGCCTCGACCCGCTGTGCGGTGACGAAATCGGCGTTGCGCAGAGCCAGTTTGATGCTGTTCATCTCGCTAAAGTCGAAATCGACCTCGCGCTCGACGATGGCGCCATTGTCGATCCGCGCGCCCGTGGGCACGCCTTCGACGATGGAGGCGTTCAGCCCCTGTGCGGCGAAACCGGCGACGGCAATCGGGCCTTGGGCCACGGCGTAGATCTCACCATCGGCCGCGGTCAGCGGGGTGACGATCAGCGTGCCGCCGCGCAGCGATGACGCATCACCCAGCGAAGAGACCACCACGTCGATGGTGCTACCGGCCCGCGCGAAGGGCGGCAGGGAGGCGGTGACCATGACGGCGGCGGTATTGGCCGTGCGCATCTGATCTTCGGTCAGGTTGCCGATGCCGAGCCGCTCTAGCATGCCCTCAATGGCACGTTCGGTGAAAGGCGCGTTGCGCAGGCTGTCGCCCGTGCCGTTCAGCCCCACGACCAGCCCGTAGCCGACCAATTGGTTCGACCGCACGCCCTCGACGGTGACGATATCCTTGATCCGCACCTGTGCTGCCGCCGGCGCGGCGAGCGCGAAGGTGAGGCCGATCAGCAAAAGTTTAAACAAGGCGTTCATGGGGCGGTTCCGGTTAGAGGTAGTTCAGGAAGGACAGGCGCGAGAGCCGCGCGGTGATGGCAAAGCTGGAGTCGAGTTGGTTCTGCAATTGGGTCAGACGGGTGGCCGCGTCATATTGGTCGACCCCTTCGAGGTTCATCACCTCCCCGTCCAGAAACAGCGCCCGGCTTTCTTGAGCCGCGATCGTATCGGCCAGCTGTGCGCGTTTCAGGCCGGTCTGGGTTTCCAGATCGGTCAGCCCTTCAAGCCCCGCCCCGATGGCGCTGCGCGCCTCGCTCAGCCACGCATCGCGGGCGGCCTCATCGGGGATGTCGCTGGGGTTTACCGCGCTCAGCATCGCCAGCCCTCGGACCAGATCGCGGATTGCCGGGTCATTGGCTTGGGCGGTTTGGGTCAGGGTCTGGGTCTCAGACGTGCGCGAGGTCAGCGGCGGATTGCCCGACGGCGCGCCGTTGTAAAAGGTGTTCTCGAAATTATGGTTGAAGAACACCGAACTGTCGCCAAAGCCCGCCTTGAGGTCATCGATGGCGCGCTGCACATCCGCCACATCGGTCAGAGGGCCGCCGATCATGTGATCCACCGCGATGGCCGAGGATTCGCCGGTGCGCGGGTTGATCTCATCCCAAGCTTGCAGCGGGTTGGTGTCGCTGCGGGTGCCCGACATCAGGAAACCGGAACTGTCGCTGACCGCCGCACGCTCCAACACGCGATCAAGCGCCGTGCGCGCGGCCTGCGACAGATAGGTCGCCGAAAGCCCGCCCGCGTTGTCGGTGGTGAAGGCTTGCTCAAGCACACTCTGACCGACGTCGCGCATGGCACCAAGCGATGTTTCGACGGCGAGAAAGCGGCGATCCAAGAGCGTATTGGAGGTCAGGAAACCATCGTTGCGGGTGATCTGCATCCGAATGGCAATGGCATCGGCAGAGCGATGGCCCAGATCGTCATAGGGGTTGGCCTTCAGCCCGGTCGTCACCTCTTTCGACACGTCCGAGATCTCGGCGGCGAGGCGGCTGGTCTGTTCGCGCTGGCGCAGGCTTTGCAAAGCGGTGGAGACGGCGCGGGAAATCTCGGTCATCCTATCCTCACACGCTGGCCAAAAGGGTGTCGAGCATATCGCTCAGGCTGGTGAGCACCTGCGAATTCGCGCCGTAGGCCTGTTCGATTTCCAGAAGCTTTTGCAATTCGGTATCGACGTTCACGCCTTCGATGCTGCTGCGGTTGTCTTCAAAGGTGATCAGGCGCACGCGCGCCGTTTCGGCCTGCGCGTCAGCGCCGACCCGCAGCACGTTCTGCTGGCTGACCAGATCGGCGGCAAAATCCCCAAGACGCGCATTGGTGCTGAGACCGGTCGCGGCGTCGAAAGTCATGCCCGTCTCAAGCACGTCGACAAAAGCGTTCAATTGCGTGGTATCACCCGGCTCCCCGGGCACCGTTGCACCGGCACCGTCGCGCAGACGCCAAAGCGCACCGCCCTTGTCGGGCTGGACGCTGTCATTGAGCGCAAGCCGCCCGGCCAGCCCGTCCAACTGCGCCGGATCGAAAGCGCCGCCTGCATCGGTGAAAAGCCCCGGCTGCCCGGCCCCGACGGAGGCATCGGCGGCCTCGAAACTCTGCACCAGCCCGCGGGCGAGTTCATCCAATTGCAGCTTCATCTGCGGCAGGTCATTGGCGATCAGCCCGCTCAGCCCCGCAAGGCGGCCACTGTCCGACCCGCGCGCGGTGGGGCTGTTTGGCGTGATGTCGATGTCCCCTGCCATCAGCCGCCCCGTCTCGGGGTTGGCACTGAGCGGCACGGCGGTTTCGCCATAGACCAACTCCGTACCGCCGGTGGTGTGCAGCGTCAGCGTTCCATCCGCTTCCCAACGGCTTTGGAAATCCATCTGACTGCCCAAAGCATCAAGGCGGCGGTTCATCTCATCCATCAGCCCGCTGGTGCCGGTGGGATCGGTCCCGGCAAGGGCCAGACGTTCGTTCAACGCAGCGATATCCGAGAGCGCCGCGTTTACCTCGGCCACGCTCGCCACCAGACTGTCACCGGCCTGTGCGCGGCTGGCCTCAAGCCCGATGGCGGCCTCGTTGATGCTGTGCACCAAGGTCTCGCTGCGCGACAAAAGGTCGTTCTGCGCGGCGGGGTCGGAGGGGTTGTTGGCCAGAAGGTCGAGGCCCGCCTGAAACTCCGCCAAACGAGCGGCGGGGGAGACTTCATCGCCCGGCTCGCCCAGAGTGATCAGATAGCTGCCGAGTATCTCACTGGTTGCAGAAGCGCGGCCCAATTCAGCCGAAGCATTCCGCGACATGCCTGCAAGGCGTTCATCCACCTGCCGCGCAATGCGCAACTCTACCGTGCCACTTTGACCGTTGGTCGTGACCTGCGCGGCCTCGCGCCGGACGTAGCCTTCGGTTTGCGCATTGGCGATATTGCCCGCAACGAGGTTGGCGCGACCCTCTGTCGTGCTCAGCCCGCTGCGGGCAATGCTAAAGGCAGATGAGATGCTCATTCATGCACCGGGTTAGCGTTTGATGCTTAGCGTTTCACTCAGCATCTCATCGCTGGTGGTGATGATCTTGGCGCTTGAGGAATAGGCCCGCTGTGTCTGGATCAGGTCGGTCAGCTCTTCCGCGATATCCACGTTGGAGCCTTCGAGCGCCCCGCTATTGATGCTGCCCAGACCGTTCAACATCGGGTTGCCGATGCTCACCGCGCCGGAATCCCGGGTCGCCACATAGGCGTTGCCGTCGACCGAGCGCATCTGGTCAGGGTTGGCGACATTGGCAAGCGGCACTTGGAACAGCGCGCGGCGCTGGCCGTTGTCGAAGACGCCGTAAAGGATGCCGCTGTCGCTCATCTCGGCCCGCTCAAGGCTACCGGTCTCGGTGCCGTCATCCGAAAAGGCCGGGGGCGTGTAATCGCCCGAGAATTGGGTCATCCCCTCAAAAGTGCCGGGCGCGCCGAAGTCGATCTCAAGCGGTTGGGGGGTGCCGCCGTTGTTGATTTGCAGGGTCACCACGCCGGTCGCGGGATCAATCGGCAGGGTGCCGGGCGTGTAGCTCGCCGGACTGCCTGCATTGACGCCGCTGTCGGTGAAATTCACCGTCGCATCGCCGTAGCTGTTGCCTGCCTCATCGCTGATGCTGACGGTCCATTCATTGGCCGTGGCCCCCGGTGTCCAAGACAGGTTCAGCGCATCGCTGCCGCCCAATTGGTTCACATAGCGCAGGGTGGATTCAAAGGCCGTACCGGTGGTGCCAGCGCCGGTTTCCTGCGCGGGGACATTGCCCGAAACGCCAACGCGGGTGCTGGGCGTGCCTTGCACCTGATAGCTCGCCACATTGACGGTGCTGAGGTCATTGTAGCTGGTGCTGCTGACGCTGCCCGTGGCGCCGCTGGCATCCGTCGGAAAGCCCGAGAGGAAATAGCCCGCCGAGTTGCGCAGGTTGCCGTTCTGATCCGGGGTGAAGGAACCGGCGCGGGTCAGGTAGTAGTTGGATTCGACAGGATCGTTGGGATTGCGCGAGACGACGAAGAAGCCGTCACCCTGCACCGCCAAGTCGGTCGAGCGCCCCGTGCCCATGATATTGCCATTGGCCGAGATATCGGCGCGCACATCCGTCAGCACCCCCGCCTGCGTCGACCCGGTGTTCTGTGTCACGAATTCCGAGAAGGTCCGCCGGTAGCCCACGGTATTGGCGTTGGCGATATTGCTAGAGATATTCTGGACGCGGGAGGAGTTGGCCTGCAACCCGCTGACCCCGATCTGAAGGGCGCTTGTAATGCTCATGACTTGATCCTGCTCGTTCTTGTTATTCTTGACTTATACATGAGAAAGCCGATTCTTCATGACTAAAGCAAGAATAAAATTTGTATTTGATATTTATGTCACTGACTTTCCTTGACGTCCGTGACCTTGGTCACGGCATCTAGGATACGGTCCGCGCTCTCCATGCTCAGCCGCATCACGTTTGACCCCAGCGGCCCCTCTTCGGCAGGGCGCGCGCCCAGCCCTGTGGCGATCTCGGCCCAGCCGGGCAGGTCGGCCAGCGCGGGAAAGGCCGTGGCGGCCCTTGCAACCGTATCACTGTCGCCCGCCTGATAGGCGGCGAGGGTCAGTCGCGTGGCGTCGGCAAAGGCAAACTGCTGGGGGTGCGCCTCCCACATCTCAAGATAGGCCTGCCGTGCAGCGCCCCATTTGCCGGTCTCGTAGAGGGCCACCGCGCGGCTGCGGCGCAGGTCCATGTCTTGGGCGCGCAGACGCAGGGCGGCGAGTTCATCCGACCGGCCCGCCTGCGCCAAGGCTTCGACCAAAAGCGCTTCGGCCTCGGCGCCCTGATCGTCGGCATAGCCGCTGAGCAGGTCCACTGCCGCATCCGCCTGCCCACCTGCCAAAAGCGCGCGGGCCTCACCGCGCCGCAAGCGGGCCATAAGACTGGCATCGGGGGCAGTCGCCCCGCCCCGCTCCAAGGTCTGGGCCATTTCGCGCAGCGCGCGATACTCCCGCGCCGCAAGGGCGGTCATCCCGGTATCTAGCAGGCGTTGCGGCACGGCCATGGCATGGCCGACAAAGCCCGGATCGAAACGCCAGCGGGCGCTGATACGGGTGTGCCCTTCAAGAAATGGCCCAAGGTCGATCTCCCCCGCCGCCCCAGCGGCATAGAAGGCACCGTAGATCGCCCGCGCCTGTGCGCGTAGCGCCCCGGCCTCCTCTTCAGGGGCGGTGCGCAGCAAATTATGCAGCGCCCACAAGGCGGTATCGGTGTCGCCCTGCTCTGCGGCGACCTCTGCCAAAAGCTGCGCGCCTTCGCGCCCGAGGGCATCCCCGCTCCACATCCAGCGCGCGGTTTTCAGCAAAGACAGCGCGTCCTGCCCCGGCAGGGTCTCGGTCTCGCGCCCCATCCGGACCAGCGCGAGCCGCGCCCGCTGCGCATAGGCATCGCGGCCCTGTGCGGCTTGGACATAGCCTTCGAAAGCCATCAAAAGATCGCCCGACACCTCTGAGGCGCGGGCCAGAAGGTAGCGATAGGCGGGGCCATCGCGCAGCTCGGCATGGTCGGGGAATTGCGCGGCCAATGCCTGCGCCACCTCCCAATCCTCGGCCTCCAGCGCCGCTTCGAGCAGGTCGGGCAAAACGGCGGCTTGAATGGCTGGCGACAGGTCGGCGAGGCTTTCCAAGGTGCGCGGCATCAAGCGCGCCGCCTCCTCCACCGCGCCCAGCCGGACAAAGGCCGCTGCGCGCAGAGCCTGCCCCTGCCCCCAGCCGACGGACCATGACACCGCCTGCCCCAGATCGCCACCTGCGCCCCCGTCGAGCAGGGCGAGCGCGAGGCTCAGGGTCCGGTGCCGCCGCGCGGCATCGCCGGAGAGTGTTTCGGCGTCGAGCGCCTCCAGAAAGCCCGCCGCCTCGGGGCGCATCATCCAAGCAAGGTGCAATTCCGCCAGCCCCAGCAACACCTCGGCCCGCGCAGGATCCTCCGGCGCGGAGACCTCTGCCAGCTGCGTCATCAATGCTTCGCGCGTGGCGAGAAAGTCCTGCTCCCCCTGCTCGGCCATGGATAGAGGCGCAAAGACAGCACCCTCCTCCGCCGTCGCGGCCGGGGCCAGGAGCAAAGACAGGCCAAGAACAATGTTGTGCAGATGCTTCATTATATGAATAGATGCACTTTATTCTTGTAAAGATCCATTCTTTATTTCACACTGATCTTCATAATGTCACGCCATCCTTGCCCAAACTGAGGCCCGTTATGACGGAAACCAGCCATATCAGCATGTCGCTGGCGACTTCCCTCCAGCGCCAACTGGACATCACCGCCAACAATATCGCCAACGCCAGCACCGCGGGCTACAAGGGCGAACATGTGGTGTTCGAGGCGCTGTTGCAGGACAACACCGCGCTTGGCGACGATCAGGCGGCTTTTGTCAGCGATACCGGCTCGTACATCGACACCCGCCCCGGCGCGCTGTCGCAGACCGGCAACCCGCTGGACGTGGCGCTGCATGGTGAGGGGTGGTTCAGCTATCAAACCGCCGACGGGCAACAGGCCTTTGGCCGCGATGGCAGCTTTGCGATCGACCCTGAGGGCAATCTGACGCTGCTGTCGGGGGCCAAAGTGCTCGACGCGGGCGGTGCGCCGATCCAACTGCCCCCTGCGGGCATGGGTGATATCAACATTTCCGAAGATGGCACCATTTCGGGCAGTGAGACCGGACCGCTGGGGCGGATCGGCGTTTTCAATATCCCTGAAATCCAAAGCTACAAGCGCCTTGGCGGCGGCATGCTCGTCGCCCCCGAGGGGGCCGCGAAACCCGCCGTCGCAGAGGCCGTGCAGGTGCGCCAAGGCACGCTTGAGCTAAGCAACGTGAACCCGGTGCGCGAGATGACCCGGCTGATCGACGTGCAACGCGCCTATGAGCGCACCAATACCATGATGGGCAATGCGGACGACCTGCGCCGCGACTCGCTCAAACGGATCGGACAGGCGGTCTGACCCGACATCCGTAAAACGGAAGGAACGAGACAATGAAGGCACTCAGCATCGCCGCGACGGGCATGATGGCGCAGCAGACCAATGTCGATGTGATCTCGAACAACATCGCCAACGCGAATACCACCGGGTTCAAGGCCAGCCGCGCCGCCTTTCAAGATCTGATCTATCAATCCATGCAACGCGAAGGCGCCGTCACCTCAGAGGCCGGATCGACCCGCCCCGTGGGCATCGACATCGGCATGGGCGTGCAGACCGCTGGCACCGTGCGGCTGAACACCCAAGGCGGCATGGTGGCCACGGAAAACCAGCTTAACGTCGCCATTGACGGGCGGGGCTATTTCTCGGTCACGCTGCCCGATGGCGGCACCGCCTATACGCGCGACGGGTCGTTCCAACTCTCCCCCGAGGGTGAGATCGTGACAATGCAGGGCTACCGCGTCGAGCCCGGCATGGTCGTGCCCGAAAACACCACGGCGGTCGAGATCAACGAACAGGGCGTCGTCATGGCCTATGTTGAGAATGATCCCGTGCCGGTGGAACTTGGCCAGTTCAACCTGACCACCTTCGTCAATGAGCCGGGGATGCGTCCGGTGGGCAACAACTTCCTGCTGGCGACCGAAGCTTCGGGCGAGGCGCAGGTGGTGAACCCCGGCGATCCGGGCGCGGGGATGATCCGTCAGGGCTATCTTGAGGCGTCCAACGTGAATGTCATCCAGCAGATCACCGATCTGATCTCGGCGCAGCGCGCCTATGAGATGAACTCCAAATCCATCGAGACCGCAGACCAGATGCTCTCGGCTGCGAACCAAATCCGCTAATGCGACGGCTCGCCGCCCTCTTCCTTGGCCTGATGGCGCTGACGGGCCCTGCCCTTTCGGCGCCCATCGGCGTATTGGTCGAGGAACGCGCGCGGGTGGACTACGCCGACAGCCTGCCGCAAGAGGGTGCCTTCGAGATCACGGTCAAGGACGCCCCCGCCGAAGAGGTGCTGACGCTGGCCGAGTTCTGGATGGACCCGCGCAGCGGCAAGTTTCTGGCCAATGCGGTGCTTGAGACGGGCGAGGTGCAGCGCATCGCGGGCTATGCCCTTGTTACCATGCCGGTCCCTGTGCCCATCACCCGCCTGCTGCCCGATGACATCATCATGGAAGACGACCTGACCGTCATGCGCCTGCCCGTGGGCAGGATCGGCGCCTATGTGATGACGGATATGGAAGAGGTCGTCGGCAAACAGGTGCGCCGCGTGCTGACACCGGGGCGGCCCATTCAGACGCAGTCCATCATTCAGCCGCTGGTCATCAACCGGGGCGAACGGGTGGAGATCTATTTCAGCGACGGGCTTCTGGCCCTCTCCTCACCCGGGCGCGCGCTTGATGACGCGCATGAGGGGCAGGAAATCCGTATCGTGAACCTTGTCAGCAACAAAACGGTCACCGGCATCGCCACCGGCGAAGGGACCGTGGAGATCCTACGATGACCACCGCTTTCGCGCGCTCCTCTGTCTTGATGTTCGGTGCCGCCCTTGCCCTGTCCGCCTGCGATACCGCCGATCATTTCGACCGCGATCCTCAGCCCTCCCCAATCGTGGTGGATGGCCAAGCCATCCCCGAGGTCGCCCGCGTGCAGGTGCCGATGCCCGCCGTCGCGATGGAGCCGCCCCGGCGCGGCAGTGCGAAAGCCTCGCTCTTTACCGCGCGCAGCCAGCCGCTGTTTTCCGACCAGCGCGCCGACGACATCGGCGATATCGTGACGGTCGTGATCTCCATCGACGACCGGGCACAGCTGCGCAATTCGACGGACCGAGAGCGCGAGGGGGCAAGCTCGGTCGGATTCCCGACATTCTTTGGCTATGGCGCGAAAATTGCCGCAATTCTGCCCGGAATCAGCGCCGCCGATCTGCCGAGCGGCGATATCGTCGAGGTGGGATCGGCCTCGGAGGCCAGCGGGTCAGGTGCCATTTCGCGCAATGAACGGATCGAGCTCAAAGTCGCCGCTTTGGTGATCGACAAGCTGCCAAACGGCACGCTCGTCGTCGCGGGACGCCAAGAAATACTGGTTAATCAGGAGCTGCGCGAGCTGCGCATGGCCGGGATCGTGCGCCCTGCCGACATCCGCGATGACAACACCATTTCTTACGACAAGATCGCCGAAGCCCGCATCGCCTATGGCGGCAGAGGCACGCTGTCGCGCGCGCAAGAGCGCAGCTACGGCGAAGACGCGATGGATGTGATCCTGCCCTATTAATTCCTGACTTGGTCACAAAGTGAGACCATTGCCGTCGCAATCGACCGTTAAACCTGACGAAAGCTCAGGAAAGGTCGAACATGAAAAAGGCAGCAATCGCATTTATAGCACTCCCCTTGCTTTGCATGGGTGCAGGCTATGGCGCCGGTCTGGCCCTCGCCCCTGCCCCAGCCGAAGCGGCGGGGACAAAGAGTGATGACAAGACCGCTTATGACGCAAAGGAGACGGCAAAGGACGCCGCCCATGCGCCCGAGAAAGACGCCCATGGCGATAAAGGTGAGAAATCCGCCAAGGGCGATGATCACGCGCCGATGGACAGTTATGAACTGGCCAAGGACCGCACGGTGGTGCGCCTTGGGCAGATGACCATCCCGGTGGAGAAGACCAACAGCGTCTCTTATGTGGTCGCAGATTTTGCGCTCAAGATGGGGTCACTGGAATTGGCCGAACGCTACCGCCGCGTGGAAGACGCGACGCGGATGCGCGATTCGCTCTTGCAGGCGATGAACCTAGCCGCCGAAAGCGCCGTGCTGCGCGGCGTGGCGATCGACAGCGAAGCCCTGTCGCGGCTGCTGCGGGATCTGATCAGCAAAGAGCATAAGGGCGTCGATGATGTGATGTTCGTATCGCTTTACAAACAAGATGTGGCGCGGCTCTGACACGCGCCACAGCGCAGGTTTACAGAACCGAACGCACCACGTTCGACAGCACGGATTCCCCGTTATCCAGTTCCAACTCCGGCCCGTAGGCGGTGAAGTTCACCCGCGTCACCTCGGACCGGGTCAGCGGGGTGACACCCACATCGTTGCCCTCGGCATCCGTCGCCGTGATCTCAACCCGGAAGGTATCGGGCGGCACCGGCAGGCCCACGGAATCGAGGCGGTTCCACTCCACGTCGATCACCTCCCCTTCGGCGGTGGAGGGGCCGGGCATCTCGCGGATCAGCGTGCCGTCTTCGGAGAAGATCCGAACGGTCACCTCCTCCGCCCCGGCGTTGAGCTGGTAGCTCAGCGGGAATTCATCTTCGGTCATGCGCACTTGGGTCGAGGGCACCAACACGTCGCGCCCGATCAATTGCAGGTCCGACATTGCGCCCACGGTGGAAAGCATGGTCGAGATTTGCTCAAGGCTCGCGTTGGTGGCGATGCTTTGCTCCACTTGGGTCAACTGTGCCAATTGCGAGACGAACTGCGTCGAATCCACCGGGTTCAGCGGGTCTTGGTTCGAAATCTGCGCCGTCAGCAGGGTGAGAAAGCTGTTGTAGCTTTCCTGAAGCTCAGCGGATGAGGTCGCCGCCGCCGAAGTGTTGGCGGTGCTCAGGGTGCTTGCTGTGGTCGCGTCGATCATGGTCTCGCCTTTCAGGTGAGGATATCTAGCTGCCCGGCGCCGAGGCGGGGGCTGGAGGTCTGGGCCGTGGGCGCGGCGTCACCGCCCTGCGCATCATCGGCCTGTGCTGTGGTCTTGGTGTACTCGGGGCCCTGTTGCTGCCCGCCGTTGCGGCCCCGGTCGCCAAAGGTCTGAAAATCGAGGTCCGCATTCTCGGCGCTGATGCCGCGCGATTGCAGCGCGTCCAGCAGTTGCTCACGGTCTTGCCGCAGCATGTTCAGGACCGAGGCGCTTTCGGTGGTCATGGCGATTTGCATGCGCCCCGCCTCACTGCGCACAACCTCGATCTCGATCTCTCCCATACCGTAGGGGGAGAGCGAGAAACGCAGCTTGTTGTCCGCCGTATCGAGGCTGCGGATCTGTTGGCTGACGTGCTGGCGAAGCTGTTCTTCCGGCGCGGCGGCAGGGTTCGGTGCGGGGGCCGGCGTGGGCTGCGGCGGGCTGAGGCGTAGCCCCTCGCTCTGCGGTGCCTGCGGCGCGGTCAACGCCGCGACCTCGCGCAGGACGGCCTCTGCCGCCGGGGCATTTGCGCCGGGCTGGGCGGCCTTGGCGGCATCGACAGCGGCGCTGAAACGCTCGGCGGCGGCTGTGAGGCGCGGGTCTGCGGCTTCAATGCTCAAGTCCACCTTGGGGGCGGTCGTGCTGCCCTCGGCCTTCGCGGCGAGGGGCGGTTCTGTCGCCCCCACGGTGGCGGCTCTCGGGGCCGGTCCCTCACTCGGCAGGACCGTTTTAAACCCGCTCTGTTCGGCAGGGCCTTCGGCCTGCAACACCGGCGCGCCCCCTTCGGGGGGCATCACGCGGGCCCCCTGCTGGGCCTGCCCCATGGCCATACGTCCCACAACCGGCAGCGCGGCCGAGGCGATGCTCAATTGGCTCGCCGGGGTGGGCAGGCGCAGGGCACCGGCGATCCTCTCCTCCAATGCGGCTTCAAGGCTAGGATCATCCAACTGCGCCACCGCCTCCAGCGCGCCGAGGTTTTCAGGCGGCGCTTCGCCCAAGGCTTCGGCAAATGCGGCGAGGGCAGCTTTCGGGGTGATTTGCTGGCTGGTCTCCTCCAACCCCGCGAGGGTGTGATCCATCAGGGCCATCAGCCCCTCTGCCGTCTCAAGGTCGATGTCCTCGGGCAGCGGATCGGGAGCGGCTTCCACCTCTGGCGCGGCGGCTTGCACGTCTTGGCCCTGCGCCTCCGACGCGGCCCCCTGCCCGGCCAACCCCTGCATCAGGGCGGCAAAACCTTCGGCAGCCCCCTTCTCCGAGGGCTGCCCGAGACCTGCGGCATTCGGCACCGCAGGTGCTGCCTGAAGTTGAGCGATCATCTGACGTCCTCCAACTTGGGATCCACGGCGGGATTCCGAAGGCTCTTGTAGGATCAGGAGATCCGCACGTTCCCGCGCTGATCTTCAAAGGCGCGGCGTGCGCTCCGCGCCTCAACGAGGGCTTTCAGCCGCAGGGTCCACTGGTTAAGGGTCACGGGCGTCTCTGTCCCGGTCAGCGCACGCAGCGAGATCTGCGCGCCCTCGGCAGGGGCTGCAAAGACTGAATGACTGTCGACCGGACGGCCCCAGTACTGCCCCAAAACCGTGCTCAGCCCCATGCGGAAGGCGGCGGGCTCAAGCCCAAGCCTGAGCAGCTCATCCGCCTCGGCGGCGTGATGGTAGGCCTGCCCCAAAGCGTGCAGAACGCTGTCTTCGTCCATCATCGGGAACAGGCCGCGCCCGATGATCCCGATCAGCACTTCGCCCACCAGCGCACCGGCGGCTTGGGAAATATTGGTGAAATTGTCGCTTTTGCGAATAACGACGAGCGAGCCATAAGGCACATCGGCGTCGAGTTCTTCGGCAAGGATATCGCCAAGGCAAATGCCCGGGATCGGTTCGATGCAATCTGGCATTGCCACCGGATGACCGGCCCAATCCTGCATCTCGAAGACCGAAGCTTGAACCGGAATCAGCGCCCGGATCAGCATGTTGAAATGACGGCCATCGGCCGATGAATCCATGTGGCAGGCACCCTTCCAGATGCCACCTATAAGTGAGTTTACCTGCATTTCCGCCTCGTTCAGGACGTTCTGTCCATGGTTTATCCGGGCGATTTTTAAAGATTTTTTAGGTGCCCGGTGCTCGATTATTACATAAGGTCTAGATCGCAAGACCTTGACCGTCAACAATTTTACATGACCGTGCCAATTTTTCGGGAATCAGCGGCAGGGATGTCGCACTTTTGCCAAGGTTGTAAATTCGCACAACCGGGCCGGTAGAGCCTTGAAAACAAGGACTACTCGGCTTGATAGACCAGCCGAATCGAGATGCGCCGGTTTTCCGGGGCCAAGGGATCGATCGTGTTGATCGGTTGCGTGTCGGCCACACCCGACACCCGCATGAAGCGCGCCCCGGCAATGCCCGCGGCCATCAGCGTGCGGCGCGTGGCGTTGGCGCGATCCGCCGAGAGTTCCCAGTTGGTGTAGCCATTATTCGCGCCAAAGGCGGCCGCATCGGTATGACCCACGATCTCGACCGGCTGGTTCTGTTCGGCGATCACATCACCAATGGCCAGCAGCAATTCGCGAGTCTTGGGGGTCACGTCCGCACTGCCCCGCGCAAAAAGCGACCGCTCATCCTGATCCAGCACCTGCACCGTCAGCGCCCCGTTCGATTTCTCCAGCCGGACATTGCGCGCCAGATCATTCAGGGCGCTGTCAGAGGTGATCCGCTCGGCGATGTCTTCGGCCATGCGGTCGATCTCGGACTGGCGGCGCTCGGATTCTTCAATCGCGGCGAGTGTGGCGGGATCGGCGGGCGCCGCGGGCTCGGGCGCTTCGGCATATTCCACGACCACGGCGGCGGGTTTGTCACGCAGGCGGCTGTCGAAGACCATCATCGGATTGTCGCGGCCAAAGGTCGGCTTTTGCACATTGCCGGTGTTGTCGACCGCGCCGGTCATCACCCCTGCGGCCATCAACGGGCGCAGGTCCGCCGCCGCATCCGAAGAGGATCCGCCGTCCGACACCGTAGGGGTAAAGTAATTGGCCAGCCCGCGCAGCTTTTCCTCATCCGAGGCAGCGAGGATCCACAGCAGCAGGAAAAACGCCATCATCGCGGTCATGAAGTCCGCATAGGCCACCTTCCAACCGCCGCCGTGGTGGGCGTGGCCGCCCTCCGCGTCGTAGCGCTTGATGATGATCATCGCGTTCTTCTTGTCAGCCATCACGCGGCCTCCCGATTACGCAAGATCGGGCACGGGGGCCAGATCAGGAAAGCTCTGCGTTGTTGTCCGATTTGTCGCGGCTGTATTTGCCCAGACCTGCGCGTTTGGCGTATTCGGCCTTCCGCTTGGAATAGCTTGGCGCGACCAGCGGCGTGTCGGCAGGCAGATTGAACATCACGCGGTATTCCGCTTCAGTCAGCCCATGTTCGGCCCCGAGGTGACGTTTCAGCATCTTGAACCCCTTGCCGCAACACAGGCAAAAGATCGTGTCTTCGGTCATCGGCTGCTCGCCCGGTGCGGCGGTCATGCCCTGCGCCTTGGGCGCGACGGGGGCCACGGCGGCGGCGGCGGGGATATTGGCCAATGCGGTGGCGGGAGCCTCAGCGGGGGTCGCGCGCAGACGCTCGACCAAGATCAGGATATCGTCAATGGTCACGTCGCTGCGGCTGGCGAACCCCGAAACGATGGTCGCAATCGCGGTATCGCTCAGATTCTGCTTGGGGGGTACATTAGGCATGAAGCAACTTCCTTGTTAAGTTAATCTTGCCTTCTGCAAGGTTCGCGAAGCATTCAAAGAGCGCTTCGCAAGGGACGTAGCAAAGATAAATAATTCTTCGCCGTTTATTCTTATCACGATTCGAATTGTATTTGGAACCCGCGCAAGCATTGGCAAGCACTTTTTCGCCATATCGTGCGGAATGCATCACGGCTCCATCTGCGCGACGGTTTTGAAGATCGCGCTTTTCGGGGCCGGATCGGGGGCTACGTCATTGCCGGTGGTCTGGGCGATGATCGTGCTGAACAGACCGGTCACCCCCAGCCCTGCCACCGCGATCAGCGGCACATGCAGGGACTTCCACAGGCTCTTGCGGGGCGCGGGCGGCTGCGGCGCCAATGCGGCGGGGTCGAGCAACTCAGGCTCGGGCGCCGGGGGCACTTCGATCGGCGCGCCGAACTCCACAAAGATGCCGCGCGGCATGACCGCGACCTTCACTTCGCGCCGCGCGCAGCTGTCGCTAAAGCCTGCGGGGAAGAGCTCAGCCGGGATGTCGATCACCATGTCATCCTTGGGCCGCCACTCAGCCGCCAGCGTGTCACGGGGGATATAAACCGATGCGAAATCATCCCGAAAGGCGATGTCACGCACCAAGGTCGGCACCATGGGCAGCGGCTGTTCCGGGTTGGAGGCGATTCGCATGCGCCCCCCGGCGAGCCACATCTCAAGACGGACGTAGAAACACTCCCCCGGCTGCACCTCGGCAGAGGGCATATAGCCTTCGGGCGGGCCCGAGCGCAGCTTGCGGCGCTTGCGGTTGCCGATGGGAAAGATCTTGTTGGTGCTAACGCGTTGGAACTGGTCCAATTCGGGCCGCTGACGCATCAGCTCGTCGAAATCCAGCCCCTCTTCGCGGGCGAAATTGTAGTTGATCAGATAATCCGCCGCCGTTTCCTCAAGCGTTTTGCTGTCTTGAATGGCCTTCAACAGCGCATTTTCCTCAGAAAACAACAGCCTACGGCAGGGGTGGCCCTCAACCTCGGGGCTGACGGCAAAGCTGCCCACGGGACGGTCGAGGATATCCGCTACCCGATCGAAAACCGCATGTTCTTCGTCATTGTGAAAGACCACGAACTCGCAAAGACCGGCGGCATCCATGCACAGCAGCAGCCGCATCTCTTCGGGCCAGCCCGGCACGAGCACCGAAAGCTCGGAGGGATCGACGAAATAGGCGAAGGCATCGGGCTCTTGCAGAGCGTCGATATCATCCTTCAACTCTTCTTTGACCGAAAAACCACTATTCATCATAGAAACCCAAGTTCTTTCCTAGATAATACTTGTATAGACCCATTCGCTCAAGGATAAAGTAAGAATAGTTTCTTTTTGGAGGCGTGTGCAGCAATGACACTCTTGCTTGGTCTTGTAATGGTCTTCGGTCTGGTCTTTGGCGGTTTCATGCTGTCGGGGGGCAATATGGACATCGTCCTGCACGCCCTCCCCTACGAGGGCATGATGATCGGCGGCGCTTCTCTGGGGGCCTTCGTGATCGCCAACTCCTTCTCGGTGGTGAAGTCATCGCTGGCCGGGGTGATGCGTGTGATCAAGGGGCCGCGCTGGAAGGCGGCGGATTACAACGATCTGCTGGCGCTGATGTTCGAACTGGCGCGTCTTTATAAGACCAAGGGCATCGTCGCGATGGACGAGCATATCGAAAACCCCGAAGCGAGCCCGATCTTTCAACGCTACCCCAAGCTGATGAAGGACCACTTCCTGACCGACCTCATCGCCGATAGCTTTCGCATGATGTCGATGCAATTTGACGACCGCTTCCAGATGGAAGACGTGTTGAACCGAAAGATCAAAAAGCACCACCATGAGGCGCTCGTTTCGGCCCGCGCGATCCAGAGCATGGCCGACGGCCTGCCCGCCATCGGCATCGTTGCGGCGGTTCTGGGGGTGATCAAGACAATGTCCTCGATCGACAAACCGCCAGAGATCCTTGGCGCAATGATTGGCGGCGCTTTGGTGGGCACGTTCCTTGGTGTTTTCCTTGCCTATTGCATGGTGCAGCCCATCGCGGGCCGGTTGGAGCAGATCGAAGAGGAAGACGGCGCGATCTATACCGTGATCCGTGATGTCATCGTCGCCATCGTGGCAGGCCACCCGCCAAGCATCTGCATCGAACTGGGCCGCGGCAACATTCCCACGACGAAACAGCCGAACTTCTCCGCCGTGGAGGCCTCGCAGCGCGAACTGCCTGCGGTATGAAGCGCCCCCTGCCCCTGATCGCACTCATCGCGCTCTTGGCTGGGCCAGCGCTGGCGGCGGGACCGGCCAAGGAAAAGGACGCGGAAGAGGTCGACGCAGCCGCCGAAGCAGAGGCCCGGTTGCCCAATTCCATGCGCCGCCACGGTGTCATCGGCCATGTCCCCCCAATGGAGGGGCTGCCGCTGCTCGACGCCGAGGTGCTGGAACGGATGCGCGAGCGGCTCATCGTTCTGTCACAGGGCACAGAGCAGTGAAGCCAAAGCGCGGCGACGGGCTGGCTGTTTTGTCGCGGCTGAAACGCTTTGAGATGGAGAATGTCGCGCTGGAGATGGCCGAGGTGAACCGCGCGCTGACCCAGATCGAGAACGAACGCCACAGCCTCATGGAGCAGCTTAACGACCGGGGTGACCCCGACGCCGTGGAATCGACGCGCGTGGTCTCGGCCTTCATCCGCAATGTCTCGGAAACCATCCACCGCAAGGAAGCCGAGGCCGAGCGGCTGCGCGCCGACAGCGCAGGGATCCACGACAGGCTGAACGGGCTTTTCGCCGAGGCCAAGCGCATCGACCTGATCCGCAACCGCCGGGCCGAGGCCCGCAGGCATGCCCTGCAAGAAGCCGAGACCGCCGCCCAAGCCGAAGGGTTTCTGTCGATCTGGCTGGGCGATCAACGATAATTACACGGCCATATCCATTTACGGGAACTAATTCCGAAAATTCCCCTAAATAGCGAATACCGGACAAGAAAAAACCGCAATTCGATTCCATCAAAGCCCCATTGAAAATGCCGCCCTGGGGAGGGGGCGCCGAGGCCACCGCGTTTTTATTCCGGCTTCGGCATAGTTTGAAAGGATTTACGATGAAGCGAAGAGGATTTTTCACCGCCGCCGCCATCGGTGCCGCGTCGTTGAGCGTCAGCCCGCTCTGCGCGCAATCGGCGGAGGTTACCCTTGCCGAGGTGCGCGCCCTGTTCCAAAGCCGCGACCTTGGCGCGCGCAGGATGGTACAGGACAGCCTGAAACACGAGGGCTATTACAAGGGGGCCATCGACGGCGCATGGGGGCCGGGAACCGAAGCCGCCTTTCGCGCGCTCATGGCCTCCGACCGCTACCAACGCCACGCGCCGACCTGGACGTTTGCCCATGAGGTTCAGGTCAGCGAAACGATGTTTTTCCTGACCTCCGACGCCTATATGTGACTGCGCCCGGGGCCCTTTCGGGCCTCGGCCTTACCCCGCTTCCGCAACCGCCAGTTCGGCCATGCGCAGCGCCGCGTCCCGGTTTGCCGCCACGGCAATGAACCGCGCGTTATGACAGAACTTGGCCCCCGGCACGCCGCTTGCGGCCTCCAATTCGGCATCCGTTAGCCCGGCCCAAGCCTCGGGCAGATCGGCGCGGGCCTCGAAACTATCACCGCTTTTGCGGATCGTGGTCAGGGCCCAATCGTCCCCGCGCGGATGCACGACGAAGAGCAGGTGATCGGCCCCGGCCTTTTCCACCGCCGAGCGGAAGGGCATGCCCGTGGGCAGTTCCAAGACGCGCCCGCGGCCTGCCGCCTCAATCGCCTGCATCACCATCGCCTCGGCCCGGCGTTTGGCGGCTTTGCCCTTGATCGCGGCCTCCACAAAGGCCCGCGCGACAGGCAGGGCGGCCATGAAGGCGCGGTCGTCGGCATCCTCACCCCGTTCGTCAAAAACGGGCTTTAGCGTCTCCAAGAGCACCGGCAGGGTCATGCCCGCCAGCGGCCCCGCGACCGAGGGTTCAAGCGCACCATTGTCGATCAGGTCGACCGGCAACACGAAGCCTTGGTCGAAACTGTGGTGGATATCCTCCACATCCGCCTCGGGCACGTCAAAGCTGCGCAGATAGTCGCGGCCATAGTGCTGCCAGATCAGCCCGAAAGAGCTGTAGGGCTGGCCATCCTCGCGCAGCGGTCCGGGGCGCTGGTGGTGGTCAAAGATCAGCGCGTCGGCGTCATAGTCGCGGCCCACGTCATAGATGATCCGCCCCGCGCCGGGGGTGATCCACGCGGCATCCCGGCTGCGCATAAGCACCGCCTCCGGGTAGAGCCGGGTCAGGATGACGGAGGACAAAAGCTCATCCGCGTGAAAGCCGCCCGAATGGGTGACGAGATGGGTGATGGTCATGTGGGTGGCTCCGCTGCGGCTGGGGAAATCGGTCAATGGTGGCTTGCGCCCCCATACTGCGCGGCGCAGGCCAAGTGCAAGCCGCCCGCCCTAGCGCGACAGCGCGACCAGCGTGGCCGAGACGGGGTCGAGGATGAAGGCCCCCACCTGCGCCCGGGCCTGCGCCAACCCATCGCGCCGTTCCGGCATCAACTGCACGAGAGAGGCAAAGCGGTTGTGATGGGTGCCGTCTACCGCGCCAATGGCCGAGATATCGACCAGCAAGACGCCATAGCGTTTGGCCAGCGCCTGCACCGCGGGGGAGCTGGCACTGGTGCGCCCGATCCGAGGCCGCGCCCCGGCAAGCCCCGCCGAGATGCGCAGCGCCCGATCATCCGGCGCGACAAGGATGGCCATGGGCGGATCAAGCGGCCCGATCACCTTGACCTGTTTGCGAAAGACATCCACGTCGATGTCGGGCGCTGCGAGGACCACATCGCTCAGCCGCGCGATCACCTCATCCTGCCCCGACAGGCGCAACTGCCGCAGCGCCTCCACCACCAGCCAGCCGCCCATGCTGTGGCCGAAAAGCGTGATCTCGCCCACGTCGGGATCGGCGGCGAGGGTGCCGAGCATGGCGGCCAGTTCATCGCGCGAATAGGCCGCCGCGTCCTTATCTGCGACATAGCCCACTACCGTCCCGGCAGAGGGCCAAGCGAAGAGGATTGGCTGCTCGGGCAAATGCCCATCCGCCGTCACCTGCGCCAACCGAAAAAGCGATTCCGGAAAGGTCTGGTTGTAGCCGTGGACAAAGACCATCACATCCTGCCGCCCCCGCCCGCTGCGGTGGATATCGAGCGCGGGCAGCGGATCGCGGGCCGTCACCGCAAAGCTTCGGTTCGGATCGGGGGTTTCACCCGGCCATTCGATCTTGCTGGCCTCATGGTCGGGCGGGATGGCGATGGTGAACCGCTCGTAATTCAGCGCCCGCGCGCGGGCGTCGGTATAGGTGCCGGCCTGCGGATCGCGCCCGCGGGTCGAGGCCACGGTGATCGCCAAACTCTGCGCAGCTTCGGCCTCGGGCACCACCGTCAAAGTCTCCCCGCCCGGGCGCGGTGCGCAGGCCGCCAGCAAGACCACCGCAACCGCGCAGAGCGTCTGTAGCCCCCGGCCCCCAATCCCATGTCCCTGCATAACGCCCCCCGGCCCTTCGTTCGGCGCAGTTCTAGCCCAATCGGCGCATAAAGTCATAGGCGAAAGGCCCCTGCGACTGCGACGAAACAGCCCCGCTTTTCACCTACGGAAGCCCCCTCTCTCTGCCCGCCTCTGCCGCCAACAGCTTGCGGCCCGTGTCGAGCACGCCGTCGACGATGTCATTGGCAATCGCCGCGCTCAGCGCCGCGCCATCGCGGGCAGTGAGGGCGGCCAGCACCTCTTTGTGGCGGTCGATCTGATAGTATTCCGCCACCTCGGTGATGACCTGCCGCTGGAAAGGGCCGAGTTGCAGCCAGATGCTTTCGATCATCGGCAAGGACGCCTGCGCGGGGTTCACGGAGTAAAGCATCCGGTGGAAGGCTTGGTTCAGCAGCGTCAGTTGATCCGCGTTTTTCTCGGCCACGAAACGGTCCATGCTGCCGTCGATCTCGGTCAGGCGGTCGATCACGATGTCCGAGATATAGGGCAAGGCGCGCAGGGCGGCGTGGGTCTCAACCGCGATGCGCAGGGCGACCAGCTCCTCGAACCGCTCGGGGGTCATCAGCGGCACGGTCAAGCGGCGGTTGTCCTTGATCAGGATGGCATATTCCGAACTCAGCCGCCGCACCGCCTCGCGCACCGGAGTCGGGCTGAGGCCCAGCCGCTCCGCAATGCCGCGCATGGTCAGCGAGGTGCCGGGCGTGATCGCGCCCAGCATGATCGCATTGCGCAGCCGCTCGTAAACATATTCTTGCGTCGTCCCGCCTGGAATTTCGGGAATTTCGGGAATGTTGAGCGCATCGTTATCGGTGTCGATCATTTGGGCCGCCTTTGGTCTTTCGTCGCTGACCATACGCGCGGGGGCAATTGACAGACAAGCGGATAGTGATATGACATTCTAACAAATGGTATCACATTTTCAGGTTCGATATCGAAAGGAACCCCATGTCCGAGAGCAAAGCCGAAGCGTGGTTGGCGCAACATCCCGAGATCGAATCGATCTTTGCCTGCGTTTGTGACCTCAACGGCACCATGCGCGGCAAACGGGTGCCCGCCGATCAGGTGTCCAAAGTCGTCGAAGGCGGGCTGCGCCTGCCGCTGTCTATCGTCGGCATGGATATCTGGGGCGAGGATGTCGAAAATAGCGAGTTGGTGTTCGAGACCGGGGATTCCGACGGGCTCTGCGATTTCACCGGGCGGCCCCTGATGCCGATCACATGGACCACGCGCCCCACGGCGCTCGCCATGCTCTGGATGCGTCAGGAAAACGGCAAGCCCTTCCCCGGCGATCCGCGCCGCGCGCTGGCCGAGGTGGCCGCGCGGTTCAAGGCGCGCGGGTTGACCCCGGTGGTCGCCACGGAATTGGAGTTCTACCTCTTCGATCCGACCGAGGATCACCCGCAGGCCCCCTGCTCCCCGGTCACGGGCAAACGGCTGGATTCCGACGGCGCGCTGTCGCTGGACGAGTTGCAGCATTTCGATGAGTTCCTGAACGAGGTCTACGACGCCTGCGAGTTGCAGGGCATCCCGGCGGATGCGGCCATTTCGGAAAACGGGGCGGGGCAGTTCGAGATCAACATGCGCCATGTGGACGATCCGCTGCGCGCCGCCGATGACGCGGTGCTGTTCAAACGTCTGGTCCGCGGCATCGCCCGCAAACACGGCTTCGCCGCCACCTTCATGGCCAAACCCTATGGCGATCTGGCGGGCAGCGGCTTTCACGTTCACTTCTCCTTGGTGGATGGAAACGGCGTCAATGTCTTCGACAATGGCGGGGAGGAAGGCACGGCTCTGATGCTCAACGCCGTCGCCGGACTGCTGGCCACGATGCAGCAAAATACGCTGACCTTCGCGCCGCATGAAAACTCCTACCGCCGCCTGCTGCCGGGTGCCCATGCGCCAACCAATGTCGCTTGGGGCTATGAGAACCGCACCGCCGCAATCCGCATCCCGGGCGGCGACCCCAAGGCCCGCCGCATCGAGCATCGCGTCGCCGGGGCCGACGCCAACCCCTATCTGGTGCTCACCAGCATCCTGGGCGGCGCGCTGTTGGGGATCGAGCAGGACATGCAGCCCGTGGCCCCGATCACCGGCGACGCCTATACAATGAAGCTCGACAACCTGCCGCTCGACTGGGCCACGGCCATCGATGCCTTCCGCAAGGGGCCGGATGTGCCCGGCCTGTTCTCTGCCCGGTTGCAGACCATGATGGTCGAATGCAAGACGCAGGAACTACGCAAATTCGCGCGGCAAGTAACCCATTTCGAATATGACACCTATCTGGAGATCGTCTGATGTCGCGCCATCCCTACGCCGGAGACGGCAGCCATACGTCAAGCTACTACGCCGCCTCGGCCAACCCTGCCCCCGCGCGCCCCGAATTGCAGGGCGATCACGAGATTGACGTCTGCATCGTCGGCGCGGGCTACAGCGGTCTGTCGACCGGCCTGCATCTGGCCGAAAAGGGCTATAAGGTCGCCATCATCGAAGGCGCGCGCGTGGGCTGGGGGGCCTCGGGGCGCAATGGCGGGCAGATCGTTAACGGGCTGAACGCGAGCCTGCAAACGATCAAGCGCCGCTATGGACAGGACACCGCGACCTTTGTCGCCGGCCTGGTGCAAGAGGGTGGCGAGATCATCCGCGAGCGGGTCCGCACCTATGACATCCAATGCGACCTCAAGGACAAGAACATCTTCACCGGGCTCACCACGGCGCATATGCGCGAGTTGGAGGAGCGGCAGAAGCTCTGGCAAAGCTACGGCATCGACAATCAAGAGATGCTGGACAAGGACCAACTGCGCGCCCACGTCAATTCCGACCTCTACGAAGGCGGGCTGATCGACCATTCGGGTGGCCATATGCACCCCCTGAACCTCGCCCTCGGCGAAGCGGCTGCCTTTGAGAAGAACGGCGGCACGATCTATGAGATGTCCCCTGTCACGGATGTCGATCACGAGGCCGCCCGCCCCGTGGTTCGCACGGCCAAGGGGACGATGACCTGCAAGACACTGGTGCTCTGCGGCAATGCCTACCTCGGCCATGTGGTGCCGACGCTGGCCCCGCGTGTGATGCCCGTCTCGACCCAAGTGATGGCCACCGAACCGCTGAACGAGGCGCAGGCCCATGCGCTGCTGCCCACCGATGCCTGCGTCGAAGACATCCGCTATATCCTCGACTACTACCGCCTGTCAGGTGACAAACGGATGCTCTTTGGCGGCGGCACCGTCTATGGCGGCGCGGACCCGCGCGACATCAAGGCCAAGCTCAAACGCAATATGGACAAGGTCTTCCCCCAGTTGAAAGACGTGAAGATCGACTATGCCTGGAGCGGGAATTTCGCACTTTCCTTCAGCCGCGTGCCGCAGATGGGCCGGATCGGTGACAACACCTATTTCGCGCATGGCTACAGCGGCCACGGCGTGACCGGTTCGCATACCTTCGGGCGCATCCTGTCCGAGGCGATCGACGGCGACCTCACCCGCTTTGACGTCTTCGCCAATGTGCCATGGTTCCCCTTCCCCGGCGGGCGCATGTTCCGCGTGCCCTATTCGGTCGTGGGGTCGTGGTGGTACGGGCTGCGCGACCGTTTGGGTGTCTGAAACCTTTTGACAGGGCTGGGGGTTTCTTCACAGTGGCGGGCACGGCGCACGTCATGAGTGGAAGGACCCCCATGCCCGATCAAAAGCCCGCCTCCGTGATCGTCTTCGACGTCAACGAGACCCTGCTCGACATCACCACGTTGGAGCCGCTCTTCGCGCGCCTCTTCGGCAATGCCTCGGTCCTGCGCGAATGGTTTGCCGAGCTGATCCTCTATTCCCAGACCATGACCCTCTCTGGCCGCTACGCGCCCTTCGGGGCGCTGGCGGGGGGCGTCTTGCGGATGGTCGGCGCGAACAAAGGCGTGGCGGTGACGGATGAGGATCTGGCCGAGCTGAAATCCCTCATCGGCTCCATGCCCGCCCACGCGGATGTCGCCCCTGCCCTGCGCAGTCTGCAAGAGGCGGGGTTTCGGCTGGTCACGCTGACCAATTCGCCCCCGTCCCCCGCACCGACCCCGTTGGAGAAAGCCGGGATCGCCGAGTTCTTCGAGCGGAGCTTCAGCATCGACGCGGTCGCAAAGTTTAAACCTCATCCGGCGACTTACCAGATGGTGGCCGAGGCGCTTGATCTGCAAACCGATGATCTCTGCATGGTGGCCTGCCATCTGTGGGACACCATCGGCGCGCAGGCGGCGGGCTGTCAGGGGGCCTTCCTCACCCGGCCCAACAACAACCTGATCGAGGTGCAAGAGGTGCCGCAGCCGCACTACCTCTCGGACGATCTGGCGGATTTGGCCGAGCAGATCATCGCCGCGAACGGGCGCTGATCCTCAGCCGCCCATGCGCCGCGCCAACCGCGTTTCAAGCTGCACCATGGCGTCATAGATCAGCACCGCAAACAGGCCGACCGCCAGCCCGCCCTGCACCACGAAGGCGGTGTTATTGGTCAAAAGCCCCGCGATGATCACCTCCCCCAAGGTCCGTGCCGCCACAGTCGAGCCGATGGTCGCCGTCCCAAGCGCGATAACCACCGACAGCCGAATGCCCGTCAGCGTTACCGGAAGGGCAAGCGGCAGCTCCACCCGCCAGAGCCGCTGCCAACGGCTGAGCCCGATGCCGCGCGCGGCCTCCATCGTGGCGGGCGGCAGGTTGGTGAGGCCGGTGACCGCATTCTCGAAGATCGGCAGCAGGCCATAGAGAAACAGCGCCACCAGCGTCGGCCCCGCCCCGAAACCCAGGGCCGGAACGGCCAGCGCCAGCACCGCCACGGGGGGAAAGGTCTGGCCCATATTGGTGATGGTGCGCGACAGCGGGCGAAAGGCCGCGCCCGCCGGGCGGGTCACGAGGACCGCCAGCGTCACCGCCACCACCGTCGCCGCAGCCGAGGCCATGGCCACCAGCGCCAGATGGCTCAGCGACAGCGACAAGAGCGAGGCGCGGGCGTAGATCACCGGACCATTCTCCGGAGCCAAGGGCGCAAGCAGCGGGGTGAACCACTCAGGCCGCAGGACCAAAGCCAGCAGCACCGCCACCAGAAGCGGCCGCAGGAACCAGCCGATCCTCATGCGTGCTGCCCTGCCCTTGCGCGGATTGCATCGAGGGTCACGCGGCCCATCGGCACCCCGTCTTTTGCCACCGGCACCGCCTCGCGCCCCGTCCACAGGCAGGCCGACAGCGCGTCACGCAGGCTGGCATCGGCGGGCAGCGCCTCGCCTTCGGCGGCACCCTCTTCTACCAATTCGGCCACGGGGATCAGCGAGAGAAGCCGCAAGGGCCGTTCCACATCGCCGACCATATCCGCCACGAAATCCGTTGCGGGCGCGGCGATGATCTCGGCAGGCGTGCCGTGCTGCACCAGATGCCCGCCATCCATGACCGCCACCCGGTCGCCCAGCCGGATCGCCTCTTCCATGTCGTGGGTCACCAGCATGATGGTCGACCCCAGCCGCTGCTGGATGTGCCGCAGGTCTTCCTGCGCGCGGGTGCGAATGATTGGGTCGAGCGCGCCAAAGGGTTCGTCCATCAGCAACAGATCGGGCCTTGAGGCCAAGGCTCGCGCCACGCCAACCCGCTGCTGCTGTCCGCCCGAAAGCTCCGCCGGATAACGGTCGCGGAATTGCGCGGGGTCCATCGAGAAAAGCGCAAGCAGCTCATCCACCCGCGCCGCGATCTTCTCGCGCGGCCAGCCCAACAATTGCGGCACCGCGCCGATATTGCGCCCCACCTTGTGATGCGGGAACAGCCCGTGGCCCTGAATGGCATAGCCGATGCGCCGCCGCAGGATATGCGGCTTGACCGACAGCGTGGAGTCGCCATTGATCCGCACCTCGCCCGAGGTCGGTTCCTCCAACCGATTAATCATCCGCAACAGCGTGGTCTTGCCTGAGCCGGAGGTGCCGACGATCACCGTGATCGTGCCCGTCTCAACCGTCATGGATACGGAATCCACCGCGCGAATGTCGCCATAGGTCTTGGTAATGCGGTCGATCTCGATCATGCGCTGTCCTTCGGGGTCTTGCGGGTCAGTTCGACCAATATGTCCATCACGATGGCCGCCGTCAGGGCCAGCACCACGGTCGGCAGGGCACCCAGCAGGATCAGGTCGGTCGCCGTTTGGTTCAGCCCCTGAAAGACGAATGTCCCAAACCCGCCGCCGCCGATCAGTCCGGCGATGACGGCCAGCCCGATGTTCTGTACCAAGACGATGCGCAGCCCGGTGAGGATGATCGGCAGGCCAAGCGGCAGTTCCACCCGCAACAGCCGTTGCAGCGGTGTCATCCCCATGCCGCGCGCCGCCTCAAGCGCCGCAGGCGGGGCAGAGGCCAGCCCCGCCACGGTATTGCCGACCACAGGCAGCAGCGAATAGAGCACCAGCGCCAGAAAGGCGGGCGCAAAGCCGATGCCAGCGATGCCAAGCGCACGCGCGCCCGGCAAATTGGCCCCCACCCAGCCGAGGATCGGGATCATCAGCCCGAACATGGCCAGCGAGGGGATGGTTTGCAAAAAGCTCAGCACCGGCAAGGTGGCCCCGCGCAGCCCGGCAAGACGGTGACAGAGCACGCCAAGCGGGAAGCCGATCACCGCGGCCGCGGCGAGAGAGCCGAAGGCCAGCCCGAGATGGCGCAGGAACTCCCGGCCAAAGGCATCGGCCCGGCTGGCGTATTCCTGCATCACCGAAAGCTCCGACAGCGCCCCCGACCACAGGATCGCGCCAAGCACCGCAAACACGCCCGCCAGCACGGCCCCCCGCATCAGCGGCCCCGGTGCCATCGCGGCAAGAGCATCTGCCATGAGCAGCATGAAGACGACCAGCAGACACCAAAAGCCTACTGAGGGCGAGACACGGGCGTAGTCACCCGCTTCGGCCAGCAGGCCGGAGGCGCCTTGGGTCACCAGCCACAACAGCCCGCCCAAGCCCAAAGCCGCCCCAGCAATACGCAGGCCATTGCGGCCCGCAGGCAGCCCCATCAGCAGCCCCGCCCCGATCGCCGCAAGCCCCGGCAGTACCATCGGCAGACTGGCCACGCCCCATGCCATCACCCCTTCGCCCGCCACGATCCGGTTGGCGGCAAGGGTCATGAAAGGCACGCAAAGCGCTGCCGCGCCCAGCACAGCGAACAAAAGCCCCGGCGCAGAAATCCCTGCGCCGGGGCCAGTTATTGTGCGGGCGGCGGAGATCAGTCCAGCACCCCGGTCTCGGTCAGATAGGAGCGTGCCACGGCTTCCGCCGGCTCCCCGCCGACTTGAATCCGACCGTTCAGCTTTTGCAGCGTCGCCATGTCGAGCCCGGAGAAGATCGGGTTCAGAACTTCGGCGATCTGGGGGTATTCCTCCAACACCTCGGCGCGGACGATGGGAGCGGGTTCATAGACCGGCTGCACGCCCTTGTCGTCTTCCATCACCACCAGCCCCGTGGCCCCCACGCCGCCATCGGTGCCGTAAACCATCGCCGCGTTCACGCCCGATGTGCCACGCGCCGCCGCCTGAATGGTCGCCGCTGTGTCGCCGCCCGACAGGATCACGGTCTGGTCTTGGCTCAGCTCGAAACCATAGGTCTCTTGCATCGCGGGCAAAACAGCCGGAGAGGACACGAATTCGGTCGAGGCGGCGAGCTTCACCTCACCGCCCTCGGCCACCCATGCGCCGAAATCGGACATGGTGGTGAGGTCATTTTCCTCGGCCACCGGGCCGGTCACGGCGATGGCCCAAGTGTTGTTGGCCGGTGCGGAGTCGAGCCATGTGACGTTATTCTCACCGCCGTCCAATTCCTTGGCACGGGCATGGGCCTTGGCCGCGTCTTTCCAGACATCGCTTTCCGCTTCGTTAAAGAAGAAGGCCGCGTTGCCGGTGTATTCGGGGTAAATGTCGATCTGGTCCGACAGGATCGCTTCGCGCACGACCTGTGTGCCGCCCAGTTGCAGACGCCGCTCTACCGGCAGGCCCGCATCTTCGAGCGCCAGTGCGATGACGTTGCCCAACAGGCCGCCTTCGGTGTCGATCTTCGACGATACGGTGATCTCCGGCGAGGCGGCAGAGGCCAGAGTGGCGGCAAGGCCAGCGGCTACGGCAGTGGAAAGAATGCGGGGACCCATGGGCGAGAACTCCTTGAAACAATGGCCTGACACGGCGACATGCCGTTTGAAAACGGTAAGGTAGCTGGCATTTTCGCGAAACCAAGGCGGGATTGCACAGCGGCGCGGAATTTTTACCGCCCCGAGTACGACAAAGGGCGCGCCCGGATTGACCGAACGCGCCCTTTGCCTTGCCGCCACGCGCCGATCAGGCGGCGCGGGCGGCCTCCGCCTTACGCGCGGCGCTGCGCTTGAAGAAGAGGAAGTAGAGCACCGGTGCCGCGATCAGCGTCAGGACCGAGGCAAAGGCCAGCCCGCCCATGATCGTCGCCGCCATCGACTGGAAGAAGGCATCCGACAACAGCGGCAGCATCCCTAGAATGGTCGTCGCGGCGGCAAGGAAGACCGGGCGCAAACGCGAGGTCGAGGCGGTGACGATGGCCTCTTTCAGATCCATCGTCGGATCGGCGGCGCGGGTGAGGTCGATCTCTTCCACCAGCACGATGCCGTTCTTGATCAACATCCCCGACAGCGACAACAGCCCCAGAAGCGCGGTAAAGGTAAAGGGCAGCCCCGTCCCCAACAGCGCCAGACTGACCCCGTTCACCGCCATCGGCACCAAGAGCCAGATGATGATCGGCTGTTTCAGCGCGTTGAACAGCAGGACTGAGATCAGAACCATGATGATGATGCTGAAGGGCAACTGCTTGCCCAAGGCGGCCTGCGCCTCGCCCGCGCTTTCCAATTCGCCCCCCCATTCCATGGCATAGCCTTCGGGAATTTCCATCGCCTCGATGGTTTCCTGCACCTCGGCCTGCACCTGCGCCGCCGTGACGCCGCGCGGGATATCCGCGCCCACGGTGATCACATCGGCCCGGTCGCGGCGGTAGAGCAGCGTGTCCTGCGGCTCGAACCGGAAACCGTCGATCACCTGCTCCATCGGGACCAGCGCATTGGTGTTTTGGGCATAGATCACATGGTCCGTCAGCGCCAAATCGGCATCCTGCGGGGCGCGGATCACGATGGGGATCTGACGATCCCGCTCGCGGAAGGTGCCGCCACTGGTGCCTTCGGTGGCGAATTTGAGGGTCTCGGTGATTTCGGTCCGCGAGATGCCAGCGTCCTGCGCGCGTTCTTCGGCATAGATCGGACGCAGCACCAATTCACGCTCGCGCCAGTCCTGACGCGGGGTGATGATATTGTCCGACGCCGCCTGCATCCGGTCCATCGCCTCATCCGCGAGATCGCGCAGCACATTGGGATCGCGGCCCGAGAAGCGCACCTCGATCGGGGCACCGCCGCCGGGGCCAAAGGCCAAGCGCTTGGCCCGGAACTCCCCTTGCGGAACCGCATCTGCGGCGAAAGCCTCAAGCGCGTTCATCTCGTCTTGGATCACCTCAAGCGAAGACACCCGAACGATCAGATGCCCATAGCTGGGGTTGGGGTCTTCGGCCTGATAGGTCAGCATGAAACGCGCAGCACCCTGTCCCGCGTAGGAGGTCACGTCTTCGACATTGTCCCGCGCCACCAGCCAGTCCTCGAGCACGGCCAGATCGCTGGAGGTCTGATGGATCGACGAGCCCTGCGGCAGCTTGTAATGCACAAAGTAGAGCGGCGTGTTGCTGTCGGGGAAGAACTGCTGCTTGATCTGACCAAAGAGGGCATAGCACACCGCCGTCCCGGCAATCAGCGCCACGATCACCAGCCAGCGCAGCTTGAGCGAGGCACGCAGCACGGCGGCATAGCCCTTGAAGATCGCCCCATCATAGCCGCCAGCCCCGCCTTCGACGCCGCGTTTGAAAAAGTAGTGCCCCAAAAGCGGCGTGGCGGTGATGGCCAGCACCCAAGACAGCAACAACGAAATCGCGATCACGGCAAAGAGCGAGAAGAGAAATTCGCCCGTGGCATCGGGGCTCAGCCCGATCCCGGCAAAGGCCATGATGCCGATGACGGTCGCCCCCAAAAGCGGGATCTGCGTCTTGCTCGCCGCCTCGGTCGCCGCTTCGCGCGAGCTTTTGCCCTGCTGCATGGAGATCTGCATCCCCTCGGCCACAACGATGGCGTTATCGACCAGCATCCCCATCGCGATGATCAACGCCCCGAGTGAGATACGCTCCATCTCAATCGCGCCGAGCGCCATGAAAAACAGCGTCCCCACCACCGTCAGCAACAGGGTGGAGCCCACGACCACCGCCGCGCGCCAGCCCATGAAGACGGCCAGCACGGCCACAACGATGGCGACCGACATGGCGAGGTTCAGCAAAAAGGCGTTCGACGCCTCTTCGACCACCGCGTGCTGGCGGTAGATGGATTCGATCGAGATGCCCAAGGGCAGCGTTTCGCGCAGCTGCGCAAGCTTGTCGTCCACCCGTTTGCCGATATCGACGATATTCTCGGTCGCGATCCCGGCCACCCCGAGGGTAAAGGCCTCCTGCCCGTTGTGGCGGATCACCAGATCGGGGTTCGCCTCGCGGGTGCGGTAGATGTTGGTCACATCGGCAAGGTTGATCACCTGACCGCCAACCCCCACCGACAGGGCGGCGATCTCGGACACGCTGTCAGAGCCTTCGGGCCGCTGGATCAGGGTGCGCCCGTCCGCGTCTTGAATGGCGCCGCCGTCAACAATTTCATTCGCGCTTGATACCGCGCCGACAATCGCCGTGGGCGGAATGCCGAGCGTGGTGCTGAGCGCAAGCTGCGGCTCGACGTAGATAACCTCATTGGGCACGCCCGAGAGCGCCACATCCGACACGCCATCCACCAGCAGCAATTCCCGCCGCAGATAGCTGGAGAGTTCATTGACCTCTGCATCGGAATAGCCATCTGCGGTGACGGCGTAGTACAGCCCGTACACATCCCCGAAACCGTCGTTCACATAGGGCTGCGTCGCCCCGCTTGGCAGCGCCGCCTCGTTCACGCGGTTGCGCAGTTTGGTCCAGATTTCCGGCAGTTCCGACCCATCAAAGGTGTCCTGCATATTGACCGTGATCCACGACAGACCGGGCTGATTCATGGATTCGATGTCCTTGATCTCGGACATCTTCTGGATTTGCGATTCCAGCGGTTCGGTGACCTCAAGCGCGACCTCTTCGGCAGAGGCACCGGGGTATTGGGTCACCACCACCGCCGTTTTGATGGTAAAGGCCGGGTCTTCCAGACGGCCAAGGGTGGCAAACCCCCAGATGCCGCCCAAAAGACAGGTTAGCATGATGATCCAAGTATAGATCGGGCGGTTGATCGACAGACGTGCGATATCCATGCGCTCAGTCTCCGAAACCGACGAAGCGGCGCACGGCGGCACCATCTTCAAGCTGGCTTGCGCCGCTCACCACGATCTCTTGCCCATCGGAAAGCCCGGCTTCGACTTTGACATCGCCGCGCGCGGTGGGGGTGATCTCAACCGCGGTGCGGGTCACGGTGCCTTCGCGCGCGCCGGTGGGGTCAAAGACCATGACATAGGTGCCACGGTCATTGCCGACCACGATGGCGGTATCTGGCACGATGATGCTCGACCCGCCGATATTCAGCGTGGCGCGCACCTCGACCGAGGCGCCGGGCAGCGGCACGAAATCTTCGGGCAATTCCGCCCCAAGGGTGATGCTATAGGTCTGGCCGACATCCGCCGTCTCGGCGTTGTATTCGCGGATTTGCATCGGGTAGGTGTTGGCGTTGGCCGGGAACTTGGCCATGAAACGCACGCTGGGGTCGCGGCCTGCGCGCAGGAACAGGGTTTCGGGCACGTCGATCTCGACCCGCAACTCGGACATGTCATGCAGGCGCACCACCGGCGTTCCTGCGCTGACGGTCGAGTAATTGGGCACCAACCGCGAGGCGACGATCGCATCGAAGGGCGCATGGAGGGTTGCGTTCTCAAGGTCGCGCTCGGCGTTACGCACGGCGATATCGTTGACCGTCACGGCGGTTTCCGCATCTTGCAGATTGACCTCGGCCACCGAAGACCCGGCAAGCTTTTGATAACGCTCCATCGTCCGGCGCGCCTGCGCGTCATTGGCCTGCGCCTGCTCTAGCGCCAGTTGAAACGGCTCCAGATCCATCCGGGCGACGACCGTGTCTTCACTGACCGTGGCCCCCTCTTCGACCGGGAATTCCTCGATCTGACCGCCGACTTGAAAGGCAAGGTCCACGGTTTCACGTGCAACCACCTTGCCAAAGAACACACGCTCAACCTCGGCGTCGCTGACCTTGACCGTTTGCAGCTTTACCACCGGCATTTCGGCGGCAGCCACCATCGGCGCGGCAACACCGGCGGCCAAGGCAAGCGCAAATCCCAACACCCGCCCCGCGCCGGTCCCGCGCGTCGTCTCAACAAGCCACTTGGCCATGGTCAGTCTTCCTTATGAATAGCATCCGGCACGGGCCCAAGGGCGGCGGTCAGACTAAGTTGTTTGAGGGTGCGCAGCTGCGCGAGAAAATGGTCACGGTCCAGCGCATGCATGCCAGCGGCCTTGGCGGAACGTTGGATGAAATCGGCCAGCGTATCGACACTCAGGCCATTGCGGGTGATCGACGCCTCATAGGGCATCAGCACCTTAGCGATCACGTCGCAAAAACGCCCGGCGGAACATTGCAGCGCCTCTTGGCTGACAGCATTGGCCCCGGCGATGAAATCCTGCGCATTGGGCATCGCCTGCATCGTGTCATAGCCGCGCACCACCATCCGATCGAAAATAAGATCGAGCTGCGCCGCCAGATCGGGCGCATTGGGCATCTCTTCGGCGATCTCTTCCAGCGCCAATTCGGTGTAACGCCCAATCAGCCCGCGCAGAATGTCATCCTTGTTGCGAAACCGATTGTAGAGGGTCTGGCGCGAGACGCCCGCCTCTTCGCAGAGATCACCCATGCTGGTGCGCTTGACCCCATAGCGGGAAAAGACATGCAGCGCAGCGTCAAGCACGGTCTTTTCGAGTTCGGTCATGCGGGCTCCTCAACATGGGTCAAGGCGCAATTGGACATTTGAACCAAATATGTCAACCTGTAAATCCGCCGCCATGCGGCCTGCGCAGATCACAATCGCGTTTCGCGCATGGAGCGCGCTCTAGGGCGCGGAGATCAGGCTGCCGAGATAGAGCGTGAGCGGCAGGGTGAAAAAGCTGAGCAGCGTCTGCGTGGTGATGATCGCCGCCATCAAGGGCGCATCGCCCCGCATCTCCCGCGCCAGCGTATAGCTGGCCACCCCGGTCGGCAGAGCTGCAAAGATCAGCGCGATTTGCAGCGTCAGCGGCGCGGGGTTCAGCACCAGCGCGGCCAGCAGCACCGCCAGCGGATTCACCAGATGTTTGCCGATGATCGACAGCCCGATGACCGAGACCGAGCCGGACAGCCCGCGCAGCCGCAGGTTGGCGCCGACGCAAAGCAGCATGATCGGCAGCGCCGCATCCCCCAAGATGCGCGCGCTTTCATGCAAGACAGGCACATGGTGCAGCCCCGCGAAGTTGAAAAGCACGCCTGCCAGAATGCCGAGGATCAGCGGGTTCTTGACCAAGCCTTTAAGGATGGATTTGCCGCCGCCGCCCAACTGCCGGGTCATCAGCGTCACCACCGTCACATTCACCACGGGCACCAGCAGGGCCGAACCGAGCACGGCAATCTGTAGCCCTGCCGTGCCAAAAACGGCTTCGGCAATCGCGAGGCCGATGAATGTGTTGAACCGCGCACTGCCCTGCATCAGCGAACTGCCCTGCGGCGCGGCATAGGCCCGACCGAACAGCCAGCCACAAAAGATCGCTGCAAAGAACCCAGCGTAGAGCAGCAGGGCATAGTCGCCCAAGCCACCACTGAGGTCCGCCGCTGAGATCTTGGCAAAGAACAGCGCGGGCATCAGCACCCAATAGACCAGCCGGTCATTCAGGTTCCAGAACTTGGTCGAAGGGATGCCGCCCCGGCGCAGGCCATAGCCCATGAGGATCAGCGCGAAGACCGGCGCGATGGCCAGAAAGATAGTGAACATATTAACCGCCCGGAAGGATCGCGCGGACCCTAGGCGCGGCTTGGCCCGGATGCAACAGGGAGCGTTGCCTCAAACGGGCGGCCCCGGCCCCAAAGGGCCGGGACATGGATCAATCACGCGTCAATCGCTGCCGTGTACCGCGATTTGGGCGTCGGGTGCGGGGCGCAACTTCCACTGGACCGCAAAGATCACCGCCGCCGCTGCGATGCCGATGAGGTCGGTCATCAGACCGCCCGCGATCATGCAAAGCGCCGCGAGGATCAGACCCAGCCGGATGAACCAAGCCGCACCGCTGCCCGCGAACCAGCCCTGCATGCCCGAAGACAGCAGATAGACCCCGAAGATCGCCGTGACGCCCGCGCGGATCACCTCGAACCACGTGCCGTCCATCAGGATCGCGCCGTTGTAGAAGAACATGAAGGGCACGATGAAGGCCGAGATGCCGATCTTGAAGGAGGCCACCGAAGTCTCCATCGGGTTGGCGCCCGATATCCCCGCCGCCGCGTAACTGGCCAGCGCCACGGGGGGCGTGATGGCCGAGACGACGGCGAAGTAGAAGACAAAGAAGTGTGCCGTCAGCAGCGGAATGCCCAGTTGCACCAGCCCCGGCGCCACGACCGAAGCCGCCACCGCATAGGCCGCCGTGGTGGGCATGCCCATGCCGAGCAGAATGGCAATACACATGGCAAAGAACAGGGCGAGGAACTGGCTCGCCTCTGCCAGACCCAGCAGCACGGAAGAGAAACGCGCGCCGACACCAGTCAGGCTGATGACACCCACGATGATGCCCGCACAGGCGCAGACCGCGATGATCTGGATCGACATGATCCCGGCAAGGTCAAAGGCTTTGACAATGCTGCGCGGCCCCATGCGGAAGGGCGTGAACCACGACACCACTGCCGCCGCCGCCGTCGCCAGCGTGCCCGCCCGGATGATCGAATAGCCCATGAACAGCGCATAGATCAGGATGATGATCGGGATGAACAGAAACACCCGGCGCAGCATGTCCTTGAGCTTGGGCAGTTCCTCGGAACGCATCCCGCGCATGCCCAGCTTGGCCGCTTCGAAATCCACCATGAAGTAGATCGACACGAAGTAGAGCACCGCCGGGATGATCGCCGCCACGGCGATATCGGTATAGGGGATGCCCGTGATCTCGGCCATGATGAAGGCACCCGCCCCCATGATCGGCGGCATGATTTGCCCCCCGGTCGAGGCGGCGGCTTCGACCGCGCCTGCGGTCCGGGCCGGGTAGCCCACCTTTTTCATCAGCGGAATGGTCAGCGAGCCCGTCGCCACCACATTGCCCGCCGAGGTGCCATTGATCATCCCCATAAGACCCGAGGCAAAGATCGCGACCTTGGCCGGCCCACCGCGCGAGCGGCCCGCCGCGGCAAAGGCGAAGTTGACGAAATAGTCCCCCACCTTCGATGCCTGAAGGAAGGCCGCGAAGATGATGAAGAGGATGATATAGGTCGACGACACCGCCGTGGTGGGCCCCAGAATGCCCGCATCGGTGTAGACTTGGCTAAAGAAGCGGGTCCACTGGATGTTGGGCGCGTTCAGGAAGCCCGGCAGCATGTCCCCCACGAAGACATAGACCAGAAAGACACCCGAGATCACGATGAGCGCAAGCCCCGCCACGCGGCGCGTCAGCTCCATGATCAGCGCGGTGCCCGCGACCGCGGCGATAGAGATGCCGATGGGCGCAAAGGGCGTGCCCGTCGAGTTGCGCATCAAGGTGCCGTACATTGTGATCAGGTAAATCGCCACGGCCACCCCGCAGATGGACAGCAACAGGTCCGCAGGCGAAACCTGCCCCCGCTCGCGTCCGCGCAGCCACCCCACGACGATGCCGATGGCCGTCGCCGCCACCAGCGGCAGGCCATAGTGATAGATTTCGAGGGTCTTGAACTCGGGGCTCATGCCGTTCCACTGGGTGCCGCCAGCGATCTGGCTGGCGATGCTCCAAGCGGTCCAAATCGAATAAAGCGCCGGGATCATCGCAGCCCATGCCACGAAATCCAGCGGATGACGGCCCTGCCCCTTGCCCTCATCCACAAAGGCGCGGGCGGAATAGAGGGTAAAGCCAAGGATCAGCGCGCCCGCGATGTGCACGATGCGGAAATTCCACGTCTCCATCGGGAAGGTCGGCAAAAGCGGGATGCGGATGCCGGTCAGCTCTCCGATCGACATGCCGTTGAGTGCCGCCATGTGAAAGAAGGCATAGATCGCCGACATGGCCGCAACGACCAGATAGGTGCGCCCGGTGAATATGCGGCGATTGCTTTCTACCGGTTCGTCATCGACCCCTTCGGCGACAATCGGGCCCTGCGGGTCGGCGGCGCTATGCTGGTCTGTCATGGAGGCTTCCTTTCCCGATATCTGCGCGGGATCTGTCCCGACAATCAGGCGGGATGATGGCAAGATGCCGCCCCGATTAGGGACGGCATGCAAGTTTGTCTAGGCGTTCGCTTAGTTGCCGTAGATCATATCGTCGGAAATATCGGCATCCGCGTTCTCTTTGAACCAAGCTGCCGCACCGGGATGCCATTTCAGAACGGTGTTCTTCTCCCAGTTCTCAGGCAGGGTCGAAGCCGCCGCCTTGTGAATGCCCTTCATCCGCTCATTGTCGGACATGACGACATCCACAGCCGCTTTGACGAAGGATTCCGGCAGATCGCAGTTGGCAATCGCGAAGTTCCACATGGAGACCGAGCGCGCGCCCTCTTCCAGCGTGGTGTAGGTGCTTGCGTCGATGGTGAACTCGGACACCGGGAATTCTTCGAGCAGTTTGGCCTGCTCTTCCTCGGTGAACTCGATGATGTTCACATCCGTCTGCACCTCAAGCTGGCTGACCGCAGGCACCGGCACACCGGCAGCAAAGGCGATCACGTCCAGCAGACCGTCCTGCAACTGGCCGCCCAGATCGGTCCAACCGCCGTTGCGGCGCTCATACTCGACGCCGAGCGTGTCCATCATGCGCGGGAAATAGGTGTCCGAGGTAGAGCCCGCCGGGCCAAAGCCGATCTTGGCACCCGCCGGAATATCAGCGACCGAGGAGATGCCCGAGGACGACAGCGCGGTCACGGAGAAGGGTGTCTGATACATCGGGAACATCGCGCAGGCTTGGGTCATTTCCAAACCGGGGGCGATGGGGTTGGTGCCAGCCAGCGATTCCGCTGCCGGACCCATTGTGGTCATGCCGAAGGCCGCCTCGCCGGTGTGGACCAGTGCCATGTTCTGCATCGGGCCGCCAGTGACTTCGCCACCGCCGGTCAGGCCCAGCTCCTTGGCCACAAGGTTCGCCCAGCCCGAGCCATAGGCGAAGTAGGTGCCGCCTTGGCTGGCCGTGCCCACGGTGAAGCTGCTCGGCCAGTCGGATTTATCCATGTCCTGAGCGGCGGCAGCGCCTGCCAGAATGGTGCTTGCGGCGAGGATTGCGGTGAATTTCATGTCTCTCTCCCTTGGTTGCTCTTAACGGGCGTCGGCACAGGGTGCCGCGCGCCGCCGCTGTATTCAGCTTGTCCGGCCAATTAACTGTACACTGACAGGCAGAGGCAAGTCCGAATTTGCCGTGAAACCGGGGATGAGAGAGAAAGAGGCAGCCTACCGTTGGGTCAATGGCGCATTCTTTGGCAGTTGCGCGCCAGCGGCAGTGATTGAGGGAAGGCGCCGGCCGTCAAAAGCCCCGCCGCGCGGGAGGCGCAGCGGGGCGTGATATTAATCAGTGTTCGGCCTGACTTAGACGTCGACCACAACCTTGCCGATCGCCTGTCCGCTTTGCAGCCGCGCATAGGCATCGCCAACCGCGCTCAGATCAAAGGTCTTTTCGTCGAGCAGCGGCTTCACCGCCCCCTCATCCACCAGCGTGGCGAGCTTGCCGAGGATTTCCCCATGCACCGCGCGGTTCACGTCATGCAGCATCGGCAAGAGCATGAAGACCACATGCAAAGACAGCCCGCTGAAATGCGCCGGGGTCAGGTCGATCTCCGACAGGGCCACAGTCGTCACCACATGGCCGTTCAGCGCGGCGGCGGCGAAAGAGTTCGGCAGATTGGCCCCGCCCACAGTGTCGAAAACAGCATCGAAACCGCGGCCTGCGGTATGGGCGGCCACATAGTCTTCGATCTTCTCGGCTTTGAAGTCGATGGCCCGCGCGCCATAGCCTTCGATCACCGCCATTTGGTCACCCCCGGTGCCGGTCGAGGAGACCTCGGCCCCCATGTGCTTTGCCAGTTGCACCGCCAAATGGCCCACGCCGCCCGCGCCGCCTTGGACCAGCACCTTCTGGCCCCCTGCGACGCCCGCGCGGTGCAGCCCTTCCCAAGCGGTGATGCCTACCAGCGGCAGGGCCGCCGCCTCGCGCATCGACAGCGACTTGGGTTTATGGGCAATGAGCCGCGCGTCGGCGCGCATGAATTCAGCCAAAGCCCCTTGCAAATCGGCCAGACCACCGGCGCAGCCGTAGACTTCGTCACCCACGGCGAAACCGGTGACACCTTCGCCAATCTCTTCGATCACCCCGGCGAAATCCATGCCCAGAACGGCAGGCAGGTCAGGCGACAGAGGCAGGTCTTTGCCCGCGTTCTTGATCATCGTGTCGATGGTGTTCACGCTGGTCGCCTTGACGCGCAGCACCACACGGCCGGGGGTGGCCAAGGGGCGTGGCAAATCGGCTTCGACAAAAGGCGCCTCTGCGCCATAGCTGGTGAGGGTCATGGATTTCATCGGTCTATCTCCCGTTAACATTGCGTTGAGACAGAGATAGGCCAACATGGCGCGACAGATAATCGGATGAAACTTGAGTTCAGTTTCTCGTTATTGAATATAATACCAAGCACTATATGCTGACCCAGCGGATGATCCGCAGCAAGGACCGCGGCCCATGGATATCGACAACCTTCGCCTTTTCGTCATGGCTGCCGAACGGCTGAACATCTCAGCCGCCGGGCGCGCTTTGGGGATGGCCCCGGCCGTCGCCAGCGCGCGTTTGGCCAAGCTTGAACAAGAACTCGGGGTTGAGCTTTTGCGGCGCACGACGCGGAAGGTCTCGCTATCGCTCGATGGGTCGGACTTTCTGCCCTATGCGCGTGAGATATTGGCCCAAGCCGATGCCGCGCGGGCCATTCTGGGCGGGACCAAGGCGGGGCCCAAGGGCATCCTGCGCTTCGCCGCCCCCAGCAGCTTTGCCCAGCGTCATATCATGCCGCTGCTGCCGGAATTCCACGAGACCTACCCGGAACTGACCCTCGATCTGCGCCTCTCCGATACCCGGTTCGACGCGATCGAAGGCAGTTTTGACCTTGCCCTGCGCAGCGCGCCCTTGACCGACAGCAGCCTGCGGGGGCGCAAGCTGGCCGATGACACCCGCGTTCTTTGCGCCGCACCGTCTTATGTGGAGGCCCACGGTTTGCCCCAAACCCCCGCCGCGCTGCGGGATCATCACCTGATCGCTTGGGGTGATCTTGAGCCCCGCGCGCTGATCGGGCCGGAGGGCGAAGCCGCCACGCTCAACCCGCATGAGATGACCTGCCGCGTGATCATGGACGATGGCGATGCGCAACGCGAAGCGACCCTCGCGGGGGCTGGCATCTCGATCAACTCGCTTTGGAGCGTGTCGGACGAGCTTGCCTCGGGCCGATTGCTGCGGCTGTTGCCGGGCTGGCGGATGAACGACCGGTCGGTGCTTTGGCTGGTCTATCCGCGCTCCAACGTGCTGACACCCAAGACGCGATATTTCATCGACTTTCTGATTGCCCACCTCGGCAACCGCCCCGATTGGCGGGATTGAGCAGACCCGAAGCGCGTCAGAAGCTGTGCCAGATCCCGACTTTGACCTTGGTCACAGCGTCGGTGAATTCATGCGACAAGCCCAGTTCCAGAAAGCTGTTTTCCGAGACCTTGATCACATGCGACGGCGCAAAGGCCAATGTCTCATCCCCGTCTGACGGGGCCGCGAACTCCAGCTTGAAAATGGACAGGTTGCCATTCTCGTGGTTGATGCCGAAGCTGCTGTCGATCTTGCCCAGTGTTTCACCGTCCTCGTAGATCGCAAAGGTGCTTTCCACCCCCAGCCAGCCGCTGCCCCAAGCCCCCGATACCGGACGCCCCCAAGACAGGCCGGGCCGCAGAGCCGCCACCGCGCTGCCATCCCGTTCGGCCCAGCCAAGACCGACTTCGGCGGCGAAAACATTGTCCCCGCCCGAGAGCTCCAGCGGATAGCGCAGAAAGGCGATGGCGCTGACCTGCCCCCCACTCTGGGTCTTGCCGATGTCGAGGCCGAAAGTCAGTTTCTCGGTCACCCCGTATTCGTAGTAAAACGCACCGAAATCACCAAAGTCGGGGCCGTCTGCGGTGGTCTCATAGGACAGGGTGACAAAGCTTTTGTCTTCGCCCCGCGGCCAAGCCGCCGATGCCACCTCACTTGCCGGGAGGGCGATGGTACCGATGGCCGAGAGGACAACAAGGCGGGGTAAGAACCGCCGCGTGAGGTCAGAAGGCATTTTCGCTGTTTTGCGCATGGTAAGTTCCGCGTGTTCAGAGCCGCGAGAGGCTGAGCGATGAGGTATTAAACGATCGACCGAATGAAAGCCGCGAGCTTCAGCGGTTTGAACGGTTTGTGCAGAATGTGATCTGCCCCGAGGTCGCGAAACTTCTTCTCCGACTCGGGCGAGGTTTTGGCGGTGCACATCACGATCTTCGTGTCGTCCAAATCCGCATTGGCCCGCGCACAGCGCAGCACCTCCATACCATCGGGGGGCGGCATCATCACATCCAGCATGATCACGTCAAAAGACTGCGTCTCCATCGTGGCAATCGCGTCGAGCCCGGTCGCCGCGAAGGTCGGTTCGATGTCATCTTCGGTCATGATCGCAAACTCGATCAACTCGCGGATGTCATCCTCGTCATCAACGAACAACACTCTCATGCCGATGCCCCCTGCTTGGGCGCGGCGCCTGTATCCCGGGCGAAACGCACATAGAACGTGGTGCCGGGGTTCTCATCGCCGTCTTCTTCCGAGCGTGTCTCAAAGCTCACATCGCCATCTTGTCGCAACACCAACTCCCGCGTGATGGCCAGCCCCAGCCCCGTCCCATTCGCTTGGTTTTCGCGAGAGTGCACAGGGTCAGCGAACCTTTTGAACATACGATCATGGGCGGCTCTTGGGATGCCCGGCCCCGCATCGCAGACATAGAACGTGACCCACTGGTCGTCCACCTCGGCACCGATCTTTACCGTGCCGCCGCGCGGGGTATATTTCACCGCGTTGGAAATGAGGTTGGAGAAGATCTGCTGCATGCGCACGGTATCGACCCGCACATAGGCCTCCTGCGCCGCGTCGGGGCCTGTGTGGATGTCGAGTTGCACGTCGCGGTTTACCCCATAGCCGGTGTTGGCCGCGATGGCTTCCGACAGCACTTCCGACACCGCGACCCGCTCAGTCTGGATGCTAAGTTGGCGCTGGTCGATCGCCTGAAGGGTCAAGATATCGTTGACCAGTACCAACAGCCGGTCGGCATTGCGGGTGGCCATCGACAATAGCTTGCCCGCGTTCTTTGGCATGCTGTCGCCAAAGCGGTCATGCAGGATTTCGAGCGACCCGGCGAGGGACGTGAGCGGCGTGCGCAGTTCGTGATTGACCGAGGTGACAAAGGCCGTGCGCGCTGCCACCAGCCGCTCTTCGGCAGAGATGTCCTGAAGCACGTTATAGGCGATGTAATCCCCATGCAGATGCAGCTTCATCACCCGGCATTGCACCGCAACGCTCTCGTTCTCGGCGGTGGTGATCTGAATGCGGTGAACGGCGACGTCTTCGTCCATTTGCGAAAAGGGCGGGACCATGCCGCGCAGCTTTTGCACGGCTTCGATGTCTGAGGACACACCCATCAACGCGCGCGCCTTGCGGTTGGAGCGGTGCAGCTTGTTGTTGTCGTTATAGACGATCAGCCCGTCGCCGACATTCTCAAAGATCGCGTCAAATTCGCTCTGCGCCACGCGGATCCGTTCGCGGTGCCGTTCGGAAGTGCGCAGGGCCTGCGCCAATTGGGTCGACTGCCGCCGCGCGCGGATCGCCGCGTTGATCACCGTCAGGAACAGGATCGTGGCAAGCCCCACGAAAACCAAGGTGCGCTGCCAGTAATTTTGCAGCACCGCCGGCTTGCTGCGCGTCACGTCGATATAGAGGTCCAGCGCCGGAATCTCCTTGCGGGCGCGGAACACGGGCGTATCGGGGTCGCGTGGAGGCCGCCCCGAAACAAAGGCCCGCTCTCCGTTGGAGGTCACCACCTCGACATACATGTCATGTTGCAACCCATCTATTGCCAGCAATTGCGAGTAGTAATCCTCGCCCAGCGAAGACGCCAAGACCCCGCGCGACCGGCCATCCATGCCGATCAAGGGCCATGCAATCGGGGTCAGCCGCCGCCCTGTGGCCCGCGACACGATGGGCACCCCGACCGTATATTCATCCACATCAAGGCCAATCGCCGCCTGAAAATAGGCCCGGTCCCCAAGGTACTGGCCCATAAGCGGCTTCACCGTGGCCCAAAGCACAACCCCATCGGCGCCGATCAGCACAAGCGCATCGACCTGCTCGGTCTCCTGCACGGCGGCATTCATCAGATCACCGTATTGCGCCTCGAACTGCGCGGGGTTGCTCAGACGCGCGGTCGACAGCTCATCGATCAGCCCCCACATCCGCACATTCGCAACCGAGAGAGAGGCATCGACCGCCTGCTCGTAAAGCTCCGCGAAATGCTCAAGCTCCACCTCTGCCCGGGTCGTGGCGCGTTTGTAGTCCGACCAGGTCAGGACCGCGAGCCCCACGAAATAGATCAGAACGGCAGCCGAAATCAGCGCCCAGAACAGGGTCTGCGCGCGCGAAGACGGTTCCGCATCAGCTTTATTGGTGGGCTCAGTGCTGACCATTCTCGGCTTGGTGTCCTATGTCATTGGCGGCAAGGCAGATGCTGCCCGGCGCGCTTGTTATTCCAGCACTTTCGACGCCTTGAATGCCCCGCGCAAGCGAGGTGGCGACAGCCGCGTCCGAGGGCGGCACGACACAAGCGCTGACGCTCAAGGGCCGCGAGGTCCAGCCTTCTTTCACGGTGGCCGAAGCCTCAGCCACGGCTGAGATAAACTGCTGCGCCCGCGCTTCAAGCTGGGCGCGATCCGCGTGGAGCGCGCCATAGACGAAAAGATCATCCTCCCAATGGGCGAACCCGTCTTGCGCGGGGATTTCGACCTTGCCGAAAAGCCCGGCCACGCGGCGCTGAAGCTTTTGCCGCTGCGCGCGCGCCGCATCGGATTGGTCACGGTCGCCATCAATGCGGAAGACGATCAAGCCGAGGTCTTTTTGCATCGCGGGCGACAGCGACATGAGATGCCCCTGAAACCCGGATTTACTGCCCAAAAGGCTGGGCACCGTGGCCTCTGACACGCTCGGCGCGGAACGACGGCGCGCACTGCGGTTTTCGCCCGAACGGCGGCGGTCCAACTCGGATTTCAGCCGCAGGCAACTGCGCATACGGGCCTGAAGCTCAATCCGGTTGAAGGGTTTTGTGACATAGTCGTTGGCCCCCGCCATGAAGGCTTCGGAGAGAGACCCCATGTCTGTTCGGCTGGTCAGCATAATGATCGGTACATCGCTCCATCTGTCCAAGGCACGGATACGGGCGCATAGCTCGATACCATCAATATCGGGCATCATTATGTCCATCAGGATCAGGTCCGCCGTGGCCTCATCGCTTTCGATCGCGTCGAGTGCACTGCGCGGATCGATGAAACTGACGACATCGTCAAAGCCAAGCTCAGAAAGCGTCGCGCTGATGAAATCCTGCGCGATATCCGAGTCGTCGACTGCGATAATTCGTGGGCTCATGATTTTAATTCCACTCGTTAACTCTTTCAAAAACACGCCAACGGCTGTTTTGAAAAACCTCCTCATACCCCGGCATCTGCGATTGCTTCAGCTGCGGGAACCTGCGCAGAATTCTGTCTGCTGTGGCCTGCCCTTCCGCCTGTTGCGGGACCACGATGTACCTTGTGCGCGGCACGCCCCCCTCAAGCGCCCAGTCGTAGGCAGGCTCTCCGGCGATCACCAGCCGGTCGATATTCCCCAGACCGACGACGATCTCGGGGTTTTTCTCAACATCTACCATAATATCGGACTTGTCGCGCAAGAACGAAACGACCTCTCGCGCGGGGCGGGACGCTGCGTTTTCCGCGCCGAGCATCGCGTTGGTCCAAGCGCGGGTCTCGTCATGGGCGACATGGCGCATCACAACCGCCGAGGTCAGCAGCGACAGCGCCAACAGCGCGATGGCAATCGGCTCACGCAAGGATAGGTTCGGCCAAAAGCGGATCGCGGCGGCCAAGACCCCCAACATGGGCGCCAGCGCCATGGCCGGGTCGCCCTCGACATGGAAAAAGACGTTAAGCGTATAGCCGCCCAGCACCGCCCCCACCGCCGCCAAGAGCGGCATGAACAGACGCGGCACCATGATATTGCGCAGGATCGCCACAAGAGCCGCCGGGCCAAGCCCGGCCAGAATGACCAGATGCTGCCGCAAGGTCAGCGGCGTGGCGCTTTCCGACAATAGTGGGATCAGGCGGCTGTCGAAGATCATGCTGACGAACATCAGCGCCCCCACGGCGGCGGCCACGGGATAGAACATCGCCACCAGATAGCCGGTCGAGGAGACCGCGATCATGCTGGGCCGTGCCGCGACGATCATGAAGGGCATCGCCCCGAGGCAAAGCATCAGGCCGTAGCTGTCCGACAGGGCCACCACCAAAAGTCCCACGGCCACTTTCATCATATCCGGCGCGTTGCCCGTGAGGCGCAGATTGACGATCCCGCGCGCGAAAAGCCATGTGCCCAAGATGCAAAACATCGTCTCTGGCCCATCGGCCAAGGCGCGCAGGAAAAACGGGTTCAGCGCCAAAAGCAGCACCACCAGCGCCGAGGTTACGCCCGAAAAGCCGCCCGTATCGCGCAGGTTGAGGAACCACAGGACCAACAGCCCTGCCCCCACCAGCGCGGAGAGCACGAAGGGCACCGGCACCTGCGTATCGGGCAAGACCGCCTGCCCCAAAAGCGACAACGCATAGGGCACGGGCGGGTAGAAAGCATCGCTTGCCTTGAACTGCGCCGGCCCCTCGATCTGCACAATCGACTTGGCCCAGAGGTCGGTCACGTCCATCGACAGGAAGCCATGCGCCTCGGTCCAGCCGAGGGTGAGCAAAAGCAGCAACGCCAGCGCGACAAAGCCGAAAGACCATGAGGCGGCGCGGATCATTGCGCGGCCTCCGTCGCTTCGGCACTGGCTTCGGCGACCTCATTGGCGGTGTGTTTGGACAGGCCGTGCTGGGTCTTTTCCCAGTAGAACGGGTTGAAGATCAACTGCGACAGCGCCTTGTAAGAGGCCACGGTCATCAGCACCCAATAGCCCACCACGGTGATCCCCCAAGGCGCCAGATCGGTCCATCTGCGCCTAAAGGGCGCGACCATCGTAAGGTAGATCAGCAGCCCGTTGCCCGCCAGTAGGTTGACCAGCGACAGGTACAGCACCGGGAGCGGGAAATAGGGGGTAATCACCTCGGTGCCGAAGATCAGCCAGATGGCGAAGATCGACCAGAAGACCGGGTTCAACAGACCCGAGAGCACCGTGCCCCCGATGAAGAAGACAAAGCCAAAGACGCCCGCCGCCCCGACCGATTGCCACAGGTGAATGGGTCTGCGGCTGTGGACGAGAAAGGTCTGCATATAGCCCTTGATCCAGCGCGAGCGCTGGCGCACCCAGTTCGGGATCGAGACATTGGCCTCTTCAAAGGTCGTGGAATCGATGACGCCCACGCGGTAGCCCTTCTGCGTCAGACGAATGCCCAGATCGGCGTCCTCGGTCACGTTGAAGGGATCCCATGCGTTCAATTCGCGCAGCACGTCCATGCGGAAGTGGTTCGAAGTGCCGCCCAGCGGGATCGGCACGCCCAAACGCTCCAACCCCGGCAGCATCAAGTCGAACCACAGCGAATAGTCCAGCGTGAACATCCGCGTCAGCCAGTTCTCCCGCGCGTTGTAATAGTTCAAACGGCATTGGATGCAGGCGGTATTGGGTGCGGATTGGTTGAAGGCGGCGATGACCTTTTTCAACTGATCCGGTTCGGGCTTATCCTCGGCGTCGAAGATTACGAGGAAATCACCCTGCGCATAGCGCAGCGCAAAGTTGCAGGCCTTCGGCTTGGTCTGCGGGTGGGAAGCCGGGACGCGGATGATCTCGAACACGCCTTCAAGGTCAAGCTTGCGCGCCGCGTCGATGGTCTCGTGGTCGCCCTCTTCCAGCACGATCTTGATGTCGAGCTTGGCCAGCGGATAGTCGAGGTTGCGCAGCGCTTGGGCAAGGATCGGCAGCACCTCGGGCTCGCGGAACATCGGCACCAGCACGGTATAGATCGGCAGGTCTTCGTCGCGCAGGAGCGATGCCTCGGCCGCGATGGCCCGCGATGATGTTTCCTGTGCAGCACCGCCGAGCCAGACCAGCAGCGCTTTGAACAGGAAGTTGCCGGTGTAGAACACCGTCAGCAGGACGTTCAGCACGATCAGCGTGACCACGGGGGCAAAGGCCAGCCCCAGCAGCAGCGCCGAGATCATGAGGTAGATCACCAAGATCTGCGGCGGGGTCACGACGTTCTGCGCCGACATGTCGGGGTCAAGCTCGGCCAGCGCAAACACCGCCTCATGCGAATGTTTTTCGCGGAAGGCGCGCTGCAACTGCCAAGACACATCGAAATGCGAGGCCACGACGATGGTCACGCCAGAGCCATAGACCTCACGGATATGCAGCAGCGTGCGCGGGCCGGGGCGCGAGGTGGCCACCGTCAGCGTGCCATCCTCTGCCCGGGCAATCGGCACCGTCATGAATTGGTTCATCACCACCGGATCATACTGGCGGACCAGATCGTCATCGGCTCGGTCCTCGATCAGATCGACCAGCGTCAGCCCGTGGTAAAAGGCGATCTCGCGGTAGAGTGTCTGCGTGGTCAGCCAGCGCCGCGACAGAAGAACCTTGACCAGCGAGACATTCCACTCCTCGGCCAAATCCTCTGCCGCGTCGAGCTGTTCCGCCGTTAACGCGCCACGGTCAAGCAGCAGCGAACCAATGGCTTCGCTTTCGGCATCCAACGGCACGGTGGCTTACGTCTCGTCTTTGCCGCGACGGGCGCGGTAGACGCGCTGGAACACGATCAGCACAAGCAGTGTCACCAGCACCCAGATGGCCCCCACGATCCAGGGGCGGTATTTGGCCAGCATCTGTGCAAGGCTGGTGCGGTCGGGGTAGACGACATCAACGAGCGGGCTGCGGTCGGTGGCGGTGGCAAGGATCACCCCCTCCTGCCCGATCAGCGCGAGATCGCCGCGGTCCAGCATCATGGGGCGTTCGGGCGTCAGCTCTGGTGCAGGGCCATTGCCAGGACGCAGCCACAGGCCACGGGTGTCGCCCCGGGTGACGATCTGCACCACGCCAAGCCGCGACAGGTCTTCGCCCGAATAGATCAGGTTGTCTTGACGGTCGCGCACCTCGATCCGGCCCTGATCGAAGGTGATCAGCGGCTCTGCATCGCCGGGGTTCTGGTCAGAGATTACAAAAAAGGGTTCATCCCCCTCAAGCGCCTCGACAGAGGCGCGCGGCAGGATGGGGGCGCGGTCGGGGATCACGCTGCCCGCGACACCTGCAAGCCACGGCAGGGTCTGCGCGAAATCAAGCGAAAGCGCGGGGTCAAGCACGACCTGAACGCCATCGGCGAATTCCTGTCGCAGGGTAAAAAAGTCCTGATCCTGCGGCGCGGCATCAGAAAGAAGCAGGGCGCTGCCGGGCAGGATTTGCGCCGGATAGCCCTGCGGTTTGAACCGGCACTCGCCGCCCGAAGGCTGACGCTGGATCGACACCCGCAGCAGGTTATCCCGGCCCAGCAGGCCGCTCGGAACCGAAAAGGTCAGCTGCTCGGGCTTGCCGCTGCCAAGGGGGCGGTTGCCCAACAGCGTGTCATTCAGAAAGACCGAGGCCGTCGCCCCCCGCCCTTCGGGGTCAAGCGCTGCGGCGACATGCAGGTTCACGCCAGACACGCCCTTGCCCGCCGGAAGGTCGGAGGATTGGAACGGCACGAAGAAGTCTTCGGTCGAGACCACGGGACGCGGGGTGAGGTCGCCCTCCAGCGCCGACAGCGGCAAACGGTCGTCAAAACGGGCCGGTCCCCCTGCTACATCGACCACGGTCGCGCCTTCGTTCGACAGGGGCGACCACTCCGAGACCAGTTGCCACAGCCCCACCTGTGGATCGCTGCCGCGCAGGTTCAAGACGGGCAGCCCGGCTTCATTGTCCACGGCCATCTCGCTCGCCGCGCCCGAGGTGGTCACGTCCAGTTGGATGACCCCTTCGGACCATGCGCCGGATGTGCTGGCCCCGTCGCCGCCAAAGGTCAGCCGCCCGGCCTCGGCGTCAAACAGCGCAGCGGCGCGGGTCGCAGCGGCCAAGGCGGCGAGGGAGTCGTTGCCCCCGATGGCCAGACGCGTATCCGCAGGGCGCAGCCCGGCGAATGCCGCCGATGTGTCGATCTCAGACGGGTCCAATTGCAAGGTCACGGAAGAAGCCGCCGTGATCTCAAGAAAATCGCCCGAAGCGCGTTCGTCCACGCAGACCCGATCGCTGAAAGCCCCGGAATAGGACAGGCCCACGGCGATGAACCCGCCCGACACGTCCTCGGAGCTGAGCGGGACCGGAACGCTGAGGCGCCCTGCCCCATCGGGCAACGCCTGCGAGGTTACCGGACGGCCCGCGACCGAGACCTGCAAATAGCGATCCACCTCGGTGGTGGCGGCATGTTCAAGCTCAAGCTGCAAACTGCCCGAACTCAGCGCATCTGGGTTGGGCAGCGGGATATAGATCGTCGCATTGCCCGACAGCTGCCGGAAGGACAGACCATTTTGAAAGCCAAGCTCTGCCAGATCGAAGGTCCGCGCGATCAACCCCTCTTGGACCTGTTCTGCGGGGGCATTCGCCACATCCTCACCCGGGGCCGTTTGGGCGTGAACTTGAAACGGCAGCAGGGCCGCCAACAAACCGATTGCGGGATACTTCATGGATAGGCTTTCTTAAATATCTTCAGTGACACTGCGGGCATCGGCCAGAGCCGTTTCAATTATACGAATGTCATCGGTCGACAAGGGCGCAGAGGATTCATCGGCATCTTCGGCCACGCGCAACCCCTTGCGCAGGCGATCTTCGATCTCGGCGTATTCCAGCATCGCGGCATTGCCAGCCAGATCGTGCAGCATGCGGTGGACCTTGCGCGCCTTGGTCTCGCGCGGGTCGGCGCCATCCGTCTCGCGCAGCGCATCGGCCACGGCCTGCAACCGCTCCGGCATCCCTTGAATAAAGCGCTTTCGCGTCGCGGCGACGCGTTGTTCATATGTCTCGGTAGGTGCCACAGATCGTCCTTCGTACCCGCCCGCAAAGAAGCCCAGATAGCTCGTTTAGATTATTGTTCGAAACCTGTCAGAATTATGGCGCAATGGGCGATTTTCTAAGTTTTTAAGCGTGAATGCTCAAAATTTGAGCCGTTGAATTTAGGCAACTGCCCCGCAGCCCAGCGAATGCGCAGCCCCACCTCACCAGCCGGCGCCCTCAGACCAAATGGAAGGCGGGCGCGACATGTCGCGCCCGCCTTCTCTTATCAGCTTTCCAGCGCCGCAAGAATCGCATCGCCGGTGATCGGCAGATGACGCACCCGCGCCCCGGTGGCGTTGAAGATCGCATTGGCAATCGCCGGGGCGATGACCGTGGTCCCCGGCTCTCCAAGACCCACGGGCACTTCCGTGCTCTCGACGAAAGCGACCTCAATCTGAGGCACATCGACCATCCGCAGCGGCGTGTAAGACCCAAGGTTCAGGTCGACGACATTGCCGTCTTCGATCCGCGTGCCCTCATGCAGAGCCATCGACAGACCCCAAAGCGCCGCGCCTTCGCATTGCGCGCGCGCGCCGTCGGGGTCGACCACGGTGCCGCAATCAAAGGCCAGCCACATCTTCTCGACCGCGACGTCACCGGTTTCGGCATCCACCGCCAGTTTGACGGCGGCGGCGGTCCAAGTCGGCATGGTGCGCGATTGGCCAAAGGTGGTGGCGATCCCGATTGCCGTGCCCTCGGGCAACTCTCTCTGGCCATAGCCTGACATCTCGGCCACGCGCTGCAAAACAGCGGCTTGCCGCGACGCCCCGCCCACCGCATTGGGGGCGGAACCTGCGTTGAGACCTTCGGCCTTCAGGTGATCCAGGCGGAACTGCAACGGATCGGCGCCGACTTTATGCGCCGCCTCATCCATGAAGCTTTCCACGGCGAAGTTGGTCCAGCCCGGCCCGACCGAGCGCAGCCAACCGGGGCGGAAGGTCGCATTGGCCAGATCGTTCGAGATCGCCCGCACGCGATGCGCCCCGACCGAATACCAGTGATCGGCACCGTCGATGGCGAAGGGGTCATAGGGTTCTTCGTTGACGCCCTTGGGCATGAAACCCGGCGCCATCACCTGCGTCGGCCAACCGGCGGCGGCGTGATGCTCCATCCCGGTGATGGCCTTGCCCTCATCGAAAGCCATGCGCAGCTTTTGCACCGAAGGCGAGCGGATGCTGTCGAACTGGGCGTCTTCCTCGCGGGAGAAGACCAGTTTCACCGGCTTGCCCACGGCCTTGGAGGCCAGCGCGGCGGGCACGATGTAATCCCCGTTCAAGCGCCGGCCAAAGCCACCGCCCAGCATATAGCTGCGCATCACGATCTTGTCGGCGGGCACCTCCAGCGCGACCGCTAGTGTCGGCAAAATCAGCGATTGCCACTGGTTGCCTGCATGGGTCTCCCAAACGCCATCGGCGTTTTGGAAGACGGTCGCGTTGACCGGCTCCATCTGGAAGTGCAGCACGGATTGCGTGGTGTATTCAGCCTCCAGCGTCTCGGCGGCGGCATCGAAGGCGGCGCGGGTCTCGGGCTGCTCGGTATGCAGGATCGACCCGGCATCGCTGTCGATCAATTCGCGAGAGCGGGCTTGGATATCGTCTTCGGAGACATCCGCCGTCTCGCCCGCTGTCCAATCGACGCTGATCTCATAGGTGGCCATCCGGGCGGCATGGAGCGTCTTGCCCAGCACCACGACCCAGCCCGGCACGGTGCCCGAGGGATCGTCCAGCACCACAGTCTCAAGATAGCCTTTGACCTCTTTCGCGGCGCTGTCATCGACGGAATTCACCTTGGCGCCATAGCGCGTTGGCGGCAGTATCGGCACGCCGTAGACCATGCCGTCGACCTTGGCATCCAGCCCATAGATCGCCTGCCCCGTGGTTTTCGTATCCAGATCAAGCGGATGCACGTCCTGCCCCACGAGCCGCAGATCGGCATGGGGTTTCAGCGGCAGGGCCGCCAGCTCGTCTTCGGTGAAGCTGCGGTCAAGACCCTCGGCCACCAGATCCCCATAGCTGATGCTCTGCGTGCCATCGGTCACCGCACCGTCGCGTGCGGTCAGACCCGAGGCATCAACACCCCATTTGGCCGCTGCGGCTTCAATCAAGGCGGTCCGGCCAGCGGCCCCCGCCTGACGGTAGACCGGCCAGCTTTGCCAGATCGACCAGCTGCCGCCGGTGACCATCAGTCCCCATTTCTCAGCCGTATCGACATGGGTGATGTGAACATCTTCCCAAGCGACTTCCAACTCATCCGCCAGAATACGCGCGATGGCGGTGCCGACGTGCTGGCCCATCTCGGCGCGGATGATATTGACGTTGACCTGACCCTCGGCGTCGATCCAGTACCACATCGAAGGCTCAAACGGCTGGCCGTTGGGCGCGATCGGTGTGCCGTCCGGCACGGCAGGGTTCATCGCGGCGTTCGACGCCTGTGGGAAGCCAAAGGCAACGCCCGCGGCGGTCATGGACACCAAAAACCCACGGCGGGTCATTTGCGATTTATTGTCGGAGCCTTTCAGGCGGGACATCAGATTAGCCATTGTCGGAGCCTCCCATTGCGGTGGCGGCGTCGCGCACGGCTTGACGGATACGGGGATAGGTCATGCAGCGGCAGAGGTTGCCGGTCATCACCGCGTCGATGTCTTCGTCGCTGGGGTTGGGCGTGTCTTGCAACAAAGACGCCGCCTGCATGATCTGGCCCGACTGGCAATAACCGCATTGCGGCACGCGCAGGTTGCGCCATGCTTCTTGAACCGGGTGCTTGCCCTCTTCGTCCAGCCCTTCAATCGTGGTGACCGACAGGCCCTCTACATCCGCGAGATAGGTGATGCAGGACCGTGTGGCGGTGCCGTCGATATGCACGGTACAAGCGCCGCATGCGCCGATGCCGCAGCCGAATTTCGTGCCGGTGAGGCCGATCTCATCACGGATCGCCCACAATAGGGGCATGTCCGGGTCGGCATCGACAGAAATCGCCCGCCCGTTCAATTCGAATTTTATCATGAAGTGGTGTCCCTTGGGGTATGCTTTGCCTGAAGGGAGCGCGCGTATAGCTGCCCTGATTGAGCCGCTGTACATAGGTCTAATGGCCGGGGATGACAGCGCAAGACTGCGCTGATCACGCGATTGTCAGAATGGTCGCGCGCCGCGCGGTCAGACGTGCTGCCCGCCGTTCACCTCTATCTCGGTCCCCGAGACATAGGAGCTTTCTTCGCTACACAGGAAATAGATCGCCCGCGCGACCTCATTCGGCTGGCCAAGGCGACGCATGGGGATGTCACGCACGATCTTGTCGGTGCCCTCGCTGAGGATCGCCGTCTCGACCTCGCCCGGTGCGATCGCATTCACACGCACGCCAAGGGGGCCGAAATCATGGGCCATCTCGCGCGTCAGCGCCGCCAGCGCCGCTTTGGAGGTGGCATAGGCCGCCCCGGCAAAGGGATGCACCCGCGACCCGGCGATGGAGGTGACATTCACCACTGACCCGCGCCCGGCGGAAAGCTCATCCTGAAGCCCGCGTGCCAGAACTACGGAGGCGAAGAAATTCACATGAAACACCTCACCCCATGTCCGCAGATCGGTGTCGAGCGTGCTGAGCCGGGCGCCATCCTCGCCCTTGGGCGAGACGCCCGCGTTGTTGACCAGAGCATGCAAAGGGTTGCCGCCCAAAAGCCTTTTGACCTGCGCGACCGCCTCGATCGTCTGGTTCGGATCGCTGAGATCGACCTGCACATGGTCCTGCGCCCCGCCCGGCCAAGGGCATTCGGGTGAAAACGCCTGCCGCGAACAGCCGATCACCCGCCAACCCTTGTCGGCGAAAGCCTTGGCCGTGGCATGGCCGATGCCCCGGCTGGCACCGGTCAGCAGCAGCGTCTTTTGGTCGTGATCCACAGGTTTCATCGTCTGATCCATCTTGGGCGCAGCGGCTGAGGTAGCGCCCTAATCGGCCGCCGCCAGCGCGCGTTCATAGTCCTGCCCCGGAATAGCGTCGAGCAGGCTGCGCGTATAGGCGGTATCGGGGTCGTGCAGCACTTTGCTGACCGGCCCCGCCTCAACGATCTGGCCCTTTTGCATCACGATGATCCGGTCGCAAATCCGCGCCGCGACGCGCAGGTCGTGGGTGATGAAGAGCATTGACAGATGCAGCCGGGTCTTCAACTCAGCCAGCAGGTCCAGCACCTGCGCCTGAATGGAGACGTCGAGAGCCGAGACGGCCTCATCCGCGATGATGATCGACGGATCCAGCGCTAGCGCGCGGGCGATGCCGATCCGCTGCCGTTGCCCGCCCGAAAACTCATGCGGGAAACGTTTCATCGCGCTGTCGTCCAGCCCGACCAGTTCCAGCAACTCGCGCGCCTTGGCCTTGGCCTCCTTATCCGGGGTGCCATAGGCAACCAGCCCCTCGGTAAGGATGCGCGACACCCGCGCGCGGGGGTTGAGCGATGAGAACGGGTCTTGAAAGATCATCTGCAACTTGCGCCGCTGCGCCCGCAGTTCTGGCCCCGACATCTCTGCAATGTCGACGCCGTCCATCAACACGCGGCCCCCGTCAGGATCGAGCAGCCGCACCAGACAGCGCCCGACGGTGGATTTGCCTGAACCAGATTCCCCGACGATGCCGATGGTTTCGCCTGCGTAAAGCTCGAAGCTCACGTCCTGCACGGCTTTCACCACCCGGCGCTTGCCGAAAAGCGTGCCGGAGCCGGTCGAAAATGTCTTTTGCAGCCCTTCGACTTTTAGAAGCGGTTTGCGCTCGACCTCTTCCACGGCCTCGGTCTTCGTCAGCCGGGGAATCGCGTCGATCAGGGCGCGGGTATAGGGGTGCTGAGGTTTCAACAGCACCTCTTGGGCCGGGCCTGCCTCGACGATCTCGCCCTTTTTCATGACGATCACCCGGTCGGCGATATCAGCCACCACGCCGAAATCATGGGTGATGAAGATCACCGCCATGCCGCGTTTGCGCCGCAGGTCTTCGATCAGCGTGAGGATCTGCGCCTGCGTGGTCACATCGAGCGCGGTGGTCGGCTCATCCGCGATCAGAATGTCCGGCTCCAACGCCAAGGCCATGGCGATCATCACCCGTTGCCGCTGCCCGCCAGAGAGCTGGAACGGATAGGCGCGGATCGCCGCTTCGGGGTCGGGGATGCCGACTTCCTCCAACAGTTTCAGCGCCCGCGCGCGGCGCTCGGCCCCGGTGAGCGCGCCATGGGCCTCGAAGACCTCAGCGATTTGCGCGCCGATACGCATCAGCGGGTTCAGCGCACTGAGGGGTTCCTGAAAGATCATCGAGATGCGGCTGCCGCGCAGCTTCAGCATCTCTTTCTCCGACAGGCCAAGGATCGACTGGCCGTCGAAGGTGATGTTGCCCTTTTCGGGCAACACCCCTTGCGGCAGCAGCCCCATCACCGCATTGGCCGACATGGATTTGCCCGAGCCGCTTTCACCGACGATGCAGAGGATTTCGCCCGGGGCGAGGTCAAAATTAATGTCCTTCGCGGCATAGAGCCTATCGGCCCCGACCGGCAGAGCGATGGACAGGTCACGGATGCTAAGCAGGGTCATTCGGATTTCCTCGTCAATCGCGGGTTCAGCGCGTCGTTCAGACCTTCGCCGATCAAGTTCAGCGCCAGCACGGTCAAAAGGATCGCCATGCCGGGCAGGAAGGACAGCCACCAAGCGGTGCGGATCACGGTGCGCGCAGCCCCGATCATATAGCCCCAAGACATGATGTTCGGATCGCCCAGCCCCAGAAAGGACAGCGAACTTTCTAGCAAGATCGCCTGCGCCACCATGAGCGAGGCCAGCACGATGATTGGCGGCAGTGCGTTGGGCAGGATGTGGCGGGTGATGATCTGAAGGTTGCCGAGGCCCGAGAGGCTCGCCGCCTCGACGAACTCACGGGTTCTGAGCGACAGCACCTCGCCCCGCACCAGACGCGCGACCGGGGGCCATGACACGATGGAAATCGCGATGATGACGAAGGTCAGGCTGGGCTGGAAGATCGCCAAGAGCACGATGGCGAGCGCAAAGCTCGGGATGGTCTGAAAGAACTCGGTAAAGCGCATGAGCGCGTCGTCGATCCGGCCTGCGAAATACCCCGCCGCGGCCCCCACCGGCACGCCGATAGCCAGCGCCACAATGGTCGAGACCAGCCCGACCAGCAGGCTCACATAAGCGCCATGGGCAAGCCCCGCCATGACATCGCGGCCAAGCGCATCGGTGCCCAGAAGCAGCCCGTCTTGGGTGAAGGGCGGCAGGAAGGGGCGCTGCACCATTTTCCACGGGCTCTGCGGAAAGAGGATGGGCGCAAGGATGGCGGCGGCTATGACGAAAGTCAGGATGACCAAGCCGATTACCGCGCCACGGTTATAGCTGAAACGTTTCCAAAAGCTCATCATGTCGTCAGCCTTATCCGCGGATCAACAATGACATAGATGACATCCGTGATCAGGTTGAACAGCAGCACCATGGCCGCCGAGATGTAGAAGACCCCGAGGATCACGTTGTAATCCCGCTGGTTGATCGCCTCGAACATCAGCCGCCCGATGCCGGGCCAAGCAAAGACGGTCTCGGTCAGGATGGCCCCGCCAAAGATTTGCCCGGCCTGAAGCCCGGCCAGCGTGATCACCGGCAAGAGTGCGTTGCGCAGGATGTGCCGCCGCTGGATCACACCGCGGTTCAGCCCCTTGGCGCGGGCGGTTTTCACGAAATCCAGCCGCGAGACTTCGAGCATCGAGGCCCGTGTCATGCGCATGTAGATCGCCGTGAAAAACAGCCCCAGCGTCGAGGCCGGCAAGATCAGATGTTTCGCCACATCCAACACATGGGCGAGGCCCGTATAACCCGCACCGATAGTGGAATAGCCAAAGCCCGGCAACCATTCGAGCCAGACCGAGAACACCAGCGTCGCCATCAGCGCCACCCAAAAGAGCGGAGTTGCATAGAACAGCAGCGCGAAGGTCGAGATGATCGTGTCACCCCACCGCCCCTGCCGGGCAGAGGCCGCAACACCGGCGGTCACGCCCAGCACCAGCGACAGCACGAAGGCCACGCCGGTCAGCAAAAGCGTCGCGGGCAGGCGGTCGCCGATCATCTCGGCCACTGGCATCTGCTGGCGGAAGGAATAGCCAAGGTCGAGCTGCACCGCGCCTTTGATGTAAATCCACAACTGCATGTAGAGCGGCTGGTCCAAGCCGAAACGCGCCCGCAGGTCTGCAAGAAATTTCTCGTCCGCCGCCCCGGCTTCGCCCGCCATGACCGCCGCAGGGTCACCCGGTGCCGCATGGATCAGCAGGAAATTGAAGACAAGGATCGCCAGCAGGATAAACACTGCCTTGACCAACCTGCCCAATATGAAACGTATCACGCTATCCGCCCCGTGTTGTTCTGTTAGATGCCCGAGCCGCCGCGGCGGCTCGGACCTTGAGCGTTGTCGCTCTTGTTACTTATCAAGCCACACGTCGCGGAAACCGTCGTTCACGCCAAAGGCGGTGTTGACCGGGTTCTTCACGTCGCAGCGGTAGATGGTGGGGAAGCCCAGTTCCAAGAGCCAGATGTTCGGCACATCCTCGACGATCGCGTCTTGGATCTCCTTATAGGCGGCCTTGCGCTCTTCCGGGCTGGCCATCAGGGCCGCTTCGGCAAAGAGCTTGTCGGTCTCGGGGTTTTGATAGTTTGCCACGTTGTTCCAAGGCGAACCGGGGGCGGCATTGTCGCCCATATAGGTCCGCGAAACGCCAAGCGCCGGATCGCCATATTGGTAGAGATAGGTAAAGGCGAGGTCGAAGTCGCGGTCGGCAACCTTCTGGTTCCAGCCCGCCACATCCGAGGGCACGATCTCGGACTTCATGCCGATCTCGCTCAGGTTCTGTTTGACCGCCTCGGCCCAGCGCTGCCACGTCTCACCGTAAGGCAGGCCCAAGATGCGGATGGTCTCGCCGTCATAGCTGCTCTCTTCCAGCAGGGCTTTGGCCTTTTCCGGATCATAGGAGATATCCGGCGTGTCGCCGTCATAGAAACGCGTGGAGGACGACAGCGGGCCGGTCGAAACCTTGCCCAGACCGTTCCACAGCGCGTCCTTGGCGAACTGGCGGTCGACGCCATGCATGATCGCCTTGCGCACATTCACATCGTCGAGCGGTTTGTTGTCGTTGTTCACCCACATCCAAGACAGCGGACCGAAATATTCCCAGCCCTTGTCGGTGATGCAGGTATTCTCCATCGCCTGAATGCGCGCCACGTCAAAATTCTCAACCGAGCCGCCGGGCAGCACGTCGACCTTGCCGGTCTCATAGGCCACCGCGCGGGAGGCGGCGTCGGGGATCACATGGTAATAGACTTCGTCAACGTAGGGCTTCCCCTCCATGTAATAGTCTTCGTTCTTCACCAGATGGATGAAGCTGCCCTTCTCCCATTTGTCGAACTTGAAGGGGCCGGTGCCGATGGGCGTATTGTTCGCCTCGTTATTGGCGAAATCCGTGCCTTCATAGATGTGCTTTGGGATCATCGGCGCGGTGCCCGGCTCGAAAATACCGATGAAGGGGCCGAAGGGCTGTTTGAGGTTGAAGACCACCGTGTGATCATCGGGCGTCTCGATGCTTTCGACATGTTCCATATAGGTGCGCATCCGCGAGTGGCTCTCGCGCAGGAACTTATCCATGGAGAATTCGACATCCTCCGAGGTGAAGGGCTCACCGTCATGGAACACCACGCCCTCGCGCAGCTTGAAGGTATAGGTCTTGCCGTCCTCGGAAATCTCCCATGATTCAGCCAACTGCCCTTCGGGCTGAAGGTCGAAATCATAGCGCAGCAGGCTTTCGTAAATATCGCCGCCGACCATCTGTGTCGGGCCGTTCTGCACAAGGCCGATCATCAGGCTGGGCGGTTCGGGCTGGATCACGACGTTAAGCGTGCCGCCGGATTTGGGCGCGCCATCTTGCGCGGCCAGCGGTCCGGCCAAGGCCAGCGCCAAAACGGCTGCGGTTAATTTAGTGGTTTTTAGCATGTAAATCCCCATTGGTTTTGCTGAAACTCGCCCAAGGGCAGCGTCCGATCTGACGTCGGCTTCTTGCAGTCGCTTGGGTGGTCGCCGCGCGATAGGCGGCGTCTTGATGGCTCATTCACCTGTGGTGAATGATTGGATGTATCTTATGATCCCCTCCTTTGCGTCATCAATGTCTGCGCGCATTTCCGCAGCCGCGGCCGCGGGATCGCGATTCTCACAGGCTGCAATAATTGCCTGATGATGTCGAACCAGCCCCATTTGCTCTTGCGCATAGTAACCCGCGATCAGCGGCCCCATGCGGAGCCATAGCCCGCTGAGAATGGCCAGCAGGATCGGCATCTTCGCCGCCTCTACCAGCGCGAAATGGAACTCTTGATTGTACTTCACCGCCTGCGGCCAGCGCCCGGCCACGGCTGCGACCTCGTTCCGCTCAACGATCTTTTTCAGGCGGCGGATTTCCTTGGGGCCGACCATCTCAGCGGCGCGGCCTGCGGCAAAGCCCTCCAGCTCGCGCCGGATGCTCGCGATTTCAAGATACTGCGCCTCTGTCAGCACCGGCACGCGCACATCGCGCACGCTGCGCTGGACCAAAGCCTCATCCCGCAAGAGCCGCTGTACCGCGTCGCGCACCGGGGTCGAACTGGTGCCCAACCGCTCTGCCAAGCCGCGAATGGTGACCTTTTCATTCGGGCGAAGCCTGCCTTCCACCAAGTCCTGACAGACCCGATCATAGATCGCATCGCCCAATGAAACTTGATTGATCTCGGCCATCGCGCCCTCATCCTTACTGGCCGACTTGCTGCCAGTTTTGATGCATGATGCATCATTTCTATTGAGCCTGCAAATTAAAACTGCAATGCTCCGCCACAACGACATCAGACCACAGGGAATGTGATGAAAGTCTTTTTCGACGAACGCCAGCTTGGCCATGCGCCGACACATTACTTTCGGCGCGGCGCGGCGATGCCGCATCAAGAACAGCCACAACGTGCTGAAATTCTACGCGATATGTTAATCGGCGAAGGGTTTGAGATCAGCAAACCCCAAGACCACGGGCTTGCCCCCATTAAAGCCGTACATAACCCTGACTACGTCGATTTCCTGCCCGATGCCCATGCCCGTTTCGTCGAAAGCGCGGGGCCGGATGCGCTGGCCATCCCCACCATGCACCCCGGCGTGCGGCGCGGGAAAGAGCCCAAAGACATTCACGGGCAATTGGGCTGGTGGATGACCGACACCTCGACCCCGCTGACCGAAGGGTCATGGGACGCGGCCTATTGGTCCGCCCAAACCGCCATTGAGACGGCCCAAACAGTCGCGGCAGGTGCCCGCGCGGCCTATGCGCTCTGCCGTCCGCCCGGCCACCACGCGATGCGCGATTGCTCGAACGGGTTTTGCTTTTTCAACAACGCCTGTATCGCGGCGGAGCATCTCACCCAGACCTACAAGAAGGTCGCGCTGATCGACATCGACGTGCACACCGGCAATGGCTCGCTCGACGTCCTCTATGAACGCGGCGACATCTTCTTTTGCTCGCTGCATCCCGATCCGGCCACCTACCCCACCTTCTACCTTGGCCATGCCGATGAGACGGGCGAAGGCGACGGGGCGGGCAAATCGCTGAACCTGCTGCTGGAGCAGGGCGCGAGCCAAGATGAGGTGCTGGCCCTGCTCGACAAAGGTATCGCCGCGATCCGGGAATTTGGAGCCGAGGCACTGGTCGTCTCGCTGGGCTTCGACATGGCCGCCGACGATCCGCTGGCTGCCGTGAAGGTCTACCCCGACGGCTTTGCCGAAATGGCGCAGCGCTTGGCGGCGCTGAACCTTCCCACCGCATTGATCCAAGAGGGCGGCTACCTTGGCCCCTCCCTTGCCGATAACGCAAAATCATTTCTCACGACATTCCGCGAGGCCACAGCATGAGCAAGACCCCCAAAGATATGAACGGCGCGGAAAGCGTTGTGCGCAGCCTGCATGCGGGCGGGGTGGAGGTCTGTTTCGCCAATCCCGGCACCTCCGAGATGCAATTCGTCGACGCGCTGGACCGCACCAAACTGATGCGCTGTGTCCTGGGCCTGTTCGAGGGGGTGGTGACCGGCGCCGCCGATGGCTATGCGCGCATGGCGGGCAAACCGGCGGTGACCCTGCTGCACCTTGCCCCCGGTTTCGCCAATGCCGCCGCCAACCTGCACAACGCCCGCAAGGCGCGGGTGCCCATGGTCAACCTTGTGGGCGATCACGCGCTGCGGCACCAGAAATACGACGCGCCTCTGTCGGCGGATGTCGAAGGTGCCTGCGCGCCCTTCAGCGACTGGGTGCGTTCGGGCCGTGATGCGGGCAGCTTTGCCGCCGATGCGATGACCGCCCTCGCGGTCGCCCAAGGCAAGCCGGGCAAGGTCGCCACCCTGATCGCGCCCGCCGACATCGGCTGGGACGCGGGCGGCCAGATGGCCGAGGTCGTGGCCCCCGCGGCCCCTGCCCCGCTGGACGAAGCCGCGCTTGATGCCGCGGTCAAAGCCTTGGAAAGCGGTGAGAAGACCGTGCTTCTGGTCGGCAGCGGTGTGCTGGAGAACCAAGAGGCGATGGCTCTGCTGCATGGTATCGCGGAAAAGACCGGGGCCGATATCCTTGCCCCGACTTCGAACCGCCGGTTGGAGCGCGGACAGGGGCGGTTTGCCGTCAACAAAATCCCCTATCCGATCAACGCGGCGCTCGAATGCCTCTCTCCCTACAGCCGCGCGATCCTGATCGAGACCCCGCCGCCGGTCGCCTTTTTCGCCTACCCCGGCAAGCCGAGCCTGCTGTTGCCTGTCGATTGCCACAACGTGACGCTCGCTCCCGTCGATGCCGATGGCGCCACCGCGCTGGCCGCTCTGGCGGACCGCATCGGTGCGAAACCCGCCACCCCGCGCGACCACGCACGGCCCGCGGCACCACAGGCGGGAGGCATCAGCCTGCAAAACCTCGGCGCGGCCTTGGCCAATGCGCTGCCGGAAGACGCAATCGTGGTGGATGAGGCCGTCTCCTCCGGCGGGGCCACTTTCCCGGCGGGCGACAGTGCCGCGCCGAACACTTGGCTCGCGCTGACCGGCGGGTCGATCGGCATTGGCATCCCCCTTTCCGCCGGGGCCGCCATCGCCTGCCCCGACCGCCCGGTGATCACGCTGCAAGCCGATGGCTCGGCCATGTACACCATTCAGGCGCTCTGGACCCAAGCGCGCGAGAATTCCAACGTCACCACCATCATTCTGGCCAACCAGTCCTATGAGATCCTCAAGGGCGAATTGCACAACGTCGGCGCCCAACCCGGCCCCGACGCGCTGAGCATGCTGAACCTCGACCGCCCGCAATTGGATTTCGTCGCCATGGCCAAGGGCATGGGCGTGCCGGGCAAACGGGTCGAAGACATTGCCGAGTTGATGCGCACCATCGAAGAGGCCGCGAAAGAGCCCGGCCCCTTCCTCATCGAAGCGATGCTGTAACCCCGAAAGGACACGCCATGCCCCTTGATCCTAACCTCAAGTCTCGCATCCTTCAGGCTGTCGAAGACGGATTCGCCGAACAGGTGAGCTTTACCCAAAAGCTCGTGCAAATGCCCTCCCTGCGCGGCCATGAACATGCGATCCAAGACCTGTTGTTTCGCAGCCTGCAAAGCCGTGGCTACGCGATGGACCGTTTCAAGATGGACCGCGCCGCGATTGAGGCGCATCCCGGCGGATCAAAATACTCCGACGATCATTCAGACGCCCCCATCGTCGTGGGCATCCACCGCCCGCGCGATGAGCGAGGCCGCTCGCTGATTCTGCAATCGCATCTCGACGTGGTGCCCGAAGGCTTGCACGACATGTGGGACGATCCGCCCTATTCGGCCAAGATTGACGGCGATTGGATGTATGGCCGGGGCGCGGGCGATATGAAGGCAGGCGCGGCTGCGAATATCTTTGCGCTCGACGCGCTGCGCCGCATCGGGCTGCAACCGGCGGCGACCGTCTATGTGCAATCCGTGGTCGAGGAGGAATCCACCGGCAACGGCGCTTTGCAAACCTTCCTGCAAGGCTACACCGCCGATGCGGTTTTCATCCCCGAACCCGAAGAGGAAATGCTGGTCCGCGCCAACACCGGCGTTATCTGGTTTCAGGTGCAACTGCGCGGCGTGCCGGTCCATGTGCGCGAAATGGGCGAAGGGGCCAATGCCATTGATGCCGCCACCCGCGTCATCACAGCCCTGCGCGAGATGGAGGAGGATTGGAACGCCGAGAAGGGCGAGCACCCGCATTTCGAAGGCGAGGCCCATCCGATCAACCTTAACATCGGCAAGATCGAAGGCGGCGATTGGGCGTCATCGGTGCCGTCATGGTGCAACATCGATTGCCGCGTTTCCATCTACCCGGGCCGCAGCGCCGAGGATGCCGCGCGGGAGATCACCGAGCGGGTCAAAGCCTTCGCCCAAAGCGACAGCTTCCTGTCGAACAACCCGCCCCAGGTGGTCTTCAACGGTTTTCACGCCGAAGGCTATGTGCTGGAACCGGGCAGCGAAGCCGAAGCCGTGTTGGAACGCGCCCATGAAGAGGCCATCGGCGCGCCGCTGCAATCCTTCATGACGGCGGGCTACCTCGATACGCGGGTTTATGCGCTGTACAACAAGATCCCCGCGCTCTGCTACGGGCCGAAATCGCGCAACATTCATGGGATCAACGAATCCGTCAGCCTCAGTTCGGTCAAGAAGATCACCCAAGCCATGGCGCTCTTCATCGCCGAATGGTGCGGGACCGAAGGCACCGCCCCATGACCGAGGCCGGGATCACGCCCCATGGCGGCCTGCCCCCCTTCCTCAGCGGTGTGCTGGCCGAAGAGGCTGGGGCCCAGACCGACCTGCTGGCACAAGACCCGCCCGCCTTTGACGCGGCCCGCGCGGCGGAGGTTGCGCTGCGTTTCTATGGGATCTCGGGAGAGATCGAACCGCTTGCCGCCGAGAAAGACGCGAACTACCTGATCACCCTGACCACGGGCGAAAAGGCCCTGCTAAAGATCACCAACGCCGCCGAAGACCGTGCGGTAACCGACATGCAGACCGCGGCACTGATGCATCTGGCTGCTGCCGATCCCGAACTGCCCGTGCAACGCATCTGCGCCAGCCTGAACGGCAAAGCTGCCGAGGTCGCCACCGCCGCCGATGGGCAGCCCCATGTCGTTCGCCTGATGTCCTTCCTCGGCGGCACCGTGCTCAGCAATGCGACCCCGCAGCCGGGCCTCTACCGCGCCATGGGCGATTTTCACGCACGGGTCACCCTTGGGCTGCGCGGCTTCTTTCACCCCGCGGGCGGGCATTTCCTGCAATGGGACATCAAACAGGCGAGCCATCTGCGCCCCCTCTTGGCAGATGTGCAGGACGCCGCGCTGCGCCAGCAGTTGCAGCATAGGCTTGACCAGTTTGACGCGGAAACCGCCCCTCGATTGCCGCATCTGCGGGCGCAGATCGTGCATAATGACTTCAACCCCCATAACATTCTGGTCGACGCGCCACAGGCGCAATACCCCGTCGGGCTGATCGACTTCGGCGATATGGTGCATACGCCGCTGGCCTGTGATCTGGCGGTAGCCTGCTCCTATCAACTCGGCCAAGGCACAGACCCACTGGGCGCCATCTGTGAGATGGTCGCGGGCTTCGCCGCACGGCTGCCGCTGGAGTCCGAAGAGGTCGCGCTTCTGCCCAGTCTGATCCGCCTGCGCCATGCCACCACCTTGGCGATCGGCGCCTCCCGCGCGCGGCGCTATCCCGAGAATGCCCCCTATATCCTGCGCAACGCCGCCGCCTCGCAACGCGGGCTTGCCGCGCTCGACCATGTGGGCGACGCCGACGCGATCAAAGCCCTGCATCATGCTGCGGGAACGGAGTGACCGATGACCATGATCAACGCCTATGACAGCGCCCAGGCCGAGGCCCTCAGCCCCGCAGACCGCGCCCTGATCGACCGCCGCGCCAAGGCGCTTGGCCCCGCCTACCGGCTGTTCTACGAGCAGCCGCTGCATATCACGCGCAGCGAGGGTGTCTGGCTTTGGGACAAGGACGGGCGCAGATATCTCGATGCTTACAATAACGTTGCATCGGTCGGCCATTGCCACCCCCGCGTGGTCGAGGCGATCACCCAGCAGTTGGGCGTGCTGAACACCCACACCCGTTATCTGCATGAAAACGTTGTCACCTACGCCGAGCGGCTGCTCGCCACCATGCCCGACGCACTCGGCCATGTCATGTTCACCTGCACCGGGTCCGAGGCGAATGACATCGCCCTGCGCATCGCCCGCAGCTATACCCGACGCGAGGGCGTCATCGTGACCCGCCTTGCCTATCACGGGTTGACCGAAGCGGTGGCCGAACTCTCCCCCTCTCTGGGCGAATTCACCCCGCGCAGCCCGCGCAGCCGGCTGATCGACGCGCCCGACACGCTGCGCATCCCCGAGGCCCAACAGGGTGCCAAACTCGCCGCCGATCTGGCCCAAGCGATTGCCGAGATGCGCGCCGATGGGATCGAGCCTGCGGCCTTCATCGTCGATACGATCTTTTCCAGTGACGGGCTGCATCCCGATCCGGCGGGGTTCCTGCAACCGGCGGTCGATCTGATCCGCGCCGAGGGGGGGCTTTTCATCGCTGACGAAGTGCAGCCCGGCTTTGCCCGCACCGGCGATGCCTTCTGGGGGTTCGAGCGCCACGGGCTGGTGCCTGACATGGTCACGATGGGCAAGCCGATGGGCAATGGCTTCCCCCTTTCCGGCACCGCGATGCGGCCAGAGTTGGTGCAAGAGTTTGGCGAGAAGGCACGCTATTTCAACACCTTTGGCGGCAACCCCGTGGCCGCCGCCGCAGGCATGGCGGTGCTCGACGTGATCGCGGATGAGGGATTGCAGGACAATGCCACAGCCGTCGGCGGTTTCCTCAAGACCGGTTTGCAAGACATCGCCACCCGCTACCCCGAGATCGGCCATGTGCGCGGCGCGGGGCTGTTTCTGGCGGTCGAATGCGTCACCGCGCGCGAGACCAACGCCCCCGATGCCGCCTGCGCCAAATTCGTGGTCAACCATCTGCGCCAGAATGGCGTCTTGATCAGCGCCACCGGGCCGGGGGCCAATGTGCTGAAAATCCGCCCCCCGCTTGTCTTGCAGCAGGCCGAGGCGACGCTGTTTCTAGAGGCGACCGAAGCCGCCTTCGCCGCCGCGCAGGCCGAGGGGGTTTAACCCTGCGGCCCTACTGCGCCTCGCGCAGGGACCGCTCCCGCGCGCGGGCCTCGGTCAGCCATTCCGGGTCCATCTGCGGCACCGATGTCAGCAGCCGCTTGGTATAGGCCTGCTTTGGATCGCCGAAGATCTCGTCACGCCCGCCCTGCTCCACGATCTGGCCATTCTTGAGCACGATCACCTTATGGGCAATCGCCTCAACCGTGGCCAAGTCATGGGTGATAAACATGAAGGTCAGGTCCAGCTCGGTCTGCAATCGCACCAACAGCCGCAGGATCCCTTCGGCCACCAGTTGGTCCAGTGCGCTGGTCACCTCGTCGCAAATGATGAACTCGGGCTCGGCGGCAAGCGCCCGTGCGATGCCCACGCGCTGCTTCTGCCCGCCCGAGAGTTCGCTGGGTTTGCGGTCAAGGAAAGCGCGGTCGAGGTCGACCAGATCCATCAGTTCCGCCACCCGCGCCTGAAGCTCTTGCCCCCTGCGGCCCGTGAACTTGCGCACTGGTCGGGCCAAAATCTCGCGGATACTGTGGCGCGGGTTCAGCGAGGTATCCGCCGATTGATAGATCATCTGGATATTGCGCAGCGTCTCGGCCCCGCGTTTGGCCAGTTGCGGCTCAAGCGGCGCGTCGTTCCAGAAAAACTGCCCGGCGACGGGGGGCAACAGGCCCGCGATAACCCGGGCGAGGGTTGATTTACCCGACCCGCTTTCCCCGACGACGGCTGTGGTCTGGCCGCGCGGAAAGGTGAAGTTGAGGTTATCCAGCACGGTCATCGGCCCATAGGCCGCCGAAACCCCCTCGCAGCGGATCAGTGCCGGAGCCTCCCCCGCCTCTGCATCGGGGCGGCGGAAGGAGCGCACGGCCCAGAGCGAGCGGGTATAGTCCTCTTGCGGGGCGTCGAGCATGGTCTTGGTCGGGGCGGTCTCCACCGCCGCGCCATCCTTCATCACGCAGATGCGGTCGGCCATCTGGCTCACCACCGCCAGATCATGGGTGATATAGATCGCCGCAGTGTCATATTGCTCGACAATATCGCGGATCGCGCCCAGCACTTCGATCTGGGTGGTCACGTCCAAAGCGGTCGTCGGCTCGTCAAAGATGATCAGGTCGGGGCGGCAGGCCATGGCCATCGCCGTCATCGCCCGCTGCAACTGGCCGCCCGACACTTGGTGCGGGTAGCGAAAGCCGATCTCTTCGGGGTTGGGCAGTTGCATCTGACGGTAGAGCGCGACGGCGTCCTGCTCTGCAGCCGCGCGGCCCGAGACACCGTGCAAACGCGGCGCTTCGGTATATTGGTCGATCAGCGTCTTGGCGGGGTTAAAGCTTGCCGCCGCGGACTGGGCGACATAGGCGATGCGTTTGCCGTGCAACCGGCGCAATTGCCCGCGCCCCATGCCGATCAATTCGGTCCCGTCGAATTCGACGCTGCCCCCGGCAAAGCGCACCCCGTCGCGGACATAGCCCATCGCCGCCAAGCCGGCGGAGCTTTTGCCCGCCCCGCTTTCGCCGACAAGGCCCAACACCTCACCCCGGTCAAGCTCCAGATCGAGCCCCTTGATGATCACATTGGGCCGCGCGCGGCTGCCTGCCTCAAGCCGGAGACCGCGAATGTTCAGAAGATTTCCCATATGCTTGGCCCCTGCTTAGTTAACTTTTCAGACCGCTGGCGCGATGCAGCATCCAATCGACGATCAGGTTGATCGCGACGGTCAGCAAGGCGATGGCAGCCGCCGGGATCAGCGGGGTGATATCGCCAAAGCTGATCAGGGTGGCGTTCTCTTTCACCATCGACCCCCAATCCGCCGTGGGCGGCTGAATCCCGATGCCAAGAAAGGACAGCGCCGCGATAAAGAGAAACACAAAGCAAAAGCGCACGCCGAATTCAGCGATCAGGGTGGACCAGATGTTGGGCAGAATCTCGCGCCGCAGCAGCCACGGCGTGCGCTCTCCGCGCAGCTTGGCGGCCTCGACAAAATCAAGGCCCACCACATTCATCGCCGCGGCGCGCGACAGACGGTAGACCGGCGCCACATAGATCACCGCGATCACCCCGACCATATTCGGGATCGAGGGGCCGACAATGGCCAATAGCATCAGCGCCAAGATCAGCGGCGGCACGGCCATCAGCACATCGACCAACCGCGACAGGACTTCGTCCAGCCAGCCGCCCTTGAGCGCGGCCAGCATCCCCAGCGTGGCCCCGACCGAAAAGGAAATGGCCGTGGTCAGCAGCGCTAGCCCGACGGTGTTGCGCGCGCCAAAAATCATGCGCGAAAGCATATCGCGGCCCAGATTGTCAGTGCCCAGCGGATGCTCCGCGCTCCACGGCATATAGGCATCGCCCACGACCCGCGTCTCGCCATAGGGCGCGATCCACGGGGCGAAAATGCCGGTGATGGCGACGATCACCAGCACCAACATGCCAAAGATCGCCGAGGGCGGCGCGGATTTCAGCAAAGATTTCATCGTTATCTCCCGTGCCGCAGACGCGGGTTCGACATGATCGAGATGATGTCGGCCAGAACGTTCAGCGTGATATAGACAGCGGCAAAGAACAGCCCCACGGCCTGCACCACCGGGAAATCCCGGCTGGAAACCGCATCGACCAGTAACTGCCCAAGACCGGGGTAGGAAAAGACGACCTCAACCACCACGACGCCGACAACCAGATAGGCAAGGTTCAGCGCCACGACATTGACGATCGGCGCCAGCGCATTGGGCAGCGCGTGTTGCAGAATGATGCGCCAGCGCGGCACGCCCTTGAGGCGGGCCATCTCGATATAGGGCGAGGCCAGCACGTTGATGATGGCCGCCCGCGTCATCCGCATCATATGCGCCACGACCACCAGAATAAGCGTCAGCGCAGGCAGAAAGCTGCGATAGAGCGCGTCCCAAAGCCCGGTAGCGCTGTCGATCCGTGCCAGCGTGGGAAAGACGCCCGCTTTGATCGACAGAAACAGGATCAGGACATAGCCCACGAAAAACTCGGGCATGGAGATGGCGGAAAGCGCGGTCAGGTTGACGCCGCGGTCAAACAGCGTGTTGCGCCACAGCGCCGCCAGAAGCCCAAGGATCACCGCCAGCGGGGCGGCGATGACGGCGGCATAGACGGCCAGAAACATGGTATTGGCAAGCCGCGGGCCCAACAGCTCAGACACCTCGCGCCCCGAGGCCAGAGAGGTGCCGAAATCACCGCGCAGCACTCCGCCAAGCCAATCGAAATACCGAAGATGCGCAGGCTGATCGAGGCCAAGCTCGGCGCGAAAGGCCGCGAGGGTCGATTCAGTCGCCGATTGGCCAAGGATCTGCTGCGCCAGATCACCGGGCAAGAGTTCGATGCCAACGAACATGAGGGCGGATACGACAAAGAGGGTCAGAATGCCGAGGGACACTCGGCCGATAACAAGCTTCTGAAGCCGGGACATTTTAAGGTTTTCTCCGGCCCGGGGCGGGCCATTGGTGCGGGAAACGGACGGCCCTTGGGGGCCGCCCGCGTGAAGCTGTGGCTTAGGACATCCACCAGCGTTCGATGAAGCGCTGGCTGTCGAGATCCCACATCTCGGACACTTCCTCGGGCATCTGAACGCTCTCGCTCATGGCCGAGACATATTGACCGAAGGCCGGGATCAGCGCGCCGCCCTGCTCTTTCACGATCTTCTGCATCTCGCCGTACATCTCGGCGCGGCGGGTCTGGTCCAACTCGGGCCGCGCTTGCAGCAGCAGCTCGTTAAAGCGCTCGTTGTCCCATTTGGTCTCGTTCCACTCCGCATCGGCGGCGTAGCCGGTCGAGAACATGAGGTCAGGCGTCGGACGGCCACCCCAATAGGAACAGCAGAAGGGCTTTTGCAGCCAAACGTTCGACCAATAGCCGTCATCCGGCTCGCGTTTCACTTCGATGTTCAAACCAGCAGGCCGCGCGCTTTCAGCGAAGAGCACGGAGGCATCCACCGCCCCGTTGAACGCCGCATCTGAGGTCGAGAGTGTCACGTCGAGGCTTTCCAGCCCCGCCTGTTTCAGATGGTACTTCGCCCGCTCCGGATCATAGGTGATCTGTTCCAGATCGTCGTTGTAATAGGGCATGGAGCGCGAGATCGGTTGGTCATTGCCCACGGTGCCATAGCCGCGCAGAACCTTTTCGATCATGTCTTCGCGGTTGATGCCGTATTTCAGCGCCATGCGCACGTTCAGATCATCGAAGGGCGCCGTGTTGGTCTGCATCGGCATGATGTAATGCAGCGTGCCGTCCTGGGTGTGGATCTTCACGTTGGGCGCGCGGCCCAGAAGGTTGATGGTTTTGAGGTCGGGCCGGTCGATCAGATCGACCTCACCGGTCATCAGCGCGTTCATCCGGGCCGCCGGATCGCCGACTTTCAGGATCACGACCTTGTCGAAATGCGCGCGGCCTTCTTTCCAGTAGTCATCGCGGCGCGAGAGTTCGACCCGCACGCCCGGCTCGAAGACATCGATCACATAGCCGCCGGTGCCGATGCGGCTGTTGGGGTCAATCGTGCCATCGCCGGTGTCTTGGCGAATGCCGAGGTGGTAATCATTGAAGATGAACGGGAAATCCGCGTTGCCCGCGGCCAGTTCAAAGATCACGACCTTATCGCCATCGGCGCGGATATCGGTGATCTGCTCAAGCAGCGGTTTGATACCGGATTTGGACTCGGGCCCCATGTGGTGACGGATCGAAGCGATCACGTCATTCGCCGTGGCCGTCTTGCCGTCCGAGAATTGCGCATTGTCGCGCAGGCGGAAGGTCCATGTGGCCGCATCGCTGCTGGCCTCAAAGCTCTCGGCAAGGTCGGGCTGGGCGGTGCCGTCGGGGGCGATCTCGGTCAATGTGTTAAAGACCGCATAGCCGCTGGCGAACATAAAGTCGTTGTTGAAGGTCGCCGGATCAAGGCTGTCGGAAGTGGAGCCTTGGGTGAAGCCCACCCGCAGGGTGCCGCCCTTTTTAGGTTGCGCCTGTGCCCGCGCCCCGTGTGGCAGGATCAGCCCTGCCCCCACGGCGGCGGCGGTCCCGGCTAGAAAGCTGCGACGGCTCGGGCCGTTTTGACGGTTTGTGAAATTGGTCATTGTATCCCCCTTTGTTTGTTTTCTTGCTCGAACGCTCTGACAAAGCGCTCGGCGTCTTGCTGCGGTGCCGCGTCATTGGCCGCCGCCCTCGCACTGGCATGGGCGCTTTGCCCTGCCGCAGGCGCGGTCGAAACACGCGGCCAAAGGATGGCGCGCGCCCCTCTGCGCTGCGATCCGTCGCGGCATTTCGCCCGCCGCAACGATCTTGGCCATAGGCATAGCCGGTTCCGACGCCGGGGTATAGATACCCCGGTCGCCTGTCGCGAAGTTACGTTACGGCTAGTGATGTTTTACGGGAAGATCAAGATGTTAAGGGGTGGCGGGTGAAAGACCTCCCCCGCCGCCCCCTCCTGCGACCGCTACAAACCGGCGGTCAGTCGGGGCTACAAACCGCCTTAGAAATCCCTTAGCTTTGGCCGCCCGTTGACCGAAACATTGTCGATATCCTCAAGCTTAAAGCCGCGCACCAAGGACGGTATCATCATACAGACCAGCACGAAGATCGGCAGCCCCACCACGGTGATCACCTGCTGCAAGGCGGTGAGCCCAGTGTCGCCCGTCAGCAAGATCAGCATCGCCGCCACCAACCCTTCGGCAAGGCCCCAGAAAACCCGCTGGCGCACGGGGCCGGGTTTGGCATGGCCGGTGCAGAGCATATCGACGACCAGTGAAGCGGAGTCCGAGGAGGTGGCAAAGAAGATCGCGACGATGATGATCGCCACGCCTTGGACGAAGAGCGTGAATGGGAAATGCTCAAGAAAGACGAAAAGCGCGAGGGGGATGCTCTCTGCCACTGCCCGGCTGATCTCGCCCGCCTGCTCGCCCATCGCTTCCCGCGCTGCCGTGCCGATGCCGTCAAAGCCGATGGCCTGCCAGCCGAAGATCGAGAACCAGATCAGCGTGAAGGCCGTGGGCGCAAGCAGGACACCAAAGACAAATTCCCGAATGGTCCTGCCGCGCGAAATCCGCGCCACGAACAGCCCGATGAAAGGCGACCAGGTCACGGTCCACGCCCAGTAAAAGACGGTCCAATCGCCTTGCCAGCCCCAATCCCCGTTCGAGGGGTTCCGATTGGCCAGCATATCATTCCAAAAGGCCAGCCGCGGCAGGTTTTGCAGATAAAGCCCCGCGGTTTCGACGATGCCGCGCAAAAGAAACAGGGTCGATCCGGTCACCAGCACAAAGAGCATCAACAGAACCGCCATGCCGATGTTGATGTTCGACAAGAGCTTCACCCCGCTGTCGAGCCCCGCCACGATTGAGCCGACAGCGACCATGGTCAGCACGGCGAGGATCATGATCTTCAGAAAGGTCGAAGCATCCCAGCCAAAAAGCTCGGACAGCCCCGCCGCGATCTGTGAAGAGCCGAGACCGAGGGACACCGCCACGCCGAAGATCGTGCCCAAGATGGCCACGATATCAATGGCTTTGCCCACCGGCCCGTGAATACCCTCACGCAGCAGGGGATAGAAAACCGAGCTGACGCGCACCGGCAGATCATAGCGGTTGATGAAATAGGCGAAGGCCAGACCGGGCAGCGTGAAAATCGCCCAGGTGTGCAGCCCAAGGTGATAAATCGCGATTGAAATCGCATCTTTCGCCGCCTGTTCCGAATAGGGTTCCACCCCCGGCAGGGGCGGTTTTTGGAAATGGCTGATCGGCTCGGCCACGCCCCAGAACATGAGAACGGTGCCGATGCCCCCGGCGAACAGCATGGTGAACCATGACAGGTTCGAATACTCGGGCTCGGACCCCTTCGGCCCCAATCGGATATGACCGTGGCGGGAGGCTGCGGCCCAGATCAGAAAGCCCAGCCAGACGTTCACGCCAAGGATAAAGAACCAACCCAGATTGGTCACGACCCACGCCCGACCGAGGGCAAAGACCTCTCCAATCGGTTCGGGGACAATGACCAAGAGCAGGACGAATAGCGCAGTCAGCCCGGCTGAAATGAAAAAGATGACCGGGTCCGTTTTCAGGCCAAGACGCCGTGCGATATTTTCCACCTGATTTTCCTTTGTTGTTGTTTTCATTGGTCGACTTCTTCAGGGCACCGCCGGGGCCTCGCTGTTCGGCGGTCCCTCATCCCTGCGGCGGATCTCCATATTCCCGCGCAGACGCGGCAGGGCTTGGGGATGCTCTTTTTGCAGCCAGTCGATCATCTTCTCGCGGATTTCACAGCGCAGATCCCATGCCTGTGGTGAGGTCCGTGCGCTGACAAGACCGCGCACGGCGATACTGTCTTTCTCCGTCTCGGAAACCTGAAGATTGACCACCTGCCCGTCCCATAGAGGCGAGGCTTTGGCCAGTTCCTCAAGCTTCGCGCGCATTTCGCCAATCGGCACCGTGTAATCAAGATACCAAAACACCGTGCCGATGATCGACGCGCTTTCGCGGGTCCAATTCTGAAACGGCTTTTCGATGAAATAAGACAGCGGCACCACCATGCGCCGCCAATCCCACAGACGCACGACGACATAGGTCGCGAAAATCTCTTCGACCCAGCCCCATTCGTCTTCGACAATCACCACATCTTCGAGCCTGATGGGCTGGGTGATGGCGATCTGAAGCCCCGCGATCAGATTGGTCAACACCGGGCGGGCCGCCAGCCCGACGACCAACCCCGCCGCCCCGGCCGAGGCGAAAAGCCCGGCCCCGTATTTCTGCACGCTCTCAAAGGTCAGCAAGACTCCAGCGGCGGTGAAAATCCCCAAGATGATGGTCACGGTCCGGCGCAGCACGCGCGCTTGGGTCACGAACTTGCGGGCCGAAAGATTGTCTTCGACATCCAACCGATGCCGCCGCACGGCGCGTTCGGCGAAATGATTGGTCAGCAGGATCAGCGTCCAGCCCACGAGGATGATCAGCAAGACCAGAAACAGATGCGCCGCCCCGTCCTGCCAGCCGTAGAGCCGGACATTGGGCAGAACCCAAGCAAGTGCTGCGACCACGGCGGCAAGGCGCAGCGGCCTGCGCGCCCGGCGCAGCAAGGACCGCCCGGTGATGTTCTTTTCCGAGATCACGCGGTCGAGAATACGGTATCCGATCCAATGCACCGCCAGCCCCGCCGCGCAGGCCAGAAGCACGGCAAGCAGGGGGCTGACGAAATCGGGCGCGGCCTCAAGCTGCGTCGCAATACCTGTCGCTATGCGGTCCAGCGTCTCCATCGCTTAGGCCCACCAAACCACCATCGCCAGCGTGGCCACAACAAGCAGCCCGGCCCAGAGGGTGCGATCCTGCCACAGCGGTTTCTCCCATTGAGTAAAGATCTCCTTGGCTTCTTCCCCCTGCCAGACAAGGTCTTCGATATTCTCTTTTTCCTTCGGCGAGGTGGCGTAGGAAATACCGAAATGCAGGATGATCCCGATGGTCATCATGATCGACGACATCACCGTATAGTGGATTTCCGGCAGCCCCATATAGGCCCAGTAATTCGTCACCTCTTTCAGCACGAAAAGCGGAATGCCGATGATGAGGCCAAACATGATCGTCCAAAACGCGCCGTTGCCGTTCAACCGTTTGAACATCAGGCCGAGGATATAGACCACCACGATGGTCGGCACGATATAGGACAGCGAGGATTGGAAATAGCTGAACAGGCTTTCAAACCCGGCAATCATCGGGGCATAGATCGCACCAAAGACCATGACACCCGCAGTGACCAGTTTGCCCATCCAGACCTGACGCTCTTCGCTCACGTTGAACATCGGCTCGGCAAAGTCCTTTACCACCAAGGTCGAGGCAGAGTTCAAGGCGGAGTCGAGCGAGGACATGATCGCCGCGATCAGTGCCGCCATAATTAGGCCGCGCACGCCAATCGGCATCAGCTCAAACGCCAGCGTGGGGAAAGCAAGGTCAGGCGTTTCAAGATCGGGGTAGAGCTTGAGCGCAATCACCCCCGGCAGCACCATCAAAAAGATGTTCGGCAGTTTCAGGAAACCGGCGAAGATCGCCCCGATCTGCCCTTCTTTCAGGTCCTTCGCGCCCAGCGTCCGCTGCACGACGAACTGGTTGATCGTCCAATAGTAAAAGCCGAGCAGGATAACGCCCAAAAGCCCCGTCCACGGCAAGAAATCATCGTCCGCGGGCAGGATCATATGGGTCATGTCCTCGGGCGTGCCGGTAAACAGCTCCTCCCAGCCGCCGATCTCATCAAGGCCGATCCAGAACAGGGCGGCGGCCCCGATGATGAGCAAGATCGCCTGCACCGTATCGGTCACGACCACTGCCGATAGACCGCCCAGAATGGTGTAGATGCCCGCCACCAAAGCCAGCACGGCGACGGCGGCCCAAAGATTGAGATAGCCGGTGACGTTCGAAATTACCAAGCCGCCAGCATAGAGCGCCCCGGCCGTATCGATGAACATGATGGCAAGGATGGTGAAAAGCGAAAACGCCCGGCGCGAACGGACGTCATAGCGTTCTTCCAGAAAGCCCGGCACGGTCGAGATTTTCGCCCGCAGGTAGGACGGCAGAATGAAGATCGCGAATAGGATCAAGACCAGCGCGGCGGTCCATTCATAGTTGAAAATGACGACGCCATTCGCATAGGCCCCGCCCATCAGCCCCACAAAACTGGAGCCGGACATGTTGGAGGCGAAAAGCGAGAAACCAATCAGATACCAAGGCAGCGACCGACCGGCGAGGAAGTAATCCTCGGACCCGCCGGATTGTTTGCGCGAAACGTAAATGCCATGGGCGACGACACCGATAAAATAAGCCACCACAATCGCATAGTCGATCAGGTGTAGATCAAATTTCGCGCTCTCCATCATGCTCTCCTAAAATATTCTTTGCGCCTAATTCCGAGGTTGGCCCGCGCGGCCAGTGGCTCAGTTATCCTCTTTCCAAGGCTCCATTTCCTGCAATTCCTTCTCGGTCGCCGAGACATAGGCCCGCAGATCGTCTCCGCCCAAACGGCGCAATTCGATCATATCCAGCGGCACGGCGACCTGCGTTTCGCCCAAGCCGAGGAAGCCGCCGATGTCGAGGATCACCATCTTGATCTGGCCGTCCTCGCTAAAAGTGACCTGTGAAATCTCACCAATCCAATTGTCGTTCTGGCCAAAGGCCGCGAGCCCGAGGAATTCTTCGGAATCCAGATCGCTCAATTTAACGATCTCGATCTTTTCGCCGCCCTCGCGCATATCGGCGGCGCGCAGACGCACGTCGTCTTCGTTGTATTCCGGGGCGGATTTCAAGTCTTCTTTCTGCCCGGTATAGAGCAGGAAGAACTCGTTCTCTTCGTCCGCATCCGGCAGGAAACGCAGATCATCAAGGGACAGCACCCGCGTGGCCCCCTTGCCGAGAAACCCGCCTGCATCGACGATGATGCCGCGTAGTGTCCCATCGCGGCTGATGACGACTTCGGACACCTGTCCGGCCATGGTCCAGCCCTCCATGGGCTCTTTCAATTCTTCGAGGTCGATCTCGGCAAGCGGCTCATCCTTTGCGGGCAAGAACAGCTTGTGACCATTCAGGCTCGACAAGGCGATCATCGTGTCTTGGGGAATGAATTGCGGTGTCTCAGTCTCGGATCGCAGTGTCGTGGCGGCGAGGCTGCCAATCAGCGTAATTGCTAAAAGCGGCGCGTTTCTCATGATTATCTCCTGCTGAAAATTCGGGCGGGCAAGGCCGGTAGCATCATGGGGATAACGGGATTTTGATGAGATAGTTCCCTTGTTACGTGAATTTAGAGAACCTGCACCGCAAGCGAGCCTGCGTAGATCACCAGAAGGCCGATACTCTCCCAACCAATCCCTTTGCGCTGCCGGAAGATCAGGCCAAGGATCAGAACCGCCGTCATCATCATCGCCACGGTGAGCCAAAACAGGTCATCCGCCGTGATAGCATGATAGAGCGATCCGTCGCGATAGCCGATGTCCGACAGGGTGAGGAACAGCGTGTCGAAAGTATTGCCACCGATGATCCCGCCCACTGCCAATTGCAGCGCCCCGCGCCGCACCGCGACGAGGGTGGTCACAAGCTCGGGCAGAGAGGTGAGCACCGCCGTCATCGTGGCCCCCACCACGGTATCCGACAGATCGAACCGGTCCGAGATTTCCGCCGCGATCCGTGCCACGGCGAAGCCGGAAAGACCCATCAGCACCAGCAAGATCAGAAAGGGCACCACCAATGCGCACACGGGTTTCTCGGCCTCTTCGTCATCCTCCGGCTCATCCGCGCGGGTGTCCGAGGTGGATACCGGATGCCACATCGGCTCTTCCCGCAGCCTGGCGGTGGCCCGCATGCCATAGGCGTAGAGCGCGAACAGCGCGACACTGGCGGGATGGACACCCCAGAACGCCACCTCCGGCGCGGTGAAGGCCATCAGCGGCACCGTCAGCAAAAGCAGCAGCAGCCCCGCTTGAAAGACATTGGCCAGATCAGCCGCCGCATGTTCGAGGTTGGCCCGCCGATAGATCATGTCCGCCAAGGCCAGAAAGGCCGTCTGCGCCGCGATGCCCCCGATGCCGTTCGAAAAGGCCAATGAGGCCCGGCCGTCCAGCGCCGAGGTCAGCGAGACGACCGTGCCAGACATGGAAGTGGCCGCGCCGAGCAGGGCCGCGCCAACCAGCGCCTCCCCCCAGCCGGTCCGGTCCGCGATCTGGTCGCTGAGCCCCGTCATACGGTAGCCGGTCACGAGAATGATAAGCCCGGCGAGACCGCCAAGAGCGAAGAGGATCGGGGTGGAAAGGCTTGCAAACATGCCCGGTCAACGCGCGAGGGGGCGATCCGTTCGCGCGAATTAGTGAAAATGTTCACAAAGTTCCGGAACCCCACGGGAAGTTTACCGTTATTGTGATGCAGACCTATTCTTCAAGCGGAGCCGCAATTTATGGCAAAGCTCTTTTCACGGCGAGCTATTTTAGCCCAAATCGCACTTGGTACAGGTGCAGCGACAGTCGGATTGCCGGTGCAACACGCCTTCGCCGCCCGCGATGACCGGCCTTGGGCGTTTTTTACGAATGACGAAGCGCAGTGGATGGCTGCCGTGGTCGACGTGTTCATTCCGCAGGATGAGTTCCCCTCAGCCTCGCAAGCTGGCGTCGTCGACTTTATCGATTACCAGATGGCCACGGCCTATGGCGCGGGGAAAGGGCTCTACCTTGAGCCGCCTTTTCCCGATGGGGCTGTGGCCGAACAGGGATATCAGCTTGAGTTCACACCGGCCCAACTCCTCCGCCAGGGGATAGAACAGGCGCGCCAATTGGGGGATTTTGCCACGATGGATGCCACTGCCCGCGCCGATCATGTCGAAGAACTATCGAACCGAGACGATTTTATCAGCACTCTGATCGCCGAATTGTGGAAGCTGACGCGGCAGGGTTATTTCGCCGATCCGATCTATCTGGGCAATCATGATTACGCCGGCTGGCGCATGGTCGGGTTTCCGGGGGCGCATGCCTATTACACTGAGCGGGTGGATGAGCACGAACGTTCGGTCACGCCGCCGCCGCGCGGCATTGCCCATGATCGTGGCGGCTCCCCCTACCCGCCCCGCGCGATTGGCGGAGGGTCTGACTGATGGCACCCAGAACGCTTCCCAAAACCGATGTTTTGATCATTGGTGGCGGCTGGACCGGTCTGACCGCCGCCTACGAATTGGCCCATGCCGGGCAGCGCTGCGTCGTGCTGGAGCGGGGCAAGCAGCGCCATACCGCCACATCTTTCGGCGCGCCCGAGGAGCATGACGAGCTTAAATACGCCCACCGTTACGAGCATATGGTCGACGTCAAGAAAGAGACGCTGACCTTTCGCAATAACCGTGACCAGCAGGCACTGCCGATGCGGCGGCTGGGGTCGTTCCTGCCCGGATCGGGTCTTGGCGGCGCGGGCATCCATTGGAACGGCCAGCTATGGCGGCCCCTGCCCTCTGATCTTGAGATGCGCAGCCATTACGAAGAGCGCTACGGCAAGGATTTCATCGGCCCCGACCTCAGCATTCAGGACTGGGGCGTCACCTATGATGAGCTTGAACCGCATCTCGACTTTTTCGAACGGATTTGCGGAGCCGCCGGGCAGGCTGGCAACCTAAACGGCGACGCACTTGCCGGGGGGAACGTCTTTGAGGGGCCGCGCAGCGCGGATTACCCCAACCCGCCAATGCGCCAGCCCATCTCCAACACGCTCTTTGGCAGGGCGGCCGAGCGGATGGGGTTGAACCCCTTCCCCATGCCTTCGGCCAATGTGACCAAAGCCTATGTGAACCCCTATGGCGCGCAGTTGCACCCCTGCACCTATTGCGGCTTTTGCGAGCGTTTCGGCTGCGGCTACTATGCCAAGGCCGACCCGATCATCTGCGTCTATGACCGGATCAAGGACCACGAAAATTTCGAGATCCGTCTGAATGCGCAGGTGCTGCGCATCGAGAAAAGCGAAGACGGCAAGACCGCCACCGGGGCGATCTATCTTGATGAGAACGGCGAAGAGGTCTTTCAGCCCGCCGATACGATCTGCATGAACGCCTATGCGCTGTGGAACGTGCATCTGATGCTCGTCTCCGGCCTTGGCAAACCCTATGACCCCGAAACCCGCACCGGCGTCGTTGGGCGCAACTACAGCTATCAAACCGTGGCCGGGGTCGATGCCTTCTTCGACGACAGCGTGAAAACCGACCCCTATATGGGCGCGGGCGCGCTCGGCGTGGTAATCGACGATTACAACGGCGACAATTTCGACCATAGCGATCTGGGCTTCGTCGGCGGCGGCTATATCGCCTGCAAACAATACCATGGCCGGCCCATCGGCTATCAGCCGGTGCCCGAAGGCACGCCGAAATGGGGCGCGGAGTGGAAACGCGCGGTGCGCGAGAACTACAATCATCACGCCGATCTTGTGGTGCATGGCTCCTCGGTCTCGACGCCCGAGAATTACCTCGACCTCGATCCGACATGGACCGATGCCTATGGCCGCCCGCTGCTGCGCATGACCTTCGATTTCCCCGAGAATGACCGCAAGATGTCAGACTATGTGATGCAGCGCGCGATGGAAGTCGCCCGCGAGATGGACAATGTGACTTCCGTCAGCGGCAGCAACAACGCGGCGATCGACAGCCACTATGACATCGTCCCCTATCAGACCACCCATAACGTCGGCGGCGCGGTGATCGGCACCGACCCCGAAACCAGCGTGGTCAACCGCTATGGCCAGATGTGGGACCATCACAACGTCTTTGTTTTCGGTGCCTGCCTGTTCCCGCAGAACCTTGGCTACAACCCCACCGGGCCGCTGATGGGCCTCGCCTATTGGACGCTTGAACACATGAAACGCGATTACCTGCCGAACCCCGGCCCCTTGATGGATGCCTAAGACAGATCGAAAGGACCGCCCTATGACATTCCGTACCGTTCTGACGACCTGTAGCGCGATTGCCGTTCTCGGCATTTCCGCCGGTTTCATCCGCGCCCAGAATTACGAGGCCGCGCCGGGCATTTCGGCAATGGAGCAGCGCTTGGAGGATGAGTTTCTGCGGTTCAACGCGACGGTGAACACCGATGTCGACGATGATGTGCTGGAGCTTGGGCGGCTGGTCGCGATGGGCGGCTCCGAGGCGGGCGACAGCGGCATGGCTTGCATCACCTGCCACGGCGGCGACGGCGCGGGCGACGGTTCGGGCGCTTTCCCACGGCTCGCGGGTCAGGCCGGGTGGTACACTTACAAGCAGCTCAAGGACTACGCCTCGGGCGACCGGCAGAACCGGGTCATGTCGGGCATCGCCAGAAAACTGACCGAAGAAGAGATGGAGGCCGTCGCTGCCTATTACGCCACCATTTCGGCCCCCTATACCCCGCCTTTGGGCGATGTGGACGGCATGACCCTGCAATGGGGCGGCCAGCTTGGCGCTGTCGGCTCGGCGGAACGTGGCGTGCCCGCTTGTGTGAATTGTCACGGACCAAGCGGCCTCGGCAACCCGCCTTCGGTGCCCTACCTTGCCGGGCAATATGCCAGCTACATGGCGCATCAATTGCAGATGTGGAAAGAGGGCAAGCGCGACAATGACGTGGACAATGTCATGTCCGCCATCGCCAAAAAGATGACCCAGAAAGACATCGACGCCGTCAGCGCCTATTACAACCGTGTCCGCCCGACGCAGCCGCTGCCGCCCGAAACCTCACCTCTGTTGGAGCCTTCAACGGCGCCGACGCAGTGAGCTGAGGCATGCGCGTCTTTACCGTCATATCGGTTCTGCTGCTGACCGGCCTCGCGATGGTCTGGTCGGCCCTGCCGCCGCAAAGCAGCCTTGCCGCCGCTGTGTCAGGCCCGATCCGGGAAGCCTCTCGGCAGGTTTCGGACTGGGCCCGGATCAACATTCGCCAAGGTCTGGTGGAAAAGACCCCGGATTACGAAGCCGCCTCGCGCCGGTTTCTGGATGCCGACCCGCAGCGCGGGGTTGCCCTGATCCGGCTTCATGGCTGCGGCGCTTGCCACCACGTACCGGGGCTGCGTGACGCCCAAGGCACCGTTGGCCCCGACCTGCATGATTTTACCCGACAATCCTATGTTGCGGGCGTTTTACCGAACCGCCCCGGCGATCTGACCCGTTGGTTGATGAACCCGCCCGCCCATAGCCCTGAGACCGCCATGCCGAACCTTGGTCTGAAACGTGACGAAGCGCGCGACATTGCCGCCTATCTTCTGGGATCGGAGGTGCGCGAATGAGCGAGACCGCACAGTCCACGCTTGGCGAATACGGCGTGCAATCCGCCCTCGCGCCAGAGGGGGTCGGCGCCACGGCGATCAACGGGCTGACCATCGGCATGACGGTCGCTTTCGGCGTGGTCTTCGTGCTGCTGCTGCTCTTCGTCTGGGGCGTTCTGGCCGGTAAGCTCGCCCCGCGCAAATGGTGGATCTGGGCGGGGGGCATTGCCCTGCCGCTCGTCTCAGTGCTGATCCTGATGGGCTTTTCCACCGTCATCCTGCAACGCATCACCTTGGAAGACCCCGAGGCGCTGGTCATCGAAGTGACCGGCAAACAATTCTGGTGGGACGTGGTCTATGACCCCGAAGGCTGGGCCATGCGCGGCGCCAATGAGATCGTCATCCCCAAAGGCCGCCCGGTGACCTTTCGCTTGAAATCCAGCGACGTGATCCATTCCTTCTGGGTGCCCAAGCTTACCGGCAAGATGGATATGATCCCGGGCCGGGTGAACAGCCTGCCGGTCATGGCGACCGAAACAGGGCGTTTCCGCGGGCAATGCGCTGAGTTTTGCGGGCTGTCGCACCCCAAAATGGCCTTTGAGGTCGTCGTGATGGAGCCCGAAGACTTCGACGCTTGGATGCAGCGCAGCAGTGGCGAGGCGCGTGACGCGGCCACCACGGAGTTGACCCGCGGGCGCGATGTCTTTGTCGAGGCGGGATGCCCCGCCTGCCATACCATCCGCGGCGTGGCTGAGACCGGAACGCTTGGGCCTGACCTGACCCGCGTGGGCGCGCGCGGCAGTCTTGGCGCGGGGATGTACCGCATGAACCAAGGCACGCTCGCGGGTTGGATCGCGGATCCGACCGCGATGAAACCGGGGGCCAAGATGCCTTCTTACAACCATCTGCCGGGGCCCGACCTGCGCGCGCTCTCGGCCTATCTGGCGAGCCTTAAATGACGGACCGTAAAGCATATGTCGTGGATCTGCCCGAGGATCAGACCTATTCCGGCAGCGCCAAGGGCGCGCCTGACAAGGGGTTCGAGCAGATTTGGGACGCCCCACCGGGCATCCGCTATCTGTCCTCGGTCAGTCACCGGGTGGTGGGCAAACGCTTCCTCGTCACCGGCTTCGTCTTTTTCCTGATCGCTGGTTTCCTCGCCCTGCTGGTGCGCACGCAGCTCATCGTGCCGGACAATACTTTCCTCGATTCCGAGACCTACAATCAGGTCTTCACGATGCATGGCACGATCATGATGTTCCTTTTCGCGATCCCCATGCTTGAGGGGTTCGCGGTGCATCTCATCCCGCTCATGGTGGGCGCGCGCGACCTTGTGTTTCCGCGGCTCGGGGCCTTTGGCTATTACTGCTACCTCTTCGGCGGCATCATCGTGCTGTCGTCCTTCGTCTTCGACGCCGCGCCCGCGGGGGGCTGGTTCATGTATGTGCCGCTCTCGACCAGCGCCTATACGCAGGACCTCTCGGCGGATTTCTGGCTTATCGGCATCACCTTCGCCGAGATCGCGAGCGTCACCGCAGCGGTCGAGATCATCGCCGCCATCCTCTGCACCCGCGCACCGGGGATGAGCCTTACCAAGATGCCGATTTTCATGTGGTATCTGCTGATCACCGCCTTCATGATCGCCGTGGGCTTTCCGCCGCTGATCATCGGCTCGATCCTTCTGGAGGCCGAGCGCCTTTTGGGTCTGCCCTTCTTCGACATCGCGCTTGGCGGCGATCCCCTGCTCTGGCAGCACCTGTTCTGGCTCTTCGGCCACCCGGAGGTCTACATCATCTTCCTGCCCGCCGCGGGCATGGTGGCGACGATGCTACCGACTTTCGTGGGCAAGCCGCTCTTCGGCTACGGGTTTGCCGTGGCGGCGGTGGTGACGATGGGTTTTCTCAGCTTCGGCCTCTGGGCGCACCACATGTTCGCCACGGGCCTGCCGGTGATGTCGCTGACGCTGTTCTCCGCCGCCTCTACGATGGTGGCGATCCCGACGGGGGTACAGATCTTCTGCTTCCTCGCCACGCTGGCGCAGGGAAAACCGCGGATGGAGGTGCCGATGCTCTTCATCCTCGGCTTCCTGTTCATCTTCGTGCTGGGCGGCCTCACCGGTGTGATGGTGGCCGCCGTGCCATTCAACCTACAGGCCCATGACAGCTACTTCGTGGTGGCGCATCTGCACTATGTGCTGATCGGCGGCTTCGTCTTCCCGATGTTCGGCGCGCTTTATTACTGGATGCCGCATTTCACCGGGCGGATGATGTCGGACACGCTGGGCCGCTGGGTCTTTTGGCTGATGTTCATCGGGTTCAACGTAACCTTCTTCATGATGCATCTCACCGGCATGCGTGGCATGCCGCGGCGGATCGCCAGCTACCCCGAGGGGCTGGGCTGGGACCGGCTCAACATGCTGTCGTCGATCGGCTCTTACATCCTCGCCGCGGGCGTGGTGCTCTTTGTCTTCGACTTCTTCTGGCACCAACGTCACGGACTGCGGGCGCGGCGCAACCCTTGGGGCGCGGGCACGCTCGAATGGCTCTATCCGCCGATCCCGCCGGGGTTCAACTTTCACGCCATTCCCTCCGTTCGCTCGCGCGAACCGCTCTGGGATCAGCCCGAGTTGCTGGACCGCCCGCCCCATAAGGTCGAAGGCGCGCTGCGCCCCACCACCGACCACCGGCGCGAGACTATGGGCAATGACCCTGTGACCGGCGCGCCGATGCAGATCGTGCGCCTGCCCCATCCGACATGGGTGCCGCTGATCACCGCCTTCGGTCTGGCGCTTGGCTTTGGCGCGACGCTGGCTTCGGCCTATTGGCTGGTGGCGGTCGGTTTCGCCATCGCGCTGGCGGGGATCACCGCGTGGATTTGGGAGCCGTCGGACAGCGGCGTGCAGCGCGACAGCGGCTTGGGCAAACTGCGCCTGCCGGTCAATATCGTCGACCCGCGCAGTCACCTGCATTTGGCGGTGGTGGGCACGATGCTGATCTCCGCCGCGCTCTTTGCCTCACTGCTCTTTGCCGGGCTTTACCTGTGGAACACCCAGCCCCATTGGGCCGAGACGACACCCGCTGCTGATCCGCTCATGGCGGGTCTGGCGGCCCTCGCCGCTCTGGGCCTGCTGCTGTTCAGTTGGGCCAGCCGCCGGGCGGCCTATGGGGCTAAGGTCAAATCGGTCATCGCCGTCGATCTGGGACTGGCCGTGGGCGCCATCGCCCTGGGCGCGCTGTTGTTCCTGTCGATCCAAGAGGTCGATCCCTATGGGTCGGCCTATGCCGCCGTGGGCTGGGCGCTTTTCGCCTTCGTCGCGGGATACCTTGCCGTGGTGCTCTACTGGTCGCTCATCAATGCGCTGCGCAAAGCCGTGGGCGCGGTCCAGCCGGGGCAGATGCTGCCCAACCTGCTCATCGCCACATTCGCCAAGGTGGTGGCCATCATGGGCGGGGTCACGGCGGCGGCCTATCTGCTGGCAGGAGGCGCGATATGAGAGGTCTGACCAAAGGCATCGCCAAACCGGCCCTGCTCTGGGCGCTGCATTTCACGCTGATCTACGCGCTGATCTCAGCCGCCTGCGCGCCGCGCGCACTGCTGGGGCAGGACCACCTGCTGATCATCGCCGTCGTGCTGACGCTTGCCATGGCGATGGTGCAAATCTTTTGGATGTGGCGGGGCGCACATAGCGGTCGGCGGTCGGACCTGAACCGGGATGAGACCGCCCTTTTGCGCGCGGGATGGTGGACCGGGCTGATCTCGCTCATCGCCACGCTGGCCAATCTAACCCCGGTGCTGATCCTGCCCGGCTGCCACGGATAGAGAGAGAGGAGACCCCTCATGCAACAGGACGCCTATACGCCATTCTGCGGCACACCGCCCCTCCCCGGAGAGCTGCTGACCCGCTGGACCCTCGACCCCTTTCTGCTAGTCGGGCTGCTGGCATTCGCGGCCCTGCTCTGGACGCGGGCCGAGCGGCGGGGCCAAGCGCTGAGCGGTGCTGCGCTGGTGGCCTTCTTGTTCATCTCCCCGCTCTGCGCGGCCTCGATGGCGCTGTTCTCGGCCCGGGTGGGGCAGCATATTCTGCTCACGCTGATTGCCGCGCCGATGATCGCGGCGGCGCTGCCGAAAGTACGGCTGCCGCTCTGGCCCCTCGCCTTGGTCTTCGCCCTGCTCTTTTGGGGATGGCACAGCTCGACGCCCTATGCGGCGACCTTGCGGTCCGACCTTGTCTATTGGGCGATGCATCTGTCGCTGACGGGCTGCGCGATTGCGCTTTTCATGGGGTTTCGCGGTGCCGGGGCGCAGGCGGCGGTGCCTGCGGTCTTTACCGCGGCACAGTTGACCGCCTTCGCGGTGACCCTCACCCTCGCCCCCACGGCGTGGCATGGTTGGCACGAGCTGACCGCCCTGCCCTATGGGCTTTCCGCCTTGGCTGACCAGCAACTCGCGGGCGCGTTGATGTGGGTCGCGGGCGGCGGGCTGTTCATGGTGCTGGTGGCGTTACAGGTGCGGCAACTGTTGCGGCAAGATACACTGGCCCAAAGCGCGGGCTGAGCGGGTCAGCCTGCCGCGAAGGCTCTGGTCAGGTCTTCCTGCCTGTCGCGCGGCAGCACCACGATCAGAACGTCGCCCTCCTGCAAAGTGACATCCCGGCCCGGCAACTGCTCTTCCCCGTCGCGGATCAGCGCGACAAGGCGGCCTTGGCCCGGCAGGTCCAACCGCGCCCCGGCCAAACGCTCGGGCACGGTGACACGGGTCAGCAGCAGATCGTCCTGTAGCAGCGGCTCTTTCATCGCGTCGTCATCGCCGGTCAGCATATCCACGATGTCTTCGGCGACTTTGGCATGGGGGTTGATCACATCGTCCAAACCCAATTCGCAACAGACCCGCAGCAGCGCATTCGAGGTGATCTGCGGGATCACCCGACCATAACCGATAGAGCGGCCAATGAGCGCCGCCAGAATGTTTATCTCGGAGGCGTTGGTTACGGCGATGCACACATCGTCTTCGTCGCGAAAGGCTTCGCGCAGCACGTCTGGGTTGCTGCCATCACCCTCTATCATGCCGCAGTCGATCCGCTCTGCCGCCTGCTCCAACAACTCGCGCGACTTGTCGATCAACACGACCTCGCGGTCGGTTTCGATCAACTCCTCCGCAATGGCGAGGCCAAAGCTCGACGCGCCGATGATGACGATACGCATGGGTAATCTCCTAACTTGGGCGGGTCCAACTGCGTGGCAGCAAAAGCGCCAGCACCGCGATGAATTCCAACCGGCCCAGCCACATGGCAAAGGCGACCGAGAGTTTCAGATCGCCGGGCATGTCGGCTCCCACCGCCCCGGTTGAGAGGCCCACGGTCGAAAGCGCTGAAATCGTGTCGAACAAGGCCGGCAACGGGGGGTAGCCATGGGCCACGAAGTGAAACCACAAGAGCCCCGCAAAGCTAAAATAGATGAGCACCAGCGCCAAAAGCGACACGACCGCTTCGGTTGAGACGGGCCGGCCACTGTGGCGCAGGGGGGCGATGGCATGTTCAGTGAGCCGGACATGCTGCACCGCATGGACCACTGCGCCGATACAGACATGCAGACGGCTGAGCTTTAGCCCCCCCGCCGTCGATCCGGCATCGCCGCCACAAAGCATCGCCAGCAACAGGATCAGCAACGCGGGACCAGCATCATAGACCGGCCCCGTGGAAAAACCCGCCGTTGTCAGCCCCGAAATCAGGTTCAGCGCATGGGCGTAGAGCGTAAGCTCACGATCTTGGGAGGTGGTCAGCACCGCGGCGAGGTAAATGACCAAGGCCAGTGCAATCGCCACCAGCACCCGCTGGACCGAGCCGAGCTTCCAAGCCTCACGGTGCCTCCCTTGGCCGACAAAGACAAAGACCAGCAGCGATATCGCGCCCAAGACGCAGGACAGGATGACCATGCCCTGCCCGAGCGGCGAATAGCTGGCCAGACTGTCGGCCCGGGGGGAAAACCCTGCGGTCGAAATCGCGGCGAGGGTCAGCACCAATGCCTCACGCCAATCGGGGATCACCACCATGGTCAGCAGCACCATCACCACCGTCAGCGCGCTATAGACAGTCAGAAGCTGCCGTGCCTGCTCTCGGGTTGAGGAAATGCGATCCCCCTGCTGGATATCGACCCGCCCCAGACGCCGCGCAGGTCGGCCCCGCGGCAGCAGCAGGGCCAGCACCGCCGTGGCGATCACCAACCCGCCGCACCACTGCATCCAACCGCGCAAGACATGGCCCGCGAAGGGCCAGCTTTCCGCCTCTTGCGCGACGGTAAGGCCGGTGGTGGTGATGCCGCTCACCGCCTCGAAAAACGCATCTATGGGGGGCATGCCAAGGGTGACGAAAGCGGGTGTGGTCAACAGCGCGGCGATGAGAAAGACCAAGGCCACGGTCATCATCGCTTCCATCCCGCGCAGATCATCGGGCAGCGGGCGCGACCGCACCGCGACATGCACCACGCCCGAGAAGACAACAGGCGCGAGCAGGACCAGCGCCAGCAGCAAATCCCCCTCGGCCAATGCCCAAGCGCCGGGTGGCAGGCACAACGCGCCAAAGATCGGCGCGTGTTTGCCGAGGGTCAGCGCAATTACACGCGGCCGCGCGACGGTCATCACGGTCGAGGATCCCGACCGGAAGAAAGAGGCCGGGCGAATTGCCATCAGCTTGGGGCCATCTGTATCCGTAGTGGTGTAGCTTTATTCCGCATCAGGCGGCGTCTGCTGGTAGTATAGGGCAACCGCGCGGATTTCCTCATCGCTAAGCGATTTTGCGATGTCTTCCATGACGTTGAGCGGCCCATTTGCCCGGTCGCCGTTCTGCCAAGCCACCAGTTGATCGGCGATATACTGCGCCGATTGCCCTGCCAAACGCGGGATCGCCGCGCCGCTTGTGTCGCTGCCACCGTGGCATTGGTTGCAGGCTGGCACGCTGTCACTGCCAGAGGCCGCAAGCGCGCCGCCCTGTTGCACCACATCGGTCGGGGCACCGTGATCGAACTTGGACAGTTTCGGCGCGACGGAGGCGTAGTAATCCGCCACGGCCAAACGCTCTTTTTCAGTCAACCGCGTGGCGATGGGCACCATGATCGGGGAAAACCGTTCACCCGCCATGAAAGCCTGAAGCTGCGCTTCGATATAGTCGGCAGGCAACCCTGCCAGACCGGGCATCTCGCCCAAGCCCGCGCCTGCGTCATCCAGCCCGTGGCAGGCCATGCATTTCATGCCGACACCGCCCTGCTGCGCGCCGCCCGAGGCGACGGTGCGGCCCAAAGCGGTATCCGGGGCACGTTCCACGCCGCCATCATCGGCATCGTCAAAGAGCGGTGGCGGAGACTGCGCCGCGGCAGCACAGGCGATGAAGGTGGTAAAGGGAACAAGAATTGAGAGTCGCATGGTCTACCCCTCTTCCAGATCGGCGAACTCGGCGCGCATACGCTTGACCTCTTCGGCGGTGACATCGCCTTCGTAGTCATTGCCCAAGTTGGTTTGGATGTAGGACACGATGGCGGCGACCTGTTCATCGTCCAGCCAATCGGCAAAGGCCGGCATGGCGCCATTGCCTTCGAGGATCAGGTTCACCGGATAGCGCTTGTGCCCCAGCCGCGGGTTGGCGGCCAAAGCGGGGTATTTCCCGGCCCCATATGCCCCCTCGCCCTCTGGCCCGTGACAGCCCGAACAGGCGCGGCGGTAAAGATCGGACCCTTCGCTATCGGTGAATTTCTCGGTGGTGGAGCCCAGATCACGCCGACCGGCATCGACCTGAGAATTGTCCTCCTGCGCAAGGCTCGGCGTGGCGAGCGCCATGAGCAGGGGAAAGATCAGATAACGCATGGTTCAACCCTCCTTCACCGCGCGGTCATGGACCTGTCGCACCGCGTCCAGCGCAGAGAGCAGAGAGCCTTCCTGCCAGCCCGGCAGATAGCTGATATGCTCCCCCGCGCAGACGAAACGGTTGTCCATGGTCGCGGCGATCTCATAATCGCGGCCCCGGTCATCCCAATCGGAATAACAGCCCAACATCCACGGCACCCGGTGCCAACTCAGCACCACACCGCTGCTGAATTCATCCCGGTACTGCGGGTGGATCCGCGCGCCCTGCTCCAACACGGTTTCCAGCCGCTCTTCGGGCGACATCGAGTTGAAGGCATAGGCATGCGGCCCATAGGCATAGCAGCCCAGCAGCACACCCGGCCCATCGGAATGCATTTCAGCCGAGGGATAGCTGATCTCGGCAATCGGCAGGTCGGTCAGGGTGATGCCGCCGTAAATCTGCTCATCCCGTTCCCAAAAGCGGCGCTTCATCTCAAGCCCGGCTTTCACCGCCTCATGGTAATGCAGCGCCCGCATGACGCGGCGCATGTCGGCAGAGACATCGACATCAAGCTGGCTGAGCACGGTGAAGGGGATGGTGCAGATACAGTAATCCGCCGTTTCAACCCCGCCCTCGCCTTCGCCATCGGCGCTGGAATACTCGACCTCGACCCCGCTTTCGGTCTGCCGGATCCGGTCAACCTTGGCGTTATAGGTGATCGTATCCTCCACCTCGCGGGCGAAGGCATGGGCGATCTCCTCCATGCCGCCCACGGGCTGGAACATCGGCGCATGGTGGCGGTAGGTCGTGTGATTGCGCATCTTTTCCCAAAAGCGGGATTTCAGCAGGTCTTCCAAGGCAATCGGCTCGGAAGGTTCAGGCGCGGCGTTGTAAAGCCCCCCGCCCGGCGCGCCATTCTCAGGATAGCCGCGGTATTCAGCGGTATCGAGACTGGCCTGATAGCTGTAATCGTTGTTTAGGATGCCAAAGGATTTCAGGGATTCCAAAAGGATCTCAGTGTCCTCTTTGGTCAGCGCGCTATCAAGCCGCCCTTTATCGACCGATTTGGCCAGCAATTCCGTGATCTGGCCCACGTAATCTGCCCAAGCATGGCCATAGCGAATTGGTTTGCCGTCGAATGCCGTTTGCGAATGGAGATAGGCGTTTTGGTTTTCCTGAACGAATACTTCAAGCGGCACGTTCAACCGGTGGCAATAGTCCAAGAGCGCCAGATGGTGATGCGGGATGCGCCACGGGCCGATGTTGATATATTGCCCTTTGGAGAATTCGACCTTTTGCTTATAGCCGCCCAATTCTTCGAATTCATCGCCGCCTTTGAGGGTCCAACAGCGGCCCCCGGCGCGCTTTTGATACTCTAGGATGCTGACTTCGTAGCCCGCGTTGCGCAGTTCCAGCGCGGCGCACATGCCCGCAAGACCCGCCCCCAGCACAACAACCTTGCGCCCCTGAGGCGCGCCGGAAAGTTCGATGGGGCCTTTGTAAGGGCTTTGCCGGGCATGCCCGAGGGAGGACATGGCGTGCAGCATGGTGGAGGAACCAGCGGCCAGACCGATCATTTTCAAAAGATCGCGCCGTGAGGGGGGCCGGACGTTGGAGGGGTGGGACATAAAGACCGCTCCTATTTCAGGTAAATTTTTTGACCAATTAACGAAAGAACGCCCGCCGTTGGTCATTGTTCCAAGAAGGTCGGAAAAATCACGATCCGCCGCGATTGAGGTTCATGGCATCAAGCATGACATTGACCTGCGCGGCGGCCTGCGGCGGCACGAGGCCGGTCGCATCCTTGCCTTCCAAAGTGTCCAAAAACGGCTCCACCCCCTCGCCCGCATCAAGTGGGGGAAGCTCTATGCTTTCGACCGGTTTCTGCTGGCCTCTGAGGCCGAGGTCCAGCACATCCGCCCGCAGACGCGCCCAACCGGCCTCGCCCACGATGTCCAACTCAAGGCGCATTTCGCTATCCGTCCAGCCCGCCTCGACCACGCCGGTGGCGGGCGGGGCCGCGAATTCGATCAGGGCCGCGCCGTGGTCATCCATCGGCCAACCAAGCGCGTTGCCCGTGACCGCATGGCCCGAGGCGATGGGGCCGACAAGCCATTGCAAAAGGTCGATGACATGCACCGCCTCATCCACGAACCCGCCATAGCAGGCGCGCGCCGGGTCGGTCATCCAGCAATCGAGGTCCAGCCAATCGGCATAGCCGCCGTCATGGGAAAAGCGTCCGCGGGCCTCTAACACCTGGCCCAATGCGCCCCGCGCGATACTCTCGCGTAGGTGGTTGAGCGCTGCGGACCTGCGCAGGAAATACCCCGTCGCCAAGACCAAGCCCTTTTCGCAGGCCAAGTCAGCGCAGCGGCGCGCCGCTTCGGCGCTGCCCGCCATCGGCTTTTCGACAAAGACCGGCAGACCGGCGTTCAGGGCGGCGGTGATGTCCTCCTCATGAAACACCGTTTCGCTGCACACAATCGCGCCGCGCACATCCAATCGGGCAAGATCAGACAAGGCCACCCGACTGGCCTTGAGCTGGCCACAAAGCGCCTCTTGGCGGGCCTCATCCCGGTCGAAAACCTGCGAGACGCGCCAGCCGCGCTGTTCGATATGCGCCAGATGGTCGGACAGATGCACATGCGCCCCGCCGAGCAGAACCAAATTCTTGTCAGTTGTCATAACTGTTTCCCCCCGCATCAATCGCCCAACAGAAAACGTGACAGCGTGATCTGAACCGCGAAAACAGTGTCACCGCCTTCGGTGTGGTTCACGTAGCTGAGCAATGACGCATCGAGCGGCGCGTTGCCCTCGTCGAGATCGTAGTTCACCCCGACCTCATAGCCCGTATAATCCAGAATATCGTCCCGCTCGACAAAGGCATAGGCATCAACGCGGTCGTTGAACGTATAGCCGCCTTCGAGCTTATAGACCCAATCGCCCCGCTCCGGCTCGACCCCCAGATCGACGGTGGCTCGCCACTCTTCGCTCAGGCTATAGTCGAATTTGCCATGCAACTCGCCGCGCACATCGCCCGTCTCATCGCGCAGAAAGCGGGTGTAATAGGCGTCATAGGCCAGTTTCTCCGTGAGATCGCCACGGTGGCCCAGCGTCAGTTCGAATTGCGCGTCATCCCTTGGGTCGTCCAGCGATAGAACGAGGGCGTGGAAATAGGCCGGGCCATAGGCGACCTCCGCAAAAGCCTCGATCTCCGCGCTTTCGGCGGCACCGGGGCCATCGTTGAGACGGTAAAAGAATTTCGGCGTGACGCCCACCTCTAGGCTCCAATCCGAGGCGGAGGTGTTCCGCTCCATCTCAGGGGCTGTGGTGGTTGTCTGATCCACCGTTTGCGCCAAGGCCCCAGCGGGGGCCAGAAGGCATATGAGCGATAGGGTTTTGTGAAACTGTGGCATCCTTTTCTGCCTTTCTATGAAATCGGTTAATATTCGCGGGGTCTAATCTGCCCCTTCTGCGTGCGTGAGATGGCGCCCGGAAAATGCCCGGGCGATACGAAAAAGCAGCGCGATTTTCTCGCGCTGCTTTGCCGTTCACTTCTCTTGCTTCACCACCTTTTGCGGGTTCTTTGGATCGAACTCCTCAGGGCGGTGCGCCGCGCCTTCGTGGTCGTCCTGCGCATTGTGGCGCTCACGATGGGGCGGGCGTTTCTCTTTGGCGTGATCTGGCTCGTTTGGCATGTCACTCTCCTTTTTTGCTATGCGGCGGCGGCCTGCATGCCGGGTTTGAGGACCACTTTGGTCCAGTCGTTCTGATCGAAGCGGAAGTTGTGATAGCCCTTGGCGGCCTGCTCCAGCGGCAGGCGGTGGCTGATCATGAAGCGGGTGTCGATCTCGCCCTCGGCGATGCGGTGCAACAGCTCCTTGGTGTAGCGCTGCACATGGGTCTGGCCGGTGCGGATTTGCAGACCTTTCTCCATCATCGCGCCCAAGGGGAACTTGTCGAGGAAGCCGCCATAGACACCGGGGACCGAGACGCGACCGCCCTTGCGGCAAGCCATGATCGCTTCACGCAGCACATGGCCTCCGTCAGCACCGACGCCGACCGCCTGTTTGACGTTGTCCATCATCGTATCGGGCGCGAAACCGTGGCTTTCCATGCCGACCGCATCAATCACCGCATCGGGGCCGTGACCGCCCGACATCTCCATCAGCGCCTCCAGCACATGGGTCTGGGTGTAGTCGATGACCTTGGCCCCCATCTGCCGCGCGAGGTTCAGCCGGTTCGGGTAGTGGTCGATCGCGATGACCTGCGCGGCCCCCATCTTGAGCGCGCTTTGCACGGCGAAAAGCCCCACCGGGCCACAGCCCCAAACGGCGACGGTGTCGCCCTCTTCGATGTCGGCGTTTTCGGCGGCCATCCAGCCGGTCGGCAGGATATCCGACAGGAATAGCACATCGTCATCGTCGAACCCTTCGGGAATGACGATCGGGCCCACGTCAGAGAAGGGCACCCGCACATATTCTGCCTGTCCGCCGGGATAGCCGCCGGTCAGATGAGAATAGCCAAACAACCCGCCGACCGCGTGGCCGAATTGCTTTTCGGTCAAATCCTGTTTGTCCGCCGGGTTGGAGTTGTCGCAGGCCGAATACTGGGTCTTTTTACAGTGAAAGCAGGAGCCGCAGGAAATGGTGAAAGGCACCACCACCCGCTGGTCTTTCTTAAGGGTGCTCTTGGGGCCGGTCTCGACCACCCGACCCATGAACTCATGGCCCAGAATATCGCCCGCCATGACGCCGGGGATCACGCCATCATAAAGGTGCAGGTCAGAGCCACAGATCGCGGTCGAGGTGACCTCGATAATGGCGTCGCGGGGGTTGACGATTTCCGGGTCGGGGACCGTATCGACCCGCACGTCGTGCTTGCCTTGCCATGTCAGTGCGCGCATGTCTCTCTCCTCACTTGTCCGATTTGCGATTGGCGGAGGTGGCGATTTCGCCGGTCTCCATCAGCATTTTGAACCGCTTCAAATTCCGCCGCCCCTGAAGCGCGGGTTCGGTCTGAAACAGCTTGGCGATCCAGCGCCCCAGCTCCCCGGCGGGCGGGTTATAGGCGATGATCGCCTCCACCTCGGTGCCCCGGTCGCCCGGCGCGTCGCGGAACGAGACTTTGCCCTCCGTATCAATCTGCGAACTGTCGAGGGCGCGCCACGCGATCTCTTCCCCCGGTTTGTCGCTGACCACCTCGGTCTCGACCCGCAGGTCTGTCCCCGCCGGGCCTGCGATCATCCAACGGAACTGACCCTTCGCGGTGTCGATTGGCTCGACCACCTTCACGTTCTCCATGAACTCTGAGAGCTTCGTGAAGTCGCGCCAGTGGCGGTAGAGCTCGTCACGCGGGCGGTCGATCGTCACCGTGCGTCCGACAACGGCATAATCCCCGAAACGCGCCTGTTTCGCACTGCGCCCGGGCGCGGAATCTGCTGGCCGATGGCTCAGCCCGTCACGATCCCGCCGCGCGGCGTAGAGCGCATAGGCAGAGGCCCCGGCAAGCGCGCCGACGCCAAGCCCCCAGAATAGCGAGCTTTGCCGCTCTGTCCGCGCGTCCCGCGCGCCTTCGGCGGCGCTGCGTTGATCGTAAGGATAAGATGTCATCAAGAAACCTCCTGTTGCTGAATATGGCAGACCGAGTGTTTCAACTGAAACGCGAGGATCGCGACAGGTGTTCCGAAGAAGTGGCTCCGAAGCGCGGCTCCGGCGGAAATCAACCGATCGCGCGCGGGGGTCGGGCTGCCCCTAACAGGAACCTTTCGGGAAACCGCCCGTTGATCCCCTGCGATCCGGCCCAAAGGAATAATGTAATGACGCCCCGCGAAACTACGCCACATGGTGCCAAAGGCGTGGACAATCCAATTGGTTTGAAAGTTTTGATCCCCCTCGCTGCCCTGTGCCTGCTCGCCGCTTGCGACGATCTGCGGTTCCCTCGGGATGTGGAAGACACCCTCGAAACCGTTCTTTCTGACCAGAAAATGACCGTGGCGGTATCGGAAAACCCACCATGGATCGTGCTGGCAGACGGCCAGCCGCCGCAGGGGGTCGAAGCCGACCTGACCCGCGCCTTCGCCGAAACCTTGGGGGTGGCCATCGAGTGGAAACACCTCGGCGCCTTCGCAGCGTTGGAGGGGTTGGAGAAGGGCGACATCGACCTCGCCATCGGGGGTTTCACCCGCAAGGACGTGACCCCGGTAAAAGGTGCCGCGCCGAGTTACCCCTATTTCGAGGAGTCCTTTGTCATCGGCAGCCGGGGGCCAGACGCCCTGCCCCATGACATCGAAGGCCAACGCGTTTTCGTACCGCCCCACCTGCCCCTCGCCGCACTGGTTGAGGAGGAAGGTGGCATTCCGGTGGATCAATGGGCGGAAGGTCTCAACCTCGCCGCCGTCCCCCATTGGCAACTTGATGGGAAAGACCTTACCGCCACCGAAACCACGCTACAGCGGGCGCAGCATGTCGTTGCCGTGCAGCAGGGCGAAAACGCTTGGCTGTTGGAGATCGAAGGCTTCCTTCGAGATGAGGCCGGAACCATCGGGGCGCGTCTGCGCGCATCCGCTCCATGACCCGCTCCATCCGCACCATGCCCGAAGCGCAGAAAAAAGCGCTGCACCGCGCGCGCTGGCTTGAGGTCATCTGGATCGCGGTCTTGGGGTCGATCGTGGCGGCGATCTATTTTGCGGTGGGCAGCAGCCAAGCGATGAAAACCGCATGGATCGAAGACCTGCTCAGCTTTGTGCCGCCCATCGCCTTTCTGGTTGGCTCGTGGATCGAAGGGTGGAAGCCCAACCGCCGTTTCCCACTGGGCTATATCCGCGTCACATCAATCGCTTATCTGATCAGCGCCGTGTCGCTCGGCGGGGTCGGGATTTTTCTTATCGTCGACTCGTCCATCGCGCTCATCAAACAGGAGCACCCCACCATCGGCAGTGTCGAGCTTTTCGGCAGCACCATTTGGTTCGGCTGGGTGATGATCGCGGCGCTGGCCTATAGCGTCGTGATGCCGGTCATTTTCGGCCATCTGAAAATGAAACCCGCCAAGATGCTCCATGACAAGACGCTCTATGCCGATGCCATGATGAACAAGGCAGATTGGATGACAGGGCTTGCCGGGATCGTGGGCATCCTTGGGATCGGGATGGGCTGGTGGTGGGCCGATGCGGTCGCGGCCATCGTGATCGCCTTGGACGTGCTGCATGACGGTTTCAAGCACACCGGCGCGGCGATCCGGGACCTCAGCGATGAGATGCCGCGCACGATAGAGGATAAAGAGTTCGACCCGCTGATCGAAGAGGTGCAAAATACTTTCAACGCGCTGCCATGGGTCCGCGAAAGCCGCCTGCGTCTGCGCGAAGAAGGGCGCTTTCTGACCGGCACGATCTATGTCGTGGCGCATGAAAACGGCGGCACGCCCGAGAGGGTCGAGGCGGCGGAGGCCGAATTGCTCGACCTGCATTGGCGCATTCACGACATCTCGATCATGCCACGGACTGAGATTGCGGAGGCGGTCACGATTGAAGGGGCGGATGACGGCACTCTGCCGCTGCGGTCCGGCGCCCGGCGGCGTCCGGTGGGGTGACCGGGGGCGCATCGCGTCCAATTTAAAACTGACCTACAGCCACGCCCCCGGATTGCGTTTGCCCCGCGCCATCGCACGCGGGGCAACATTCATCTGGCTTATCCGCCGACCAACGTGCCGCCGTTCGGGTGCAACACCTGCCCGCTCATATAAGACGAATCCTCGCAAGCGAGGAACAGCAGCGACGGGGCCACCTCATTCGGCTGACCGGGGCGGCCAAGGGGGGTGTTTTCGCCAAATTCCTCAACCTTATCCGCCGGGAAGGAGGCCGGGATCAGCGGCGTCCAGATCGGCCCCGGGGCCACGCCGTTGACCAAAATCCCCTTGGGCGCCAGCTTGCTCGCCATGGCCCGCAGGAAGGACAGGATCGCCCCTTTGGTCGATGCATAGTCAAGCAGTAGGTCCTGACCCTTATAGGCGGTGATCGAGGTGACACAGATGATCCGCGCGCCCTTTTTCAAATGCGGCAGCGTTGCCTGCGTCATCAGGATCATGCCGATGATATTGGTACGGAACGTGCGTTCGATCTGCGCTTCTTCAATGTCTTCGAGGCTTTCCTGCGCGTGCTGTTCGCCCGCATCATTGACGAGAATGTCAATCTTGCCAAAGCTCTCCATCGTGCGGCTAACGGCATCTTTGCAAAAGGCTTTCTCACCGACATCGCCCTCCAGCAACAGCGCCCGACGGCCCTCGGCTTCGACCAATCGCTTGGTCTCTTCCGCGTCGCGGCTTTCGTTGCGGTAGACGATGGCGACATCCGCCCCCTCGCGCGCATAGAGCAACGCCGTGGCGCGGCCGATCCCGCTGTCGCCCCCGGTGATCAGCGCCACCTTACCCTTGAGCCGGTCGGAACCGGGGTAGCGCGGGGTGTAATCGGGCGCGGGGTCCATCTTATGCTCCCGCCCGGGCTGGCTTTGCGGGCTGTCGAGGGCATCAAAATTCTGATCTGTCATGGTGCATTCCTATCTGTTGTGGCCCCACGCGGGCGGGGCGTTCAAAAAACTAGGGTTACAAAGGGGCAATGATCGCTTTGCCGGTCTGGTTTCAGCGCGGCAGCGGGATGAGAGAAATTTCGCGCATCACGGGTGTTGCGCGCAGGGGCCGGTCGCCTTTCCGCGTCGCCCCCCTTCCAGCGGTGGCAAGCCCCCGCCAATCACCAGCGGGCCAAGGAACCAAGCATCAGCCCCATGGTTTTTCAGGTAAGCTTAAAAAGGAGTATACCCATGCGAATGAGCGCATTGCTGATCTTCGGCGCCGGTGCCGCGAGCCTCGCCTATCTGATGAAACGCCAGTCCCGCGCCCAAAGGGCGGTGGCATATGACCGGGCGCAAGACCACGTCCGCGTCGCGGGCCCGCGCGAGATGATCGACCCGCCCCGCAGATGGAATATCGTGGATGAGGCGGTCGACGAATCCTTCCCCGCCAGCGATCCGCCCGCGACCTATTGATGGCGGGCTGCGCGTGGCCGGTTAGAATACGAAGTTCCGATTCTGAGCCACCGCGCTTTCCGTCAGGTCGCCTTGCAAGAAGATCACCCCATGTGCGCCAAGGCCGACCGCAACACCGCCCTCTCGCGCCGTGATCTCAAGATCATCGAGCCCCTTGATGCCAGAGAGCGAGAGCTGGATCACATCGACGCCGGGGGTGAAGTCGGTGATGACATCGCCCTGTGCCACTTCGCCCTCGGAAAAGCCGAAAACGTCGTCGCCGGTCCATCCCGTGACGGTGTCTGCCCCCGCCCCGCCGACGACCGTGTCATGCCCGATGCCGCCGTTTAGCTGGTCTTGCCCCTCCCTGCCGGAAAGCTGATCGTCGCCCCGGTTGCCCAGCAGATGGTCATCCCCCTGCTGGCCGACCAATAGGTCATCATCGTCGAAGCCGCGCAGAGTGTCGTCTCCGCCCCAGCCGTGGAGCGTGTCCTCCCCCGGTGCGCCGCGCAGGTCGTCGTCACCGCGCCCGCCAGTGAGGCTGTCGTCACCGCCATGGCCATTGATCACGTCGTCGCCATCCCCGCCATGCAGCGTGTCGTCCTGACCAAAGCCGCCGATCGTGTCGTTTCCATCCGTGCCGGTCAGGTCGTCCGCCGCGCCGCTGCCGTCGATCTTTTCCCCGCCCGCCGTCGGCCCGGCGTCGAAGGTGATCTCGATCACTTCGAAGGGTTTCAACCGCAGCTCGACCTGCGGGCTGTCAAAGCGGCTGTCGGTGAATTGCGCGCGCACGTCATGTTCATCGTAGAAATAGGCCTGCCCATCCACCTGAACAGAAGCCGAAGGGGTATGGCCGCCATCGCTGCGCCAATGGAACCCGTCGGAACTTTGCGCGGATTGATCCATGCCGATTTGAATGCCGGTCGCGGTCGCCCCCTCGGGCACCAATCCGGCGAAATCGACATCGAGGTTCAAAACCTCCATCGACCGGGAGGAGACATAGATCACGGTCTTGTCTTCGGACTGATAGGCTTTGATCTCGAAACTGCCATCGGCTCCCTCGAACTCGGTCGCGACCAATTCAAGCCCGGGCAGGCTCTCGCTCATCAAATCAAAGATTCCCCCCCTGACCGAGTTGGTCAGCCGCCCGTCGGGATCGAGAACCGGGCTTTCCTTGGGGCCGCCCGCAAGGTCGCTGTCGGTATTGTGCTGAACGGGCCAGAAAAAGGCGCGGTCGACCCCTGTTTCCAGCATGTTTTCAAGCTGTTCCTGAAGGGTCGAGGCGGACCTTATGCCTACCTCATCATAGTCCCGCGTGCGTATGTTCCATTCGGTGATATGCAGGTCCAAGTTGATCCATGGATGCTTCCTCCTATCAGTGATGTGACCCACATCACCTTGGCACATTGCGATGCCGTCGGGAGGGGGTATCCACCCCATCAGTTCTCAGTGACAATCAACAGGGGCGGCCCTCCATTTTTCACATAAGGGGGCCCAGAACGCAAAAATCGGGCGTTTCCGCCCGATTGACTTATTTTGCTTGCGAAATGGACATTTCAACCCGGCCAATGGCTATTTATTGGTGGTCAGAACAATAAGGCGCATTTAATCACCCACACTTACTATGCCCGCAGCTCCCGCAGGTCATGCAGCCCTCGACCATCCGCATGTCGAACTGACCGCAAGACGGGCAGGACTTGCCGCGCGGGGCGTCGAGGCCGACGACCTTCGCCTGCGGGTCGGTCTTCAGCCCCATGCCCTCGCCCGCGATGAAGCCGGTGGCGATCATGTGGCGCTCGATCACGCCGCCAATGGCCGCGAGGATCGAGGGGATGTATTTACCCTGCATCCAAGCCCCGCCGCGCGGGTCGAAGACGGCTTTCAGTTCTTCCACCACGAAGGAGACATCTCCGCCACGGCGGAACACGGCCGAGACCATGCGGGTCAGCGCCACGGTCCAGGCGAAATGCTCCATGTTCTTGGAGTTGATGAAGACCTCGAAGGGACGGCGGTGGCCGTTCAGCACGATGTCGTTGATGGTGATGTAGAGCGCGTGCTCGCTATCGGGCCATTTGACCTTGTAGGTGTTGCCCTCCAACTCGGCGGGGCGGTCCAGCGGATCGGACATATAGACAATCTCGCCGCCTTCGCTGACCTGATCGGGGCTGTCGGCAGGGGCCTTGTCGCTCTTCTCGGAAGAGACGCTCAGGACCGAACCGGTTACATCGTTGGGGCGATAGGTGGTGCAGCCTTTGCAGCCCGTGTCCCACGCCTGCATGTAGACGTCCTTGAAGGCATCAAAGGAGATGTCCTCGGGGCAGTTGATGGTCTTGGAGATCGAACTGTCGATCCACTTCTGCGCTGCGGCCTGCATCTTGACGTGATCGGCGGGCGGCAGGGTCTGGGCGTTGACGAAATAGTCGGGCAGCGGTGCATCGCCCTTCAGCTCGCGCCACATCTGCACGGCGTAGTCGACGACCTCTTCCTCGGTCCGGCTGCCGTCTTTTTGCAGCACCTTGCGGGTGTAGGCATAGGCAAAGACCGGCTCGATCCCCGAAGACACGTTGCCCGCGTAGAGGCTGATCGTGCCGGTGGGGGCGATGGAGGTCAAAAGCGCGTTGCGGATACCGTGTTCGCGGATCGCTTCGCGCACGTCATCGTCCATCTGCTGCATGGTGCCGGAGGCGAGGAATTTCTCAGCATCGAAGAGCGGGAAGGCCCCCTTCTCTTTCGCCAGGTCCACGCTTGCCAGATAGGAGGCGCGGGCGATGGCTTTGAGCCATGCCTCGGTCTGCGCCGCCGCCTCGTCAGAGCCGTAGCGCAGGCCGACCATCAACAGCGCATCGGCAAGGCCGGTGACGCCCAGACCGATGCGGCGCTTGTTCTGCGCCTCGGCAGCCTGTTCGGGCAGTGGGAAGTTCGACACATCGACCACATTGTCCATCATGCGAACGGCGGTGGCGACCAACTCGCTCATCGCGTCTTGGTCGAGATGGGCGTCGTCCTCGAAAGGCTGGGCAACCAGACGGGCAAGGTTGATCGAGCCCAGCAGGCAGGCGCCATAGGGCGGCAGCGGCTGCTCACCGCATGGGTTGGTTGCGGCGATGGTCTCGCAATAGTTCAGGTTGTTCGCGGCGTTGATACGGTCGATGAAGATCACGCCCGGCTCGGCACAATCATAGGTCGCCTGCATGATCTTGTTCCACAGATCGCGCGCCTGCACGGTTTTATAGACCTTGTCGCCAAAGACGAGGTCCCAAGACCCGTCGGCCTTCACGGCCTCCATGAAGGGGTCGGTGACCAGCACGGACATGTTGAACATGCGCAGGCGCGCGGGGTCGGACTTGGCGGCGATGAAATCCTCCACATCCGGATGGTCGCAACGCATGGTCGCCATCATGGCGCCGCGGCGGGAGCCTGCGGACATGATGGTGCGGCACATGGCGTCCCAGACATCCATGAAGGACAGCGGGCCGGAGGCATCCGCAGAGACGCCTAACACATCCGCGCCGCGCGGGCGGATGGTGGAGAAGTCATAGCCGATTCCCCCGCCCTGCTGCATGGTCAGCGCGGCCTCTTTCAGCATGTCGAAGATGCCGGACATGCTGTCGGGCACGGTGCCCATGACGAAGCAGTTGAACAGCGTCACGCGGCGCGCGGTGCCGGCGCCTGCGGTGATGCGGCCCGCGGGGAGGTATTTGAAATCCTCCAGCGCGTTGAAAAACTTGTCTTCCCAGACGTCCGCCTTCGATTCGACCTGCGCGAGGTCGCGGGCGATGCGGCGCCATGTGTCTTCGACCGTGACGTCCTTCGGGGTGCCATCGGCCCCTTTAAAACGGTATTTCATATCCCAGATTTGTTCGGCGATCGGGGCGGTAAAGCGGGACATGGGGTAACTCCTGAGGTCAGTGGCAGGGGCTCTTATTAGCTAGGCTCCGCCTGAGAGAAAACCGGAAAATTACGCTCCATCATACAAGAATTTGCATGTGATTGAAATCCAACTACCTTATATGGCGTGGATCAAAGGAATCGCTGGGGGGCGATGTGACCGGCAAAATGAACCTGATCAAGCTTTCGGTCGGCACCGAAGGCGTCGAAAGCCTCGCCAAATGGCAGGCGCGCAAGGACGTGCGCACGCATGACGGGCTGCCGCGCCATGTGACCCGCATGTGGCCCAAGCGCGAGGCCGAGATTCTCAACGGCGGCTCGATCTACTGGGTCATCAAGGGCGTGATCCAAGCCCGCCAGCGCATCGTCCGGCTGGAGGAGGTCACCCGCGCCGACGGCATCCGCCGCTGCGCCATCGTGCTCGACCCCGAGATCATCCGCACCCAGAACAGCCTACGCCGGGCCTTCCAAGGCTGGCGCTACCTCAAGCCCGAGGACGCGCCGCCCGATCTGCCCGAGGGCCGCGAGGCCGAGGCGGAACTGCCCGTGGAATTGAACCGCGCCCTGGCCGAGATCGGCGTGCTCTGAGCTTCAGTCGGCGTAGAGCGCCTCGATCTGATCCCCATAGAGTTCGTAGACCTCGGCCCGGCGCACCTTCATCGTCGCGGTCACCTCGCCGTCGTCGTGGTCAAGCTCCTTGCGCATCAGCCAGACCTTCTTGACCTGCTCGACCCGCGCCAAATCGCGGTTTTGCTTGGCCACCTCCGCGTCGATCAATTCCTGCACCTTGGGGTGCTCGGCCAGCGAGCGGAAGGTGGTATAGGCGATCCCCTGCCCCTCGGCCCAGAGCCGCACGGTGTCCATGTCGATCTGCACCAGCGCCGTCACGTAGGGCCGCTTGTCGGCCACGGCGACGACCTCCTTGATGAAGGGGCTGGCCTTGATGACATTCTCGATATGCGCGGGTGCCAAGTTCTTGCCCGCCGCGTTGATCATGATGTCCTTCTTGCGGTCGATCAGCGTGATCGAGCCATCGGGCTCTTCGCGGCCTACGTCGCCTGTATGCAGCCAGCCGTCACGGATGGTCTCGGCGGTGGCCTTGGGGTTCTTGTAATAGCCTTTGAAGATCGTCCCGCCGGCAAACAGCACTTCGCCATCCTCGGCGATCTTGGTGCGCACCCCGCTGACCGGGAAGCCGATGCGCCCGTCGCATTGCCCCCAAGACGGCTGGATCGTGCCCACGCCCGAGGTCTCGGACATGCCCCACGCCTCGCGGATGTTCACCCCGATACCGCGCATGAAGCCCAGCAGCTCGGCGCTGATCGGTGCGGCGGCTGAGATCGCGAAAGTCGTTCGGCCCAGCCCCAGATAGCTGCGGATATGGCGGTAGACCAGCGTATCCCAAAGGGCATGCGCCATGCGATCACCCGCGCTCCACTTATCGCGCCGGATCATCCCGCGCCGCTGCGCGCCTTTCAGCGCCATAAGCGTCATCGGCCCTTTGATCCGCCCGGCGGTCTGCGCCTGCACCAACACGCCCGCCTGCATCTTCTCCCAGATCCGCGGCACGCCGAAGAAGACTTGCGGTGCGACCTCCCGCAGGTCGAGCGTGATGGTCCGAAGGCTCTCGCCGAAGTTCATGACGAATTGCTGCGCCAACCCGTTGATCACCGTCACCGCCTGTTCCGCGATGTGGCACAGAGGCAGGTAGCTCAGCACATCCGTCCCGGGCGGGTAGTCGCCGAAGACATCCCGCGCCACGCCTACGCCCGCGTGGATGTTGCCATAGGAAATCTCCGCCGCCTTGGGCAGGCCGGTGGAGCCGGAGGTGAAGACCATCATGGCGGTATCGTCGGGCTCGATCCCCGCCTGCCGCGCGCGCAGGTCGTCAGCAAGATCCGCCAGCCGCGCCCGGCCCCGTTCCAAAAGCGCGTCGAAACTGATCAACCCCAGCAGATCCTCGCCCCGCGTGCCCTTGGGGTTGAAGATCACCAACTGCCGCAGCTGCGGCACCCGGTCACCCAACTCCTTGATCTTGTCGAGCTGTTCCTGATCCTCGATGAACAGCACCGTGCTGTCCGAGGCGTTGATCAGATGCTCCAGCTCCGCCGCCGGGCTGGTGGGATACATGCCCACGACCACGCCTGCCGCCGCGTTGATGCCAAACTGCGCCTGCACCCATTCGCTGCGGTTCTCACTGAGAATGCCGACATGATCGCCCGCCTCCAGCCCCAGATCGACCAGCCCCGCTGCCGTGGCCTGCATGATCTCCTGAAACCCCGTCCAGGTAATCTCGTTCCAGATGCCGAATTCCTTTTGCCGCATCGCCACGCCCTCGGGGCAGTTTTCGGCATGGTTGTGCACCATGCGCACCAGCGGCGCGAAGTCGCCCTTGAACTCGTCGAATGCCATGGCGGGCCTCCTTAGCTGAGCCAGCGTTTGCGGCGCTTGTAATGTTTCACGTCGCGGAAGGACTGCCGCGCGCCGCCCTCCTCGCCCATGCCGAGGTAGAAGGACTGAATGTCCTTGTCGCCGCGCAGCTTCTCCACATCGCCTTCCATGACGATCTGGCCGCTCTCCATGATGTAGCCGTAGTCGGCGACCGAAAACGCCACGCCCGCGTTCTGCTCCACCAGCAGGATCGCGGTGCCGTCCTCTTGGTTCAGCCGCTTGATCGTGTCGAAAATCTCAGCCACCACCTTGGGCGCCAGCCCCAGTGACGGCTCGTCCATCAGAATGAGCTCGGGCCGCGCGATCATCGCCCGGCCAAAGGCCAGCATCTGCTGCTCCCCGCCCGACAGATAGCCCGCGATCTGCCGCCGCCGCTCCTTCAGCCGCGGGAAGAAGGCATAGACCTTGTCGTAATCCGCCTTCGCCTGCCGCCGGTCCAACGCGTATGAGGCCGCGATCAGATTATCCTCCACCGTCATCTCGCTGAAGATCCGCCGCCCCTCGCGCACGTGGAACAGACCCTGCTGCACCAGACGGTCGGGCTGGATCGTCATGATCGACTGCCCCTTGAAGGAAATCCGCCCCTCGCCGACCTCTCCGTTCTCCAGCGCCAGCAGGTTGCTCGCCGCCTTCAGCGTCGTGGTCTTGCCCGCGCCATTGGTGCCAAGCAGCGTGACGATTTTACCGTCCGGCACCTCAAGCGACAGCCCGCGCAGCGCCTGCACCGTGTGGTGATAGGTCACTTCGATGTTCTCGATGGTCAGCACGCGAGGCCCTCTCTCTTTTTGGCCAAAAATACTTCGGGGGTCCGGGGGCCGCGCCCCCGAACCTGTTTCGCTTACACGGTGAACCAGTCCGATTTTGGCGTGAACAGCCCATCCTCGGGGTTATAGCCATAGACCCGGCCGGTCCCGATAGCGTTGTTCTCCATGCTCACCGGCCCGCCAAAGAAGCCGCCCGAATCCCAGTCCGAAATGCCTGAGAGCTTCTCGGCGATGTTGTCCGGTGTCAGTTCCAGCCCGGCCTCGGCGGTGTCGCGGAAGGCCTTCATGGCGATCTCCAGCCCGCACATGGTCTGGATCGCCCATGTCGACATGTAGTTCTCCAGGGGCGTGCCCGCGAACATCTGCTTGCTGAGTTCGGCATACTGCTGGTAGCGCGGCGCGTCTTCGCGGTCGTAGAAATAGCGGTAGGGCATGACGCCTTCGTAGCCAGCGAGGAAGGGCCCAGCCTCGGCGGTGATGCGGTCGGCGATGAGCTTTTCCATGCCCCAGAAGGTGCCCTTGAACTTGACCGGCAGACCGAACTGCCGCGCGCCGCCGATGAGCTGCGGCCAGACGCCGGTGACATAGCCCTGCAGAATGCAGTGATCCGCGCCCGATTGCGCCAGTTTGGTGACATGGGTCGGGATGTCGGCGCCCTCGGCCTTGGTGCTTTCCTCCAGCACGACCTCAAGGCCAAGCTCCTCGGCGGTCTTGCGGCCATGCTCGATCGGATCGCGCCCGAACTCGGTGTTGGAGAAGATGAAGGCCACCTTCTGCCCGCCCTCGTTCTTGATGTTCTGCAGCAGGATGTCGAACTGGCTCTGGTAGGTCGGGCCCGAGAGATACTGGTAGGGGTGCGTCTCGGGGTTGGCGAGTTCCGAGGCGAAGGACGTGGAGCCCATGATGCGGGCGTTCTCGCCCTTCAGCTCGGGCGCGATCAGCTTCATCGCGCCGGTGCTGTCGGCGAAATAGCCGATCATGTTCTTGCCCTCCGAGGCCAGCGCGCGCTGGTAGTTATTGAGCGCGTTCTGCGGCACGTAGCCGGAATCCTCGGTGACGAAGCGAATAGGCACACCCGCCACGCCGCCCTCGTCGTTGAAAAGTTTGGTCGCCATCGCGAAGGCGGGCGCGACGAGCTGGCCCGCGGTCGCAAACGGCCCGGTGAGCGGTAGCGAGGCCCCCAGCACGTATTCCTTGGGCTGGGCGCGCAGGATCATCGGCGTGCCGATGGCCGCCGTCGCGGCGGCCGTGGTGGCGAGGAAGGATCGGCGGTTCATGGTCATCTGTCTTCTCCCTGATGTGGCCTTCTTGGGGTTACCCGCGCGCAAACGGCCAACGGTTTGCGGCGCGCAGGATACGGTCGACGATCTGGTTGATGCCCAAGGGCTCCTTGAGCAGAAACAATACCAGCAGCACGCCAAAGGCGATCTGCTGCAAGGGCGCGCGCAACTGGCCCGCCCCCGCGCTGTCACCCGCCAACGCGCCAAAGAGCACCTTGATCAACTCTGGCACCATGACGACGATGATGACGCCGAAGACCGGCCCCATCGTGCGCCCCATGCCACCGATGATCAGCGCCGCCACGAGGTTGAGCGAAAGCGCCAGTTCGAACTGCTCAGGCAGGATGCGGGCGTAGAAATAGGCGAAAAGCGCCCCAGCGAGGCCGCAGTAAGCGGCAGACAGGGCAAAGCTCATCAGCTTGTAGCGCAGCAGCGAAATGCCGAGGATCTCGGCGGAATAATCACGGTCGCGGATCGCGATAAAGGCACGGCCCACGCGTGTGCGAATGAGGTTCTGAGCGGCCAGCAGCGAGACGAGGCCCACCACGGCGATCAACCCGAACATCTCGCGCTTGGTGTCGAGTTCCCAGCCCAGCAGGTTTGGCACGTTTGTATTGATGCCGACCATGCCGCCGGTCCAGGGGGCGAAGAGGTCTTCCTCGATCAGGAAGATCACGATGAAATTCGCCGCCAGCGTCGCCACGGCGAGGTATAGCCCCTTGACCCGCAGGCTGGGCAGGCCGACCAGCACGCCGACCGCCGCAGCCAGTGCCACGGCAAGCGGGACCGAGACGAAGGGCATCAACCCCGCCGGGATCACCCCCGCGCCGAGGTTGCCGAAGATCGTGACCGCATAGGCGCCAATGGCGACGAAGGCGCCGTGGCCGAGGGACACCAGCCCGGTGTAGCCCGTCAAGATGTTGATCCCCACAACGGCGATCAGCAGGATGCCCATCTGGCTCGCGATCAGGATCAGGTAGTCGTTACCGAACAGGGTAAAAAGCACGAGCGCGAGGATCGACCCATAGACGAAGGCCTGTTTGTAGCGGTTGTTCAGCACCCGCTCGTCGGCGGCATAGCTGGACTTCAGATTGGCGTTGATCATATCCGCTCGACCTCCTTTTGCCCCATGAGGCCGTGCGGCCGCCAGATCAGCACCACCAGCACGGTGACATAAGGCACGATTTCGGCCCAACCGCCGCCCATTTGCCATTGGGTCATAGCCTCAAGCACGCCCACGACCATCGCCGCGATCAACACGCCGACATAGCTGTCCAGCCCGCCCATAAGTACGATCGCCAAGACCGAGAAACCGAAGAGCCCGAGGCTCGGCGAAATCCCGTTACGCGTGGCGAGGATCGCACCCGCGATGGCGCCGGTGGTACTGGCCAGCACCCAAGCACGAGAGAAGACTTTGGGCACCGAGATACCCATCGAATAAGCGGTGGACTGGTCCTCAGCCGTCGCGCGGATGGCGATGCCGCCCTTGGTGAACTTCACGAAGGCGACGATGCCGCCGAACAGGAGCAGCGCCACGGCCATGTTCACGAGGTCCGTGCCAAAGAGGAAGATCATCGTGCCGAAGAGTTCAAAACGGATCGGCATATTGGGCGCGATATAGGGCACGCTTGCGGCATCCGCCGTCCAGATCAACTGCGCCGCGCCCGACAGGATCGAGATTAGACCCACCGTCACCATGATCATGGCAAAGATCGACTGCCCCATCAGCGGGCGCATCAGCACCCGCTCGATCACGCGGCCGAGGATCGCGTTGCAGACCAGCGCCCCAGCCAGCCCCAAGAGGATGCGCGGCAGGTTCGCCACCCAGTCGAGCACCGCCGCCACGGGCGAAAACATCGGCAAATCACCCCGCATCCCGACCATCCAGCCGGGCTGCCATGAGGCCAGCCAGCCGGGCGCCCAAGGCTGGCCGGGGACGATCACGGCGAAGGTGAAATAGAAATAGGCGCCGAACATGATCAGGTAGCCATGGGCGAAATTCACCACCTTGGTGGCCTTGTAGACGCTCACGATCCCCACGGCGATCAGCGCGTAGATCGCCCCGGCCATCAGCCCGTTGATCGCAAATTGCACGAACTGCCCCATCAGAGCGCCTCCCTTTCCTTAGCCTCGGAATTTTTCAAAAATTCCGGGCCGATTTCTTTCAAAGAAATCGTCATGCCGCGGCCCCCAGATAGGCTTCGATCACCGCCGGGTTGTTGGAGACCTCCTCGGGCGTGCCGCTGGCGATCTGCTGGCCGAAGTTCAGCACGACGATGCGGCTACAGATGTCCATCACCATATGCATGTCATGTTCCACCAGCAGGATCGTGGTGCCGAACTGCTCTTGCACGTCGAGGATGAACCGCGCCATGTCGGCGGTCTCCTCGCGGTTCATCCCCGCCACCGGCTCATCAAGCAGCAACACGCGCGGGCGCATCGCCAAGGCGCGGCCCAGTTCGACCCGCTTTTGCAAACCGTAAGGCAGCATCGTGATCGGGTATTTGCGGATGTGGTCGATCTCGAGAAAGTCGATCACCTGCTCTTCGATCTCGCGCCGCAGTTCCAACTCGGCCTTCTGCGCCGCCCCGAAATAGCGCAGCGCCTGCCAGACGTTGGTATTGAGCCGCGTGTGGCCGCCCAGTTTGATATTATCGAGCACGGTCATGCCGCGAAACAGCGCGATGTTTTGGAAGGTCCGCGCCAGCCCCAGCCCAGCACGCTTGTCGGGGCTGAGCGTGGTAATATCCTGCCCGTCGAAGGACACCTGCCCCCGATCCGGCTTGTAAAATCCTGAAATCGCATTGAAAAGTGAGGTTTTGCCCGCGCCGTTGGGGCCGATCACCCCGGTGATCTCTCCGGCCTTGGCTTCGAAATTCACCCCCTGCAGCGCCTTGATGCCGCCAAAGGACAGATGCAAATCCTCAACCCTCAGCAATCGCCCACTCCCATGCGGCGACGGCTGCGGCCCCCCGCAAGGGGCGCGTGACATCCGATCATCGACGGATCCTCCCTATGTCCCGACCCCTGCCCCTTTTGGCGGTGCTTGTGGTATCGGCCTGTTGACCCTTTCACCCTATCCGAAGCGCGGCATCTCGCAAGTCTTTCGATAAGACGCGCGGCAAAGCGCCCCCGCGCCGGAGCGGCTCGGAGGGTGCAATCATATGGAAGGGAAGGGAAAAACCCGCGCTCGTGACGCTACGTCAGGTCAGCTGTGCGATCAGGGTTTGCAACGCTTTCCGGCTGTGATCTTCCAGCGGCGCCAGGCGCGACCGCCAGAGCGTCGCCTGCGATTGCAGGATCAGCCCGTCGCTGAGGATCTTCAGGTGATTGGCGCGCAAAGTCTCCCCGCTGGAGGTGATGTCGGCGATGGCCTCCGCGGTCTCGTTCAGCACCGTGCCCTCGGTCGCGCCTTGGCTGTCGACCAGCGCGTAGTCCGCCACACCGTGGGTGCGCAGGAATTCCCGCACCAACCGGTGGTATTTTGTTGCAATGCGCAGGCGGAAGCCATGTTCTGCACGGAAGGCGGCGGCGGCGGCGTCGAGATCATCCAGCGTATCGACATCGACCCAAGCCTGCGGCACCGCGATGATCAGGTCGGCATGGCCAAAGTTCAATTCCTCCAGCGGCTCGACCAGTTGATCCCAAAGCGCCAGTTTTTCCTGCACCAGATCGGTGCCGGTGACGCCCAAATGGATCCGCCCTGCCGAGAGTTCGCGCGGGATTTCACCCGCCGAGAGAAGAACGAGCGAGACATCCTCGATCCCCTCGACCTTGCCCGCATACTCGCGGTCGGACCCGGTCCGTTGCAGGCTGACGCCGCGCGCGCCGAACCATTCAAAGGTCTTCTCCATCAGCCGCCCCTTGGACGGCACACCCAGTTTCAGCGTCATTGCCCGGCCTCCAGTTCCAGCATCAGGCCGGGGCGCATCACGCCGCCCACCGCCGGGATTTCATCGCCCTGCCCCAGTCGCCGGGTCAGCGCGTCATAGCGCCCGCCGGTGGCGATGCTGGGCAAATCGGGCCGTGAGGCCGCGCGGAAAGCAAAGACGAAACCGTCGTAATATTCCATCGATGACCGGCCATGGCTGGCCTCAAAGAGCAGCGCGTCGGTGTCGATCCCGCGGGCGCGCATCGCATCGGCGCGGGCCGCGACACGGGCCACAGCATCGCCGATGGCGGGCATGTCCACGGCCAGATCGCGCAGGCGGCTCAGCGCGTTCGGCAGGGTTTCCTTGACCTCCAACAGCGCTTCGAAAAGGTCGACCTGCTGCGCGGAGATCGGCGGCGTCTGCGCATCCTCGCGCAGGGCCGCGACGCGGGCTTCGATCTCGGCCCGTGAGCGCAGCCCCACCATCGGCGCGTCGCATGTCACCTCGGCCTCGGCCAGCAGCGCCTTGCGCCCGGCAGGCACCGGGCTGCGCCCAGCATAGCGGTCGAGCAGCGCGCGAAAGCGGCGCGGGCGCCAGATGTGCCGCATCAACGCCTGTTTGCGCGCGGGGGATGTGCCCAGCCCCTGCACCGCCGCCATCAGCACGCCGATATCGCCCGTCACGGGACGCACCGGCAGGCCCTGCATCGCCTCGGCAATCAGGGCGAAAACCTCGGCATCCGCCGCCGCCGGATCGGCGCGGTCGAAGACCTCAAAACCGACCTGAATGTATTCGTTGGCGCGGTTCGGGTCGTGCTCCTGACGGCGGAAAACCTCGCCTGAATAGGTGTAGCGCGCGGGCTCGGCCCCATGGGCCATATGCATCTGCACCACGGGCACGGTGAAATCGGGGCGCAGCATCTGCTCCCCGCGCAGCGCGTCCGAGGTGACATAGGCGCGCGCGCGGATATCCTCGCCATAGAGGTCCAGCAGCGTGTCCGCCGGTTGCAAGATCGGCGGCTCGACCAGAACGGCGCCCTGCCCCTCGAAAATCGCGCGCAGGGAGGCCGCGCGCGCCAGCGTTTCGGAACGTGTGGGCATCAGCTTGTCCGATCCAGAATATCGCGCACCGCCTTGATCAGATCGCCGCGTGGCACCTCATATTGGTTGGGGCGCTCTTTCCACTCGTCATGGCTGGCCTCTTGCGCCAGTTGCGCGCCCAGCACCATGTCCTTGATCTGCACCACGCCGCGGTCCTTCTCGTCACCGCCTTCGATGACGACCACGGGGCTTTGCCGCTTGTCGGCGTATTTCATCTGGTTGCCGAAGTTCTTCGGGTTGCCGAGGTAGACCTCCGCCCGGATGCCCGCCTGCCGCAGCTCGGCCACCATGGCCTGATAATCGGCCATGCGGTCGCGGTCCATCACGGTAACGACGACGGGGCCTGTCGCTTCGGCCTCAAGCCGCCCTTTGGCGGCCAGCGCGGCGAGCAGACGGTCGACACCGATGGATACGCCGGTCGCTGGCACTTCCTGCCCGGTGAAACGCTTCACCAGATCGTCATAGCGCCCGCCGCCCGCGACCGAGCCGAAGTTGCGCGCGCGGCCCTTCTCGTCTTTGATCTCGAACGTCAGTTCGGCCTCGAAGACCGGGCCGGTGTAATAGCCAAGGCCGCGCACGACCGAGGGGTCGATCTCCACCCGATCGGGGCCATAGCCACCCGCTGCCAACAGGTCCGAGATAAGCTGCAACTCATCCACGCCCTGCACGCCGACCTCGGAGCCTGCCACCAACTCGCGCAGCCGCGCCACGGTCTCAGCCCCGGTCTCGCGCTTGGCCTGCATGAAGCCCATCACGACATCGGCCTGCGCCTCGCCCAGCCCTGCACCTTTGGTGAAATCGCCACTGTCGTCCTTGCGGCCCTCACCCAGAAGCGCGCGCACGCCCTCCGGCCCCAGCCGGTCGAGCTTGTCGATGGCGCGCAGCACGATGCCGCGCTCGGCTTCCTTGTCGTCGCCCGCAAGCCCCGCCACTTCGAGCACGCCGTTCAGCACCTTGCGGTTGTTCACCCGCACCACATAGTCGCCGCGTGCAATGCCCACTTCCTCGAGGCAATCGGCCAGCATGGCGCAGATCTCGGCATCGGCAGCGACCGAGGGCGCGCCCACGGTATCGGCGTCGCACTGGTAGAACTGCCGGAACCGCCCCGGCCCGGGCTTCTCATTGCGCCAGACCGGGCCCATGGCGTAGCGGCGGTAGGGCATCGGCAGGTCGTTGCGGTGCTGGGCATAGACCCGCGCCAAGGGTGCTGTCAGGTCATAGCGCAGCGCCAGCCAGTCACCGGGTTTGTCGCCCTCTGCATCCTCCTGCCAAGCGAACACCCCCTCGTTCGGGCGGTCCACGTCGGGCAGGAACTTGCCAAGCGCCTCGACCGTCTCCACGCCCGAGCTTTCCAGCGCGTCGAAACCATAGCGGTGATAGACGGCGGCGATCTTGTTTAGCATCTCGGCCCGATGGGTCACCTCGGTCCCGAAATAATCGCGGAACCCTTTCGGGGTTTGCGCCTTGGGACGGGGGGTTTTCTTGGGCTTTGCCATGGCAAGGATCCTCGGTGCATCAATTGGCCTCGCGTCTAGCCCAAGCCCCCCGCAAGAGCAAGTAACGCGGCATCCCGCCCCTGTCCCGCGCCGCCGGTCCGTGCTAGATCGCGCAAAAAGGATGCGCGCCATGACTGACCAAAGCCCTGATCACACCCCAGACCAAACAGCCGAGCATATCAGCCGCCTTGAAGAGCAGATCGCCCATCTGACCCGCGCGGTCGACGATATGTCAGAAATCGTCACCCGTCAGGAGGCCGAGATCGTCACCCTGAACCGCCGCGTCCATATGCTGATGCAGCGCGAAGGAGAGCGGGACGCCTCGGGCGGTGGCGCGGTGCTTTTGGGCGATGAGCGCCCCCCGCATTACTGAGCGGCAGCGCCGCGCACCCGTCAATTGGCTGATTTCATTGCCACTGCGGCGACGGCCCCGTCATGCACCAGCACTTCGGACCAGCGCGCGGTCTGGCCCAAACGCTCATAGGCGCTGACGAAAAAGGTCGTCTTGTCGAGCGTGCCGATCTGCCGCCCGCAGGGTTTGCCGCGCCCCGCCCCGCAGACGCGGGCCTTGATCGCCTCATAGGCCGCGTCGGTCTCGGCGGTGGGCAGGTTCTCTCCCCCCGGGCCGTAGTGTAGTTGCTCATAGATCGTGGGCGTGCCGAATAGCACATTGGCCGCCGTCAACTGACGCGCGCAATCATCCGCAAAGCCGGTGATGTAGAAACTGCGCGCCCCGGCGCTGCCGGGCTGCGAATCGAACAACCGGTAGCCCCGCGCCGCAGGTTCCTCGACCAGTTGCCCCAATTCGCTCAGATCCAGATCGCAGACACGGGCCACCTCGCCAAACGGCAGGACGGTGCCGAATGAAACCTCGGAGACCTGCGGGTTCGGCGCGGAAGGGGCCATGGCGCAGGCGGACAGCAGCGTCCCCATGATCAAAAGGCCGATGCGTCGTTTCATGCTCTGCTCCCCGTTGCTTGGCAGGCAGGTAGCGCAGCCACCCGCCGCCGTCCACTGGATGCGGCAGCGGGCGGCACAGAGGTCAGATTTCCTCGACCTCCATCACCCCGTCGAGCGAGCGGATCGCGCCCTTGATCTGCGGTGTCACCGGGAATTCGCGCCCCAGATCGACCTCGACCTCACCGGGCAGGCTTGGGTCCATCAGGCAGAATTGCACCGGCCCCTTGCCCGCCGCCTTGACCGCCTGCCGCGCCCCGGCAAGCACATCGGCCACCGATTGGATCGCCCCCGGCCCGTCGATGAAGACCCGCAGCCCCATGCTGCCCGCATCCGCCACCGCCGCGTCGATCGGCCCGATGCCGCGGGCCAGCAGCTTCAACTGGTCGCTTTCCATCGTGGCCTCCACGGTGATGACGACCTTGGAGCCGACCTCCAGATGATCGCGCGAGGCTTCGAGCACGTCGGAGAAGATCGTCACCTCGTAGCCGCCCGTGGGGTCCGAGAGTTGCGCAAAGGCAAAGCGGTTGCCGCGCGCCGACTTGCGTTCCTGCCGCCCGGCCACGACGCCGGCGAGCCGGGCATTCATTGCGCCCCGGGTGCTGACCTTCTCGTTCAACTCATCAAGCGTCAGGAAGGGCAGCCCGGTCTCGCGCGCCCATTTACGCTTAAGCGGCGGCATGTAGTCGTCCAGCGGATGGCCCGAGAGGTAGAAGCCGACGGCTTTGAACTCCTCGGCCAGCCGTTCGGCCGACTGCCAATCGTCGCAGGGCAGCATCCGCGGCTCGGGCAGATCGTCGCCCGCCTCTCCGAAGAGCGACACTTGGTTCGAAGCCTTCTGCTCGTGGATTGCGGCGGAGTAGTTTACCAGCCCGTCGAGCGACTGGAACACCCGCCGCCGGTTGCTGTCGAGCTGGTCGAAAGCGCCCGAGCGCACCAGCATTTCCAGCGGGCGCTTGCCGACCCGTTTGAGGTCCACCCGCCGTGCGAAATCGAAAAGCGTGGTGAAGGGCCGGTCGACACCATCGACCTTGCGCCCCTCGGTCACCAGTTTCATCGCCTCGAGCCCGACGTTTTTCAGCGCGCCCAGCGCATAGACGAGTGCGCCGTCGACCACCTTGAAGGTGGCATCCGAGCGGTTGACGCAAGGCGGCACCCAAGGCAGTTCGAGGTGCTTGCGCACCTCCTCGAAGTAGATCGCCAGCTTGTCGGTTAGGTGGATATCGCAGTTCATCACCCCGGCCATGAACTCGACCGGGTGGTTCGCTTTCAGCCATGCGGTCTGGTAGCTGACCACCGCATAGGCCGCGGCGTGCGACTTGTTGAAACCGTAGTTGGCGAATTTCTCCAGAAGGTCGAAGACCTCCGCCGCCTTCTTCTTGTCGACGCCATTGGCCATCGCGCCCTTTTCGAACTTGGGGCGTTCCTTGGCCATCTCCTCGGCGATCTTCTTACCCATGGCGCGGCGCAACAGGTCCGCACCGCCGAGCGAATAGCCCGCCATGACCTGCGCGATCTGCATCACCTGTTCTTGGTAAACGATGATGCCTTGGGTTTCTTCGAGGATGTAGTCGATGCTGGGGTGCACCGATTCCAACTCGCGCTTGCCGTTCTTGACCTCGCAATAGACCGGGATGTTCTCCATCGGGCCGGGGCGGTAAAGAGCCACAAGGGCGACGATGTCCTCGATACAGGTCGGCTTCATGCGCTTGAGCGCATCCATCATGCCGCTGGATTCCACCTGGAAGACCGCGACGGTCTTGGCGCTGGAATAAAGGTCGTAGGTCGCCTTGTCGTCGAGCGGGATGGTGGCCACGTCGTCGACATGGCCCTCGGGCGGCTCGTAGATCTGACGTCCGTCCGCCGCGATATGCAGATGCCGCCCGCCCGCCTTGATCTGGTCGAGCGCGTTCTGGATCACGGTCAGGGTCTTCAGACCCAGAAAGTCGAACTTCACCAGCCCGGCCTGTTCGACCCATTTCATGTTGAACTGCGTCGCCGGCATGTCCGAGCGCGGGTCTTGGTAGAGCGGCACCAGATGATCCAGCGGGCGGTCGCCGATCACCACCCCCGCCGCGTGGGTGGAGGCGTTGCGCAGAAGCCCCTCGACCTGCTGGCCGTAGGTCAGCAGCCGGTCAACGACCTCCTCGTTCTTGGCCTCCTCGCGCAGTCGCGGCTCATCCGCCAGCGCTTTTTCGATGGAGACGGGCTTCACCCCCTCCACCGGGATCATCTTCGACAGCCGATCGACCTGCCCGTAGGGCATCTGCAGCACCCGCCCGATGTCGCGCACCGCCGCCTTCGACAAGAGCGCACCGAAGGTGATGATCTGCCCCACCTTGTCGCGGCCGTATTTCTCCTGCACGTAGCGGATCACCTCCTCGCGGCGGTCCATGCAGAAGTCGATGTCGAAGTCGGGCATGGAGACCCGCTCGGGGTTGAGGAACCGCTCGAAGAGCAGCGAATAGCGCAAAGGATCGAGGTCGGTGATCGTGAGCGCATAGGCCACCAGAGAGCCCGCACCGGAGCCCCGCCCCGGACCGACCGGGATGTCGTTGTCCTTGGCCCATTGGATGAAGTCGGCAACGATCAGGAAGTAGCCTGGGAACCCCATGCCCTCGATGATGCCCAGCTCGAAATCGAGCCGTTTTTGGTATTCCTCCACGCTCACCGCATGGGGGATCACCGCCAGACGCGCCTGCAGGCCTTCATTGGCCATGCGGCGCAGCTCGGCGACTTCGTCGTCGGCGAACTTGGGCAGGATCGGATCGCGGCGGTAGGCCATGAAAGCGCAGCGCTTGGCGATCTCGACGGTGTTGCTCAGCGCCTCGGGCAGGTCGGCAAAGAGGGTCGCCATCTCGGCCTGCGACTTGAAGTAATGCTGCGCGGTCAGACGGCGGCGCGGCTGGCTCTGGTCGACATAGGCGCCCTCGGCGATGCAGATCAGCGCGTCATGCGCCTCGTACATGTCGGGCTTGGGGAAATAGACGTCGTTGGTCGCGACCAGCGGGATGTCCATGGCATAGGCCATCTCGACAAAGCCACGCTCCGTCAGGCGCTCGGCCTCGGGCTGGCCGCCGTCTTCCGGGTGGCGCTGCAACTCGACGTAGAGCCGGTCGCCGAAAGCCTTGTGCAGCCGCGCCATCAGCGCTTCCGCCGCCGGGCGCTGACCGCCCTGCAACAGCATCCCCACCGGCCCCGAGGGACCGCCGGTGAGACAGATGAGATCGGCGCTCAGCGCCTCGAGTTCCGCCAGCGTGACCTCCGCCGCCGCCCCGCCCTTGTCGAGATAGAGGCAGGAGTTCAGCTTCATCAGGTTCTCGTAGCCCAATTCGCTCTGGGCCAGCAGAACCACCGGCGCGGGCGGGCGCGGTTTCTCGCCCGGCTGCACCTCGACATAGGCCACGTCGACCTGACAGCCGATGATCGGCTGCACGCCCGCGCCCGACATGGCGACGGAGAACTCGAGCGCGGCGAACATGTTGTTGGTATCGGTCAGCGCCAGCGCGGGCATTTCCGCGTCACGGCACATGCCGGGCAGCTTTTTCAGCCGCAGCGCGCCTTCCAGCAGAGAATACTCGGAATGGCTGCGCAGGTGAATGAATCGGGGAGCATCTGACATGGGCGCAAACTATGCCAGCCGCCTGCCCGGCACCAGCGCCCGATGCCGCGCGCGCGCATTTTTCGCCCAAGGTATTTTTTCTTGCCAAAACGCCCCCCACCCCGCTAGCCTGACCTCTACCTCGCCCGCGCCCGGTTCTACGCCGCATCGAACCCCGCGCATGTTTACGGGCCACTTTGTACCGCGGCGGATGAGAACCAATGGACATCACTTTTCTTCTCAATGGAGAAGTCGTGTCACTCTCCAACGTGTCCCCGACCACCACCTTGCTTGACTGGCTGCGCGAAGAGCGCGGCCTGACGGGCACGAAAGAGGGCTGTAACGAGGGCGATTGCGGGGCCTGTTCGGTCATGATCAGCGATGAGAGCGGGCACCGCGCGCTCAATGGCTGTATCCTGTTCCTGCCCCAGATCAACGGCAAGGCCGTCACCACGGTCGAGGGGATGGCGGGCGCCGACGGCAGCCTGCACCCGGTGCAGGAGACCATGGTCGAACATCACGGCAGCCAATGCGGTTTCTGTACGCCGGGCTTCGTGGTCTCGATGGCCACGGCGCATCTTAACGGCGCCCGCGACCATGACGTGCAGCTTGCCGGCAACCTCTGCCGCTGCACCGGCTACGCGCCGATCATCCGCGCAGCCGAAGCCGCGGCGGACAAGCCCGTGCCTGAGCATCTGCTGGGCCTCAAATCGAAGCTCGCGCAGGACATCCCCGCCCCCGCCAAGGCCGAAGGCGCGCCCCATGTGCAGCCCGAGAGCAGTGACGAGCTGGCCGCGTGGTACCTCGACAATCCGGAAGCCACACTGATCGCCGGAGCAACGGACGTGGGTCTTTGGGTCACCAAAGGGTTCCGCGATCTTGGCGCCGTCGCCTTCCTCAACCGCTGCGCCGATCTGCGCGGCATTACCGAGGATGAGACCGGCCTGCGCATCGGGGCGATGACGACCCTGACCGAGGTGGAGGCAAAGCTCTCCCCGCTGTTTCCCAGCTTGGGCGTGATGCTGCGGCGCTACGGCTCGACGCAGGTGCGCAACGCGGCGACGCTGGGCGGCAATATCGCCAACGGCTCGCCCATCGGCGACGGCCCGCCCGCGCTCATTGCGCTTGGTGCCACGCTACACCTGCGCCGCGGCGACGTGCGCCGCGAACTGCCGCTGGAGGACTTCTTCCTCGACTACGGCAAGCAGGACCGCACGCCGGGCGAATTTGTCGAGGCGATCACCGTGCCGCGCCAGCACGACACGCTGCGCTGCTACAAGCTGTCGAAGCGTTTCGATCAGGACATCTCCGCGGTCTGCGGCTGCATCTCGATCACCGGCAATGGCTCGGAAATTCTCACCGCCCGCGTGGCCTTCGGCGGCATGGCCGCCACCCCAAAACGCGCCGCCGCCGCCGAGGCTGCGCTGATCGGCCAGACGTGGAGCGAAGACACCATCCGCAAGGCGATGGAGGCGATGACGCAAGACTTCACCCCGCTGTCGGACATGCGCGCCTCCGCCGCCTACCGGATGCAGGCGGCGCAGAACATGCTGCTGCGCTATTTCCACGACGCCAATGGCACACCCACCAACCTAGCGGAGGTCTCGGCATGAGCGTCGCAAAGCCCCTTCCCCATGACGCCGCGAAGCTGCATGTCACCGGTGCCGCGCGCTATGTCGACGACATCCCGACACCGCGCGGCACGCTGCATCTGGCCTTTGGCCTCAGCCCCGTCGCGGCGGGCGAGTTGACCGGGCTCGACCTCTCCGCCGTGCGCGAGGCTCCCGGCGTCGTCGCGGTGCTGACCGCCGATGACCTCGCGCATGACTGCGACACCTCACCCTCGAACCATGACGAGCCGCTTCTAGCGACCGATCAGGTGCATTACGCGGGCCAGCCGCTCTATCTGGTCGTGGCCACCAGCCACCTCGCCGCGCGCCGGGCGGCCCAGCTGGGCAAGCCGCAGATCACCCCGCGCGACCCGATCCTGACGGTGGAACAGGCGCTCGCGGCCAACAGCCGCTTCGAGGACGGCCCGCGCATCTACCAGAAGGGCGATGCCGAGACCGCGCTGTCGAAGGCCAGCCGCCGCCTCTCGGGTCAGATCGAGATGGGCGGGCAGGAGCATTTCTACCTCGAAGGTCAGGCCGCCATGGCGCTGCCGCAGGACAACGGCGACATGCTGGTGCATTCCTCGACCCAGCACCCGACCGAGATCCAGCACAAGGTGGCCCATGCCATCGGACGCCCGATGCATGCCGTCCGAGTTGAGACCCGGCGCATGGGCGGCGGCTTCGGCGGCAAGGAAAGCCAGGGCAACGCGCTGGCCATCGCCTGTGCTGTGGCCGCGTCTCTTACCGGCAAGCCCTGCAAGATGCGCTATGACCGCGATGACGACATGATCATCACCGGCAAGCGCCATGACTTCCGCATCGGCTATGACGTGGGCTTCGATGAGACGGGCCGTATCACCGCGATGGACGTGACCCATTACACCCGCTGTGGCTGGTCGATGGACCTCAGCCTGCCGGTCGCCGACCGCGCCATGCTGCATGCCGACAACGCCTATCACCTGAACGACATCCGCATCACCTCGCACCGCCTGCGGACCAATACCGCCAGCGCCACGGCTTTCCGCGGCTTCGGCGGCCCGCAGGGGATCGTCGGGATCGAGCGGGTGATGGACCATATCGCCCATGAGCTGGGCCGCGACCCGCTCGCCGTGCGCCGGGCCAATTACTACAGCGACAATGCCAACCGCCCGACCGAAGTCGAGAAAACCGGCACCGCGATCGACAACCGCACCCCGCCGGAGGCCGAAGCCGATCTGTCGTCCCGCGGCGCCCCGCCCGCGCCTGCCGAGGCCGAGACCCTGCCCACCGCCCCGTCGGATGTGCAGACGACGCCTTATCACCAACCGGTCACGGATTGCATCATCAACGCCGTGACCGACCGACTGGCCGAAAGCTGCGACTACGACGCGCGCCGGGCCGCGATTCAGGAGTGGAACGCGCAAAACCCGCTATTGAAACGCGGCATTGCGATCACCCCGGTCAAATTTGGCATCTCTTTCACGCTGACCCACCTCAATCAGGCGGGCGCGCTGGTGCATGTCTATCAGGATGGCTCGATCCACCTGAACCACGGCGGCACCGAGATGGGGCAAGGGCTTTTTCAAAAGGTCGCGCAGGTTGCGGCCTCGCGCTTCGGCGTCTCGCCCGAACTGGTCAAGATTACCGCCACCGACACCGCCAAGGTGCCCAACACCTCGGCCACGGCGGCTTCCTCGGGGTCGGACCTCAACGGCATGGCCGCGCAGAACGCCTGCGACACGATCCGCGACCGCATGGCCGCGCATCTCGCTGAACGCTACCAGACCACGCCCGATCAGGTACGCTTCACCGACGGCATGGTGCAGATCGGCAGCGAGGAGATCACCTTCGCCGCCGCTGCCGCCTCTGCTTATGAAAACCGGGTGAGCCTCTCGGCCACCGGCTACTACAAAACGCCCGAGATCGAATGGGACCGCATCGCCGGGCGCGGGCGGCCGTTCTACTACTTCGCCTATGGCGCGGCCTGCACCGAGGTGGTGATAGACACGCTCACTGGCGAAAACCGCATCCTGCGCACCGATATCCTGCATGACGCCGGTGCCTCGCTGAACCCCGCGCTCGACATCGGCCAGATCGAGGGCGGATACGTTCAAGGCGCAGGCTGGCTCACGACCGAGGAACTCGTCTGGGACGAGAGTGGCACCCTGCGCACCCATGCGCCCTCGACCTACAAGATCCCCGCCTGTTCGGACCGCCCGCCAGTCTTCAACGTGGCGCTCTGGGACCAGCCGAACCCGGCGCAAACGGTCTACCGCTCGAAGGCCGTGGGCGAGCCGCCCTTCATGCTGGGCATCTCGGCCTTCATGGCGCTGTCGGATGCGGTGGCGGCCTGCGGCCCGCATTACGGCGACCTGCAAGCCCCGGCCACCGCCGAGGCCGTGCTCGCCGCCGTTGGACGGGCGCGGAAATGACCGAGATCTTCGTCGAGGTCACCGCCACGCGCGGCTCGGTCCCGCGGGATGCGGGCACGGCGATGAAGGTCACGCCCAATGCAATCGCGGGCACCATCGGCGGCGGCGCGCTGGAGCATCAGGCCATCGCGCACGCCCGCCAGATGCTGGCCGAGGGCCGCTGCGAAGACAGCCAGACCCTGCCGCTCGGCCCCGGTCTGGGGCAATGCTGCGGCGGCGCAGTCAGCCTGCACTACACCACCGCGCCGCGCCCGCTGGACGCGGCCACCCCCCTGCCCCTGCCGGATGTACACAGCGACGTGCCGCTCTGGCTCTGGGGCGCGGGGCATGTGGGCCGGGCGGTGGTGGCCGCCTGCCCGCCCCGGGCCTTTGAGATCACATGGATCGACAGCGCCCGCGACCGGTTCCCCGACCAGATCCCGCCCCATGTCACCGTCACCCCGGCCGCCGACATGCCGCGGTTGGCCGCCCATGCGCCGCGCGAGGCGCATCACCTGATCTTCACCTATTCCCATGACATCGACCTCGCGCTTTGCGCCGCCTTGCTCAATCGCGGCGCCGCGAGCGTCGGGCTGATCGGCTCTGACACAAAAAAGTCACGGTTTTCCCGCCGCTTGCGTGACATGGGGTTGGATCCCTCTGGCATCACCTGTCCAATTGGCGATAAATCGCTGGGCAAGCTGCCTGCGCAAATTGCCCATGGCGCGTTGACCGCTCTCATCGCCCGGACCCAGACAAAGGTTTCCGCATGACTGATTCACTTCTCGACCTCACCGGGTTGACCAAGGCCTACCCCGGCGTCGTCGCGAACGATGACGTTTCCCTGCGGATCGCTCCGGGCGAGGTTCACGCCCTGCTGGGTGAGAACGGCGCGGGCAAATCCACTTTGGTCAAAATGATCTACGGGCTGGTCAAACCAGACGCGGGCCAGATGCTAATGCGGGGCGAGAGCTTTGCCCCCACCGACCCGCACGCCGCACGGCAGGCGGGTGTGGGCATGGTGTTTCAACATTTCTCGCTTTTCGACGCGCTCAGCGTGGCGGAAAACATCGCGCTCGGCATGGAAAACCCGCCGCGGATGCGCGAGCTTAGCCAACAGATCCGTGATGTGTCGGACACCTACGGCCTGCCGCTTGCGCCGGACCGCACCGTCGGTGACCTTTCAGCGGGGGAGCGTCAGCGGGTTGAGATCATCCGCTGCCTGCTGCAGGAGCCGAAGCTGCTGATCATGGACGAGCCGACCTCGGTCCTGACGCCGCAAGAGGTTGAAATCCTTTTCAAAACCCTGCGCAAGCTTAGCGCCGAAGGCACCGCGATCCTCTATATCTCGCACAAGCTCGAAGAAATCCGCAGCCTGTGCGACAGCGCCACGATCCTGCGCTTGGGCAAGGTCGTCGGCCATTGCACCCCGCGTGAGACTTCGGCCCGCGACATGGCCGAGATGATGGTGGGCTCTGCGCTGAAAACGCCCACCCGCGACAGCAAGGAACCGGGCGAAGTGACGCTGCGGCTGAACAACCTCTCGGCCCGGTCGGCCCATGCTTTCGGCATGCCCCTGCGCGATATTTCCGTCGAAGTGCGGCGCGGCGAGGTGCTGGGCATCGGCGGCGTCGCGGGCAATGGGCAGGACGAATTGCTCAACGCACTGTCGGGCGAAACACTGGTCGGCGCGGGGATGATCACCTTTGACGGGCGCGACATTGGCCTGCTCGGCCCCACCGCCCGCCGCGCGCTTGGCGTATTGACCGCCCCCGAGGAGCGGTTGGGCCACGCCGCCGTGCCGGACATGTCGCTGACGGAAAACGCCATGCTGACCGGTGCGACGCGTGAGGGGCTAGAGCGCGGCGGCATGCTCGACTGGGGCAAGGCGCGCAGCTTTGCCGAGAAGATCATCAAGACCTTCGACGTGCGCACCCCCGGCCCCGCCAACGCGGCCCGCTCGCTTTCAGGCGGCAACCTGCAGAAATTCGTCATCGGGCGCGAGGTGCTGCAACGGCCCGAGCTGCTGGTCGTGAACCAGCCCACATGGGGGGTTGATGCCTCAGCCGCCGCCGCGATCCGGCAGGCGCTGCTCGATCTCGCCTCGGGCGGGACCGCGGTGATCGTCATCAGCCAAGACCTTGATGAACTGATGGAGATTTCCGACAATTTTGCCGCCCTGAACGAAGGCCGCCTGTCGCCCTCTCGCCCCGCGCAGGGGCTGACCGTCGAAGAGATCGGCCTGATGATGGGCGGCGCACATGGTATGGAGGTCGCGCATGTCTAAGCCGAGCCTCACATCTTTCACTCTGACCATTGGGGGTGATCAGTGATCCGCCTTGAAAAGCGTCCGCAGCCCAGTCGGGCCCTCTCGCTGTCGACACCGATCATGGCGGTGCTGGCCACTTTCATCTTCGGCGGGCTTTTGTTCGCGGCCTTGGGCAAAGACCCGATCGAGGCGCTGCAAACGATCTTTTGGCAACCCCTGTTTGGCGATTACGCCTTTTACTACCGCCCGCAACTGCTGATCAAAGGCGCACCCTTGGTGCTGATCGCCATTGGCCTCAGCCTTGGGTTCAAAGCGGGCATTTGGAACATCGGGGCCGAGGGGCAGTATATCATGGGCGCCCTCTTTGGCGCGGGCGTGGGGCTGGCTTTCTACCCGCTTGAGGCGTGGTATATCTTTCCGCTGATGGTCCTCGCCGGGGCGCTCGGCGGTTGGCTCTGGGCGATGATCCCGGCCCTTCTCAAGGTGCGTTTCGGCACCAACGAGATTCTCGTCTCGCTGATGCTGGTCTATGTGGCGGAACAATTCCTTGCCTCCATGTCACTGGGATTGCTGAAAAATCCCGAAGGCTACGGCTTTCCCGGCTCGCGTAACCTGCAACAATACGCCTCGGCTCATAACGCCGAACTCTTCGCAGGCTCTGGCATGCACTGGGGCGTAGTCGCAGCACTGATCGCGGTGATCTTTGCCTATGTCCTGCTCGCACGGCACCGGCTTGGCTTTGCCATCCGCGTCACCGGCGAGGCGCCGCGCGCGGCGCGCTTCTCCGGCGTGAACCCGGCGCGGCTGGTGCTGTTTTGCCTCGGCACCTCTGGCCTGCTCGCCGGTCTTGCGGGCATGTTCGAGGTCGCTGGCCCCTCGGGTCAGGTCACCATCGACTTTAACGTGGGCTATGGCTTTACGGCGATCATCGTGGCCTTCCTTGGCCGGTTGCACCCGATTGGCATCCTGCTTGCCGGGGCGCTGATGGCGCTGACCTATATCGGCGGGGACATCGCGCAGTCCAACCTCGGCCTGCCCGCCGCCGCCATTCAGGTGTTCCAAGGCATGCTCCTGTTCTTCCTGCTCGCGTTGGACGTTTTCACTCATTACCGGCTGCGCTTTGGCGCGGCGGAGGCTGCCTGATGGATCTTTCCGCAATCAACCCGCTTTTGTTCGTCGCAGGCTTTCTTGTCGCCGCGACGCCGCTGATCTTCGCCGCCATCGGAGAACTGGTGGTTGAGAAATCCGGCGTGCTGAACCTCGGCGTCGAAGGCATGATGATCACCGGCGCGATCTGCGGCTTTGCCACGGCGGTCGAGACCGGATCGCCGCTTTTGGGCTTCGCCGCCGCCGCCGTGGGCGGTGCCGTGCTCAGCCTGCTCTTCGCCTTCCTGACCCAAGTGGCGCTGGCCAATCAGGTGGCCTCGGGCCTGTCGCTCACGCTCTTCGGCCTCGGCCTCTCGGCCCTGATCGGGCAAAGCTACGTCGGGATCAAGCCGCCACGTCTGGGTGACATCGACTTCGGCCCGCTGGCCGATATCCCCGTTATTGGGCCGATCCTCTTCACCCATGACATCATCCTCTACCTCGGCATCGCGCTGGTCGCCGGGGTCTGGGCGGTGCTTAAGTTCACCCGCGCGGGCCTGATCCTGCGCGCCGTGGGCGAAAGCCACGACGCGGCCCACGCGCTTGGCTACAAGGTCAAGCGCATCCGCACTGCGGCAATCCTCTTTGGCGGCGCCTGCGCAGGCTTGGGCGGGGCTTACATCAGCCTCATTCGCGTGCCGCAATGGACCGAAGGCATGACCGCCGGCATCGGCTGGATCGCCCTCGCCCTCGTCGTCTTCGCCTCATGGAAGCCGTGGCGTGCCCTCTTGGGTGCCTATCTTTTCGGCGGCATCACCCAGTTGCAACTGAACTTGCAAGGCGCGGGCGTTGCCATTCCGGTAGAGTATCTGGCAATGTCGCCGTATATCATCACCATCATCGTTCTGGTGGTGCTGTCGGCGGACAAAAGCGCCGCGCCGGCCTCGCTGGGCCGTACTTTCCACGCCTCGAACTAGGGGCATCACGTCACGCGGCATCGCCCGCACATCAAGCCCCGGCAAAGGGGCACGCAAACAGGGGAAACCTCATGAAACTAACCACCCTTATGACCAGCGCGGCCCTTGCGCTCGGCCTTGCTTCGGGCGCTGTGGCCCAAGACAAGACCAAGGTCGGCTTTGTCTTTGTCGGCCCCGTGGGCGACGGCGGCTGGACCTATGAGCATAACGAAGGCCGTTTGGCCGTCGAAGAAGAGTTCGGCGACAAGGTCGAAACCGTCTTCGTGGAAAGCGTGGCCGAGGGCCCCGATTCCGAACGTGTGATGACGCAGATGGCGCTCGACGGTGCCGATCTGATCTTCACCACCTCCTTTGGCTACATGGACCCCACCATCAACGTGGCCAAGAAATTCCCCGATGTGAAATTCGAGCACGCCACCGGCTACAAACGCGCCGACAACGTCTCGACCTATTCCGCGCGTTTCTACGAAGGCCGCGCCATTCAGGGCCACATCGCGGGCTCGATGACTGAGAGCAATATCATCGGCTACATCGGCTCCTTCCCGATCCCGGAAGTGATCCGCGGCATCAACTCTGCCTATATCCACGCCAAGAAGGTAAACCCCGACGTTCAGTTCAAAATCGTCTGGGCCTACACGTGGTTTGACCCGGCCAAGGAAGCCGACGCTGCCAAGGTGCTGATCGAACAGGGCGCCGACGTGGTGCTGCAACACACCGATTCCACCGCGCCGCAGGCCGCGGCACAGGAAGCGGGCAACGTGATCACCTTTGGCCAAGCCTCCGACATGGCGCAATATGCACCCAAGCCGCGCGTGTCCTCGATCATCGACAACTGGGCGCCCTATTACATCGACCGCGTCAAAGCGGTCATGGACGGCACATGGGAAAGCCAAGACACATGGGACGGCATCGGGCCGGGCATGGTCGGCATTGGTGAGATCACCGACGCCGTGCCCGCAGATGTGAAAGCCGAAGCGCTGGAACTGAAAGAGAAAATTGCATCGGGCGACTACCACCCCTTCACCGGTCCGATCAACAAACAGGACGGTTCCGCATGGCTGGCCGAGGGCGAGACCGCAGATGACGGCACGCTGGCGGGCATGAACTTCTATGTCGAAGGCATCGAAGGCACCATTCCTGAGTAAGCCGCACTGGCTGACCGACGACAGGGGCGCACGGGCAACCGCGCGCCCCTTTTTCGTCGCCGCCCCGGTCGGGGCCTCATGCGCGCGGTCCCCAAGCGCGCCGCCGCCTGCCCCTGCGTAAACCCATTGCGCGCGGGCAGCGCACATGCCACCAATCTGGCATGATACAGATGCTCACCAGCCTTGATGGCACCCCCGCCAGCCGCCTCGCCTTCGGCACCATGCAGTTCGGCGGGCGCGCCGATGCGGCAGCCTCCCGCGCGATGTTCGACGCCTGTATCGAGGCCGGGATCACCCATTTCGACACGGCCCATGTCTATACCGACGGGGCGTCAGAGCGGCTGTTGGGCCAGTTCGTCCAGGACCGCCGCGAAAGCCTGATCGTCGCCACCAAAGCCGCCTATACCGGCGGCGCGAGCCGGGCCAATATCCTCGCCTCTGCCGAGACATCCCGCCAGCGGATGCAGCTTGATACGCTTGATGTGCTCTACCTCCACCGCTTCGATCCCGACACCCCGCTGACCGAAAGCTTCGCCGCGCTGGCCGACCTGCAACAACAGGGCCATATCCGCCAAGTGGGCCTATCGAACTTCGCCGCATGGCAGGTCGTCAAAGCCGCCCATATCGCCGCCGACTTCGGGCTTGAGATCGCGGTGATCCAACCGATGTACAACCTCGTCAAACGTCAGGCCGAGGTCGAGATCCTGCCGATGGCCCATGACCTCGACATATTGGTCGCCCCCTACTCCCCCCTGGGTGGCGGGCTGTTGACCGGGAAATACGCCAAGGGCGGCACTGGCCGCCTGAGCGAGGATGACCGCTATGCCGCCCGCTACGGGCAAGAGGGGATGCACGGCGCCGCTGCCGGTCTTGCCGCCCTTGCACGTGATCTGGGCACCCATCCCGCAACCCTCGCCGTGGCCTGGGCAGCGGCCCATCCCACGAAGCCGACGCCGATCATCTCGGCCCGCTCCTTGGCCCAACTAGAGCCGTCGCTCGCCGCGCTGACCTACCTGATGACGCCGCAGACCTACGCCGCCATCTCGGCCCTGTCGCCGACACCGCCCCCGGCCACCGACCGGCTGGAAGAGCAGGCATGAGCCGCCTGCCCTCCAACGCCAGCGTCGCCGAAGACGCAGGCGGCGACCGCCTCTTCGCCCCTGCCGCCGCGCGCAATCTCGACGCGCTTTGCGACCTGCTAGCCACCCACGCCCCGCCCCGGGGCCGTGCGCTGGAAATCGCCAGCGGCACCGGCCAACATGTCGTGGGCTTCGCCAAATGCCTGCCGGGCCTTAGATGGCAACCCAGCGACATCGACACCGCCCGCCGCGCCAGCATCAACGCATATGCAGCCGAGGCCGCTTTGCCCAATATCGCCCCCGCCCTGCCGCTCGACGCGACCGCGCCCGGCTGGGCGGGCGACCACGGCTCCTTCGACCTGATCATGCTGGCCAATCTGCTGCATCTGATCTCGTCCTTCGCCACCCGGTGCCTGATCGATGAAGCCGCCGCAGCCCTCGCCCCCGGCGGCACGCTGATCCTCTACGGCCCGTTCAAACGCGACGGCCAAACCACCTCCCCCGGCGATACCCGCTTTGACGCCCAACTGCGCGCCGCCGACCCCGCGATCGGCTATAAAGACAATACCGAGATGGCCCGCTGGCTCAGCGATGCAGCCCTCAGCCCGATCGACGAAGTGGACATGCCCGCCAACAATCTCGCCTTCATCGCCAGAAAGCCCAGCCCATGATCCTCCGCCGCGCCCTGATCCTCTCGCTCCTCGGCCTCGCCGCCTGCGGCTCCCCCGGCAGCCCGCCCCCGGCCCCGCCCGGCGTGCTCTTCCCCGCCGCCTTCGGCGACAGCGATCCGGTGAGTTTCAATGGCCACACCCCCGCCGCCTACCCCGTGCACGGCATCGACGTGGCCCGTTTCCAAAACGATATCGACTGGAACACCGCCCGCCGCGCCGGAGTGAACTTCGCCTTCATCAAGGCCACCGAAGGCGGCGACCTCAAAGACATCAACTTCGACAGCCACTGGCAAGGCGCGGGCCAAGCCGCCGTGAAACGCGGCGCCTATCATTTCTACTATTTCTGCACCCCGCCCGAGGATCAGGCCCGCTGGTTCATCCGCAACGTGCCCAAGACAGGCGGCATGCTGCCCCCAGTGCTCGACATGGAATGGAACCCCTTCTCCCCCACCTGCGCCCATGTCCGCCCGCCCGCCGCCGACGTCCGCGATCAAATGCGCCGCTGGCTGCGCGTGGTCGAAGCGCACTACGGCCAACGCCCCGTCATCTACACCACACCGAAATTCTACCGTGAAAACGACCTCGGTAACTTCCGTGGATACGACTTCTGGCTGCGCACCACCGCCAAAACCCCGGCCGAGGCCTACCCCAGCCAAGCTTGGCGCTTCTGGCAATACAGCGCCACGGGCATCGTCCCCGGCATCGGCGGCGACGTGGACCTCAACGCCTTCTCAGGCAGCCGCGCCGAGTGGCAAAACTGGGTCGCCACCCGCGCCCTGCGCTAAACCTAAAGGGGGGAGCGCCCCTTCCCTCCTTCATCCTTTCCCAAATACCTCTGCGCCACCCCGCCGCAAAGGCGACGCGATCGGTTACCCCCCAAAACCAAACCCTTCCAACAGAAACGCCACCCTGGCCGCTTCATCCTTTCCCAAATACCTCTGCACAACGCCCCCCCAGACGCCACGCCAGCCTTCACCCCCGCGCATAATACCGCGCCACGACGAACAGCCCGCCCACCAACAAAAGCGGCAACAAGAATATCCGAAATACATGTACCCCCAGCACCGCCAAAAGCGCGCCGATCAACTCATCCGCGCGGCTCCAAAGGTTGCTGGCAAGCTGCCGATACTCCGTCAAACCCGGTTCTTCCTCACCCAAAGCCTCGCTGCCGCCAACATGCGCGGTGATCTCCTCGATCACCTCCATGTTCCGCAGATAGACCCCTTCGGTGAGCGTCCCCGCCAACGGCTCAGACACAACCAAGGCAAGCGGAAGCGCCAACCCTAGAAACCCGCCATACCATGCCAACCGCCGGGGCAGCCCGGCATGACCGCGCTTGCTCAGCGCCCAAACTGCCAGTGCGACAGACAACAGCCCCAGCCCAATCGCACTCACCGGACCAAGCGCCACGGCGATCACCCCCGTGGCCACCATGACACCGAAAACCAGCCCCGCGATCCGCTCCACCGTGTCGTCAATCGGCTCCAACACCTTTAAAGGCCGCGCCGAGCCGGAGGCGATGAAGGACAGCCCCACCTCGATCTCCTGCGCGGTGGAGAGAAAGGCGTTCAACGTGCGCAGCGTGACATAGGAGGCCGCCGCCGTGGTCGCCACATCCGCCGCATAGCCCTGCGCCGCGCTGACCACGGGATTGTCGCGCAGCAGCGCCGCCGTCAGCGCCAATACGCAAAAGAGTGCAAGCAGCCCGCGCCGGATCAACCGTCCACCCGGATGCGCTGGTTCTTCGGATCATAGGGGCTGTCTTCGACCACCTCGGCCTCCCACAATTGATCAAGCATCTTTACCTTCAGCCTCGTGCCTACCACCGCATCCTCGGGTTTGACATAGCCCATACCGATACTCTTGCCGAAGGCCACGGAGTAGCCCCCAGAGGTCAGCCGCCCGGTCCGGGTCTCGCCATTGTAAAGCACTTCACGGCCCCAAGGATCGGCATCCTCTGGCCCGTCGATCAGCACGGTCACGCATTTCGCGCGGATGCCGTGATCGACCATCGCTTGCTTCCCGTGAAACTCCTTGTTCAAATCGACAAAGCGCGGCAAATCCGCTTCCAAAGGCGTCCCATCCCGGCCCAACTCATGCCCAAAGGCGCGATAGCTCTTCTCCTGCCTCAGCCAGTTCTGCGCCCGCGCGCCGACCATCTTCATCCCATGCGGCTTGCCGGCCTTCTCCAACTGGTCGAACAGATGGTTCTGCATCTCGATCGGGTGATGCAATTCCCAGCCGAGCTCCCCGGTATAGGCCACCCGGATCGCGCGCACCGGCACCATGCCCAACTCGATGTCGCGCATGGTGAGCCACGGGAACCGCTTGTTGCCCAACACCGTCTCCGGCGCCGCATCCCGCACCAAAGCGCCCAAAACATCCCGCGACTTCGGCCCGGCAATCGCGAAAACACCCCACTGCGTGGTCACGTCATGACATTCCACGTAGCCGACCTCAGGCATCTTATCGGCAATCGCCTTGCGCAGATAATCGCTGTCATAGGCCGTCCACGCCCCCGCCGAGACAAGGTAATATTCGTCCTGCGCCAAACGCACGATGGTATATTCCGTCCGCGTTGTCCCCGCCCCGGTCAAGGCATAGGTCAGGTTGATACGCCCCACCGAAGGCAGCTTGTTGCAGGTGAACCAATCCAGAAACGCCGTTGCCCCCGGCCCGCGGACCAGATGTTTGGTAAAGGCCGTGGCATCAATCAGACCCACACCCTCACGGATGGCTTTCGCCTCTTCCACCGCATATTGCCACCAGCCCCCGCGCCGGAACGAGCGGCTGTCATGATCGCTAAACCCCTCCGGCGCGAAATAATTCGGCCGCTCCCAACCATTCACCTGCCCGAATTGCGCCCCCCGCGCCGCCTGCCGGTCATAGGCGGGCGAGGTGCGCAGCGGACGGCACGCGGGCCGCTCCTCGTCAGGATGGTGCAGGATATAAACGTGGTCGTAGGCTTCCTCATTCTTCCGCGCGGCATATTCCGTGGTCATCCAATCGCCGTAGCGTTTGGGATCGAGGCTCGCCATATCGATCTCGGCCTCGCCCTCCACCATCATCTGGGCCAGATAATAGCCCGTGCCGCCCGCCGCCGTGATCCCGAAGGAAAACCCTTCCGCCAGCCACATATTGCGCAGCCCCGGCGCTGGCCCCACCAAGGGGTTGCCATCGGGCGTATAGCAAATCGGTCCGTTGAAATCATCCTTCAGTCCGCAATCCTCGGCCGAGGGGATGCGGTGGTTCATCGCCATATATTGCTCTTCGATCCGCTCCAGATCGAGCTGAAACAGATCGGCCCGGAAGCTGTCCGGCACCCCATATTCAAACCGCGCCGGCGCGCCCTTTTCATAAACCCCAAGGATCCAGCCACCACGCTCTTCGCGCACATAGCTCTGCGCATCGGCATCGCGGATCACCGGATGCTCCCCATTGCCCGCCGCCCGGTAATCGACCAAGGCCGGATCGCGGTCCATGACGATGAACTGATGCTCCACGGGAATCGCTGGCATCTTGATGCCCAGCATCCGCGCCGTGCGCTGCGCATGGTTGCCGCTCGCGGTCACCACATGTTCCGCCGTGATGACGATCTGCTCGTCCGACGGGACAAGGTTGCCGCCCTTCTCGACCATCTTGGTGCAGGTCACTTCCCAATGCGTCCCATTCCAATGGAACCCATCCGCCTGCCACTTGCGCTCGATCGCCACACCACGCTGCCGCGCCCCCTTGGCCATCGCCATAGTCACATCGGCGGGGTTAATATAGCCATCGGTCTGGTGATAAAGCGCCCCCTTCAAATCCGATGTCTCGATCAGCGGCCACTTTGCCTTAATCTCATCGGGGGTTAACCATTGATAGGGCACACCACAGGTCTCGGCGGTAGAGGCATAGAGCATATACTCATCCATCCGCGCATCCGTCTGGGCCATGCGCAGATTGCCCACCACGGCAAAGCCCGCGTTCAACCCCGTCTCCGCCTCCAGCGTCTTATAAAACTCGACCGAATACTGATGAATATGGGTCGTCGCATAAGACATGTTGAACAAGGGCAAAAGCCCCGCCGCATGCCAAGTCGAGCCAGAGGTCAACTCGTCCCGCTCCAAGAGCATCACATCATCCCAACCGGCCTTCGCCAGATGATAGGCGATCGACGTGCCAACCGCCCCGCCCCCGACAACCAATGCTTTGACTTGCGTTTTCATCTGCCAATCCCTCTGCGCTAGGCCCACTCCCGTTGTACGCAGCAGCACCACGCCCCGCAGGCAGCAGCCGACCCAACATCGCCAAAAACCGACCTTACCCGCTCCCCCAAAGCGCCACCTCAGCCCCAGCGCGCCCCCTCACCTTCATCCTTTCTCAAATACCCTGCACAACGTCTCCCGCCGCACAACATCAAGGCAGATCACACCGCCCCCCACCTTCATCCTTTCCCAAATACCCTGCACGACCCCTCCCGCCGCACAACATCAGGGCAAAACACCCAACTCACCCCGGCAAAATCTTCCCCGGGTTCAAAATATTCTGCGGATCCAGCGCCGCCTTTAAGGTCGCCATCACATCCACCGCAGCCCCCAATTCCTTGCGCAGATAGGGCCGCTTGCCCTGCCCGATCCCATGTTCGCCGGTGCAGGTCCCATCCATCGAAATCGCCAGTTCCGCCAACCAGCTGACGAAAGCCTCGCCGCGCGCGACTTCATCGGGGTCGTCCATGTCGATCAACAAGGACGCATGGAAATTCCCGTCCCCCGCATGGCCCACGATGGGGGCGATCAACTGCAACTCTTCCGCCCGCGCTTGGGCCGCCACCACGGCATCGGCGAGGCGCGAGATCGGCACGCAGACATCTGTGGCCACCGCCTTGCAGCCCGGTCTCAGCGCCAGCACCGCCCAATAGCCGTCATGGCGGGCCTGCCATAGCTTGCTGCGTTCTTCGGGGGTCGTCGTCGCGGCATAGCCGCTGCCGCCGAACTCTTCCGAGAGCATGCCAAAGGTCTCGGCCTGTTCCACCACGCCCGCCTCGGAGCCGTGGAATTCCAGCAGCAAAAGCGGCGTTTCGGGCAGGGTCAACTTGGAATAGGCGTTCACGGCCTTAACCACATCGGCGTCCAAAAGCTCGATCCGCGCCACCGGCAGGCCGTATTGGATGACCGCCATCACGGTCTCGCAGGCAGCTTGCACCGTTGGGAAAGAACATCGGGCCGAGGACATCGCCTCGGGGATGCCTTGCAGGCGCAGGGTGATCTCGGTGATGATCCCAAGCGTCCCTTCCGAGCCCACGAAAAGCCGCGTCAGATCGTAGCCCGCCGAAGATTTCCGCGCCCGCCCGCCGGTGCGGATCACCCGGCCATCAGCCAGAACCACCTCAAGGCTCAGAACGTTGTCCTTCATCGTTCCATAGCGCACCGCATTGGTACCGCTGGCCCTCGTCGCGGTCATCCCCCCGAGCGACGCATTGGCGCCGGGGTCGATCGGAAAGAACAGCCCCTGATCGCGCAGATGGGTGTTGAGCGCTTCGCGGGTCACGCCAGGCTGCACCCGGCAATCCAAATCGCCCGCATTGACCTCAAGCACGCGGTCCATCTGCATGACATCGATGCAAATCCCGCCCGCCGGGGCGTTCACATGCCCTTCGAGAGAGGTGCCCGTGCCGAAGGGGATCACAGGCACCCGATGGGCGGCGCAGATACGCACCGCCTGCGCCACCTCTTCGGTCGAGCGCGCCATGACGACCGCATCAGGCGCCTGCGTGTCGATCCATGTGGTGGTGTGGCCATGCTGTTCGCGAATGGCTTGGCCGGTCAGCAGATTGTCCCCGAAGGCTTGTTGCAACTCATCCAGCGCGGCGGCGATCCCCACCTCATTTCGCGGCAAATCTGCGATTTTCGTCACGTTCTATCTCCCAATAGCATCCTCACGCCGCAAAATCTTGCGGCGGCATCTTTGTAAATTAATCACACGAAAGGTCCGCGTTGCCGCAGCCGTCCGTGGGTCAGAGCATGGAGGGCACGACCTGATCCGGCGGGCGGTGGCCGTCGTCGAAGGTCTTGATGTTGATCAGGACTTTCTCGCCCATCTCAATCCGCCCTTCCAATGTGGCAGAGCCCATATGCGGCAGCAGCACGACGTTCTTTAGCTCGCGCAGGCGCGGATTGATCTCGCGACCATGTTCATAGACGTCCAGCCCCGCGCCCTTGATATCGCCAGATCGCAGCATCCGCGTCAGCGCGTTCTCGTCGATCACCTCCCCGCGGGAGGTGTTCACGATCACCGCGTCGGGCTTCATCAGACCCAAGCGGCGGGCGTTCATCAGATGGAAGGTGCTGGGGGTATGGGGGCAGTTGATGCTGATCACGTCCATCCGGCTGACCATCTGATCAAGGCTCTCCCAATAGGTGGCCTCTAGCTCGCCCTCGATCTCTTCGCGCAGGCGTTTGCGGTTGTGGTAATGCACCTGCATGCCAAAGGCCCGCGCCCGGCGCGCCACGGCCTGACCGATGCGGCCCATGCCCAGAATGCCCAGACGGCGCCCGCCAACGCGGCCCCCCAAGAGTGCCGTGGGCGCCCAGCCGTCCCAATTGCCCGATTGCATCACCGCCATGCCCTCGGGCATGCGGCGGGTCACGGCAAGGATCAGCGCCATGGTCATATCAGCGGTATCGTCGGTCAGCACGCCGGGGGTGTTCGACACCAGCACGCCGCGCTGGCGCGCGGTGGCCACATCGATGTGATCGACCCCGGCCCCGTAGTTGGCGATCAGCTTGAGCCGTTCGCCCGCTTGGGTGATCAGCGGCGCGTCGATCTCATCCGTGATCGTGGGCACCAGCACATCCGCCTGACGCATCGCCGCGCCCAATTCCTCGCGGGTCATGGGCCTGTCATCTTCGCGCAGGGTCACGTCAAACAGCTCTGACAGCCGTGTTTCCACGGCCTCTGGCAACCGTCGCGTCACTACAACACTCAACCGCTTCTTTGACATGCCTGCTCTCCCGGTCTTGGCGTCGCCTCGTTTCGCGGGCATGGTGTCTCATGCAGCGACGAGGCACAAGAACTCGCGCCCGAAAAAGAGCAACAATAACCCGCAGATTTGCACAGCACCGACCCACAGCAGTGAACCGCATAGCAGGCAATTCCATGATAACCGCTTTCTTTCGCAGCGCCCTGATGGTGGGCGCGCTGCTTTTGGCACAGCCGACCTCCGGCGTCGCAGAAGAGGCGCGCGGTCAGGTCACGAACCTGCCCCTGCCCCGTTTCGTTTCGATGAAAGCCTCCGAAGGCAACGTGCGCCGCGGCCCGTCGCTATCGCACCGGATCGACTGGGTCTACAAACGCCGCGACCTGCCACTGAGGATCACCGCCGAACATGGCCACTGGCGCCGGGTCGAAGACCGCGACGGTATGGGCGGCTGGGTCCACTACTCGCTTTTGTCGGGCACCCGCACGGTGCTGGTCGAACAGGACATGCTGCAACTGCGCATCAATCCCGACCCCAAAGCCGCCGTGGTGGCACGGTTGGAACTCGGCGTGGTGGCCCGTCTGGGCGAATGCACGCTGGAATGGTGCGAGCTGCGCTCGGGCGGCTTTACCGGCTGGGCGCCCAAGGTGCGGCTTTGGGGTGTTGGCCCCAAGGAGCTGCGCGAGTAACGCCCGCCCTCGCCACCGCAATTGCATGATCCCGGCGCATGCGCCACTCTGCCAGCGAAATTCAAGCCGGAGAGAGCGCCATGCAAGCCATTACCTATGACCAGTTCGGAGCCGCCGCCGACGTGCTGCGCCTGTCGGAGATCGACAGCCCCGCCCCTCAAGCCGGAGAGGTCTGCGTGGCGCTCAGCCATTCGGGCGTGAACCCCTCGGACGTCAAGGCCCGCGCGGGCACCCGCCCCGGCGTGACCAAACCACCCTTCCCGCAGGTCATCCCCCATAGCGACGGCGCGGGAGAGATCGTCGCCGTGGGTGCGGGCGTCGATGCGAGCCGCGTGGGCCAGAAGGTCTGGATCTGGAACGGCCAGTGGCAACGCGGCTTTGGCACGGCGGCTGAGCAGATCACCCTGCCTGCCCATCAAGCCGTGCCCCTGCCAGATGGCGTCTCGTCCGAGGTCGGCGCGCAGCTTGGCATTCCGGGGCTGACCGCCTGCCACGCCGTCTTTGGCGGCGGCGGGGTGGCCGGGGAAACCGTGCTGATCCAAGGCGGGGCAGGCACGGTGGGCTATCTTGCCGTGCAACTGGCGAAATGGGGCGGGGCCAAGGTGATCGCCACCTGTAGCCCCCGCGACAACGATCTGCTGCGCGATGCAGGCGCCGATGCCGTGTTCAACTACGCCGACCCCGATCTCGCCGCCGCCGTGCTTGATGCCAATGGCGGCAAGCCGGTCGACACCATCGTCGAGACGGAGTTCGGCCTGAACATCACCACCGACACCGAGGTCATCGCCCCCAATGGCCGCATCGCCGCCTATGGCTCGGCGGCGGAAATGTCGCCGGTGCTGCCCTTCTATCCGCTGCTGTTCAAGGCGGTCACGATCGACATCATCCTGATCTACCTGCTGCCCGCAGGTCCGCGCGAACAGGCAATCAACCGGTTGCACCACGCGCTGGAGGACGGCGCCCTGCGCTGCCCCGTCGACACGGTCCTGCCGCTTTCTGAGGCCGCCCGCGCCCATGAGTTGGTCGAGGCCGGACAGCGCAGCGGGGCGGTGCTGCTCGATTGTCAGGGGTAACGCGCTAATTGGCCAAGCTGCCGCCCCCGTCGCCCGGGGCGGTGGCCCATCCCGCTGACGGAGTTCCCCCATGCGCCTTACCGCCGCCCTGCCCCGCCTGTTCCTCTGCCTGCTGCTGAGCTGCGCGCTGCCCCTCACCCCGGCCTTTGCGCAGACCAGCGACCAGCCCGAGGGCACCATCGCCGTCGAAGGCGATGCCACGGCGGACGCCGCCATCGCCAAACGCATCCGCGCCATCCTGCGCGAGCTTGAGGGGTTCGAGAAGGTCCGCGTCTCTGTCGCCTCCGGCATCGTCACGCTGACCGGCACCACGCTCGACACCGCCAGCGCCGCGCGGCTGAACGATTTAGCGGGCCGCGTCGAAGGGGTGGTGGCGATCCGCAACGAGGTGCGCGAAAGCACCGATGTGGCCGAGCGGCTCAACCCCGCCGTAGATCGCTTCCGCGACCGGATGGCGCAGGCCCTGGCCTTCCTCCCGCTGGCCTTGGTGGCGCTTGGGGTCTTTGGCCTGATCGTCTTGGCCGGGCTGGCGCTGGCACGGCTGCGCAACCCGTGGGATCGGCTCGCCCCCAACGCGTTCATCGCTGACATTTACCGCCAGATCATCCGTCTGGCCTTTGTCATCGCGGCACTTGTGGTGGCGCTGGATATCCTCGGCGCGACAGCGCTGCTATCGGGCATCCTTGGCGCGGCGGGGATTGTCGGCCTCGCCATCGGTTTCGCGGTGCGCGACACGGTCGAGAATTTCATCGCCTCTATTATGCTGTCGATCCGCCAGCCCTTTCGCCCTAACGACACGGTCGAGATCGACGGCGACACCGGCAAGGTGATCCGCCTGACGAGCCGTGCCACGATCCTGCTGACCTTTGACGGCAACCACCTGCGCATCCCCAATGCCACCGTTTTTAAAAGCCGGATCACCAACTATTCACGCAACGCCGAGCGGCGGTTCACCTTTACCCTCTCGGTCGCCAGCGACGCCGATCTGGCCCGCGCCCGTGATTTGGCGCTGGAGGTGCTGAACGACCTACCCTTCGTTCTGTCCAGCCCCGAAGCCGCCGCTTGGGTGGACGAGGTCGCCGATCACTGGATCAACATGCAATTCGCCGGTTGGATCAATCAAGAAAGCACCGATCTGCTCGCCGCCCGCAGCGAAGCGATTCGCCTGACCCTCTCAGCTTTCGATGCGGCGGGCCTCACCGCGGGGCCACCAGCCTATCAGCTGATCTCTCAAAGCGAATCGCCCTCCGACGGACCCGTCGATTCGCCGCAAACGGCAGCCGCGCCCACGAACCCCGCCGCTGTTCAGCCCGTCGAGCCCCAAACCGAGCGGGAATTGACCCGCATCGTCGCGCAGGAACGTGCCGAATTGCCCAGCAAAGACCTGCTCTCTGTTGATGCAGCCGAAGAATAGGCTAATTTCTTTAAAACGGGTCTTGCACCCCGGGCCAGAGAACTTTAGTTAGCGCCCTGTGTTGGGATGTAGCCAAGTGGTAAGGCAACTGTTTTTGGTACAGTGTACCGTAGGTTCGAATCCTACCATCCCAGCCAACACTCTCCCCCGATAGCCCCCCCGCACAGCGCCCGGCCTACGACATCGCGTCGCAGATCAAAGCACCCTATAGCCTTGCCGCGACAGCCGGGGTATCAGGGCGTATGTCCGCCGTTTCGCGCATATCCTCGCTTCGGGTCAGCCTGACCCTCTTGCTGCTGCTGGCCCTTGCCAGCTTGCCTTTCGCCCATCGGGCGACCGCGCAGGTACAGCAGGATCCGGCGTTCATCGCCTTTATCCAAGCGGGCGGCACGCTGAGCGATCTTTGCGATGGGCCGGTCGAAGGGCAGAACCATGCGGCTTTGGATTGCGAAGCCTGCCGCATCGTCAACGCGCTGATCTTGCCCAGCCCGGCGGATGTCTTGCTGCCGCGCGCGGCGCCGCACTTTGCCACGCCCCGCCTGACCCGCGCCTTGGGCGCACCACGCAGCCCCGCCGGGGCGCCACCGCCTGTCCGGGGGCCTCCTTACGTCTGAGCCACCACCATTTTTTTTGCACATCTCAGACAATGGAACATGACAATGAAATCTTTCTATACCGCAGCCTTGGCTGCCCTCCTCGCCCTGCCCGCCGCCGCGCATGAGTACACCGCAGGCGCTTTGACCGTCGATCACCCGATGGCCTATGAGACCCCGAAAACCGCCCGCGTGGGCGGCGGCTATCTGACGATCACCAATGGCGGCGACACTGCCGATCGTCTTGTCAGCATCAGCGCCGAGGGCTTTGACGAAGTCTCTCTCCATGAGACGACCACCGATGACATGGGCGTCGCGCGCATGTCCCATGTGGACGGCATCGACCTGCCCGCGGGCGAAACTGTCACCCTCAAACCCGGGGGGCTGCATGTGATGTTCATGGGCCTCGACGGTGACCCTTTTGAAGAAGGCGAGAAAATCCCCGCCACCCTGACCTTTGAAAAGGCCGGGACCTTGGATGTGACGTTCAATGTCGAAAGCCGCCGCGGGCATGACGCGGGCGGAATGGATCACTCCTCGCACGAGCATAAACACTAAGCCCCAGCCAATCGCAGGATGCGCCGCAAGGCGTTGACCGGCCCGCTTCAACACCTCTGCCTCTGGGTGGTGGTGTTGTTGTTTGGGGCGTTCTCGGCGCTCGCGCCCGGAACCATGCCAGAGCGCCAGCAAGGCGCGCTGACCATGGTGCTGTGCACGGGCTACGGGGTGGAGACGGTGACCATCGGGCCGGACGGCGAACCGGTGCAGCCCGAGCACAAGCCCTGCGACTGGAACCAGCACTCCCTCGCGGCCCTACGCAGGGGGCAGGCGGTGCAGCCCTTGGCCGTCGCCTTTCACCCGGCGCCACCGCTGCCCCCTGCCCCTGCCACACAGCCCAAACCGCGCCGCGCCTCTGTCAAACGCGCAAGGGCGCCGCCACGGGTTCTCTGACCTTCCAAACCCCATATCAATTCAGTCAGAGGACCAAACACATGGTTTCCATCGATCCTGCAGGCGCGGCAGCCCTGCAAAACGACAACACGCAACGTGCGAACAGCTTTTACCGCGCCGCTTGGCGCTGGCATTTCTATGCCGGGGTCTATGTCATCCCCTTTTTCATCATGCTCGCCCTAACGGGGCTTGCGATGCTCTGGATCGCCTTCATCGGTGGGCGGGACGGAGAGCGGATTGCCGTCACGCCCCAAGACGCGCCCCTTGCCCTCTCTGATCAGGCCGCCGCCGCGCAGGCCAGCATCGAAGGCGGCACCCTTGCGCAATATGTCGCCCCCCGCGCCGATGATCTGGCCGCGATCTTTCGGGTGGACGCGCATGACGTGGCGACCATGGTCGCCGTCGATCCCTATACCGCCGAAGTCCTCGCCAGCTTCCCACGCCGCAGCGGCTGGTACGACATGGCCGACAATATCCACGGCAGCCTGCTGCTGGGTGTCACCGGCGACCGCATGATCGAGATCGCGGCCTCGCTCGGCATGGTGCTGATCGCCACGGGGCTCTACCTCTGGTGGCCGCGCGGCACTGGTTTGCGGGCGGCACTGCTTCCGCGACTGGGCCGTGGACGGGCGCTGTGGAAATCTCTGCACGGGGCGATCGGGCTTTGGGTGTCGGTGGTGCTGTTTTTCTTCCTGATCTCAGGCCTCTCTTGGGCCGGTATCTGGGGCGAAAAGATGGTGCAGGCATGGAGCCAGTTTCCGGCAGAGAAATGGGAGGCCCCGCTGTCGGATGACCTCCACGCCAGCATGAACCACGGGCCCAAGGAGGTGCCTTGGGCGCTGGAGCAGACCCCGATGCCCGCCTCAGGCAGCGATGCCGGGGTGGCGGGATTGGCCGAAGGCACGCCCGCCACGCTTGACACCATCGACGCGCTGGCCCGGCAGATCGGCTTTGACGCGCGCTATCAGATGAACCTGCCGCGCGGCGAAGACGGGGTTTGGACGCTGAGCCGGGATTCGATGAACACCGATGCCGAAGACCCCACCAGCGACCGAACGGTGCATATCGACCGGCACACGGGCAAGATCCTCGCCGACGTGCGCTATGCGGATTATTCGCTGGCCGGGAAGGCGATGGCCGTGGGCATCGCGCTGCATATGGGCACCCTGGGTTGGCCGAGCGTTTTGGCCAATACGCTGTTTTGCCTCTCGGTGATCTTTCTCTGCGTCTCGGGCGTGGTGATGTGGTGGAAACGCCGCCCGGCAAATCCGGCGGGCTGGCTTTCGGCCCCGCCCGCGCCACGCAATATGACGCTGTGGAAAGGCGCAGTCGTGGTCGGGCTGGCCGTGGCGCTGGCCTTTCCCATGGCGGGGATCACTTTGCTGGTCGTCGGTCTGCTGGATTGGCTCCTGCTGCGCCGCGTGCCCGCGCTGAAGCGCATGGTCTCCTAAGATGCCGCCCGCCCCTTCGCGGGGGCGGGCACCCTCGCGGCGTTCAGGCCGTGTGCTGTTTGATCAGCTCTTTGTACAGCGCTTGGATGCGTTTGGTGACAGGCCGCTCGCCCGTGCCGATGGGTTTGCCGTCAATCTCGGCCACCGGGGTCTGCGCGCCAAATGTGCCGGTGAGGAAAGCCTCATCCGCGCCATAGGCTTCGTAGAGCGAGAAGTTCTTTTCCTTCATCGGGATGCCATTCGCGTGGCAGAGGTCGATGACCTTTTGCCGCGTCACGCCGTTCATGCAGTAGTCCCCGGTCGAGGTCCAAACCTCACCCCGGCGCACGATAAAGAAGTTGCAGGCGTTGGTGGTGTTCACGAAACCATGCGGGTCAAGCATAAGCGCCTCATCCGCGCCTGCCGCCTCGGCCTGAAGGCAGGCGATGATGCAGTTGAGCTTGGAATGGCTGTTGAGCTTCGGGTCTTGGCTGTGCGGCAGGCCGCGCACCTGCGGGACCGAGGCCAGACGGATGCCCTTAGATTGCAGCCGGTCGACGGGTTTGGAATGTTCCATGATAATCACCAGCGTCGGCCCGGTGGTGCTGAGCGACGGGTGCTGGAAGGGTTTGTCCTTGATCCCGCGGGTCAGCATCAGGCGGCAGTGCACGTCATCGTGCATGTCATTCGCCTCCGCCGTGCGGCGCATGGCCTCGGCGATGCCGGCCTTGTCCATCCCCACATCGAGCGAGATCGCTTTGCAGGAGTTGAAGAAGCGGTCCATATGTTCGTCAAAGAACGCCCATGTGCCGTTGTAGAGGCGCATGCCTTCCCAAATGCCATCGCCCAGCATGAAGCCCGCGTCATAGACCGAGACTTTGGCTGCGTCGCGGTGCACGATGTCGCCGTTGACGTAGATCTTGATGTCGCGGTTGCGCGCGTCTTCGCCGGCGGCGTGGGTGGTGGTGTGTTCGGTCATGGTGGGGTCCGTTGGTGAGGGCGGTTGGCGCTATTGATACGCAAATGGCGCGCTCTTACCACCCCGGCCCGGAATCAAGCCGCAGGCGCCGGGCCATCGCCTGCCCGCCCGGACGGGTAGGCGATTTGGTGAGGCTGGGCGTGACCTATCGGACGCACACCATGGCTGAACCATAAAGTGGCACGAGGGACCGTTGGGTCGCCGACCCGCGGGCAGGCGCTGACCCTCCCCCCGAAAACCTCAGACCCGCCAGCTCAACACGCGCCGCTCCACAAAGGCCACAGCCGCCGACACCGCCACGCCCAGCAGCGACAAGATCACCACCCCTGCAAACAGCCGCTCCAGATCATACAAGCTCCCGGCCTGCAGGATATACGCCCCAATTCCATATTCCGCGCCCAGCATCTCTGCCGCCACCAGCAGGATAATCGCGATGGTCAGCGAAATACGCAAGCCGGACAGAATCCCCGGCATCGCGCCGGGCACCACGATCTTGGACACGATCGACCACCAGCCAAGCCCAAAACTCTGCCCCATGCGGATCAGCACCCGGTCAACGTTGTCCACCGCCGCATAGGTCGCCACCACCGTGGGCGTGAAGGTGCCAAAGGCGATCAACGCGTATTTGCTGGCCTCATCAATCCCGAACCAGATGACGAAGAGCGGCAGCAGCGCGATCTTAGGGATCGGGAAGATCGCCGCCACCAGCGGTACCAACCCGGCGCGGACCAAAGAGAACAACCCGATCAACACGCCAATGCCGATGCCCAATGAGGCACCGATCAGCGCGCCCACCGCCAGACGGGTCAGCGAGGGGCCGAGGTGTTTGAACAGCATCCCCGACTGATAAAGCTCTTGAAAGGTCAGCAAGACATCGCTGGGCCGCGGCAGGGTCAGGGGGGAGATGAAGCCGCTGCGCGTGCCCCATTCCGCCAGCAGGATCAGCACCACGAAAACCGCAAGCCCCACGCCGCGCCGCGTGCCGGGCTGGAAGCCGCCGCCGCGAAAGGTGACCTCGCGGGCGTTCACATCCGTCATTTCAGCCATCGATCAACTCCGCATCCGCCGCCGCGGCCTCATCACGCATCAAGCCCCAAAGGTGCTGCTGCTGCGCCTCCAATGCCGGGTCGCCGTGGCGCCGCTCGGCCAGTGGCATGTCCAACTCCACCACCTCACGCAGCTCACCCGGACGGCGCGACAGGACGACGATCTTATGCCCCAGCCGCACGGCCTCGGCGAGGTTGTGGGTCACATAGACCGCCGTGAAAGGCTGCCGCGTCCAGAGCGCCACAAGGTCATCCATCAGCAATTCGCGGGTCTGGCTGTCAAGCGCGCTCAGCGGCTCATCCATCAGCATCACGGCGGGGTTCACCGCCAGTGCCCGGGCAATCGCCACCCGCTGTTTCATCCCGCCCGACAACTGTTTGGGCAGCGCATCGGCGAAATCGGTCAGCTTGGTCCGCGCCAAGACATCGGCGATGATCGCCTCGCGCCGCGCCTTGCCCAGCCCATGCCCCTCCAGCACCAGCGCCACATTGCCGCGCACGCTGCGCCAAGGCAGCAGGGCGAAGTCCTGAAAAATATAGGTCAGCGGGTTCAGACAGCCCTCGGGCGCATCGCCCATTTGCAACACGCGGCCTTCGCTGGGGCGTTCCAACCCGCCCAGCATCCGCAGCAGAGTGGATTTGCCACAGCCCGACGGGCCAACGATGCAGACGATCTGGCCAGAAGGAATGTCGAGCGTGATGTCACGCAGCACTTGGGTATCGCCATAGTAATGGCTAACGGAGGAAAGCTTGAGGTCCATGCCGCCCTTTTTCAGCAAAAACGCACCGCGCGCAATGTGCGATCCGCAAGCGGGCGCGACCGCCCTGCCCCGCGGGGTCGGTTAGGAGGGCGGCTCCCCCTTGCCGCGCAGCCCGTCCACCGCGATCCCGGCGGTGAACCCATGCACCAAGGTCGACAGAAGGATGGCAAAACCCACCATCGCCCACAGCGGCTCCTCGTCCAGAAACTCGACCTTCCCCGCCGCATAGGCAAGGTAATAGATCGACCCGATCCCCCGTATCCCATAGAGCGCGACAACCCAGCGGGGGCGCGTCTCAAGCGGCGTGCCCATAAGCGACAGCCACCCCGCCAAGGGGCGCACGACAAAGATCAGCGCCAGCACGATCACCGCGCCTGCAAGGGTCAGATCGCTCAGCAATGCGGGCATCACCGCGCCGATCGCCACCAGCAAAAGCGCCGTCAGCGCATGTTCGACAGCGGCGGTGAAGTCATGCAAACGGCGGTGGAAGGCGTGATCCGCCTCGACCCGCCGGATCACCAGACCGGCCATCGCCACGGCGATAAAGCCATAACCCTCGGCCAATTCGGTGGTGCCATAGCACAACAGCACCCCCGCCAAAGCCACCACCCCTGAGGAGGTTTCGGCCAGTACCGCATTGCGCGGCACCGCAAAGAGAACCTGCCCCAAGGCCCAGCCCCCCGCAGCCCCCATGGCGACCCCCACGGCGATGCGCCAGAAAACGTCACGCGCCAGCCATTCCACGCCCCAAGACGCCGGGGCCAACCCCTCGGCGGCGACCAAAATGCCGAGGTAGACGAAAGGAAAGGCCAAGCCATCATTCAACGCCGCCTCGGTGGTCAGCGCGAAACGCACCGGGTGCTCACCGCCCTCATGCGGCGGGCCGACCTGCACATCGGCGGCCAGAACCGGATCGGTGGGCGCCATCACCGCGCCCAAGAGGATCGCGCCCGCCACAGTCATCCCCGCAAAGGCCCAGCCCATCAGCGCGACCGACAGGATCGTCAACGGCATGGTCAGCGCCAGCAACCGCGCCGTCGGCCCCCAGCGGGACCAATCCGAAAGCCGGTCGATCCTTAGCCCCGTCGCGAAAAGCGCGACGATCACGCAAAGCTCCGAGACGACCTCCCATGGAAAGGGCATCGCGCGGGGGTCGGGGAATGTCGGCATGCCGGGGACAAGGGCGAAAACCCCCATGCCGAGCAGGATCAACAACCCCGAGGCCGCAGGCTCACGACGGCTGAAAAAGCGCGGCAGCCAATGGGCAAGGATGACCACCGCCCCCACGGCCCCCAATGCGAAATGATAGCCGTTCAGGGCGAAAAAACTGCCGTCGCTCACTGCCGATTCCCGTTTTCTGCTCAGGGGCTTGGCCCCGTCTCAGCATCATAGGTATCTTGGCGCGGCGGCATTGCCAGTCATGCGGCGCCGAAATCCCCTTGCAGGCCGCAAAGCAGAAGGCGCGCTCGTGGGGAGCGCGCCTTGCACAGTGTAGCCTTCCAGAGGGGCGAGCGTTTAGCTGCCCGCCGTCTCGGCATAAGAGGTGTCGATCAGCGTCTCCAAAGTGATGTCGGCATCGACCAACCCTTCGGACTGGAACCACTCCAACTGATCGCGGACCGAGGCGACATTCAGCTTGGCCCCTTCGTTCAGGCGCATGGTGCCATTGATGATCGAAGGCGCGGCCTTGTCGCGCGGGCGGTCGGTGTAGACATATTTGTGGATCAGATCGACCATCTCATCCACGCCCGCATCACCGCCATCCTTGGCGATCATCGCGGCGTTGTAATCGGCGACGCCTTTGGAGTAACCGGCGAGGAAATTTTTGGTCATCTCCTGCTCGTCCGTGGCGTTTTTGGTCGAGGTGAAGACCGTGGTCACCTGATAATCCGGCAGATAGGTCGCCACATCACCGATGATATGCACCGCACCCGACCCGGCCAGCGGCTTGGCGATATGCGGCACGATCGACCATGCGTCGATCTGGCCCGACTTCAGCGCGCCGATCACCGCGCCGACCTTTTGCAGCGGCTTGAACTTGAGGTCGATCCCCTCCGCCGCGGCCATTTTGGAGCCCATGTAGTGAAAGGACGACCCCGCTTGCGTCATGCCAAAGCTCTTGCCGTCCAACATGCCCGGCGCGGTGATGCCCGCCTGATAGGCCGCGTCAGAGACGAGGAACTTCTGCCCGTCGATGCCCTGCTCTTCTTGCAGGCCGCCGCCGATCACCTTGACCGCGCCCTTTTGCGCCAGCGACACCAGCCCGCCGGAAATCGCCGTGATTGCATAGTCCACATCGCCGCTGGCAATTGCCACGGCCATCGGCTGCGCGGCCTCGAAGAAGCGCAGTTCGACATCCAGACCGGCCTCTTTGAAATAGTCCCGTTCAAAGCCGACGAAGCTGCCCGCGTGGCTGGTGAAACGCAGCGCGCCCAGGGTGATCTTGCGGTTCTGCGCCAGTGCCGGTGCCGCCAGCCCCACAGCCGTTGCGGCGCCCAAAGTTGCGATGGCCTGACGGCGGGTGAACAGGGTCATGGTCTTACTCCTCCAATTTTGCCGCAGCATGGTCGGCGGCTGCGCAAAAAGTCAAGCGAGAGCGGTGTTTACCGATACAACCAAGACTAGCATATCATCCCAAAGCGTGGCATCGATTTGTCCATGAAGCTCTTTTCGTCCAAGACCCGCCCCATGCATCTCGGCCCCTTCCCGCTGGAACGGCTGCGCCGGTTGCAGGCACCGCATGACCGGCTGCCCAAGACGCCCGAGCCGGAACTGCGGTTCGAGCGGCCCGAGACGCCGCAGAGCATCTGCAACGCCATGGCCCCCTTTCAGGCGATGATGGACGTGCTGCGCGACGGGCCGGTCAACAGGGCGGGCGCGGTGATCCCCGACAGTCCGCAGGAGCGGGCCAACCATCTGAAATCCTTTGGCTATTACAACGATGCCTCGATGATGGGCGTCAGCGCCCTGCCGCGCGAGGCGCTGCTGCCCCACCCGCGCCGCAGCCAAGGCACCGCCCAATTGGCCGAAGGTCTGCGCAGCCGCCAGACCAAGACGCTGGCCGCGGGCGTCGATGTGATCATGGCCAACCTGCGCGACGCCGTGGATGCGCCAGAAACCCCGATCGACGGCCACAGTCATGCGCTGGTGATCCTCACCGCCTACCCCCGCGACCCGCGCGAGGGCGAGCCGGGCAGCGACTGGATCATCGACGCACAAGCCGAGCGCGCCTGCCTGCGCGGAACCGAGAACGCCACCGTGCTCGCCGAATACATCCGCCAGTTGGGCTTTGCGGCCAAGGTGCATTCGGCCACCACCTCCGACGTGAACCTCGGGCAACTGGCCGTGGCGGCGGGGCTGGCTGTGATGGAGGACGGCAGCCTGCAAGCGCCATGGATCGGCCCGCGCTTCGGCCTTGCGGTGGTGACGACCGACATGGCCCTCGCGCCCGACATGCCGCTTGCCCCACTGGCCGAGCAGCCGTGGTCGGTGCTGAAGGGGCCGCATTGGCAGCTTGGCACCCACGGCGGCGTCAGCGCCCGCGACGTCGATCCTTACGCCCGGCGCGATTATGCCATGGGACCTCATCCTTTTGAGACGTTGAAGAGGGTCGAGGAGCCCACGACCTATATCGACGCCGCCAACGTCCCGCGCGTGCCGAAACGCGGTGACCTCTTTGCGCGTGGCCAGTTCGGCGACATGGGGCCGAAGGTGCAGAACGCCATGAAAGGCGGGCATCACGTGATCAAATCCGCCCCCTCCGCCGCACAGCGCCGCCTGCTGGGCGCGCTGATCCTGTTGCAGGACGGGCCGGTGAACGAAGACGCCCCCGAGGCCGGGGATGCCGCCCGCAACGCGGCGAACCTCAAGGCGGCGAGTTATTTCCTCGGCGCCGATGCTGCGGGCCTCTCCGCCTGCCCGGACTGGACGTGGTACAGCCACGACGCCACCGGCACCCCGATCACCCCGCCGCATGACCAAGCGCTGAGCCTGATCATCGACCAAGGCTATGACACGATGGAAGGCTCTTCGGGCGACGACTGGATCGCCGTGTCGCAATCCATGCGCGCCTATCTGCGGTTCTCGATGCTCGGCGGCGTGCTGGCGCAGCACCTGCGCAACCTCGGCCATGCCGCCAAGGCCCATACGGTGATGGACGGCGATGTGCTGCAACCACCGCTGTTGTTGCTGGCGGGTCTGGGCGAAGTCTCCCGCATCGGCGAGGTGATCCTGAACCCCTTCCTCGGCCCGCGGCTGAAATCCGGCGTGGTTACCACCACCCTGCCCGTGGCCCACGACAAGCCCATCGACTTTGGCCTGCAAAAGTTCTGCGAAGCCTGCAACAAATGCGCCCGCGAATGCCCCTCGGGGGCGATCACCGCCGGGCCGAAGAAGATGTTCAACGGCTACGAGATTTGGAAATCCGACAGTCAGAAATGTGCCACCTACCGGATCACCAACCAAGGCGGCGCCATGTGCGGGCGCTGCATGAAGACCTGCCCGTGGAACCTCGAAGGGCTCTTTGCCGAGGCGCCCTTCCGCTGGGCCGCCTCGAACATTCCCGCCGCGGCACCGCTCTTGGCCAAGCTCGACGACAAGGTCGGCAAAGGCCGGCTGAACCCGGTGAAGAAATGGTGGTGGGACATCGAGCGCAAGCCCTCGGGCCAGTTCGACACCCCCGCGCAACCCGTGAACGCGCGCGACCTGCAACCGGAGTTGGACCTTAGGTTTGAAGACCAGACCCTCGCCGTCTACCCCGCCCCGCTGGCCCCGCACCCCTGGCCCTATCCCGACCCGATGAACCGCGAAGCCGGGATCAAGGCCCATGCCGCGCTGATCAGCGCCGACGAACATCGCCGCAAGACGGCAGCGGGGGAGACCGAGCACCTGCATCTCTACAAAGTCGGCAGCGACACGCCGGTGCTCGACCTGCGCATCACCGCCGTTGAGGAATTGAACGCCACCACCCGGCTCTACGACATCGCCCATCCCGAAGGCCACGATTTACCCGCATGGACCGCAGGCGCGCATCTCGACCTCGTGGTGGCCCCCGAATACCTACGCCCCTATTCGCTCTTGGGCGACCCCAAAGACCGTAGCCGCTACCGTATCGCGGTGCTGCGCGAGGACGAAGGCCGAGGCGGCTCGGCGCTGTTGCACCGGGTCTTTACCCAAGGGCGGCGCATCTTCGTGGGCAAGCCGGTGAACCATTTCGAACTGGTCGAAGGCGCGTCGCACAGCCTGCTGATGGGCGGCGGCATCGGCATCACGCCAATGATCGCCTTCGCCCACCGGCTGCATGCGCTCGGGCGGCCTTTCGACCTGCATTACTCCGCCTCCACCCGCGAGGCCGCAGCCTTTGCCGGGGAGCTCGCTCAGGCCGCTTGGGCCGACCGTGTGCATCTGCATATCTCCGCCGAGGGCACCCGCGCCGACCTGCCCGCGATCATGGCCCGCGCGCCCGAGGGCACCCATGTCTACACCTGCGGGGCGGACGCCTATATGCAATCGGTCATGGCCGCTGCCGAGGGCGCAGGCATCCCCGAAGACGCACGGCATCTGGAATATTTCTCCACCCCCGAGGTGCCGGATTACGAGAACCACCCCTTCACGCTGAAGCTCTCTTCGGGCCGCGAGATCGAGGTCGGGGCCGAGGAAACCGCCGCCGAGGCGCTTATCGCGGCGGGGGTGCCGGTGGACCTGAAATGCTCCGACGGCATCTGTGGCGTCTGCAAATGCGGATTGCGCGGCGGCGAGGTGGAGCACCGCGACTTCGTGCTCTCGGCCAAGCAACGCGAGGGCGCGATCATCCTTTGCCAGTCGCGCGCGGCCCAGCCCGGCGGCGTGTTGGAGATCGACCTATAGCCCTTTCGCAAAAAGCGGTCAGCCGTTATGAGGGGCCAACCCCCGCAACAAAGGCAGGCCGCCCATGACTTTCGACCGTTCGATCAAGATCGCCCCCTCCATCCTTGCCGCCGAATTCGCCAATTTCGGCGCCGAATGCGAAGCCATCGAAGCCCAAGGCGCCGACTGGGTGCATGTGGATGTGATGGACGGGCATTTCGTGCCCAACATCACCTTCGGCCCCGCCACCTGCGCGGCGATCCGGCCTCATATCAAGGGCGTGATGGACGTGCATCTGATGATCGCCCCGGTCGACCCCTATATCGAAGCCTTCGCCAAGGCGGGCGCCGATTTCATCACCGCCCATGTGGAGGCTGGCCCGCATATCCACCGCACCCTGCAAGCGATCCGCGGCGCGGGAGCGAAGGCGGGCGTGGCGCTGAACCCCGGCACGCCAGCAAGCGCGGTGGCCGAGATCCTCGACATGGTCGATCTGGTCTGCGTGATGACCGTGAACCCCGGTTTCGGCGGGCAGAAGTTCATCGACATGACCGCCAAGATCCGCGAGCTGCGCAGCATGATCGGCGACCGGCCCGTGCATATCGAGATCGACGGCGGCGTCGACCCCAAGACCGCGCCACTGGTGTCGCAGGCCGGGGCCGATGTGCTGGTGGCAGGCTCTGCCGTCTTCAAGGGTGGCTCGGTCAGCGATCCGGCGCCCTATGGCGAGAACATCCGCGCGATCCGCGCTGCCGCCGAAGGCACCTACGTTTGATAAAGATGCGGGGCGCTTCTGCGCCCCGCCCCGTCACGCCAGTTGATCGGCAAAGGCCGCCAGCAAGCGGTGCTTCAGGATCTTGCCCGTGGGCGCTGCGGGGAGATCAGTGGCCACGATGATCTGTGCGGGCCGTTTGTAGCCGGTGAGCCGTTCCTTGACGAAACCACGCAGCTCCTCCGCCGTGACCTCGTCCCCCGGTGCCACCTGCACGAAGGCCAGCACCTCTTCATCGCCCTCGCGCCGCCGTCCGACCACCGCAGACTGCACCACGCGCGGGTGATCGTTCAACGCGGCTTCCACCTCGGGCGGGTAGACGTTGAAACCGCCGTGGATGATCAATTCTTTCGAACGTCCAAGGATGTGCAGCCGCCCCTCCTCATCGAGCTTGCCTAAATCGCCGGTGTGTAGCCAGCCCTCGGCGTCGATGGCTTTGTCGGTCTCGGTCGGGTTGCGGTAATAGCCCTTCATCACATGCGGGCCGCGCACCAGCACCTCGCCCTCGCCCGCGCCATTGCCGCCGGGGGCTTGGTCGTCGATCTTGCACTCGGTGCCCGGCGTCACCGGCCCGACGGAGGTATCGGGGGAGCCAAGCGCATTGGTCGTGGCCGATGCGCCCGAGCAGGTCTCGGTCATGCCGAAACCGTTTTGCAGGGGCAGTTCGTAGAAAGCCTCAGCCTTGCGCTTCCACGCCGGGTCGAGCGGCGCACCGCCGGAGGAGACATAGCGCAGGGTCGGGCTTTCCAGTTTCGGCATCCCGCGCTCGCGCGAGTATTGCATGACCAGCGCGTGCATCTGCGGAACCGCAGGCAGGATCGTGACATCCTCATGGGTCGCGGCATGGAGTTTCGCGGCGGAAAAGCGGCTCTCCTGCCGCACCTTCGCGCCCGCGCTGACGGCGGCCATCAGGACCGAGACGAGGCCGAAGACATGGGTCATCGGCAAAACGCCATAAACCACATCCCCCGGCACCATCTGCCGCAGATCGGCAGAGGCCCGCGCGCCGAAGCGCAGGTTGGAATGGGTCAGCATCACGCCCTTGGGATCGCCCGTGGTGCCGGTGGTATAAAGCAACACCGCCACGTCATGCAGATCGGCATCCGGGCTGCTGGGCTGTGGCGTCGCCAGATGCAAGCTGCCGAAATCGCCCGCAATCTCGCGTGCGTCCAGCCGCGCTGCATGGGCCGCCGCCTCGGGCGAGACCTCGCAGGTCAGCAGAACCGCCGCCGGGGTGGCGTGGTTGATGATGCGGGTGACCTCGGCCTCGGTCTGGCGGGCGTTGACGGGGATCGCCACGGCGTCCAACTCCCACGCGGCATAGAGCCCGGCCACGGCGGAAACGCAGTTCTCCACCATCAACAGCACGCGGTCGCCCGCCTGCACCCCCGCGGCCCGCAACTCCGCCGCCAAGGCCCGACGCGCGCGGTCCAGATCGGCAAAGCTCCAAGCCGCGCCGCTGGCGTCGCTCAGCGCTGGTGCCTCTGGGCGGGTCGCCAATTGCTCAGCTAGAAAATCCTGTACCCTGGCATTCATGGGTGTCTCCTCCTGCCTAATAGCAGCCCCCTCCTCCGGCAGCCGCCGCCCGGCTAGAACCGGGGCTTTCGTTTCTCCAAAAAGGCCGCGATGCCCTCGGCGGCTTCGTCGCCGCCCGCGGCGCGGGCCATGGCGTTGCGCTCGGCGTCGAGCTGCGCGGCCTCGTCGGTCTCATAGGCCTGCCCGACCAAGGCCCGGATCGTGCCCTGCGCCGCGCGCGGACCCGCGGCCAGCGTGTCGGCCAGCATCAGCGCCTCGTCGAGCGCGCGGCCATTGGGGCAGATGCGGTTGACCGCGCCCAGTTCGGCAAAGCGCATGGCCATGACGGGGCGGCCCAGCAGGCACATCTCCATCGCCAAGGGGCGCGGCAGGAGCCGGGCGAGCGAGGCGGTGAGGCCTGCGTCGGGCACCAGACCAGCCTTGACGTAGGCGGCGGTGAACTGCGCGTCTTCGCAGGCCACGATCATGTCGCAGGCCAGCGCCAGCGACAGGCCCGCGCCCGCGGCACCACCTTCGACGGCGGCGAGGACGGGCACCGGGCAGGCGCGGATCGACCGCACCAGATCATGCAGCGCATCGACCCGCTCGCGGCGGACCTCCTCGGTCAGCTTGCGGCGTTCGATCAGCACGTTGAGGTCGCCCCCGGCGCAGAAGAACCGCCCCTCGGAGGTCAGGATCACCGCGCGGATGCGCGGCTCCTCGGCCAGCCGCATCGCCTCGGCGATGGCGTCGTAGAGCGCGGGCGTCAGCGCGCCGCGTTTCTCTGCGTTGCCGTTCCAGACGATCAGCCGGTCGCCGCAGTCCTCGATACGTGCGCTCATGTCTTGGCCCTCTTGAATACGCCGGTGGCGCGCGACAGCAGGCGGCCTTCGGCATCGTGCAACTGCGCCTCGGCGTAGAGAATCTTGAAGCCCCCGCCGGTGACGCGCCCCGTGGCGACAATCTGCCCCTCGCGGACCGCGCCGATGTAGTCGGTGGTCAGCGAGAGCGTCAGCATCGGCACGAAAGGCCCGCTCATCGCGCAGTGCCGCGCGCAGGCGAAACCGGCGGCAACGTCAAGCATCAGCGTATGCAGCCCGCCGTGCAGCACGCCCGAAACATTCAGGTGCTGCGGGCCGAGCTCGAGCGTCACGCGGGTGCTGCCATCGGGGTTCGACAGGTCGGGGGTAAACCCGATCAGCTGCTGAACCCCGCTGGTCGGTGCATCATGCGGCGGATAGTGCAATGAACCGCTCCAGATGATGGTCAACATCGCCAAAGCGGTGGTCCGCCATGGTGATGCGCTTGGCGATATGCGCCAGTTCGTACTCTTGCGTCATGGCGATGCCGCCATGCATCTGGATCGTGTCCTCCGCAACCAGACGGCCAACGCGGCCCATCAGGTTCTTTGCGGCTGAGACGTGACGCTCGCGGCTGGCGCGGTCGTCCTCCAGATGGCCCGCCGCGTTGATCACGGCCGAGCGCGCCTGTTCGAGATCAATGAGCAGGTCCGCCATGCGATGCGCCAACGCCTGGAAGCTGCCAATGGGGCGGCCGAACTGCTTGCGGGTGCCGAGGTATTCGCGCGTGAGGTCGCAAGCGGTCTCCATCGCGCCCAGCGTCTCGGCGCAGAGCGCGGCGGTGGCCATGGCGGTGCGGGTCTCGATGGCGTCAAACGCCTTCCCCGCCGCGCCCAGACGGGCGCTTTCCGGCAGGGTCACGTCGTCCAGCGTCACCTCGGCGGCGCGGCCACCGGCCAAGAGCGCGTAGCCGGTCACCGAAAGCCCCTTGGCATCGGCGGGCACGAGAAAGAGCGAGATGCCATCGCGGTCCCCCGCCTCACCGCTTTCGCGGGCGGAGACGACGAGCATGTCGGCGGCCTCGGCATTGGCCACCACGGCCTTGCGCCCGCTGAGCACGATCTGGTCGCCGTTTTGCGTGGCCGAGGTGGTAACGCGCTCGAGGTCGTAGCGGCTGCCCGGCTCGCCATGGGCGAAGGCCAGTTGCAGCGCGCCGCCGATCAGTTGCTCGATATGCTCCTGCTGTTCTTCGGTCCCGAGGTCGGCGATCAGCCCCCCGGCCAGCACGGCACTGTCCAGAAGCGGTTCGACCACCCCGGCGCGGCCCAGCTCTTCGAAGACCACGGCAAGGTCGAAACCGGCACCGCCGAAACCGCCCTGCTCCTCGGTGAAGAGCGCGCCGATCACGCCCAGTTCGGCCAAGCCTTCCCAGATCTCGGTCGAATAGCCGGTCTCGCTCTCAAGGATGCGGTTGCGGGTCTCGGTATCGTATTTGTCACGCAGGAACCGCCGCAGGCTGTCCTGCAGCATCTGGCGTTCTTCGGTCAGGTCGAAATTCATTTGCCACCTCCCAGCATGGTCTTGGCGATGATCTGGCGCTGGATCTCGTTGGAGCCGCCGAAGATCGACAGTTTACGGTTGTTGAAATACTGCGCGGCCACGGGGCCCGCGTCATTGGGATCGGGCAGCGCATCGTTGCTGCCGGCCACCGCTTCCGAGGCGAAGGGCATCGCGTAGACGCCAGCCGCACGGCGCGCGAGGTCGTTGATCTCTTGCCGGATGATCGTGCCCTTGACCTTGAGCATGGAGCTTTCCACGCCCGGCGCCTGCCCGGCGGCGGCCTTGGAAATGATCCGCAGATTGGTCGTCGCCATCGCCATCAGGTCGATCTCGGCCTGCGCCACGCGAGCGGCGAAATGCGGGTTCTCAATCAGCGGGCGGCCTCCGGCCATCTCGGATTTGGCGATGCGTTTCACCGCCGCCAGACCGGCTTGGGAGAAGCCCACACCGGCGATGTTGGTGCGCTCATGGGTCAGCAGGTACTTGGCGTAAGTCCAGCCCTTGTCCTCTTCGCCGACGAGGTTTTCGGCAGGCACCTTGACGTTGTCGAAGAAGACCTCGTTCACCTCGGCGCCGCCATCCAGCAGGATGATCGGGCGCACGGTGATGCCAGGGGTTTCCATGTCGATCAGCAGGAAGGAGATGCCCTCTTGCTGCTTCACCTCCTTGTTCGTCCGCACGAGGCAGAAGATCATGTTGGCGTGTTGACCAAGGGTCGTCCAAGTCTTCTGACCGTTGACGATGTAATGGTCGCCGTCCTTGACCGCTGTGGTTTTCAGTGAGGCAAGGTCCGACCCGGCGCCCGGCTCGGAATAGCCCTGACACCACCAGTCTTCACCCGAGAGGATGCGTGGCAGCCAGTAGTCCTGCTGCTCTTTCGAGCCGAACTTTTGCAGCACCGGGGCCAGCATCGACAGGCCAAAGGGCACGATGCGCGGCGCGTGATGGGCGGCGGCTTCTTCCTCGAAGATATGCCGCTGCACGGCGTTCCACGCGGCACCGCCGAACTCTTTCGGCCAGTTGGTGGCCAGCCAGCCCTGCTCGTTCAGGATCGCGTGCCAACGTTCGTGGTCGTCCTTGGTCAACTCCTGCCCACGGCGCACCTTTTCGGAGAGTTCCTTGGGCAGTTTCTCGGCGAGGAATTGACGCACCTCCTCGCGGAAGGCGCGTTCTTCGTCTGTATAGCTCAGGTCCATGTCGGCCCCCTTTAGTAGATTTCGAAGAGGCCAGCCGCCCCCATGCCGCCGCCGATGCACATCGTCACGACGCCCAGTTTCGCGCCTCGGCGGTGGCCTTCGCGCAGGATGTGGCCGGTCATCCGCGCCCCGGTCATGCCGAAGGGATGGCCGATGGCGATCGAGCCGCCGTTCACGTTGCACTTGTCCGGGTCGATGCCCAGACGGTCGCGGCAGTAGAGTGCCTGGCTCGCGAAAGCCTCGTTCAACTCCCAGATGTCGATGTCGTCGACAGTCAGCCCATGGCGTTCCAGCAAGCGCGGCACGGCAAAGACCGGGCCGATGCCCATCTCATCGGGCTCGCAGCCCGCCACGGCGAAGCCGCGGAAGGCGCCCATGGCCTGAAGGCCCTGCTGCTCGGCTTGCTTGCTGTCCATCAGCACCAGTGCTGCGGCACCGTCCGACAACTGGCTGGCGTTACCGGCGGTGATGAAGGCCCCCTCGCCGCGCACCGGCGTGAGACCCGCAAGCCCCTCCATCGTGGTATTGGGGCGGTTGCATTCATCGCGGTCCACGGTGACCTCGCGGGTGGAGACCTCCTTGGTTTCCTTGTCCTGCACGCCCATGGTGGTCTGCATCGGCACGATCTCATCGTCGAAGAGACCGGCCTCCTGCGCCTTGGCGATCAGCTGCTGGCTGCGCAACCCGTAGGCGTCCTGATCCTCGCGGCTGATGTTATAGCGTTTGGCCACGATGTCGGCAGTGTCGATCATCGCCATGTAGACCTCGGGCTTGTGCTCTTCCAGCCACGGCTCCTTCACGGATTTCACATGCGGCTGGATCAGCGAGATGCTCTCGACCCCGCCCGCGACCATCGGGCCGGCGCCCTCCATGCAGATCGCATTCGCGGCCATGGCGACGGTCTGAAGGCCGGACGAGCAGAAGCGGTTCACGGTCACGCCCGAGGCGGTGACCGGCAGGCCCGCGCGCAGGGCGATCTGACGCGCGATGTTCGAGCCGGTGGCCCCTTCGGGGTAGCCGCAGCCGATCATCACGTCCTCGATGGCCGAAGGCTCCACGCCCGAACGTTTCACGGCCTCGGCGACGACATGGCCGCCCATGGTGGCACCGTGGGTCATGTTGAATGACCCGCGGAAGGATTTGGCCAGCCCGGTGCGGACGGCAGAGACGATTACGGCCTGTTTCATTTGGCAGCTTCCTTGTTCAGATCATCAAAGTTGCGGTTGGTCTTGACCAGTTCGGCCAGCAGCGGCGCGGGTTTCCAGAACCACGGGTCCTGCTCGGCGAAGCCTTCGATCGCCGCCAGCACGTTGGGCAGGCCTTGGATGTCGGCCCATTTCATCGGGCCACCCCAATAGCGCGGGAAGCCGTAGCCGAAGAGCAGCGTCATATCGATGTCGAGCGGGCGTTTAGCGATGCCCTCTTCCAGCACCTTGGCAGCCTCGTTGACCATGGCGCACATGTAGCGGCGCACGATCTCGGCATCGGTGAAGTCGCGCGGGGTGATGCCGCGCTCCTTCTGCTCTTCCTCGATCAGGCGGGTGACCTCCGGGTTCGGGGTGCCGCCGCGCTTGCCCTTTTCGTAGATGTAATAGCCTTCGCCGGTCTTCTGGCCGAAATGGCCCTGTTCGCAAAGCCGGTCGATATAGGTTGGCACGCGCTCCTCGGGGTGGCGCGTCGCGGCCTTGCGCTTGCGCGTGGCCCAGCCGATGTCGAGCCCGGCGAGGTCGGCCACCGCGAAGGGGCCCATGGCGAAGCCGAATTTCTCCAGCGCTGCGTCGATCTTGTAGGGGCTGGCGCCGTCCAGCACCATGTGGTCAGCCGCGGTGCGGTAGGTGGCGAGAATGCGGTTGCCGATGAAACCGTCACAGACGCCCGCGCGGACACTGACCTTGCCCAATGCCTTGCCAAGCGCGAAACCGGTGGCGACCACGTCTTTCGCGGTTTTGTCGGCGACGACGACTTCGAGCAGTTTCATCACATGCGCGGGCGAGAAGAAGTGCAGCCCGATCACGTCCTCGGGGCGTTTGGTGGAGGCGGCGATCTCGTTCACGTCGAGATAGGAGGTGTTGGAGGCCAGCACGCAGCCGGGCTTGCAAACCGCGTCGAGCTTTCCGAAGACGTCCTTTTTCACGTCCATATCCTCAAAGACCGCTTCGACCACCAGATCGACATCCCGCAGGCTGTCGTATTCGGTGGAGACGGTCAGCGCCGTGCCGGTCAGGTGATCGAACTTCGCCTGATCGATCTTGCCGCGCTTCAGCGCGCCTTGGAGATTGCCGGAGATACGCTCATGCGCGGCCTTGGCGGCCTCCTCCTTCATCTCGATCAGCACGACCGAGAAGCCCGAGAGCAGTGCCGCCGTGGCGATGCCCGCGCCCATGGTGCCGCCACCGATCACGCCGATGGCCTTCAGCTCGCGCGGCTCGACGCCTTTGAGTTCCGGCAGGTTGCTGACCGCGCGTTCGGAGAAAAATGCGTGGATCATGCCCTGCCGCTGGTCGGTGTTCATCAGTTCCGAGAAGATGCGGCGCTCGGCCTTCATGCCTTCCTCGAAGGGTTTCTCGACGCCCGCCTGCACAGCGCGCACGGCCTCGGCGGGAGAAATCTGGCCGCGGCCCTTCTTCAGCGTCGCCTCGTAGGCTGCATCCCAGTCGATCGACGCAGGCGCGGGCATCTCGCAGATCGGACGGCGCTCGGCCCCGCTGTCGAGCAATTCGCGGACGTAGGCGAGGCCCACTTCCTGCGGGTCGCCCTCCTCCACGCGGTCGACGATGCCCATCTCCAGCGCCTGCGGTGCCTTGATGTGGCGGCCCGTGGTGATCGCGTCGAGCGCGGGCTCCACGCCGATCAGGCGCGGCAAACGCTGGGTGCCACCTGCGCCGGGAATGAGGCCGAGGTGCACTTCCGGCAGGCCCACGCGGGCCGAGGGCTGGGCGAGGCGGTAATGGGCCGAGAGCGCGACTTCGAGACCGCCGCCGAGGCTCACGCCATGCATGGAGGCCACGACCAGAAGCGGCGAGGCTTCGATGCGGTTGCAGAGGTTGGGCAGATGCGGCTCCATCGGCGGCTTGCCGAACTCGGTGATGTCGGCACCGGCGATAAAGGCGCGGCCTTCGCCCACGATCATCACGGCACGCACGCCGTCCTCGGCCTCGGCGCGGTCCATGCCGTCCGCCAGCCCCTGCCGCACGGCTTGGCTCAGCGCGTTGACGGGCGGGTTCTCGATGCGCAGCACGACGATGTCATCGTGGCGGGAATAGGCGATCTTGTCGGTCATGTGATGTCTCCTTGTCTTTATCCGCGCCGTGACAGGGCGGGCGCCCGTCCGGTGCGTTGTTCGATGCCGCTGACCACGTCGCGCAGGGCTGGCCCCACTTGTGACAGAATGCGGTCGTCGGGCAAGTCCGCCGGCAGCGCGCCGCAGCTAAAGGACACCGGCTCTCCGAACTCCCCGGCGTAATAGGGCACGCTGACCGCGTTTACATTGCGGGCATAGCGGGTGTCAGGCGGGGCCAGCACGAAGCCCTGTGCCAGCAGTTGCTCATAGCCCTCACGGCGGAAATCGCGCAGCCGGTCATCGGGTTCCAGCGCTTCGAAACGGTCTTCGTCGAGGCTGGCCAGCGTGGCCAGACCCGAGGAGGATCCATAGACCGGAATACGGTGCCCCGGCTCCAGCCAGATCGTCGAGGCCGTGCGCGGCCGCCACGTGCGCACCAGCATCATCCGATCACCATCGCGCACGGCGATCAACGCCAGCGTGCGGGTCTCATCCGCCAGTTCCTGCATCGCATCCGACGCCATATCCACGAAGCTCACCGCGACAGAGGCGACGGAGCCGAGCGCAATCGCCGCAGGCCCAAGCCGAAACTTGTCGTTGCGCCCGCCATGGGCCAGATAGCCCAACTCGCAAAGCGTATAGGTCAGCCGCGACACGGTGGGTTTCGGCAGCCCCGTCCGCTCGGCAATCTGGGCATGGCTCAGCCCACTATCGCTGGCGCGAAAGGCCCGCAGAATGCCAAGCCCCCGCGCCAGCGTATTGGCGAACTTGCGGTCCGTGCCGGTATCGGATGCCGCCTGATTCATCGCGCCGCCATCGGGATCAGGAGCGAGATCATCGGGAAGGACATGATCAGGATCAGCACGATCACGTCGACGCTGAGAAAGCGCGTGATCCCGGCAAAGATCTTGTCGATCGGCGCTTCACGGCCCACCACGTTGGCGATGACGAAGACGTTGAGGCCGACGGGCGGGGTGATCAGACCAATCTCCAACAGTTTGATGACCACGACGCCGAACCAGATGAGGTTCAGATCGTAGCTTTCGACCAGCGGGATCATCAGCGGCAGGGTCAGCACCATGATGCCGATGGGATCAAGGAACATGCCCAAAAGCAGGTAGATCAGCGCGATGCAGAGCATCAGGACCACCAGCGACATCTGCGCGTCAGAGACGAAGCCCACGATGGTGCCAGCGACGCCAGTCAGCGCGACGAAGGCCACGAAGATCTTGGCCGAGGCGGCGATGAGGAAGATAGCGGAGGTCTGCACGCAGGTCTCTTTCACCGCAGCCCAAAGACCGGCCCAGTCAAGTTTCTTCTGCACGAAACCGATCAATGTGGCCGAGACGACGCAGACGGCGGCGGCCTCGGTCGCGGTGAAGATGCCGCCGTAGATGCCGCCGATGATGAGCACGAAGAGCAGCAGCGCGGGCCAGCTTTCGAGCGCTGCGGTCCAACGCTCCCCGGCGCTGTAGCGCTGGTCGGTCGAGGGGGCGACCGATGGATCGCGCCAGACCCAGACGGCGATGACCAGCACGAAGCCCATCAGCGTCAGCAGCCCCGGCAGAACACCGGCGAGAAAGAGCGAGGAGATCGAGGTCTCGGTGAAGATGCCGTAGATGATGAACAGCACCGAAGGCGGAATGAGCGAGCCCAGCGTGCCGCCCGCCGCGACGGAGGCGGTGGCGAGACGCGGGTCATAGCCCATGCGCAGCATCTCGGGCGTGCAGATCTTGCCCATGGTCGAGGCGCAGGCGATGGACGAGCCGGTGATCGCGGAAAACCCACCGCAGCCCATGACAGAGGCCATGGCGACCCCACCCGGCAGTTTGGTCAGCCAGACCTTGGCTGCATGGTAGATTTTCGTCGTGATATCCGCGCGGTAAGCGATATGTCCAAGCGCCACGAAGAGCGGGATCATCGACAGATCGTAGGAATGGATAAGGTCGAAGGAGTTCGAGAACACCATCGAGGTGGTCGCCTTGATCGCGCGCTCGGGCATGAAAGTCCCGGTGCGGAAGGCGAAGATAAAGAAGGTGGCGACGGTCGCGACCGAGGCCAGCGTGAAGGCGATCGGCACCCGCAGGGCCAACATGATCAACACCGCGGCAAAGGCGATCATTCCGATGGTCGAGGCATCCATTAGCGCAGGTCCTCTTCAACCATCAGGTCAGCCGCATGATGTTGCTCATCCGAGACGACGCCGCCTGCAAGCACCGTGCGCCCGTCGCGCCATGTCAGCTCGGCCAACCGCAGGAAAGTGGCGATCATCCCGATCAGGAACAACAACCGCCCCGGCCATTTCGGCAGGTTCAGGTCGCCGTAGAAAAAACTGCCCTTCTCCACCACGGAGAGGAATTCGCGCCCGCCGGAATAGATCAGCGGCGCCAGCGCCAGCATGCCGATGGCAGAGCCTGCGACGATCAGCACCGAGCGTGCGCGTTCGGGGAAACGGTCTGTCACGAAGGCGACCGAGACATGCGCGCGTACAGCGGTGGCGGCAGCGAGGGGCAGCAGGATGGCGGCGACCATGAGCTCTCGCACCATGGTCACGCTATCGGGCACCTGACTGGCAAAGAGCGCGCGGGCGATCACGTTGGAGGTGATCAACACCCCCAAGGCGATCACCGCCAAGGCCCCCAGCCCCAACAGGATTTTCTCCAGATTTACCAACATATGCTGCCCCTCCCCAGTGTCAGCGATCAGTTACCAGCGGCGTCCCATGGGTAGCCGTTGGCGTCACGCTCTTCGGTGTATTTGGCGATGAGCGCCTTATACTCTTCCAGCAGTTCCTCACCGGGCAGACCGGCGGAGCTTGCCGTTTGCACCCATTCGTCAAGGAACTTCTCACCGGCTTTGACCAGTTTCGCGCGGTCTTCTTCGGGCAGGGTGATGACTTCGACGCCCTGCTCTTTCATGGAGGCGATGGCCTTTTCGTTGGCGGTGGTGATCAGACGACCGAATTCATCGGCCATGTCCGCGCCAACCTCGGCCAGAGTGGCCTGCTGCTCTTCCGTCAGGCTGTCATGCATGTCCTTGTTCATGAAGATGCCAAGGCCGCCGACCTGACCCCAATCGAGGATCGTGTAGCTGTCCATCACCTCGGCTTGTTTCAGCGCCGCGACGGCATAGCTGTAGCCCTGCGAGCAGTCGATCAGCCCGGTGTCGAGGCCCTGGTAGGCGTCATAGATCGACATGTTGACCATATTCGCGCCCTCCTCGCCAAAGACCTTGCCGTAAGCGCCGACGCCGCGGACCTTCTTGCCCGAAATGTCGTCGACGGATTTGATCGCGCCGCCCTTGCAGCCGATGTTGACCTGCGAGGTGGTCCAAGTGCCGATGTAGACGAGGTTCTTGTCGGCGAGGTCTTCTTGAATGGCTTCGTTGCTGCGCATCAGCTCATCCGTGGCGCGCATGCCGACCCAAGCGTCGGGGTTGTTCACCGGCAGGTCGGCGATGCCGTAGCCTGCCATCTCTTGCGGGTAGTAGACCGCGATGACCGAGCCGGTGTCGGCCACGCCATCGGCCAGCGATTGCACGGCGGCATTGGCTTTGAACAGCGCCCCGCCCCACTGGATGTCGAGGCGCATATCGCCGTCGGACCGTTCGGCGACCTGATCGGCGAACCACTGCAACGCCTGCGCGCGCGCACCGCGGTTCGGCCCGGCTTCCCCATGAATCAACACGGTCTCAGCGCTTACCGCGCCACCAGCCAGCGCCAGAGCTGCGGCGCAGCTCAGGTGTTTGAAAATTGTCATGTCGGCTCCTCCCAGAGACTTGTTTCGCAATGCGAACCGTTGTTTCGCATTTGTCGCAGGTCACGCTAGTCCGCGGACCGAAGGCGATCAAGCGAAACTTCGGCTAAAGGCAGGGAGAGCGGTTAGGCTATTGAATTTGTTAAGGGAAAATTTCCCGAAGGTTGGTGCAGGCGTGGAACAGCCCCACCAGACCCCGGAATCGGCTGCTCGGATCGAACGGCCCGTAGAAAAGGCGGCCACGCCCGCTCAGGACATGGCCGCTGAATCTTAATACCAGTCGCCGAATTTGACCTCGACATCGGTGCCGACGCGTTTGGCGAACTCTTGCGGGTCTTGGGTGCCGCCGTCTTTGCCCCGGAAGTGATAGGGGTAGACGTAAGCGGGCTTGAACTCGGCCACCGCCGAGGCGGCGGCGTTGGAATCCATGGTGAAGGGCAGGTTCATACAGACAAAAGCCAGCGAGATATCGGTCAGCCCGCGCATCTCGGGCGTGTCTTCGGTATCGCCCGAGATATAGACGCGGAAGCCGTCGAAGCCGAGGATATAGCCGTTGTCGCGCCCCTCGGGGTGGAACTTCTTGCGCTCTTCGGTGGTGTTATAGGCCGGGATCGCGTTGATCGGCAGGCCGTTGAACTCGGTATTCTCGCCATTGGCGATTTTGCTGGCCTTGGCGGCAAGCGCTTCGGGCAGCATGTCGAACACGGCGGGGTTGGTGATGATCTGCACGTCATCGCCTGCCAGTGCGGCCAGCGTATCTGCATTATAGTGATCCCCATGCTCATGGGTGATGAGGATCAGATCCGCCGGCGGGAAATCGCTGTATTGCGCGGGCTCGCCGACCGGATCAACATAGATCACGCCCTTTGGCGTCTCCAACACGATGGAGGCGTGATCGACGGGGTGGACGGTGATCGGTCCTGCGTCTGTGTCGAAGGTATCACCGCTCTGCGTGGCGGCGCGGGCGGCGAAAGGCAGCAGGGTCACGACGCCAGCGGCGGCGGCGGAGGTGGCAAGGAAATGGCGGCGGGTCTGGGACATTTCAGGCTCCTGTTGGTTGCTGGAACGGGACATAGCGGCCCCGCTCCGCATTTCAACGCGGCACCCGCCATGCGGCAAGCCTAGGCCGGGCGGAGGCCGAGAATTTCACGCGCTTGTGTAGCCGTGGCGACCGGACGCTCGTATTTCGCGCAGAGATCCGCCGCCCGCTGGATCAGCGCCGCGTTCGAGGGCGCCAGCGTATCGCGATCAAGGCGCACGTTATCCTCAAGCCCCGCGCGGGTGTGGCCGCCCGCCGCGATGGCCCATTCGTTCAGCACGATCTGGTTCGGCCCGATCCCGGCGGCACACCACTGCGCATCAGGCGCGAGGCGGTTCAGCGTCTTGATGTAGAAATCAAAGGTCTCACGGTCCACCGGCATGGCGTTTTTCACGCCCATGACGAATTGCACATAGAGCTGGCCGGGAATGCGCCCGTCGCGGTTCATCTCGGCGGCCTTGTGGATGTGGCTGAGATCAAAGGCTTCGATCTCGGGCTTGATCTCATGGGCTTTCATCTCCGAGGCCAGCCAATCGACCAATTCCGGCGGGTTCTCGTAAACCCGCGTCGGGAAGTTGTTGGACCCGACCGAGAGCGAGGCCATGTCGGGCCGCAGCGAAAGCATCCCGCCCCGCTCCCGCCCCGCGCCCGAACGCCCGCCGGTGGAGAACTGGATGATCATGCCGGGGCAGTGCTTTTGCACGCCTTCCATCAGCCGCGCGAACCTCTCGGGGTCCGAGGACGGGGTCTCGTCCTCGTTGCGCACATGGGCGTGGCAGATCGAGGCCCCGGCCTCGAAGGCCGCGTGGGTCGACTCGACCTGCTCGGCGATCGAGATCGGCACGGCGGGGTTGGCGGCTTTGGTGGGGACGGAGCCGGTGATGGCGACGCAGAGGATGCAGGGGGTGGTCATGGGGGGTGGTCCTGTAGTGTTTGGTGCTCAGGGTCGCATATGGCGGGGGCGGTGTACACTGGTTGGGAAGGTTCAGGCGCTGCCAAACCCCGAGGAGGTTTGGCACGAGGTTTACCATTCCTTTACCACCTGGGGGCAACCTCCACGGATGTCCTCCTATCGCCGTCCTCGCATTGCCGGTGCGACCATCTTCTTCACCGTCAACTTAGCCGACCGCCGGTCGGACATTCTGGTCCGGCATGTAGATTTTCTGCGCACTGCGATACGCCAAACCAAGGCAGAACGGCCGTTCCGGATCGACGCCTTCGTGGTGCTGCCGGATCATCTACATTGCGTTTGGACCCTGCCTCCCGGCGACTGCGATTACTCGCTGCGCTGGCGATTGATCAAGGCGCGGTTTTCAAGGGTCTTGCCGAAAGGCGCAACGCGGTCGAGCCATGACAGGCGCGGCGAACGCGGCCTTTGGCAGCGCCGCTTCTGGGAGCACCACATTCGGGATCGACGCGACTTCGACGCGCATGTCGGGTATTGTTGGAACAATCCCGTCAAGCACGGGTACGTCGAAAAACCAGAAGATTGGCGCTTGTCGTCCATCCACCGAAATGCGGCCCCGTAGGGTGCGTGGTCCCCACGCAACTTTGCATGCGAGGCGGCGCGTGCGTTGACGGTGTTCTTTGCGGGCGGTGACATGGTTTGAAAGGTGCGTGCGGAGCACGCACCTTACGGGTGGTTTTGGGGACCGCGCACCGAAAAATGGCCAGCTCTTAGCTGTCCATCTTCAGCGCCGAAATAAACGCCTCCTGCGGGATATCCACCTTCCCGAACTGGCGCATCTTCTTCTTACCGGCCTTCTGCTTCTCCAGCAGCTTCTTCTTCCGCGTGGCGTCGCCGCCGTAACACTTCGCCGTCACGTCCTTACGCATCGCCGAGAGCGTCTCGCGCGCGATGACCTTGCCGCCGATGGCCGCCTGGATCGGGATCTTAAACATGTGGCGCGGGATCAGGTCTTTGAGCTTTTCCACCATCGCCCGGCCGCGCATTTCGGCGCGGTCGCGGTGGACCATGGTTGAGAGCGCGTCGACGGGTTCATCGTTCACGAGGATCTGCATCTTGACCAGATTGTCCTGACGGTAGCCGATCATCTGATAATCAAAACTGGCGTAGCCCTTGGTGACCGACTTCAGCCGGTCGTAGAAATCGAACACCACCTCGTTCAGCGGCAGGTCATAGACCACCATGGCGCGGGAACCGGCATAGGTCAGGTCTTCCTGAATGCCGCGGCGGTCTTGGCAGAGCTTCAGCACGTCGCCGAGGTAGTCGTCGGGCACGAGGATCGTCGCCTTGATCCGCGGCTCCTCCATGTGATCGACCAGCGTCATGTCGGGCATGTCGGCAGGGTTGTGCAGCTCCTGCATCTCCCCGTCCTTCATGTGGACGTGGTAGATCACCGAAGGCGCGGTGGTGATGAGGTCGATGTCATACTCGCGCTCAAGCCGGTCGCGGATCACCTCAAGGTGCAAAAGGCCAAGGAAGCCGCAGCGGAAGCCGAAGCCAAGCGCGGCGGAAGTCTCCATCTCGTAAGTGAAGGAGGCGTCGTTCAGGGCGAGCTTCTCGATCGCCTCGCGCATGTCCTCGAAATCATTGGCGTCGACCGGGAAGAGACCACAGAACACCACCGGCACCGAGGGTTTGAAGCCCGGCAGCGCGGTTTCGCATTTGCGCTTCTCATGGGTGATCGTGTCGCCAACGCGGGTGTCGCGGACCTGTTTGATCGAGGCGTTGAGATAGCCGATCTCGCCGGGGCCGAGGCTGTCGACGCCGACCATCTTGGGCCGATAGACGCCTACGTCGTCCACGTCATAGGTGCCGCCGGTTTTCATCATGCGGATGCGGTCGCCCTTCTTCAGGGTGCCCTCCACGATGCGCACGATACAAATGACGCCAAGGTATTGGTCGTATTTACTGTCCACCAGCATCGCCTTCAGCGGCGCGTCGGGGTCGCCGCCCGTGGGCGCGGGCAGCTTGTTGACGATGGCTTCCAGCACGTCCGGGATGCCGACGCCGGTCTTGGCCGAGATCAGACAGGCCTCGGAGGCGTCGATGCCGATCACGTCCTCGATCTGTTCGCGCACGCGGTCGGGGTCGGAGGCGGGCAGGTCGACCTTGTTCAGCACCGGCACGATCTCATGATCTGCGTCGATTGCGGTATAGACATTGGCCAGCGTCTGCGCCTCAACCCCCTGCGTGGCGTCCACGACCAGCAGCGAGCCCTCGACCGCCTGCATGGAGCGCGCGACCTCATAGGCGAAGTCGACGTGTCCGGGCGTGTCGATCAGGTTCAACACATAGGTCTTGCCGTCCTTGGCCGGGTATTCGATGCGGACGGTGTTGGCCTTGATGGTGATGCCCCGCTCCCGCTCGATATCCATGTTATCCAGAAGCTGGCTTTGCATGTCGCGTTCGGCGACCGTGCCGGTGAGTTGGATCAACCGGTCGGCCAGCGTGGATTTGCCGTGGTCGATATGCGCCACGATGGAGAAGTTGCGGATGTTTTCAAGCGGTGTCATGCAAGGGGATATGGCGCAGAGCCGCGCCTGCGTCAATTGGCCATGAACGCGCCCATGCCCCCTGCCCGCACGTCACGGCGCTTTATCGCGGGTCGAAGGGCGCAGCCCCCCAATGGAGAATTGCGCGAAGCCCCCTTTTGCGGCATAGTGACGGGCAGAGCAGATCGGGCCGACAAGGGGAAAACCCCATGGTCCAGAACAATAGGGCAAATCAATGCGGACAGTTGCAAGTTTGATGGCGCTCGCCATCTTGGCGGGTTGTGGCGGATCACGTTATTCCAGCGATGCCGCCGTAGGACGTTTTTCCCCGACACCGGTGCTTTTCGCCACGGGACCAATTCAAAAGGCCTGTCTGGCCGATGGGCGCCGCGGTTCCAGCCATGCGCGCTGCGGCTGTGTGCAGGCGGTGGCGGATCAGACGCTGTCGCGCTCGGACCAGCGCCAGGGTGCCAAGATTTTCCGCGACCCGCACCGTTTGCAGGAAATGCGCCAATCCGATAACAAAAGCGACAACGCCTTCTGGAGCACTTGGAAAGCCTTTGGCCAAAGCGCTGCGGCGGCCTGTTCGAACACCTGAACGCTCAGCTTTCGCTAAGCGGCGGGCCAAAGCGGTCAATCAGCCGTCCGACGATCTGATCGCGGGCGGCGCGAAACTGCGTGAGCTTGGCCTCGCGCCCCTCGCCCAGCCCGGTGGGATCGAGGATCGGCCAATACTCCACATCAAGATGGTAAAACCGCGTCAGTTCCAGCGCCCGGCGCTGGCTGGCGGGGCTTAGCGCGATGACAAGGTCGAATGAACCAAGGTCGTCGCCCCATTCCTCCATCTCATCGAAACTGCGGCTGCGGTGGCGGTCCAACTCTACATCCAACTCGCTGCATACGGCGATGGAAAAGCCGTCGATCTCCATATCGTTCTTGACGCCGACGGATTGGACATAGGTGCCGGTGCCGTAAAACTTCTTCATCAACCCCTCGGCCATGGGAGAGCGGACGGCGTTGTGATCGCAGCAGAAGAGAACGGATTGAGGCAGCGGCTGCGTCATTTATCCGCCGAAATGCAGAACACAGATCAGGGTAAAGAGCCGCCGCGCGGTGTCGGTGTCGATCTCGGCCTTGCCCGACAGCCGCTCTTGCAGCACGCGGGAGCCTTCGTTGTGGATGCCGCGCCGGGCCATGTCGATCGTCTCGATCTGGCTGGGGGGCAGTTTCTTGACCGCTTCGAAATAGCTTTCGCAGATTTGGAAGTAATCCTTCACCACTTGCCGGAAGGGGCCGAGGGAGAGGTGAAATTCCGCTGCCTTTTCAGCCGCCTCGGTCTGCACATCAAAGACCAGACGTTTGTCGCGGATAGAGAGGGACAGATGGTAAGGCCCTTCGGGCACCGGCCCCTTTTCGCGTTCGGGCAGGATGAAACTGTTCTCTTCCAGCAGGTCGAACATGGCCACCTTACGCTCCTGATCGATCTCGGGCGTGGGCGGCGGCATGTTCGCGTCATCAAGCGCGATATGGGTGATGCGGGTCATCGGCGCATCCTTTTTGCTGGCGATACCCTTTCGTGGATAGCGCAGCGGTGGGGAGGGGGCAATGCGCGAGAACACGCGCGCCCGCGATTGCGCCCCGTCAGCGCATTTGACGATACGTCAGAAGCATCGGCAGGGCCGAGAGCGCGCAGGCGGGGGCAGCGCTGCCCCCTGCCCTAGTCGTTGAGTTTGCGCAGACGCGCGGTGACCGACAGGCCATGCGCCTCAAGGCTTTCGGACTGGGCCAGCCGCTCTGCCGCGGGGCCGATGGCCTTGAGCGCCTCGGGCGACATCTGCGCCAGCGTCGTCCGCTTCATGAAATCCAGCACCGACAGGCCAGAGGAGAAACGCGCCGAGCGCGCCGTGGGCAGAACGTGGTTCGGCCCGCCGACGTAATCGCCGATCGCCTCGGGCGTCCATTGGCCAAGGAAGATCGCCCCGGCGTGGGTGATCTTGTCCGACAGCGCCTTCGGGTCCGCCACGCAAAGCTCAAGGTGCTCTGGCGCGATGCGGTTGCTGAGGGCGGCGGCGGCGTCAAGGTCCGGCACGGTGATGATCGCCCCATTGTCGCGCCAGCTTGCGCCCGCGATGGCGCGGCGTTCGAGGGTGAGCAGACGTTTCTCAACCGCCTCTTCCACCGCGCGGGCAAAGGCAGAGTCAGTGGTGATCAGGATGCTCTGCGCGCTCTCGTCATGTTCGGCTTGGCTGAGCAGATCGAGGGCGATGAAATCGGGATCATTCTCTCCATCAGCGATGACAAGGATCTCGGATGGCCCCGCGATCATGTCGATGCCGACCTTGCCAAAAACGCGGCGTTTGGCGGCGGCGACGAAAGCGTTGCCGGGGCCGGTGATCTTGTCCACCGGGGGGATCGTTTCAGTGCCATAGGCCAGTGCCGCCACGGCCTGCGCGCCGCCGATGCGGTAAATCTCATCCACCCCGGCGATGCGGGCGGCCAGCAGCACAAGCGGGTTCAGTACGCCATCGGGCGTCGGCACGACCATCGCCAGACGCGCCACCCCCGCTACCTTGGCCGGGACCGCGTTCATCAGCACCGAAGACGGATAGCTTGCCAACCCGCCCGGCACATAGAGGCCCGCGGCGGAAACCGGCGTCCAGCGCCAGCCCAGCGTGGCGCCATCGGGGTCGGTCCACTCCGCATCCTCCGGCAATTGGCGGGCGTGATAGGCGCGTATGCGGTCGGCGGCGAGTTCCAGCGCCTTGCGGTCTTCGGGAGAGACTTCGGCCACGGCGGCGTCGACCTCTTCCGCGCTGATACGCAGGGTCTCGGCGGTCAGGGTCACGCGGTCGAATTTCTGCGACAGGTCGATCACGGCGGCATCGCCACGGGCGCGCACATCGGCAATGATCTCGGCCACCACGGCATCGACATCGGGGCTGTCCTCGCGCTTGGCGTTTAGCAGTTTGTCAAAAGCCGCTTCGAAATCGGCGGCAGAGGCATCGAGCGTGACGGGCATGGGTTCAAGCTTTCGTAGAGGGGCCGCTGCGCAGGGCTAGCCCGAAAATGTTAAGACGCCTGCGGGCGGCGCAGGCTCGGCTCGGCCCGCAGACCCGCGGTTTTAGAGGTGGCAGCGGGGGCGGCACGCTGCGCCAGTCGCATGGCGCGGGTGTCTTGAGCGTTGTCGAAGATTGCACGCGCCACTTGAGCAACAAGAATGGCAGACAAGCCACCCGAGACCAGCGCAAGCGGCACCACCAAAGTCGCGACAGAGAGCGATGCAAGCATTTGCACCCCGCCTAGCACACACCCTAGCAGGATCAGCGCCCAGCCGGAGACCTCGGTCAGAAACGCGGTGATGCGACCCCGGGTAAATCTGTTCTGTTTCAGTTCAGGCATCTTGCGATCCTTGCCCGCCGTGCGGCGGCGTCACTCAGGGTGAACGGGCCGTTTCTTGGACGGGGCGACATAGGGGCGGGTCACGTCCTTGAGCGTTACCTCAAGCGCTTCGACCTGCAACCGGATCGCGCCATCGCCAGCCAATGTCAGCGTCACATGGCCCGACGGCGCGTCGCCCTCTTCAAAAGCGATATCGAGCAGCGACAGGATCGTATCGGCATCGCCCTGCGGCACGCCTTGGCTGGCAACACGCTGCACGTTGTTGAACATCAGCACCGATTGCACCCGTTCGGGCGCATGACGCGCCGCCCCCGTATCCTCATGCCGCAAGCGGTTCAGCAGCAGCGCAAAGCGCGCGCCCGCGCGGTGCCAGCGCATTTCGGAGGCGGGAAAGACCGCGTCTTGGGTCAGCGAGGCGATCACCGTCAGATCCTCGGCATCCAATGCGCCAAGGTTCAGCGGCGCTTCGCGGCCATCTTCGAAACGTGCATCTTCGGTCATTTGTCGCTGATCCTTTCGATATCCGCCCCAACGCCGCGCAGTTTGGAGACCACATGCTCATAGCCGCGATCAAGGTGGTAGACCCGGCTGACCGTGGTCTCCCCAGTGGCGGCCAACCCGGCGAGGATGAGGGAAATCGACGCCCGCAGATCGGTCGCCATAACCGGCGCCCCTTTGAGCTTTTCGACACCGGTGACCTTGGCCGTACCACCCTGCACATCAATCCGCGCACCCATGCGTATCAGCTCCGGCGCGTGCATGAAGCGATTCTCAAAAATCTTTTCTTCCAGAACCGAGGTGCCTTCGGCGGTGCAGAGCAGCGCCATCATCTGCGCTTGAAGATCGGTCGGGAAACCGGGGAACGGCTCGGTGGTGACATCCACCGCCGAAATCCGCCCGTTGCGCCGTGCGACTTTGAGGCCCGCATCAGTCTCACTCACGTCGATGCCCGCCGCGTCGAGCTTTTCGCAAAACGCCTCCAGCAGGTCGATTCGCCCGCCCAGAAGCTCGACCTCACCGCCGCAGAAGGCGGGGGCCAGCATATAGGTGCCAAGCTCGATCCGGTCGGTCACGACCTTATGGGTGGCGCCATGCAGGCTGTCGACGCCCTGAATGGTGATGCTGGAGGTCCCATCGCCTTCGATCTGCGCGCCCATGGCCCGCAGACAATCCGCAAGATCGACGATCTCAGGCTCGCGCGCGGCGTTATTGATGACGGTGGTTCCTTTGGCGAGGGTGGCGGCCATGAGGATATTCTCGGTCGCTCCGACAGAGGCAAAGGGGAAGTCGATCACCGCCCCCTTCAGTTTGCCGCCCGCAGCCTTGGCATGAAGATAGCCGTCCCGCAGGTCGATCTCCGCCCCCATCTTGGCCAGACCGTCGGTGTGAATGTCCATCGGGCGCGCGCCAATCGCGCAGCCGCCGGGGAGCGAGACTTCGGCATGGCCTTCGCGCGCCAAAAGCGGCCCCAAGACCAGATTCGACGCGCGCATCTTGCGCACGATGTCATATTCGGCCCTTGTGTTGATCTCCCCATGGCTTGCCATGGTGATGACCTTGCCGTCCTGCATCGCGGCCACTTCGGCGCCGAGAGACTGCAAGAGCTGCGTCATCGTGCGAATGTCGCTGAGACGCGGCGCATTGGTCAGCGTCAGCGGCTCTTCGCTCAGCAATGTCGCGGGCATCAGCGCCAGACAGGCGTTCTTTGCGCCCGCGATGGGAATTTGCCCGTTGAGCGCACCGCCGCCCCTGACCAGAATGGAATCCATCGTTCAGCTGTCCTTTTCCGGCCCCTCGGGGCCATTGCCTGTATCCTGCGCCACATCCTCGGCCCGCGCGCGCGCCTGCGCCTTGCGCCGCGCCATATTCGCCTTGAGCGCAGCCTTCAGCCGCGCCTCCCGCGCAGAGGGTGTTTTCGCGTTCTTTTCCGGGGCGTTTTGCTTTGCCATGCCGCCTATCTAGCGCAGGGGGCAAGAAGGGTCCAGATCAGGGGTTGCGCCCCCTTTCGATTACGGCTAATCACCCGCCCACGGCGCTGCTGTAGCTCAGAGGTAGAGCACTCCCTTGGTAAGGGAGAGGTCGAGAGTTCAATTCTCTCCAGCAGCACCATGAAACTCCCTTATTTCCAGCTATGCCTCGCAAGAGCGATGGTCCCTCGACACCTCAAGCACCCTTACAGATCGAATCGACACCCCCGCCCCGATAACCCGGGACGGCGGCGCCAAAACCTCACATCAAATCACGACGCCTCAAACACGCCACAAGCGATACGCGAACCCGCGTCGCCCGATGGCTGCGATTCGTAATCGTCTGCGCCGCTGTGAATGATGAAGGCCGCACCGTCCTCATCATTGATCATGGTCTCGATATCGAGCAGGTCGAGAAAGACTTCGGCTTCCAGCACCCCATCTTCACCCACGACCATATTGGGCATATCACCGGGATGCGGCCCACCTTCGACGAGCACACCGTGCTTGCGGTCCCCCGCGATATGACCACCGGCGGATTTGAAATCCTCGGCCGAACAATCGCCGGTCTCATGCAGGTGCACGCCGTGGGTGCCCGCAGGCACGCCGGTCACGTCGATCTTGACCAAGGTGCGGCCCGATGCGGTCGTGTTCAGCGAAACATTGCCCGAGATATCGTTAGAATTGCCAGCGACCTGAGCCGTCGCCGCCGTTTGCATATGGCTTTCGGCCTGCGCCGCCACGGCGCCAGTTGTGGCCAAAGCAGCCCCGAGTAGGATATTGCGCAGATACATGGCTTCCTCCTTTGGGTTATATGTCCGATGATGGCTCAACCCACCCGGCCCGCGTCGGGTTCCTCTTGATGCAGGGCGAGGCTTGCCCCTATAAGCGGCCGAGTGCTCCCTTAGCTCAGCTGGATAGAGCAGCCGACTTCTAATCGGCAGGCCGAGGGTTCGAATCCTTCAGGGAGCGCCACTTTCTTCCACACTTGGGCCCTCCCCACCTAAACGCGCGAAAAATCCTCGATCGCCGCGGCGATGAGATGCGGGAAGGTCGGCTTGCCAAGCATGGCAACAGGCTCAAGCGCGCTTAGCCGCTGCTGGGTGAGATCGTCCAGATTGCCGCTCATGAAGACGCAGCGGATGTTGTGTTCTGCCAGCAGCCACTGCGCCACCTCTTCACCGGAATCGCCATTGGCGAGCCGCAGGTCCATGAAGGCCAGATCGGGCCGGGTCTGCGCCACCACCTCCCGGCAGGTCGCGAAATCCTTGACCGGGCCAAGGACGGAATGTTGAAGCTGTTCGAGCTGCATCTGAAGGTCCAACGCAATCAAGAATTCGTCTTCGACAATCAGAATATTCACCGGGCATCACCCGGCGGGCATGGGAACCTCAATTTCAACGCAATAACCATGCTCTGTTGCCCTCTTATCCATCGTCGCCCCAAGCTGGCCGACAATGCCCGCCACGATCTTCGAACCGAGACCGACCCTACCTACACTCTCCGCGTTGCCGATCCCATCGTCCGACACCGTTAACGTCAAAAGGTCTCCCTCTTGATGCAAACGAACATCAACCCTGCCCTGTTCCCGCGCGACGAAGGCATGTTTATGCGCATTGGTCACAAGCTCATTGATCAGCAGCGCAAGGTTGATGGCCAAATCGGTCGGCACGGTGACCGACGGCGCATCGACGACAGTCTCGATCTGCTTGCTATCTGTTTCGGTACTGGCTGAAAGGAAATCGACAAGCTGCGGGATGTATTCACCGACATCCACATGGGTAACGTTATGCGATTTATAGATAAGTTCATGGACGGAGCTTACCGCATGCACCCGGAGCGAGGCCTGTTGCAGGCTGTGTTTGACAGACGCATCGTCCACCGACGCAGCCTCAAGACGCAGAATGCTCGACACCAGATGCAGGCTGTTCTTAATCCGGTGGTTCACGTCGCCAAGCAGTGTTTCCTTCTGCTCAAGAAGCTTGTCACGCTCGGTCAGGGTCTTCTGCAAGACCTCTTCGCGCTTCTTGGAATGGGTCAGATCGAGGGTGGCACCGATGAACCGCGCGGGCTTGTCATGTTCGAAAAGAACTTCACCACGCGTGTTCAGCCACCGGGTTTCCCCATTGGGCAAGACGATCCGATAATCGGCATTCACCGTGGCATCATTGGCCATCGTTTCGCCCAAGCTTTGGTTCACATGCGCCAGATCATCGGGATGGATACGCCGGAACAGCTTGGCCATGGGGATTGTCCCCTCGGTATCGGCATAGCCGAACAGATTGGCCAATTCCTGCGAGATATTCGCGGTTCCGGTCTGAAGGTCCAACTCACCATAGCCGATCCCCGACACCTGCTTGGCCAGATTGAGCCGTATCGCCTGATCACGGCGACCGATAAATTCCGAGGTGACATCCTCGACATGGTGGATCAGCGCGATCAGCTTGCCATCTTCGAACACGGGCGTGTTCAATGGTTGCCAATATTTCTCTTCAAAGGCCCCGTCGGCGCTGTCGCGAATGGGGATATTGTACTTCTGCACGGCCATGCGGTGCTGTTTGCCCGTGGCGGCGACGATCTCAAGCGACTTGCCCAGATTATTGGTGCCATCTGCCGTCGCGTCGGAAGGGTCATCCGGGAAAGCGTCGAACAGATGTTTCCCGACGAGGTCCTCCGCTTTTGACCCGGTGATGAATAGGTACCGGTCATTCACGTCGATAATCTTCAAATCGGTATCTAGAACGAGATACCCGTGGGGGGATGCCGCAAAAATTGCAGATCTCGACACGCTACCGTTCGCCGATCTTTCACCACCCATATTCTTCCCTATAAACTTCCTTCAATCTCTCTGGCCACCATATCCCCTTAACTTTGAACAGAAAAGCTCAGCCTCCTTGATATAAGTTAAGCAGCGATATGGCGGCGCGCCGCAGCAAATGATGGCCTGCTCAATTATTCGGCAAGCTAAGAACTCAGGTAATGAATGACGCGCATAAATGGCGCGTCTTTTTACGATTGGCGCTTTTGCACCTCTATTCAAGTCGCAGCACCCTGAGGCGTGCCAATTGAATTAAGACTGCGCGCATTCGCTTACTCGACCGGCGTATTCAGAGGGAGAGGCCCCGCCCCGAATTGGGAAAGGGCCGATCACGCGGCCACAAGCGCTTCCTCTGCCGCGATTTCCGAGGCGCAGAGGGGCAGATCGACGGTGAACTTCGTCCCAATGCCAACGGTGCTTTCTACGCGGATGTCCCCCTCATGCGCGGCGGCGAGCTTTTTGCTGATCGCAAGGCCAAGACCAGTGCCGCCATCAGCGCTTTTGCTGGCTGTTTCCGCTTGAATGAAGGCTTGGAAAATCCGCTGCAAATCCTCTGCCGGCATCCCGCAACCGTTGTCTTCGACCTCAAGTCGGCATGTATCGCCGACCCGCTTGGCGCGCATGCGAATGCTGGAGGCCGAGGAGAACTTCAGCGCGTTGCCCAAGAGATTGATCAGGATCTGCTTGCAGCGCCCGCGGTCGGCGAAAACGTCAAATTCATCATATTCGATTTCCAGCACCGCCTGTTTTTCCTTGGCCAGCCCCTGAAATTGCTCTGCCAATTCGGCCAGCAAATCGCCCGCCGCAAAAGAGGTTCTGTTGAGCTTCACGGAATTCAATTCAATGCTCGTATAGTCGAGAAGTTCGTTGATAATGGTCAACAGATGGTCGCCCGCCGATTTGATACGCCCGCCGTAGCGCTCTGTCTGGTCGCCCAACTCATCGAAATGCACCTTTGAGATCGGCTCGTTCGGTTTCAGCTTGGCCATGGTATGGCCTTTGAGGTTGGTCAGAAAGCTGGCGTAGCCGTTGATGATGGTCAGCGGCGTGCGCAGCTCATGGCTCAGAACACTCATGAACTCCGACTTGGCGCGGCTGGCATCGCGGGCCTCATCCCGCGCTTGGCGCAGCTCGACGATGTTCTCCATCCGGGTGCGGTTTTCGATGAAATAGGTGAAAAGCCCGCCCATCACGATCATCGCAGCCGTCCCCGCGATGACCATCGCCAGCAATCTGAATTCATCCGGGTTGCTATGACCGGTCAAACAGGTCGGCGTCACATGAAAGGCGGCCATGCCGGTGAAATGCAGCCCGATGATCGCCAGCGCAAAGCTGCCCGTCATCTTGCCCGTGGCGTATTTCCCGTTTTGCGCGCCAAAGAACAAGGCCACAGTCGATAGCACCATGGCCAGCAGAACCGAGGCGACGAGATAGGTCTTGTCCCAAAAGATGACCCCCTCGATCCGATAGGCGACCATCCCGGTGTAATGCATGGCCGAGATCGACAGCCCCAAGATCACCCCGCCAATCACGGTGGTGACCCGCCTGCGGAACATCCCGGCGATCAGAATGCCCACCGTAGACCCGATAATCGCGATCAGTAGCGAGGCGAAGGTCAGCCCGAAATCAAAGCTGACCGGCGCGTCGGGCTGATAGGCCAGCATGGCGATGAAATGCGTGCACCAGATGGCGATGCCCGAGGTCACGGCGGTCAGAAAATACCACAACAACGCCTGTCGCGGCGTTTGTTTAAGCGCGTGCCGGTAAAGGTTTGCGATCACCCAGCTGCCGAATGCGCACAAAAGCGCGGCAAGCAAGACCAGCGTCATATCGTGGTCCGAGTGCATAGAATGAGCCACAGTCAGCATTTTTAAACCTCAAGATAATGAGGCCAGTGTTGCGCAAGGATTGCGTCGAAACATTGTTCGAGTGCGTTCTTTTTGGCGGTAATTTCATCTGATGAAACTCCAGCCCGGCCCAAAGGGCGCAGGCGGCACGCCAGCCGATAAACCGCCGCCCTCCCCTGCCGTTGAGGGCGCCGCGATCCCCGTTCTAAGCGCCCTTTCGCCCCGGCCCGGGCGGGGAATCACAGCGAGCAAACCGCGGGGATGGCGGTACAAAAAAGAGCGATTCACATCCAAGGGTTGCATTTACCGGCCATAATACGTCACTACAGCGCCAAACTTGCGCCGTATTTTAATGCTGGTCTGCGCACATTCATTTTGGTTCATAGGTATTTCCGCCATGCTAACGTGTTTCCAAGGGTTGATGCTCGACCCGGTCTATTGGACCGTGCTCGCCGTCAGCACGATCGCCGCAGCTGTCGCCTTTTGGACGCTCAAGTTCCAAGAGTTCCATGGCAAAATTTACTATGCGCTCACCTTTTTGGGGATGATCTGGACCCTGATGATGGTCGGGGCCGAAGCCGCAACGCCCGCCTATGCCTGCCAGATGCAACAGGCCCAGCTGGCGTGGTTGGGCCACGGGCTGGTGCCGGTGGCTTGGTCGTTCTTTATCTTCGAGTATGTCGGCCCCTCCAGCCAGTCGCGCGGATGGATGAGCCTTCTGGCCCTGATTGCCGTGCCGCTTGCGGCTTTCGGCCTTGCGGCGACGAACGATTGGCACCACCTGATCTATACCGCCGAGACCGCACTTCAGCCGGGCGACGATCAGATCACCTTTGAACATGGGCCGGGGTATTTCCTCGTTCTTGCCGGGCTCTATTGCTTCGTGATGGCGACGCTCATCTGGCTGGGGCGCGCGTTCTTCCGCGCCAAACGCGCGGCTTGGCCATTGCTGACGATGCTGGTGGTGATCACGCTGATCCCGCTGGGCGCGAACGCGGCCTACGCGCTGCTTGGTTTTACCGTCGTCGGCCTTGACCCGACGGCCTTCATGTTCACCTTGGGCATCTTCGCCTTTTCGTGGTTGCTGGTCACGAACAAGACGATGGACATGCCCTCGGTCGGGCAATCGACCCTGTTCGACACGATGAGCGAACCGCTGATCCTTTTGGACGCGCGGCGCCGCGTCATCCGCTCAAACGCCGCGGCCAAGCGCAGCGGGCTTCTGTCCGATCCGACATTGGGCCACGATCTGATCGCGGGGATCGAAGCACAAATGGCGCAGAACGGCTCGGCCCATATCACCTGTAACGAACGGCTGTATGAGCCGCGCGTTCAGCCCATCGAAAACCCCCTTGCCCCCGCTGGCCCCGCCATCGGCTGGAGCGTCACCTTCGTCGATGTCACCGACCGGATCGCCACCACCACGGCGCTAGAGCACGCGTTGAAAGAGGCGGATGAGGCGAACCGCGCCAAAGATGAATTCATCTCGGTCGTCAGCCATGAGCTGCGCACGCCGCTGACCTCATTGAAAGGCGGCCTGGCTCTGGCCCTCAGCGGCAAGCTGGGAGAGATCAAAGGCCCGCTGCGCTCCTCGCTCGACATTGCCCATCGCAACGGGGTGCGCCTGTCGCGGTTGGTCGATAATATCCTGCTGGTGCAAAAGCTTGAAGTGCAGGCGCTTTCGCTCGAATGGCTGCCGGTCGACCTGCCCGCCCTGCTGCGCGAGAGTATCGAGGAAAACCGCATGTATGCCCATGAGCGCGGCGTGCGGCTGGATATCGGCAGTGTCGGCCAGCCCGCCGTGGTCTTGGGCGATGCCTTTGCCATCCGGCAGGTGGTCGACAACCTGATCTCGAACGCGGTGAAATTCTCGAATGTGGGGGACACGGTGGAGGGCACGCTGACCACCAACAACGGCCGTGTGCGGGTCTCGATCCGCGATCATGGGCGCGGCATTCCCGAGGGGATGGAGGAAAAGGTCTTTGGCCGTTTCGGGCAGCTTGACGACGACGGGCAGAAATCGACCCAAGGCTCCGGCCTCGGCCTGCATATCTCCCGCCAACTGGCGCGGCAGATGGCGGGGGATCTGTTTTACGAAAGCGAAGTAGGCGTCGGATCGACCTTCCATGTCGAATTCGGCATCGGGGCCGAGGCAAAGACCGCCCAGCAAGCGGCCCCAAGCGCGTTGCAAAGCACCGACTAAGCCCCGCGCCCGCGCTTAAAGTTCAATACGGATATCGTGGATCCACAGTTTCGGCGGACGGGACAGGACAAAGACCACCACATCGGCCAGATCATCCGGCTCGGTGAAGATATGGTTCGGCACGTCCTCTCCGGCCTTGGCGAACATGCCGGTGTTGGTGCCCGACTGATACAGCCCGCCCACCCGCACGCCGGTGTTTTCCTCATCCGCCTTCAGCACCTCGGTAAAGCCGCGCACGCCGTATTTCGTGGCCGTATAGACCGACTGCCCCGCCTGCGCCACGACACCGGATTTGGAGACGACATTGAGAATGATCGCCTCGTCATTGTCGCGCAGCGCGGGCAGCGTGGCCTGCGTCATCTGCATGAGGCCAGTCAAATTGGTCTGCACCGTCGCTTGCAGCATTTCGGGCGCGATCGTGTCGAGCGGGCCTGCCTTGTGCCAGATCCCTGCGTTGTTGATCAGGATGTCCAAGCCGCCAAAACGGTCCACCACCTGCGCGGCGGTCTGGTCGATCGCCGAAGGGTCTTGCAGATCGCAGGTCAGCCCCACCGCCTCCGCCGCGCCGGCGGCTTCGCAGGCTTCTGCCACGGCCTGAAGACGTGTCTCATCGCGGCCCAGAATGGCCAGCCGCGCGCCTGTCTCCGCCAGTTTTAAACAGATGTGCCGCCCGATCCCGTCGCTGCCGCCGGTGACCAAAATACGTTTGTCGCGCAGTTCCATATCGCTCTCCTATGTTGCGGGCGGCTTACCGTGCGGCAAAGCCGCCGCCAAGCCCTGCCCCGCCCGGTCAGATCGTGATGATCTGGGCCCGGATCGCCTTGGCCACCGCATGGGTCTTGTTGGTCACGTCCAGCTTGGCACAGGCGTTATACAGATGATGGTTCACCGTGCTGGCCGCCACCGTCATGATCTGCGCCGTCTCCCATGCCGTTTTGCCCACCGCGGCCCATTTCAGCACTTCCTTTTCACGGTTGCTCAGCCGTGGCCCCGGCGCGGCGGGGGCGATATCCGCCACCATATCGCTTTGGATCAGACAGCCCAGATAGATCGCATCGGCGATGATCCCGCGCTTGTATTTGCGCCATTCGTGAATGCGCAGGTCAGAGTTCAGCGTCAGCACCGCCTTGCCATGCGCGTGGTCCCGAATGGGGATCGACACACCGTTCTGGCGCACGCCGAACTCCATCGCCTCGCCAAAGAAGTTGCGCGTGGTCCGGTCGACCTTGGGCAGCTCGCTCCAATCCACCGGCAGGGTACCTTCGAGGGATTTGTCGACCACCGGGTCGATCAGATGGTAGTTTTCCTCTTGGTAGCGCGTCAGCCAAGCGGGATCATAGGTCGAGTGAATGACCGGATCACTGCCACTGGCGCCAGTCTTGTGAAACCCCAGATAGGACAGGTTGTTCAGCCCCATATCCTGCGCCAAGACCTGCAACATCTCGGCGGGTTTGATGTCGGGGCGTTGTTCTTTCAATAGGAGGTAGCGGTCGGAAAGCGGTGTCACCATAGGGCGGCGTTCAAAAGCTCATGTGATTAAAAACTGAGCATTCAATTAGGGCACCTCAACCAGTGAGGGAACATGCCCGCCGTCGAATGATTTCTCGGAATAGGGGAAACGGGCCAAAACGTTGCAATTTTGTCCCTATGACCAAGGGTCAAGCGAAAGGCCCGCCCGACGAAAGGTCGGCACGTCCGCCTGCCCGCAAAGCGGTGCAGAGCATAAAGCGGCCCCCGCCCGAAAACCAATGCGCCCCTTACAAAAACACGGTCGTCCAACACAGCGGACAGGGGCGCGGCTTCCGAAAGCGGGGACCGAAACAGAGCCAAATAGCAGGCCCTGTCAAAAGGTCGCGTCAGCCTGAGCGCGCATCTTATGTCTGACGGCCATTCAGCACAGCCGCAAACTCGGATAGCAAGATTCGCGCCGTCGATCTTCAAGCATTTGTTATAGTTTGATTAAATTTCCGGCGCATCTTGACTGCGCGCGCCGGGGCGCATCTGTAAAGCTGGTAATATTTATAGGTTTCGATGAATCGCCGCGGATAGGGGCGATACGGGCGCAGGCGATTTGGCACTGTTACAAAAACTTCACTGGCGTAAAGCCTCATAATTCTGTAATTCATGAATTATGGAACAAATGATCCCCAACCGCCTTGCCACCCTCGGCCATCCGCAGCGCCTCGCGCTGTTTCGGCTGCTCATGCGCCGCTACCCTGACAGGGTGCCCGCGACCGAACTGGCGCAGGCGCTCGGCCTCAAGCCCAACACCCTCTCGACCTATATCGGCGCGCTGATGCAGGCGGGGTTGGTGAGCCAAGAACGGCAGGGCACATCCCTGCGCTATGCGATCGATATCGAAGCCGCGCGGGACACCATCGGCTACCTGCTGAACGACTGCTGCCGTGGCCGCCCCGAAATTTGCCTCCCCCTCACCTCTTCAGATGGAAACGCCCCCATGACCGACGACAAGTTCAACGTCCTGTTCATCTGCACCGGCAATTCCGCCCGGTCGATCTTTGCCGAAAGCATCCTGCGCGACCTCGCGGGGGACCGGTTCAATGTCTATTCGGCAGGCACCCGCCCGCAGTCTGAGCTGAACCCTTTCGCCGTCGAAGTGCTTGAACAAAAGGGCCATGACGTGACCCACCTCAGGTCAAAACATATCTCTGAGTTTCAGGCCGCGGATGCGCCTGCCTTCGACTTCGTCTTTACCGTCTGCAATCAGGCCGCCAATGAAGAATGCCCCACATGGCCGGGCCAGCCGATCACGGCGCATTGGGGGCTGCCCGATCCGGTCAAGGTCGAAGGCTCCGACGCGGAAAAGAGCCTCGCCTTCCAACAAGCCTATGGCACCCTGCGCAACCGGATGCTGGGTTTTACCAGCCTGCCACTTACCTCGCTCGACCGCATCTCGCTGCAAAAGGCGCTGGATGACGCGGGCCAAACCGACAAAGAAGGATCTCCCGCATGACCACCTACGCGATCAACGGCCTTGGCCGTATCGGCAAGCTCGCCCTGAAACCGCTGCTGGACCAAGGTGCCGAGATTGCATGGATCAACGATGCGGTGGGCGACCCGGAAATGCACGCGCATCTGCTGGAATTCGACACGGTGCACGGGCGCTGGCAGGCCGATTTCGCCCATGACGCCGACAGCGTGACGATCAACGGCACCCGCCTGCCCTTCATCGGCACGCGTGACCTCAGCGCGCTGCCGCTTGACGGGGTGGATGTGGTGATCGATTGCACCGGCGTCTTCAAGACCGAGGCGAAACTCGCCCCCTATTTCGAAGCCGGGGTGAAGAAGGTGGTGATCTCGGCCCCCGTAAAAGACGGGGATGCGGCCAATATCGTCTATGGCGTCAATGACGATGTCTATGATCCCGCACGGCACCGGATCGTCACGGCGGCAAGCTGCACGACCAACTGCCTCGCCCCGGTGGTGAAGGTCATCCACGAGGCGCTGCGGATCAAACATGGCTCCATCACCACGATCCATGATGTGACCAACACGCAAACTATCGTCGACCGCCCCGCCAAGGACCTGCGCCGCGCCCGTTCGGCCCTGAACTCCCTGATCCCGACGACCACGGGCAGCGCCACGGCGATCACCCTGATCTACCCCGAGCTTAAAGGCCGGTTGAACGGCCATGCGGTGCGGGTGCCGCTGCTGAACGCCTCGCTGACCGACTGTGTCTTTGAGGTGGAGCGGGAGACGACCGTGGAAGAGGTGAACGCCCTGTTCAAAGCCGCCGCCGAAGGAGAGTTGAAAAACATCCTCGGCTATGAGGAGCGCCCGCTGGTCTCGACCGATTACACCAATGATACGCGGTCCAGCATCGTCGATGCGCCCTCCACCATGGTGGTGAACGGGACGCAGGTGAAAATCTACGCGTGGTACGACAATGAGATGGGCTATGCCCACCGTCTGGTCGATGTGGCGTTGATGGTCGGGGCAAGCCTGTGAGCCAGAGCGCGACCCGCCCCGAGGGGCTTTCGGCCTATATCGCGGTCACGGCGGCCTATTGGGCCTTCATGCTGACCGATGGCGCGTTGCGCATGTTGGTGTTGCTGCATTTCCACCGGCTTGGCTTTTCGCCGGTGCAACTGGCCTATCTCTTTGTGCTGTATGAGATCGCGGGGGTTGTGACCAACCTCTGCGCGGGTTGGATCGCGGCGCGGTTTGGGCTGGCCTCGACGCTTTATGCGGGGCTGGGCTTGCAGATCGTGGCGCTGCTGGCGCTGGCGCAGCTTGACCCCACATGGGCGGTTGGCGCCTCGGTCGTTTTCGTCATGCTGGTGCAGGGGGCCAGCGGCGTGGCCAAGGATTTGGCCAAGATGTCATCGAAATCCGCTGTCAAACTGCTCGCCCCGGCTGAGGATGGCGGGCTGTTTCGCTGGGTGGCGCTGCTGACCGGCTCCAAGAACATGGTCAAGGGCTTGGGCTTTCTGCTCGGCGCGGCTTTGCTGGCGACGCTTGGCTTTGTCTGGGCGGTGCTCGGGATGGCCGCGATCCTTGCGCTGATCTTGCTCGCCGTGCTGACCGCCATGCCGCCCGGCCTGCCCAAGGGCCGCAAGGGGGCGAAGTTCTCGGAAGTCTTCTCAAAATCCGCCAATGTGAACTGGCTCAGCGCGGCGCGGGTGTTTCTTTTCGGCGCGCGGGATGTGTGGTTCGTGGTGGGCATCCCGATCTATTTCTACGCGGTCCTCTCGGATGGCACGGAGGAAAGCAACCGCGCGGCCTTTTTCATGATCGGCACCTTTATGGCGGTCTGGGTGATCCTCTACGGGCTGGTGCAAATCTACGCCCCGCGCCTGCTCCGCGCGAAATCCCGCCCGGCAGGAGACCTGATCTCAGCCGCGAAGGGCTGGGCGTGGTCGCTTGCCGCCGTGCCTGCGGCGCTGACGCTGGCGGCGCTGTTCAGCGACGGGCCGCAGGGCTGGCTCACCGTGACGCTTGTGATCGGCCTCTTGGCCTTTGGCGCGGTCTTTGCGGTGAACTCATCACTGCATTCCTACCTCATCCTCTCTTTCACCAAGGCTGAGCGGGTGACGATGGATGTGGGGTTTTACTACATGGCCAATGCCGCCGGGCGGCTCTTGGGCACGCTGATGTCGGGGCTAAGCTATCAGATCGGCGGCCTGCCCCTGATGCTGGGCGCGGCGGCGATCATGGTGGCCCTGTCGGCGCTGCTGGTCGGGTTCTTGAAACCCGACCAGAGTTAGCCCTCAGCCCACCTTGCTGGCGCGACCGTTGCTTTCATCGGCCTGCGTATAGGCGCTCATCGCCGCGACTGCGCCTGCGTCCCAGATGAGCGAGAGCCAAGCGACAAAGGCATCGCGGAACGCCTCGGCCTGGGCCAGATCACCGTAGAGGCGCTCTTGCTCAAGCCAGGCTTCAGGCCGTTCCCGCGCGGCCTGCGCCACGGCTTTCAGCGCGTCCCAAATGGGATCATTCGCCGCAATCTCCGTGCCATCTTCCCGCGTGCCCGCACACATCCGGGCCCAGAGCGCTTCGACCAAGGCCAAACCAGTAACCGAGCGCCCCGCCGCCAGCTGATCCCGCAGGATCGGCAGGACAAAGCCCGTGTGCCGCGCCGAACCGTCAAAGGCGACGCGGCGGGTAGTGTCGACGATGCGCGGGTTCGAGAAGCGCTGTTCGATCAGGTCGAGATAGGCAAGCGGCGTCATGCCCGGCACCGGGGCGACCGTCTGGGTGATCTCTTCGGCCTGCACGCGGTGGAACATCGCGCGGATCGCCGGATGGGCCATAGTGCCGGAAATCGTCTCGATCCCCAGCACCTCACCGACATTGGCCAAGACCTGATGGCCCGCGTTGAGGATGCGGATTTTCATCTTCTCATAGGCGTGCACCTCGTCCGAGAAGGTGGCCCCCACCTGATCCCAATCCGGGCGGCCCGCGCAGAAGTCGTCCTCGATCACCCATTGGCGGAAGGCTTCATGGGTGACGGGGGCCGCGTCGTTCACGCCGAACTCCCGCGCCTGCGCGATCTCGGCGGGGCCGGTGGCCGGGGCGATGCAATCGACCATGGAGTTGGGGAAACTGCCGTTCGCCTCGATCCAATCGGCCAGTGCCGGGTCGGACATGCGCGCCAGCGACACGACCGCTTGGCGCAGGATATCGCCATTGCCTTGCAGATTGTCACAGCTCAGCCCCGTGAACGGCCCCTGCCCCGCATCACGGCGCAGCCGCAGGGCCGCGACCATGGCCCCAAAGGCGGTGCGCGGGGTTTCGGGATGGGCCGCGTCATGGATGATATCCGCATGGGCCGCGTCGAACCCCTTGCTTACGGGGTCGATGTAATAGCCGCTTTCCGTGACCGTCAGCCCGACGATGCGAATGGCCGGATCGGCCATGGCGCGGATCAGGGCACCGTTGCCCTCTTCGATTGGCAGGTAGTCGATCATCGAGCCCACAACCTCGGCCGAGGTCTGCGCGGGGTCGAGTTCGATCAGCGTTGTCAGACAGTCCTGCGCCAAAAGCTTCTCGCGCATGGCCGCATCATAGGGGCGCACGCCCGCGCCGAGGATCGCCCAGTCATGCGCTTGGCCGCTCTGCATCAAACGATGCAGATACCACGCCTGATGCGCGCGGTGGAAATTGCCCACGCCGATATGCACGATGCCGGGGGTCAGGGCGCTGCGGTCATAGCTGGGGTGGGCGATGTCGAGATCACCCAGCGTCGCGTTCGAGAGGTCTACCAGTTTATCCATGATCCACATCCTTAAAGGGCCGCGCACCGGGGAAAGGGTGCGGGGGTCGGCCTGTCATTTCTGCCGCTTGCATTAGTCGACCCGAAGGCCCTGCGCGTCGAACCGGTGCAGCTTGTCCGCCTGTGGGGTCAGGAAAATCCGGTCCCCATGTCGGACCGACAATTCGCCATCCACGCGCACGGTCATCGGGTCGCAGCCCGCCACGCCATGGACGTGCAAGAAGGTGTCGGAGCCCAGATGCTCGGCCACGCCGATGGTGCCCTCCCATGCGCCTTCGGTGGTGGAGACGTCGAAATGCTCGGGCCGGATGCCGATGGTCGGCGCGCCGCGCGCTTCGGCTTCGGCGCCCTTGATCAGGTTCATCTTGGGCGAGCCGATGAAGCCCGCGACAAATTCGTTGCGCGGCTTGTAGTAAAGCTCAAGCGGGGAGCCGACCTGTTCGATATGCCCCGCCCGCAGCACCACGATTTTATCGGCCATGGTCATCGCTTCGACCTGATCGTGGGTCACGTAGATCATCGTTGTCGCCAGCCGCTTGTGCAGCTCGCTGATCTCAAGCCGCATGCCCACCCGCAGCGCAGCGTCGAGGTTCGACAGCGGCTCGTCGAAAAGGAAAGCCGAAGGTTCGCGCACGATGGCACGGCCAATGGCAACCCGCTGGCGCTGACCGCCCGAGAGTTGGCCCGGACGGCGGTCAAGATAGTCGGTGAGGTTCAGCGCCTTGGCAGCAGCTTCGATCCGGCGCTGCTGTTCCTCCGCCGGAACGCCCGCCATCTTCATCGGAAAGGCGATGTTCTTGCGCACCGACATATGCGGATAAAGCGCGTAGGATTGGAACACCATCGCCAGACCCCGTTTCGCGGGCGGCACGTTAGTCGCATCGGTGCCGTCGATCTCGATATGGCCCGAGGTGATGTCCTCCAGACCCGCGATCAGCCGCAGCAGGGTCGATTTACCGCAGCCCGAGGGGCCAACAAAGACCGTGAACTCGCCATCTTCGATGGTCAGATCAAGGGGCGGAATGACTTCCACATCGCCGAAGCTTTTGGAAACCTGATTGAGTTTGATTTGTCCCATGTGACTGTCCCTTGCTTACTTGACCGCGCCGAAAGTCAGGCCGCTGACGAGTTGTTTCTGGCTGAACCAGCCGAGGATGAGGATTGGCGCGATGGCCATGGTGGAGGCCGCGCTGAGCTTGGCGTAGAAGAGGCCCTCGGGGCTGGAATAGCTCGCGATGAAGGCAGTGAGCGGCGCGGCCTTGGCCGCGGTGAGGTTGAGCGTCCAGAAGGCTTCGTTCCATGCGAGGATGAAGTTCAACAACAGGGTGGAAGCAATGCCCGGCACCGCCATGGGGGTGAGGACGTAAAGCACCTCTTCGCGCAGGCTTGCCCCATCCATCCGTGCCGCTTCCAAGATCTCACCGGGGATTTCACGGAAGTAAGTGTAGAGCATCCAGACGATGATCGGCAGGTTAATGAGCATTAGGATGATGACCAGTGCGATCTTGCTGTCGAGCACGCCGAACTGGATGCAGAGCAGATAGATCGGGTAGAGCACGCCCACTGCGGGAAGCATCTTGGTCGAGAGCATCCAGAGCAGGATATCCTTGGTCCGCTTGCCGGGAACGAAGGCCATCGACCATGCGGCAGGCACTGCGATCATGATGCCAAGGATGGTCGAGCCGCCCGCGATGACGATGGAGTTCCACAGGAAGCGCCCGTAGTTCGACCGTTCCAGAACCGCCTCGTAATTCGCCAGCGTCCAGTCGAAGCCGAGGAAGATTGGCGGGTCGGCGATGGCCTGTGCTTCGGTCTTGAAGCTGGTGAGTATGGTCCAAAGGATGGGGAAGAAGATCAGGAAACCGATGCCCCAAGCGAGGGCCGTGTTGACGATCTTGCGTTGCCTTGTGACTGCGCGTGCCATGATGTCTCCTCCTCAGGCGTCCAGGTTCTTGCCGACGATGCGCATCAGGAAGATGGCGACGATATTGGCGAGAATGATTGCATAGACACCGCCCGCCGATCCGAGGCCGATGTTCTGGCTTTCCAGCACGCGCTGGAAGATGAGATAGGTCAGTGTTTTGGTGCCGAAGGCCCCGCCCGTGGTCACGAAAATCTCCGCAAAGATCGACAGCAGAAAGATCGTCTGGATCAAGATCACCACGGTGATCGCGCGGCCCAGATGCGGCAGGGTGATATAGGCGAAACGTTTGGTCACCGGCGCGCCGTCCATCTCGGCGGCGTCAAGCTGCTCGCGGTCAAGCGACTGGATCGCGGTGAGCAGGATCAGCGTCGCGAAGGGCAGCCATTGCCAGGATACGATGATGATGATCGACGACAGCGAGGCTTGGCTCATCCATTGCACCGGGGTGGCGCCAAAGAACTCCCACAGATGCGCGAAGAGACCATAGTTCGGGTCCATGAACATGTTCTTCCACACCAGCGCCGACACGGTGGGCATGACGAAGAAGGGCGCGATGACAAGGATGCGGACAAAGCCCTGCCCCCACATCGGCTGGTTCAACAGAAGGGCAAGTAGGATGCCAAGGCAGACCGTGATCGCCAGCACACCGCCGACGATGATCAGCGTGGTCATCACCGAGGGCCAGAAAGAGCTGGAGGTGACGAAGCGCACATAGTTGTCGAAGCCGACCCAACCCAGATCACCGCCGCGCATCGGCAGGTATTTCTTGAAAGAGAAGTAGAGCGTCATGGTCAGCGGGATGAGCATCCATCCAAGCAGCAAGACCACCGCCGGGGCCATCATCAGGCGTGCCGCTGATCGGGAATGTTGGGTAGCCATCGGGCACATCTCCTCTGCCGGCGGCGAATGCCGCGTTTAGGTGAAGGGTATCATATCGGGTGGTGGGGCGGAAAAGGGCGGCGGTGTTCGCCGCCCTTTAGCCTGTGAAGCGGCGGCTTAACGGTAGCCTGCGGCTTCCATTGCGTCGTTGGTCAGGTCTTGGGCCTTCTCAAGCGCCTCTTCGACGGTCTGTTGACCGGCATAGGCGGCAGAGAACTCTTGGCTCACGTCGGTCGCGATGCCTGCAAACTCGGGGATCGCGGCGAATTGCACACCGACGTAAGGAGTCGGATCGACGGTGGAGTTCTCAGGATCGGCCGAGAGGATCGAGTCGAGCGTCATCTGCGCGAAGGGCACTTTCTGGTACTCGGGGTTCTCGTAAAGCGACTTGCGCGCACCGGGAGGGACGTTCGCCCAGCCTTCGTTCTCGGCGACCATCTCAATATAATCTTTCGAGGTGGCCCATTCGATGAACTCCTTTGCGGCGTCTTCTTTCTGAGTGCCCGCCGGGATTGCCAGCGCCCATGCCCAGAGCCAGTTGGAGCGTTTGCCAAGGCCCGTGTCCGGTGCCAGCGCAAAGCCAACCTTGTCGGCCACGGTGGAATCCTCGGGGTTGGTCACGAAGGAGGCCGCCACGGTGGCGTCGATCCACATGCCGCATTTGCCCTGTTGGAACAGCGAGAGGTTCTCGTTGAAGCCGTTGGAGGCATAGCCCGCCGGGCCGCTTTCATCCATCAGGTCTTTGTAGAAGTTGATCGTGTTGGCCCATGCCTCGGTGTCGAACTGGGCGTTCCAGTCTTCATCGAACCAACGCGCGCCAAAGGAGTTGGACATCGCGGTGATGAGCGCACCGCCCTCGCCCCAACCGGCCTTGCCGCGCAGGCAGATGCCGTTGATGTCGTTCTCACGATCGGTCATCGCGGCGGCGGCTTCGCGGATGAATTCCCATGTCGGGTCTTTCGGCATTTCCATGCCGGCTTTTTCCATCAGATCAGTGCGATACATGATCATGGAGCTTTCGCCGTAGAACGGTGCCGCATAAAGCGTGCCGTCGTGGCTCAGGCCGCCGGCCATGGCGGGCAGGATATCGTCTGCGTCGTATTCTTCGCTGAGGTCGTCCAGCGGCACCAGCCAGCCGTTCGCGCCCCAGATCGGCGTCTCATACATGCCGATGGTCATGATGTCGAAAGAGCCACCCTTGGTCGAGATGTCGGTGGTGACGCGCTGGCGCAGCACGTTCTCTTCCAAAGTGACCCACTCCACTTCGTGGCCGGTCTCTTCGGTGAATTTGTCGGTGTAGCCTTGCATGCGGATCATGTCGCCGTTGTTCACGGTGGCGATGGTGATCGTCTCGGCAACCGCGCCGCCCGCCATGATCAGGCCCAGAGCCGTCGCAGCGTAAAGTGATTTATCGCAGAACATCGATAGTTCCTCCCTCTATAGATGATGAACCGAGACTAACGACCCACGCAACGCGCAGTCAAATTAAATTTTACGCGCGATAACTATTTTCTGAGCAACTCGCGAACTCAATGACTTAGGCAGATGCGCGCATCACCAGCTTGCCGTCAAATAGCGTTTCTTCGGGCTCGGCCAGCCGGGTTTCGCTTTCGATGATGCGAAACAGGGTACTGGCGGCACGATTCGCGATCGCCCCGTAATCCTGCGCGATGGTGGTCAGCGGCGGGCAGGTATAGCGCGAAAACGGGTGGTCGTCCTGCCCCGCGATCCGCATGGCGCAATCCTTGCCATGCCCCACCCGCAGCCCCATCCCATAGGCCGCGGAGAGCATCCCGATGGCCAGACGGTCGTTCGAGCAAAGCACCGTATCCGTCTCGAACGCCCCCGCCGAGATCAGCTTGCCGCCCTCGGTCGCGCCGATCTCTTCAAAGTTCCAGCCCTCCCCCGGCACCTGATGGATATGCGGCGCAAAGCCGTGCCGCTCCATCGCTTCCAGATAGGCTTGGCGGCGCTTGTTGGCGTTGGGGTTGCTGGGGGTCTTCATCTCGAAAAAACAGGGCGGCTCACCGCTGCGACAAAGGTATTCGACGATCAAATCAACGCTCTGGAAGTTGTCCGTGCCGACGAAAGCCTCGCAAACCCCTTCGACATTGGCGTCAAAGGCCACCACTGGCACGTCCTTGCAAAAGCGCGCGATCTTGTCGCGGTCCGAGGCTTTGCCGAAGGGTGCCAGCAGCACGCCCGCCGGTTTCAGCGCCCGAAGCGAGTCAAGATTGGCCCGCTCCTGCGCGGGATTGCCGTGAGAGCTGAGCAAAATCGGGCTATAGCCTTCGGCGAGACAGGCCAGCTCCACCTCACGGCCAATCTCGGAAAAGAACGGGTCCGCCAGATTGGGAACGACAACGCCGATGTTGCGGGTTTTGCGGCGGTTTTGGTTCACCGCATAGACGTTCGGGCGGTAGTCATACTGGCTCAGCGCGGCTTCGATCCGCTCCCGGGTCGAGCGCCGCACGCTGTCGGCATCGTTAAAGTATTTCGACAGGGTGGGCCGCGAAATGCCGCTCACGGCGGCAAACTCCTCCATATTGCGGATCTTCTGCTGGCCCATCTTAACCCTCCCTTGACGAAACGCTGCGCGCGTAAACTAAAGTCAATATAGAGATAAGTTTGTCCAGCCAGCAAGGGGTTGGTGGCGTCAGGCTTTCCGCGGCCCTTTGGGGTGCAACGGAAAGCCTGCGCTCGGCCCTCTTCCGGGGTTAACCGGCCTTGCCCAATTGCGCTGCGGCGCGGGCCAGCGCTTCGATCCCGGCCCAGTCCCCGGCATCGATCAGCTTCTTCGGCGCGACCCAGCTGCCGCCCGCGCAAAGCACATTTGGCAGGCTCAGGTAGCTTTCCGCATTGTCGGGGCTGACACCGCCCGTCGGGCAGAAGGTGATCTGCGGCAGGGGCGCGCCGATGGCCTTGAGCGCAGGCGCGCCACCCGAGGCTTCGGCGGGGAAGAACTTCAGCATGTCATAGCCGCGCGCGAACAACTGCATCGCCTCGCTCGCCGTGGCGGCGCCGGGCAAGAGGGGCAGCTCTTCCTCCTCGCAGGCCGCGATCAGCGCGTCGGTGGCACCGGGGGAGACGCCAAAGGTCGCCCCCGCCCGTTTCGCTGCACGCACATCTTCGGGGGTGACCAGCGTCCCCGCCCCCACATGCCCCCCCGCGACCTCCGCCATCGCGGCAATCGCGTCGAGTGCGGCAGGCGTGCGCAGGGTCACCTCCAAAGCAGGAAGCCCCCCGGCGATCAGTGCTTCGGCCAAGGGCCGGGCGTCGGCGACATCTTCGATCACCAGCACGGGCACGATCGGGGCAAGCGCACAGATTTCGCGGGTACGACGGCTGGCGTCTTTTGCAGTAAGGGTCATGGATCAACCTCCAAAAATGGTTGCGCCGGTAGTAGCAGAACCGACTGTGTCGCGGAACATAGCGAACAACTCGCGCCCCGTCCCGGCATGATAAGCAGAAAGATCAGCGGTGACGTTGGGACGGTCGTCGAATTCTTCGGCCAGCACGTCAAGCGTCCCTGCCACGGCATCAACCCGCAGCAGATCACCGTCTTGCACCCGCGCGATGGGGCCACCGTCGACCGCCTCGGGGCTGACGTGGATCGCCGCAGGCACTTTGCCCGACGCGCCCGACATGCGCCCATCGGTGACCAGCGCCACCTTCTGCCCGCGCCCCTGAAGGATCGACAGAAGCGGCGTCAGGCTGTGCAACTCGGGCATGCCGTTGGCCTTGGGCCCTTGGAAGCGGACGACGACGACCAGATCGCCGGTCAGCTCCCCGGCCTTGAAGGCCGCCTTCACCTCGTTTTGATCCGCGAAAACCCGCGCCGGGGCTTCGATAACGTGATGTTCGGGCGCCACGGCAGAGACCTTCATACAGGCGGTCCCGAGCGACCCGGCCATGCGGCGCAGCCCGCCGGTGGGCTGGAAAGGATCGCTGGCAGGGCGGAGGATTTTCTCGTTCAAGCTCTCGCCTGCGCCCTTCTCCCAGACCAGACCTTCGGCCTTCAGCTTCGGCTCGGCGGTGTAATGCTCCAACCCCTGTCCGGCGACGGTCTGGGTGTCGGGGTGCAGATGGCCGGAGTTGAGCAATTCGCCGATCATATAGCCCAGCCCCCCGGCAGCGTGGAAATGGTTCACATCCGCCAGACCGTTGGGATAGACCCGCGCCAGCAGCGGCGTGACGTCAGAGATGTCCGAGAAATCCTCCCAATCCAGAATGATCCCCCCGGCCCGCGCCATGGCGATAAGGTGGATCAGCAGGTTGGTCGACCCGCCCGTGGCGTTGAGCCCGACGATCCCGTTCACGAAGGCCTTTTCATCCAGAACCGAGGCGACGGGGGTATAATCATTGCCCATAGCGCTCAGCGCCAATGCGCGTTTCGCGCCTTCTTGGGTCAGCGCATCGCGCAAAGACCCATTCGGCGGCACAAAGCTCGCCCCCGGCAAGTGCAGCCCCATGAACTCCATCAGCATCTGGTTGGTGTTGGCGGTGCCGTAAAATGTGCAGGTGCCCGGCCCGTGATAGGCGGCCATCTCGGCGGCCATCAGCGCGTCGCGCCCGACTTCGCCCGCGGCGAACTGCTGACGCACCTTGGCCTTCTCATCATTCGACAGCCCGCTTTCCATCGGCCCGGCAGGCAGGAAGACGGCCGGCAGATGGCCGAAAGCCTGCGCCGCGATCACCAGCCCGGGCACGATCTTGTCGCAAACCCCAAGAAAAACCGCCGCGTCAAATGTGTTGTGGCTGAGCGCCACGGAGGCCGCCAAGGCGATCACATCGCGCGAGAAAAGCGACAGCTCCATCCCAGCCTCGCCTTGGGTCACCCCGTCGCACATGGCGGGAACCCCGCCCGCGACCTGCGCAGTGCCCCCCGCCGCACGAACGGCCTCGCGGATCAGATCGGGGAAGCGCTCAAACGGCTGATGCGCCGAGAGCATGTCGTTATAGGTGGTCACGATCCCGAGGTTGCCCGCGCTGGTGGTCGCCAGCCGGTCCTTATCCGCGCCAGAGGCGGCATAGGCATGGGCCTGCCCGCTACAGGACAGATGCGCGCGGGCCGGACCCTTGGCGCGGGCGGTTTCCATCCGGTCGAGGTAGGGCCGCCGGGTCGCCTCGCTGCGGGCGATGATACGGTCGGTGACGCGGTCAATCGTGGAATGCAGGGTCATGTCTCGTCCTTTCGTGTGATCTCGCGCCAGCGGCGGCCGTCGCGGTGCATCAGCATCAGCGCCTCTTCGGGGCCGGAGCTGCCGGGGTCATAGGGGTACGGGGGTTGCCGGGTCTCTTCCCAGCCGTGAATGATCGGATCGGCCCAGGCCCAAGCGGCTTCGACCTCATCCCCGCGCATGAAGAGCGTTTGATCGCCGCGGATCACATCCATGATGAGCCGCTCATAGGCGTCCTGCGGGGTGCCCTGTTCGCCCAAGGCATCGGCAAAGGTCATATCCAGCGCCACTTCGGCCAGACGCATGCCGCCGGGGCCGGGGTCTTTGATGGTGTTGCGCAGGGTGATGCCCTCGTCCGGTTGCAACCGGATGATCAGCGCGTTGCCCTTGTGGCCCTCTGTCGCGGGGAAGATCATATGCGGCGGGTCACGGAAGATCACCGCAATCTCGGAACTGCGCCCGCGCAGCTTTTTGCCCGTGCGCAGGTAGAACGGCGTGCCCGCCCACCGCCAATTGGCGATCTTGACCTTCATCGCGACGAAGCTTTCGGTGCGGCTGTCGGGGTCGCCCGCATGGTCGCGGTAGCTGCCCGCGCCATTGGCGGCGCGGTACTGGCCGCGAGCAATGTCCTTCTGCGCCACAGGCTCCAGCGCCTCAATCACCTTCACCTTCTCATCGCGCACCGCGTTGGGGTCAAAGCGCGAGGGCGGCTCCATCGCCGTCAGACACAGCAGTTGCATCAGGTGGTTCTGCACCATGTCGCGCATGGCACCGGATTTATCGTAATACTCGCCCCGCCCTTCGACACCGAGGCTCTCGGACACGGTGATCTGCACATGGTCGATATGTGTGGAATTCCACAGCGGCTCCCACAGCGCATTGGCGAAACGCAGCGCCATGAGGTTCTGCACCGTCTCTTTGCCAAGGTAATGGTCGATCCGGTAAATCTGGCTTTCGTCGAAATTGGCACGCAGATCGGCGTTCAGCGCCTGCGCAGTTTCCAAATCATGGCCAAAGGGCTTTTCGACGACGATGCGGCTTTCGGCGGTGGCGATGCCGTGGTCATGCAGCTTGCCACCGATCGTGCCGAACAGCGACGGCGAAACCGAGAGGTAGAAGGCCCGCACCACATCATCGCGCATCAGGTCTTTGAGGTCTGCCCAGCCCGCATCGCCCGAGGCATCCACGCGCACGTAATGCACCATGCCAAGGAACCGCTCCAAGGCGGCGCGCTCTTGCGCGAGCTTGGGGGCGAACTCCAACAGGCTGTCGCGGATCATCTTGCGGAAGGCGTCGGCATCAAGCTTTGAACGGGCCGCGCCGACGATCCACGCGGCTTCTGGCATCTGGCCGACGGTGAAGCGGTGGAACAGACCGGGCAGAATCTTGCGCCGGGCAAGATCGCCGGTCGCGCCGAAAATGACGAGGTCGAAAGGATCAACGGGGATTACGCGCGATACCATGGGGTCAGCCCTCCTGCCTGCGCAGGCGCGCTACGGCACCCTGTTTTCGATTGGACAAAGCCATCACCACCCCCTTCGCGCCCTCCTCCGGGCGGCCACTGGTAGCGCTAACATACTTGAGCGAAAAAGATAGGCGGTTCTTCAACATTTCATATTTCCTCTACCCAAGGTGGGTTCGCCCCGGCCCGCGAAACGGTCACGGCGGCAACCCGCGCGCCATAGGCCAGCGCTTCGGACAAAACCTCTGGCGCAAGGGTGGCAAGGGCAGATTTATGCAACTGCCCAAGCTCCGACATCTTGGCCAGAACGCCTGCGTTGAACGTGTCGCCCGCGCCGACCGTATCGACGATTTCGGCTTTGACGGCGGGCACTTGCACCTCTTCGCCATTCGCCAGATAGCCCGTCGCCCCCTCGCCCCCGCGGGTCAGGATGACAACCGATGGGCCCTTCTTTAGCAACTCGCCCACCTTGTCGCGCAGCGACAGCGGCGCGGGGTTGATCCAGTTCAGATCCTCATCCGACACTTTCACGATATCCGACAACGCCAGCATCCGGTCGAGCCTTTGACGGTAACGCTCGATATCCTTGATGAAACCGGGGCGGATGTTGGGGTCGATCATCACCGCGCGGCCCTCGGTGTTGCGCGCCAACAGCTCGGCATAGGCATCCGCCCCCGGCTCACAGGCCAGACTGATCCCGCCAAAATACAGCGCCGAAACCTCGCTCGAAAGCGCAGGCATATCCTCCGGCGCGATCATGCGACCCGCCGAGTTTTCGTCGTAGAAATCATAGGTCGCATGGCCGCCGACCAGCCGAACGAAGGCCAGCGTCGTCGGCCGGTCGGACAGGACAACGTGCGACACATCCACATGGCTCGCCTTCAGCCCGTCGACCAACTGCCGCCCGAACATGTCAGACGACAGGCCCGAGAGCATCCCCACCTGCGCGCCGAGCCGCCCCAGGGCGATGGCCGTGTTGAACACCGCCCCGCCCGCATGGGGCACAAAGCCATCGGGGCCTGCCTTGGTCGGGGTCGGGATCATATCGATCAGGGCTTCTCCGCAGCAAAGGATCATCTGTCAGCCTTTCAAAAATGCGTCACGGTCGACGAGGAAACGGTCCGAAAGCGGCAGGCTCGCCGCGCCGAGCGCGCGGGCGTCGCTGCCGACGGTGCCTTCGCGCAATTCGGGAAGGGTGACGCCCGGCAGGGGCCGGGCGGCGAGGTGGCGGCGCGTGCGGGCGACCAATTCGGCACGAACCTCTGCGGGCACAGACCCGTCGATCATCACCGTGTCGAAATCAATCAGACATGTCGCGGCCCGGATCGCCTGCGCCAAGGCCTCGGTCGTGCTGTCGAGCCATGGGTGCAAAATGTCATCGCCAAAACCCCAAGCCGCCGGATCGCTCCACGGGGCGCGGCGGGTCTCTCCGGCCTCTTGCAAGGCGCCCTCTAAAGTCGCCAAAGAGGCCACATCGACCAATTGCCGCGCCGCATCCCCGGCCAACGGCATGGAGCCGAGCGCCCCGGCATTGCCGCTTTTGCCGGTGTAGAGCTTGCTGTCCAGCACCAGCCCGCCGCCGACGAAATAGCCGATGTAGAAATAGAGGAAATCGCGCGGTTTGTCCTGCGCGCCAAAGACCAGTTCCGCCCCACAAGCAGCAGAGGTGTCATTGCAGATATAGATCGGCAGATCGACCAGTTCCGCCAAAGCCGCTTCGATATCAAAGGTCTGCCACGCGCTTAGATCGCCGCCCGCGACCTCCCATTCCCAGATGCCAAAGGGCAGGGCCACGCCCAGTCCAGCCACCCGCGCCTGCTGCTCGGCGGAGAGGATGGCAAGCGCGTCCTGCAAAGCGCGCGCGGCAAAGGCCATGACCGCATCGGGCGTGGGATGGGCATAGGTCTCGCTGCTGTGGCGGGTCACCTGCCCTTCGAAATCGGTCAGGATCAATTCGACGCTGCGCCGCCCGACCTTTAGCCCCAGAAAAAACGCGCCCTCGGCGTTCAGGCTGATCGGCACCGATGGCTGCCCCACCCGGCCCCGCACCCGCGCGCCTTTCTTCAGCAAACCCTCGGCTTCGAGGGCGCGCATAATGACGGAGACGGTCTGCGCCGAGAGGCCCGTAAGCCGGGCAATCTCGGCCTTGGACGTCGGCCCGCTGCGCCGGATGAGCGACAGGACCAGCCGTTCGTTATAAGCCCGCATCCCGCTCTGGTTCGAGCCGCGCGCGGCGCGGTCGTCGACTGTCTGTAGCTGCTGCAAACTGGCCTCCCCCCGGTTCATGCGGCGTTTCACCGGAGAAATCCCAGATGTAAGCAAGTGAGTCAACGCTTAAATCAATCTGATTGATTTATTGCGCGATGAAGGGCCGACCGCCTAAAGGCGAGCGGCCCGCTTTTGCGGTTAATCCGCCACAGTGATCCCGATTTTCCCCATATGGGACTTTTCGATGAACGCCTCCTGCGCCTGCTTCAGATCGCGCAGCGCATAGGTTTCCGCCACGACAGGCCGGATTTCTCCGCGTTCGATATAGCCCACCAGATCGGCAAAAACGCTCGGCTCTTGCCGGGTGCTGCCCAACAGTGTCAGGTCCTTGAGGTAAAGCGTGCGCAGGTCCAACTCCACGATCGGCCCGGCAATCGCGCCCGAGGTCACATAGCGCCCACGCGTCACCAGCGCGTCAAGCAATTTGGGCCAACCCGCCCCGCCGACGAGGTCGAGCACCACGTCATAGCTGTCCTCCGGCAGGGTCGCATCCCGGTCGAAGGTCTCATCCGCGCCAAGCGCCCTCAGCGCCTCCATCTTGCCGGGGCTGGTCACCGCCGTCACATGCGCGCCGCGCCGTATCGCCAGTTGCACCGCCGCCGAGCCGACCCCGCCCGAGGCGCCGGTGATTAACACACGCTCGGCCCCCAAAGCGGCACGCTGGATCATCCCCTCGGCCGTCGAAAAGGCGCAGGGAAAGGAAGCGAGTTCGAGGTCCGTGAGGGGGCTGTCGACCCGCAGGGCATTGCTGGCCTCGGCGGTTGCATATTCCGCGAAACCGCCGTCCCGCTCCGATCCGAAGGTGACGAGATCATCCGGCCCCGCGCCCGCAGGGCTGTACATGGGGCGGATCAGAACCCGTTCGCCAATCCGGCCTTGGTCGACATCCGCGCCCACCGCCACGATCTCTCCGCAGCAATCGGCCCCTTGGATGCGTGGGAAGCTCAAGGCACCAGCCCAGCCGCCATCGGCGTCCGACGCGCCGTCGTAACCTTCGCTCGCCGCCGAACCAGTGTCGCCGCGCACCGCTTTGGAATACCAGCCCGTGCGCGTGTTCACATCCGTGTTGTTCACCGCCGCCGCGCCGACGCGGACCAGAACCTCTCCGGCGGCGGGCTTTGGCACCGCGACATCTTCGCGCCATTCTAGCTTGTCCAAGCCGCCGTGGCCGGTCAGCAGCATGGCTTTCATGGTCTCTGGTAGTGTCATCGCGCGGGCTCCTTCAGGGTAGGATTGTCAAATGTAGAATGATTGCTCTACTTGCGTAGGTAGAGCGATCCCTCTACATCGTCAAGCATGATAGATACCAAAAGCAAGATCGCCGCCGGGCTGGAACGTGCCTTTGCCACCCGCGGCTTTGCCGACCCCAGCGTCGAAGACCTGCGCGATGCGGCCGGGGTGAGCCTGCGCACGCTCTACAAATACACCCCCTCGCGCGCCGAAATGGTGCTGGCGGCACTGGAGAACCGGCAACAACGCTATCTGGCGCTGGTCTTCGGCGATCTGCCCGAGACCCCGACCAAGGCGCTTGAGGCAATTCTGACCCGCGTCGGGCAGTGGATGGAAACGGAAACCTCGCACGGCTGCCTGTTCCACGCCGCCGTCGCCGCCGACCCCGGCAGCGAAAAACTGCACGCCTTGCTCTCACGCCATAAGGCCGAGGTCGCGGCCAAGGCCGCCGCAGCCGCCGATCTGCCGGGCGCGGAGACCGAGTTGCTGTTGATCCTCGAAGGGCTCACACAGACTTGGCCGCTACGCGGGGCGCAGGCGGTGACCGCCGCGCAGCATTTGGCCAAAACCCTGCTGCGCGATGCGCGCCAGCACCAATGACATGCTAGGGGCGTTTCCATGATGCAGGGCCACCGCTGGGGCGTGATCGCCATCCTTTTCGCTGCTGTGGTCTGGGGCACGACCGGCACCGCCGCCACCTTCGCCCCCGAGGTCAGCGCCGCCGCCATCGGTGCCGCTGCCATGGGGCTGGGCGGGATCGCACAGGCCCTCTCGGCCGGGCGGGGCATCCTGAACCAACGGCGGCGGCTCTGGCAACAGCGCCGCCTGCTGGTCATCGGGGCGCTTGCCGTGGCGGTCTATCCGCTGGCCTTTTACGGCGCGATGCGGCTGGCGGGGGTAACGGTGGGCACGGTCATCACCATCGGCTCCGCCCCGCTGCTCTCGGCGCTGATCGAATACCTGCTGGAAGGCCGACGCCTGACCCTGCGCTGGTCCTTCGGCGCGGCGGTCGGGCTGATCGGCATGGGGCTGATTTGCCTAGCCGAAGGCGATGCCCATGGAAGCGCGGTAAGCGCGCCCTCCGTCCCTCTGGGCGTTTTGCTGGGTCTGATCGGCGGCTTCACCTACGCACTTTATTCGTGGAGCGCGCGCCGGATGATGCTGCAAGGCACCGGCTCTGCCGTGGCCATGGGGGCGACCTTTGGGCTGGGCGGGCTCTTGCTGATGCCGGTGCTGGCGGTCTCGGGCGGGGCGTTTCTGGCCTCTTGGGCCAACGCCGCGGTGGGGCTCTACATGGCCGCCGTACCGATGTTTCTGGGCTACATCGCCTTCGGCTACGGCCTCGCCCGGGTGGAGGCGAGCACGGCCACCGTGATCACCCTGTTCGAGCCGGTCGTCGCGGCGGTGCTGGCCGTGCTGATCGTGGGCGAGCGTCTGCCCCCGCTGGGCTGGATCGGCGTGGCGCTGGTGATCGGCTGCTTGGCCATCATCACCCTACCCGCCCCACGAGGGTCGGGGCGGAACACCCCTGCCCCGCCACCGCGCGCCACCTAGAAGAGCCGCTGCCGCTACACCTGATCCGGCGGCGCCTCGCCCCGGAAAAAATGGGCGAGATTGTCCAGCGCCTTGAAGCCCATCGCGTCGCGGGTGGCCACGGAGGCGCTGCCGACATGGGGCATCATCATGACGTTATCATGGGCCGCAAAGGCCGGGTTGCCGCCCGGCTCGGTCACGAAGCAATCCAACCCCGCCGCCCCGACATGGCCCGAGGTGAGCGCGTCGAGCAGCGCCGCCTCATCCACCAGATTGCCCCGCGCGGTGTTGACGATCACGCAGCCCTTGGGCAGCCGCGCCAAGCGCGCGGCGTTCATCAGGCCCACCGTCTCAGGCGTGGCGGGACAGTGCAGCGAGAGGAAGTCCGAGACCGCCAGCAGGTCGTCCAATTCGGCGTGATACGTGGCCCCCGCCTCCGCTTCCGGGTCCAGACGGCGGCGGTTGTGGTAATGTATTTCCATGTCCAGCCCCCGCGCCTTGCGGGCAAAGGCCCGGCCCACGCCGCCCATCCCGATGATGCCAAGCCGCGCGCCGGAAAGCTGTTTTCCCACCAGCATCGCAGGCGACCACGACTGCCACTGCCCGCTGCGTACCAGCCGGTCCCCGGCAACCGCATGACGGGCCGCGCCCAGCATCAACATCAGCGCCAGTTCCGCCGTGGCATCCGACAAAACACCGGGCGTGTTCGTCACCACGATCCCCCGCGCCTTGAGGCTGGGCAGATCGCAGTGATCGACGCCCACGGAATGGTTCGCGATGATCTTGAGCCGGGGGTCGAGCCGGGCCACCACATCGGCGCTGAAATGTTCGGAATGGCAGGGGATCATACCATCGACCCGCGCGCTCATCGCGATGATGTCCTCGGCGCTGCCGGGCTTGTCGGCGGGATCCCAGATCACCTCGTAATCCCGCCGCGCGCGGTCGAGCGTGGCCTCTGACAGCTGCCGGGTGATCCAAATGACGGGTTTGCCCATGGCTCAGTCCCGATCTTTCCGGCTGGAGGTGGAAAAGTCATAGGCCACAAAAGCCAGCGTCACCGCGACGATGATGATCAGGTCGATGCTGGGCACCTCCACGGCGAGGATCAGCAAAAACACCGCAATCGCGGTAAAGGCGAGCAGGGCAAGTAGGCGGTTCATGGTCTCATCCTCATTCAGTTGCACCATCGGCCCAGTCGAAAAGCCACTGGGCGCTGCGCACCAAACGCCCGTCTTGACCGTGACCGCCGACCAGTTGCACTCCCATCGGCAAGCCCTCTTCCGAGGTCATCAACGGCAGCGACACACAGGGGCTGCCGCAGAACGTCCAGAGACCGTTGAAGATCGGATCGCCGGTGGTCTTCAACCCGCGCGGCGCGGGGCCGGTGGCTGCGGGGCAGAGCAGCACGTCGCAACGGGTCAGCAACTCTTCGAGTGCGGCGGTCAGCACCTTGGGCAGGTCGCGGGCCGATTGGTAATCGCGGGCCAGCACCTTATTGCCCGCCTCCATCGCCTCCCGTGCCACGGGTGAGAGCAGCTCGGCCCCGTCGCGCAGATAGGGGTAGAAGTGATAGGCCATCTCGGCAAAATTGATGCGTTTGCGCGCCTCGGCAGCCTCGTTAAAGACCGGCGGCAGGGGCATCTCGAAAGCCTGATCGCCAAGGGCCGCGACCAATTCCTCGAAAGCGGCATGCAGCTGCGGATCGGCATCCTCCCACCCCGGCGGGCGGACAAAGCCGAAAACCGGCGGGATCGGCGGCGCGCTGGTCGCCTCGGCCAAGAGCGCGGGGGTTGGGGCAAGCTCGGTCGCGCTGTCTTCGGGATCATGGCCAAACAGCACCTCGGCCAGCAGCGCGGCCCCAGCGGGATCGCTGGCAAAGACGCCAATGGTGTCGAGCGAGGGCGATTGCGTCAGCACCCCCCTGCGCGGGATCGCGCCGAAGGTTGGTTTGAACCCGGTGACCCCGCAATAGGACGCAGGCCGGATCACCGACCCGCCGGTCTGCGTGCCGATGGCCAAGGGCACCATCCCATCGGCCACCGCCGCCGCCGACCCTTGGGACGAGCCGCCGGGGCTATGCCCCGGATTATGCGGATTGGTGGTTTTGTTCGGATGCATGAAGGCCAGTTCGGTCGTGACAGTCTTGCCCATGATGATCGCGCCTTCGGCCCGCAGCCGCTCGACGATGAAAGCATCGCGCAGCGGCACGCGCCCCTTGTCCTGCGCCGCGCCGTTTTCGGTGGGGATGCTGCGCGTGTCGATCACGTCTTTCAGCCCCACCGGCAGCCCGTGCAGCCGCCCCAGCGGCCTGCCCGCCCGGCGATAACTATCAAGCGTTCGGGCCTGCGCGCGGGCGAATTCGGGATCGAACCATGCCCAAGCGCCCACCACCTCCTCGCGCGCTTCGATCCGCGCGATGTAGCTTTCCACCAGCGCCAGCGCATCCAATGCGCCGGTCGCCAGACGGTCCCGCAGCTCGACCACGCCAAGCGCTGCCGGGGCGGTCATCCGTGCCTCAGCGCCCATAGAACACCTCCGGCAGGTAGAAGACGATCTGCGGGAAAACATACATCAAGATCATCGACAGGATCACGCAGAACAGGAAGGGCATGACCCCCGCGAAGATCTGCGTCAACCGCAGCTCGGGCGGGGCAATCCCCTTGAGGTAATAGGCCGACATCGCCATCGGTGGCGTCAGGAACGAGGTCTGCAGGTTCAGCGCCACGAGGATGCCGAAGAACAGCGGGTCGATCTCGAAGACGGCCAGCAGCGGCAAGAAGATCGGCACGAAGATGATGATGATCTCGGACCATTCCAGCGGCCAGCCGAGCAGAAAGATGATGAGCTGCGCAAGGATCAGGAACATGATCGGCGACAGGTTCAGCGATTGCACGAACTCCGAGATCACATGCTCCCCACCAAGGTAGGAGAACACCGCCGAGAAGGTGTAGGAGCCGACGAAAAGCCAGCAGACCATCGCCGTGGTGCGCACCGTGAGATACACGCTCTCGCGCATCCGCTGCCATGTCATCGCACGGTAAATGAAGGCAAGGAAGATGCCCCCAAGCGCCCCGATCGAAGCCGCCTCTGTCGGGGTGGCGAGGCCAAAGAGGATCGAGCCCAGCACCGCAAAGATGAGGAAGGCCAGCGGCAGGAAGGAGGTGGCGATCATCAGCAACAGCTTGCCCATCGGCATGTCTGGCACCTCATCCGCCGTGGGGCGCGGGGCCGAGGAGGGCTGCAAGAGAGAGCGCCCGATGATGTAGATCAGGTAGAGCCCCACCAGCGTCAGCCCCGGCAGGAGTGCGGCCGCATAAAGCCGCACGATGGAGACATTGGTCGCCGCCGCATAGACGATCAGCATGATCGAGGGCGGGATCAGGATGCCCAGCGTGCCCCCAGCGCAGATGATGCCGGCGGCAAAGGACGGGTTGTAGCGCGCCTTCAGCATCGCGGGCAGCGCTAGCAGCCCCATCAGCGTCACCACCGCGCCGACGATGCCGGTGGCGGTGGCGAACAGCGCGCAGGTGATCAGCGCCGCCACACCCATGGAGCCGGGAATGTTCTTGGAGGCGATGTTGAGCGTAGTGAACAGCCGGTCAACGATATTCGACCGCTCCACGATATAGCCCATGAAAAGGAACAGCGGCACCGCCGTCAGCACTTCGTTCGACATCACCGTAAAGGTCTGGTTCACGAAAAGGTCGAATATTCGGTTGTTGAAGAACCCATCTATCCAGGTCGACCATTGCTCCCATTGGCCGGCCCCCTCGTCCAGCCGGTCGAAACTGCGCCACATGCGGCGCGCGTCGAAATAGGCGTAGTAGCCAAAGCCGATGCCCATGGCCATCAGCGTGAAAGCAATCGGAAAGCCCAGGAAAACAAAGACGATGAATAGCCCAAGCATCATCAGGGCGATTTGCGGATCGGTCATGTGAGATGGCCCTTTTCGGCCTTGTTGGCTTCGCGCATCATGAGGTCTTCGGTCTCAAAGACGTCTTCCTCGGCTTCGAGCCAGTAGTTGGAACGTATGGCGATGAGACAGCGGCAGACCTGCGCGATGCCTTGGATGAACAGCAGTATCCCCGCCGCCACGATGATCGCCTTGAATTGATAGATCGGAACCCCCGCCGGGCTGTTGACCGACACCTCGCCGTATGACCACGAGCGGGCGGCATACTTCCAGCCTGCGAGGATCAGCGCGGTGACGCCGGGGAAAAAGAAGATGATATAGAGCACGAGGTCGATCATGCCTTGGGTGCGCGGCTGGAACAGCCGGTAGAGGAAATCCCCCCGCACATGGCCGCCCCGCGACAGCGTATAGGCCCCGCCCATCATAAAGAGCGTGCCATACATGATGAAGGACACATCCAGCGCCCAAGCCGTGGGATTGTTCAGCACATATCGCACAAAAACCTCGTAGCCCGTGCCGATGGACATCAGCAAAATGAGCCACGCAAAAGCCTTGCCGAACCATGCGGAAAGGTTATCGGCGAACCGAATGAAAGATATCATGATGCCCTCGGTATCTCGCACGAACCCCGGCACGCCATGCGCCGGAGTTCGCGGTGATGTTATGGGTTTGCGGGATCAGAGTTTGATCTTGCCGGGGAAGTAATGCTCGTAAGCAAGCCCGTAATCCGGCGAGTTCATCAACTCGTAATAGGCCACGCGGTCGACCCATTCGCGCTGGCTGTCGAGGGTCTTTTTCATGAAAGGGTCGGATTCCAGCTCGGGGATCAGTTCATCCCATGCCTTAAGCTGCGCATCCAAGATTTCCTTGGAGGTGCGCCGCACGGTCACGCCAGCCTCGTTTTGCAGGAACTGAAGGTCCGCCGAATAGCGGTCCATCGCCTTGGCCGTGTTCGCGGTCGAAGCCGCCTCAACCGCGTATTTCAAGATTGCCTGAAGATCAGGGTCGAGGTCTTCGAGGAACATCTTGGAGAACAGGAACTCAAAGCTCTCGGAGGCTTGGTGATAGGACGACAGGTAGTAGTTCTTGGCCACGTCCTGCGCGCCGAAGTCCTTGTCCGACGAGGGGTTGTTGAACTCAAAGGCGTCGATCACGCCGCGCTCCATCGCGGGCACGATCTCCCCGCCCGGCAGCTGTGCCACCGACATGCCCAGCTTGGCCATCAGATCGGCCGCCAGACCCACGGTGCGGTATTTGAAGCCCTGCAGGTCGTCGACGGTATTGACCTCATTCTTGAACCAGCCGAAGGGCTGGGCGAACATCGGGAAGCCCATGTAGCCCACAACGTCGAGGCCCATGATGTCCTGCGTCAGCTCGTTATAAAGCTCCTGACCGCCGCCTTGATAGAACCACGACAGCATTGTGGTGGCAGAGCCGCCGAAAACCGGGCCGGTGCCAAAGAGCGATGCGGCCTTGTTCTTGCCGTACCAATAGACGGGCACCGAATGCGCCGCGTCGATCAGACCGTCGTTCACCGCATCGAGCACCTGAAACGCCGCCACGACCGCGCCCGCGGGCAGCACGTCGACCTTCAGACGCCCGCCTGACATCTCCTCGACCCGCGTCGCATAATCGCGGGCAAAGTCTTGCCAGATGTTCGCGTCGTTCCACGACGTCTGCATCTTGATGACGATCGGCGCTTGGGCCAGCACCGCTGGTGCGGCCAGCATGCTCCCCGTCGCCGCCCCCCCAGCAAGTGCGGACTTCGTCAGGAACGAACGTCGATTGAACTTTTTAGTCTCAGTCATGTTTCCTCCTCCCAGAGTGGCCGCCCCTTTGCTTACTTGAAATACGCTATTGGTCGGGCGACCCGAGATCAGAGACTAACCAAATGATCTCATTTGGCAAGAATTGTCCGCAAGGGACTCTTCAAGTGCAACTTTATTGTGCAAACGCTGCGAAAATCGACACTCTCCTTCGGCGCGGATGGCCCGCGGATATCGCGCGTTCTGAGCAGGGCGGAGACAGGCCCCACCCGCCCCTCAAACCGCCCAGCGAAAGCCGGTTTCCGCCTCGGACCGTTCCCAGAGCCTGACCATCGTCTCTTTGTCATAGGCATAGGGCTCCAACCTGCCGCGCCCGACCGGGCCGACCATCTCCATCCGGCCTGTGGGGCCATAAAGCGCGCGCTGCTCTAGCCCATCCTCGGTGGCGCACATGACCTCGGGATAGGCACCACGCTCCGCCGTTTGAACGATCGGCAATTTCGACATCAGCCACCAAGTGAACCGGGTCATCAGCCCGCCACTGGTGCGGATCAAAGAGGTGGCCGAGGCACCGGGGTGACAGACATAGACCGCCACCTGCCTCCCCGCCCGCGCGACACGGTCCTGCAACTCATAGGCAAACATCATCTGCGCCAGCTTGCTTTGGCTATAGGCTGGGTTGGCGCGGTAGTTCTTGTCCCAGTTCATGTCGTCGAACTGGATGGTGCGCAGGCCCATCTTGTAACCAAGGCTTGCCACCACCACGATCCGCCCATTGCTTTCGTCGATCCGGTCAAAGAGCAAGCCGCAGAGCAGGAAGTGGCCGTAGTGATTGGTGCCGAGCTGGCTTTCGTGGCCCGCCTTGGTCAACTGGCGGTTTGGCACCTGCGCGATGGCGGCGTTGCAGATCAGCGCATCAACGCGGGGAATATCGCGCAGAACCTCTGCCGCCGCGCGGCGCACCGACGGCAAATCGGCAAGGTCCATCTGCACGAAACGCACCTGCGCCGCTGCGCCAAATTCGTCTTTCAGGTTGGCCACCGCCTCTGCCGACCGTTCCGCGCTGCGGTTCAGCATCACCACCGCGGCACCTTTGCGCAGCAAGGTGCGCGCTGCCTGAAACCCGGCCCCGGCATTGGCCCCGGTGATCACAAAGGTCTTCCCCTCTACCCCGTCAATCCGCTCAGGGGTCCAGCCGTGCGCGCCGAAAGTCTTATCTGTCATGGTCTCGTTCCTTAGCTTTACTGAGGCATCGCGCCCCGTTGACCCTGCAGATAAATCTCAACCCCCTACGGAAATAGACCGGATCGTCGCGATTACTTGCCTGATCCTCTCACAGCCATTGCATGAAACACTCATGCGGCCCTAATCTCCACGCATGAGCAAAGACCAAATCCGCCATATCATCGAACGGCACAGCCATGCCGACGGGCTGACCGAGACCGGCATCAAGGGCGTGCAGTATTTCCGCGCCACCAGCGCGATCCCTTGCGCGCCTGCGGTCTATGAACCCTCTGTCATCGCCATCGTCAGCGGCGCGAAAGAGGCGGTGCTCGACGGTCAGCGCTATGTCTATGACGACAGCCGCTATATGTGCTGCCCCATGTCGATGCCGGTCAAAGCGGGCGCGCCAAGCGCCTCACCCCAGACCCCGCTATTCGGCGCCTACATCGCTCTGGACGCGCGACTTATGGCGGAGCTTTCGCTTGAAATGGAAAGCGCGGGGAGCCTCCTCCCCCCTGCCCCCGCCGACCTGCGCGCCGAGGGGATTAAACTCGCGGCATGGGACGGGGCTTTCTCCGACGCCCTGCTGCGCCTGCTGCAATTGAGCGAAAGCGAAACCGATCGCGCCGTGCTGGCCGAGGCGCGCCTGCGCGAACTTTACTACGCCATCTTGAAAGGAGAGGCAGGGCTCTTCGCGCGGCGGGCCTTCGGGGCGGGCAATGCCGTGGCGCGGGCCATCTCGCATGTCGCAGCCCATCTCGACGCGCCCATCTCCATCGACGCGATGGCCCAACGCGCGGGCATGAGCCGCGCGGTATTTCACCGCAAGTTCAAACAGGTAACGACGATGTCGCCGATACAATTCGTCAAATCCATGCGCCTGAACAATGCCGCCGTCAAAATCGCAGGCGGCGCCACGGTCAGCGAAGCGGCAATGGCAGTGGGCTATATCAGCGCTTCGCAATTCAGCCGAGAGTTCAAACGCATGTACGGCCAATCCCCCCGCGAATGGGGCGACGCGCAGCAGCTAGCGGCGGGGGTGGTTTAGAGGGGGTCTCCGCCCCCTCCCCCCTCAAGCCGTCAACCGACAGAACAACCCCGCCGCCAGTTTCGCACGTTCGGTGAGACTGTTGACATAGATATGCTCCTGCAACGTATGCAGCCCCTTGCCGCGCACGCCGATGGAATCCAGCGTCGGCAGGCCGAGGAAGCCGGTGAAATTGCCGTCCGATCCGCCCCCGGCAGAGCTTCCGGTGATCTCGATCCCCAGTTCGCCCCCAATCTCCTGCGCGAGCTTCAGCATCGCCATCGTGCCCGGCTGGTCGGGTTCCCAAACCGGGCGGGTGACGCCGCGGCGGATTTCCATGATCACGTCGCCTTCGTCCGAGTTCAGCGCCATCATCTTTTCCACGCCCGCGTCGAGCTGCTCTTGCGTTTTCGCCATCGTGAGCACTTCGGCATCGCAGACCGAGGATACGCAGTTGACCCATTGGCCCGCGTGAAAGACCCCGAGCGAGAAGGTGCAATCCTCGGTGGTCATGCCTTCGATCGTGCCCACGGCCTTGGCCATCTCCGCGATGGCCGAGCGGCCTTCGGCGAGCGCCCAGCCCGCGTGGCTAGGGCGGCCCCGGGTCTGGAGGTTGAACCGCGCGATGGCGTAGCGCCCGATCACCGCGCCGCCGTCGGGGCGAGCGGGTTCGGGGACGAGGATGTATTTATGGCGCTTCGCCTCTTCTTCGATCAGGCTACGAGTGGCGGGGGTGCCGATTTCCTCATCCGGGGTGAAAAGCACCGTCACCGGCAGCGGCGTCTCGACCCCGGCGGCCTGTAGTTTGCGCAGCGCATCGAGGTAGACGTAATTGCCGCCCTTCATGTCCATCAGTCCGGGGCCGTAGCAGATCTCGCCTTCGCGTTTGTAGGGCAGGCTCGCCAAGGTGCCGAGCGGGTGAACCGTGTCCATATGACCCAAAAGCAGAATGCCCCCCTCGCCCGCGCGGGGATGGGGCATTTCAGCGCGCAGGCTGTCGCCCAGCCCCATCGGGCTGGGAATACGTTCCGTCCGCGCGCCCAAGACCGCCAGATCGTGCTGCGCCACATCCATCATCCGGTTCACCGCCGCCCCGTCGAATGTGGGGCTTTCGGTTTCGATCCACGGGCGCAGGCCGGTGAGCATCTCTTCGGCATCAAAGGGCAGATCAAGCGGGTTTGTCATCGTCAAAATCCTTTCTTCCGCCCCGCAAAAACGGCGCAGATGACTTAAATAAACATTAGTAATACAAATACTTAGCTGCCGACCTTTGCCAGGCGCGTCTCGACGATCCGCGCATAGATCGAGGCACCGACCGGCAGAATGCCGTCGTCCAGCACGAAGCCGGGATTGTGCAAGGGCACGCTGCCCGCATGGCCCACGCGGCAATAGGCCCCCGGCACCACTTTCAGCATATCGGCAAAATCCTCCGACCCGCTGGCCTGTTCGGTCGAGACATGGGCGTTCTCGCCCCCGACCACGCTGGCCGCCGCTTCGACATAGGCGGTGGTCAGTTCGGGGTCGTTCATCAACACGTCAAAGACATTGCGGATGTCGACTTCGATCTCGATCCCATAGGCTGTGGCCATACCGGCGCAGAGTTCTCGCATCCGGGCCTCGGCCATTTCGATTACGTCTTGGTGGAAGTACCGGATCGTGCCCGCAATGGTGGCCGCATCCGGCACCACGTTATAGGCCGAGCCTGCGTTGAATTTGGTGACCGACAGCACGATCGGCTTGGTCGGCGGCGTGTTGCGGCTGACGACGGATTGCAACTGCTGGACCAGTGCCGTGCCGATGACGATGGGATCGCGCGACTGATGCGGCATGGCGGCGTGGCTGCCAGTGCCTTTGACGGTGATGTCAAAGAAGGCCGCCCCGGCCATTGCCGCGCCGGGGGTGACATTGACCACGCCCGGCTCTGAGTTTGGATCGTTGTGCATGCCGTAAATCTCGTCGCAGGGGAACTTCTCGAACAGCCCCTCCTCCAGCATCCGGCGCGCGCCGCCCAAGCCCTCTTCGGCGGGTTGAAAGATCAGCACCACGGTGCCGTCGAAATCCCGTGTCTCCGCTAAATAACGCGCGGCCCCCAAGAGCATGGTGGTATGGCCATCGTGGCCGCAGGCATGCATCCGCCCGGGGTTGGTCGAGGTGTAGGGCACGCCGGAATCCTCCACAATCGGCAGGGCGTCCATATCTGCGCGCAGCCCCACACGGCGGTTGCCACCGCCCGTGCCCTTGATGATCCCGACAACCCCGGTGCCACCCAGCCCTTCGTGCACCTCATCCACCCCGTAGGCGCGCAGCTTTTCGGCCACGATGCCCGCGGTGCGGACCTCTTCGAACCCCAGTTCGGGATGGGCGTGGATGTCTTGGCGGATAGCGGTGAGATCGGCGGCGAAGGCTTCGATCTTGGGAAGGACGGTCATGCGGTGGCTCCTGTCGTCATGGTGGCGCTGCCGAGCGCGCGGTAGTTGGCAAAATCCCAATGGCGGCCCGGGGCCGCTTCGATCAGGTTGCGCGTGTAGTCGTGATGCGGGTTGGCCAACACATCGCCCGCGGGGCCGTATTCGACGACCTGCCCGCGCTGCATGACCAAGACCTCGTCACAAATCTGCGCCGCGACGCGCAGGTCATGGGTGATGAAAAGCATGGCCACGCCGAACTTCTCTTGAATGTCATCCAAAAGATCGAGCACCTGCGCCTGCACGCTCACATCAAGGGCCGAGACGGCCTCATCCGCGACCAGCAGATCGGGCTTCATCGCCACCGCCCGCGCGATGGCGATACGCTGGCGTTGCCCGCCTGAGAATTGATGCGGATAGCGGTCGAGTGCGTCGCGTGGCAGGTCCACCAGTTCCATCAGCTCAGCCGCATGGCGCATCGCCTCTTCGCGCGGGGTGCCGAAGTTGATCGGCCCTTCGCAAAGGCTGCGCGCCACGGTCCAACGCGGGTTGAGCGAGCGGTAGGGGTCTTGGAACACGATTTGCAGATGCTTGCGGTGGTCGCGCAGCTGACGGCGGGAGAGTTTGGCGATCTCGGTCCCCGCGACATTCACGCTGCCCGCTGTCGGGTCGATCAGCCGCATGATGGCCCGCGCCACGGTGGATTTGCCCGAACCGGACTCCCCCACGATGCCCAGCGTCCGCCCCGGCTTGATGGTAAAGCTGACATCCTGCGCGGCCTTTACGCCTTCGCTGCGGCGCAGGAAACCGCCGCCGCCATAGGTCATGTCGAGCCCGGCCACACGGACCACTTCGCTTTGCGATGCCGCCGCCCTTGCGGGCCGCGGGGTGAGGTTGGGCACGGCGGTCAGCAGGGTGCGGGTATATTCCTTCTCCGGCTTGGTCAGCAGCTTTTCAATCGGCGCGCGTTCGACGATCTTACCCTGCTGCATCACCGTCACGGTATCCGCGATCTCGGCCACCACGCCCATGTCGTGGGTGATGAAGAGAACGGCGGTGCCGTGGCGCTCCTGCATCTCGGCGATGAGCTTGAGGATCTGCAACTGTGTGGTCACATCCAGCGCCGTCGTCGGCTCATCCGCGATCAGCAGATCGGGGTCGAGGATCAGCGCCATGGCGATCATGATGCGCTGGCGCTGCCCGCCGGAAAGCTGGTGCGGGAAGGCGCTGAAGATGCGGTTCACATCCGGCAGATGCACCTGATCCATCATGTCGAGCGTGCGTTTCTTGGCCTCGGATTGGCTCAGATCGCTATGCATGTTGAGCACTTCCATGATCTGCTCGCCCACCCGCAGCACTGGGTTCAACGCGGTCATCGGCTCTTGGAAGATCATCGCGATCCGCCGCGCGCGCAGCTGGCGCATTTGCGCGTGGCTGGCGCTGGTGATCTCGAAATCGTCCAGCGTGATGCTGCCGCTTTGCACCTCCAGCGCCGATTTCGGGAGCAGCCCCATAGCCGCCAGCGAGGTAACCGACTTGCCCGAGCCGGATTCACCGACGAGACAATGCGTCTCGCCCGCGCGGATGGTGAGGTCGATCCCGTCGATCACCGGTTTCGCCTGTGGCCGCCCGGCAAGCCCGATGCGCAGGTCGCGCACTTTGAGCACCTCACGCGCGTCGGAGAAGTCTTTGGTCTTGAACTGCATCTCTCAGCCCTCCCGTTTCTTCATGCGCGGGTCGAGCAGATCGCGCGCGGTATCGCCCAAAAGGTTGATCGACAGGATGCAAAGCGACAGCAGCAGCCCCGGCCAGAAGATCAGCCCCGGCTTGATCTGGAAATAAGTCCGCCCCTCGGCCATGATATTGCCCCATGTGGGGATCTCCGTGCTGACGCCCGCGCCGAGGAAGCTCAGGATCGCCTCGATCAGGATCGCCGAGGCGCAGATATAAGTGCCTTGGACGATCAGCGGCGCCATGGTGTTGGGCATCAGGTGCTGGATCAGGATCTTGGGCATCGACGAGCCGAGCGCGATGGCCGCCTCGACATAGGGTTCCTCCCGCGCCGACAGCACGACCGAGCGCACCAGCCGCACCACGCGGGGCACCTCCGGCACCGTGATGGCGATGATGACCGAGCCGAGCGATGGCCCGTTCAGCGCCACGAGCGCAATGGCCAGCAGGATCGCGGGGATCGCCATCAGGCTGTCCATGATCCGCATGATGATGCCATCCGCCACCCGAAAGAAGCCAGCCACAAGGCCGATGGCCAAGCCGATGGCGACGCTGACCAAGGCCGCCCCGACCCCGATCAGCAGCGACACGCGCCCGCCGGTCATCACCCGCGAAAACGTGTCGCGGCCATAGGGGTCGGTGCCCAAAAGATACTCTTCGGAAGGCGGCTTGAGCCGCGCGACAGAGTTCATCGCCAGCGGGTCATATGGCACGTAAAGCGGTGCCAAGATCGACGCCAGCACGATCGCCAGGAGGATAAGCGCCGCCAGCAGCGGGCCGATACCGACCCTTGCGCCCGCAGGCAGGGAAAGCAGTCCGGTCAGCACCTGAAAGGCGCTGTGACGGGATTGGGGTTGCTCGATCATGTCAGTACCGGATCCTTGGGTCGAAGAATGAATAGGAGACGTCAACCAAGAGGTTCACGAAGACGTAGATGCCCGCCGTCAGCAGGATCATCGCCTGAATGACGGGGTAGTCGCGCGCGAGGATCGCATCGACCGTAAGCCGCCCGATGCCGGGGATGTTAAAGACGCTTTCCGTCACCACCACGCCCGAGATCAGCAGCGCGAAACCGGTGCCGATGATGGTCAGGATCGGCACGGCGGCATTGCGCAGCGCATGGCGAAACAGCACGACATTCTCGCGCACGCCCTTGGCCCGCGCGGTGCGGATGTAATCTTCGCCCAGCACTTCGAGCATGGAGGCCCGCGTCATCCGCGCGATGAGCGCCACATAGATGGTGGCCAGCGTGAGCGAGGGCAGAATGGCGCGCGAGAAGAACGGCCCGATGCCCTCCGAAGGCGCCTTGTAGCCCTGCACCGGCACCCAACGCAGTTCGATCGCAAAGATTTGGATCAGGATATAGCCGATCACGAAGACCGGCACCGAAAAGCCCAGCACCGAGAAGGACATCACCAGAAAGTCGACCCAAGTGCGGTGACGCCATGCGGCGATCACGCCCATCGGCACCGCCAGCAGGACAGAGATGGTGATGGTCATCAGCGCGATGTTGATGGTCGGCCCCAGCCGGTCGCCCAACATGCCCGCCACGGAGGTGTTCGACAAAAGCGACACGCCCAGATCGCCGCGCAGCAATTGCCCGATCCATGTGAAGAACTGTGTCAGCAGCGGGTCATTCAGACCCAGCCGGTCACGGATCCGTTCAAGCTGTGCAGGGGTGGCGGCATCGCCGGCGAGAATGGCTGCCGGATCACCGGGGGTGAGACGCAGCAGGAGGAAGACGAAGATGGCGACGATCAGCATGACCGGGATCGTGGCCAAGACGCGCTTCAGGATATAGACGAGCATTTTCCGGAAGGTCCCTTTCGGCGGAAAGAAGGCAGGCCCGGAAGCGGGGGCGCTGCCTGCGGGCAGAGATGACGGTGGAGAGCGCGGCGGCCGCGCCCTCCGAAGGCTGGATTACTCCGCCTCTTTGGTCATGTTCCAAAACACCGGCACGGGCGATGGCAGCATGTTCTGGATCGTGTTCCGACGCGCCTGCGGGATCAGATATTCACCCATCATGATGTAGTTGACGTTGTCCATGACGTGTTTCTGGATCTCGACGGCCACTTCCTTTTGCGCCTCGGGCCCTTCGGCCTTCATGAACTTCGCACGCAGTTCTTCGATCTCGGGGTCATCGGGCCAGCCGAACCACGCCTCGTCGCCACGGCCACTGACCATCACGTTAGTCAGCGGATCCGAAATCTCGGGCACCATCCAGTTGGTGAAGAACATGTTCCAGCCGCCCTCAGAGACCGGGCTTTGCTGGGCGCGGCGCTGCACGACCGATTGCCAGTCCATCGACTGCATGTCGACTTCGAAACCCGCCTCGCGCAGGGCTTGGGCGGCCACCACCGGCTGGTTGATCAAGCTGATCACATCCGTCGGCGCCATCAGCACGATGGGCGTGCCGTCATAGCCGGCTTCTTCAAGCAGAGCCTTCGCCTTTTCCGGGTCCGCGCCGCCGGTCACGATCTCCGCATCCGCTTCGTCGCCCAGAGGGGTCGAACAGCCAAAGATCGCGCCGCAGACGTTATAATAGGCCGGGTCGCCCTGCATCGTTTGCAGCATGGATTCTTGATCCAGCGCCGCCATCGCCGCCTGACGCACCAGCTTGTTGTCGAAGGGCGGGTGCAGGTGGTTGGGCCGACCGATGGTGACATAGCCAAGGTCATCGCGGGTCTCGACCGTGACCTCGGGGCTGGCGTCGAGGATCGGCAGCAGGTCGATCTGCACCTGTTCGAGATAGTCGATCTCCCCCGCCGAAAGCGCGTTGATCGCAGTGAGCGCGTCGGGCATCGTCGTCCAGACCACACGGTCGACATTGACCACCTTACCGCCCGCCATCCACGAGGCTTCCTCGTTACGCGGGACGTAGTCGTCGAACTTCTCATAGGTGACGTTCACGCCGGGCTCGTATTCATCTTGGTTAAAGACGAAGGGGCCGGAGCCGATATATTCCGTAATCGTCTCATCCGCCGAGGTTTCGGCCACCCGCTTGGGCATGATGAAGGGCGGCACGGCAGATTGTTTGGAGATCACCGACAAAAGCGGGCCAAAAGGCTCGGTCAGGGTCCAGACGACGGTCTTTTCGTCGCTGGCCTCAAGGCTCTCGGTCACGTCAAAGATCAACTGCCCGCCGCCGTCACGCTTGCCCCAGCGTTTGAGCGAGGCCACGACATCTTCGCCAGTCACCGGCGCGCCGTCATGGAACATCAGCCCATCGCGCAGGGTGAAAGTATAGACGAGCCCGTCATCCGAGACCTCCCAGCTGGCCATCTGGGGCTGCGGCTCAAAGTTTTCGTCCACGGCGGTCAGCACGTCATAGACCATATAACCGTGGTTGCGGGTGATATGCGCGGTGGTGATGACCGGATCGAGAACCCGCAGGCCCGAGTGCATGACCGCGGTGATGGTCGTTTCGCCATCCTGCGCCGCCAGAGAGCCGGGTGCCAAAAGCGCCGTGGTCGCGGCAAAGGCGGCGGCAAGTCCGCGCGACTGTTTCAGTGCCGATCGTAGAGGTATCATGTGGTTTTCCCTTGTTGAGTGATCTTTTGGTTTTTATTGGGCCAAGGCGGTCTTGCCGCCCTGGTCGGGTGGTGCGCTTTGGGCACCCTTGGCCCCGAAACGGGGGCCATTCGGAGACAGCCGAAGCACTGCGCGCAGGCGCGTGAAGGGCAAATCGGCTGGATTGAGGGGCATCGGCCCCGGCGCACAGGCGACAAGGATGTCGCGCGCGATGGGGGCAAAGTCTGCGCGGAAATGGGTGGAGCTTTTGACCACCAAAAGATCCATCTCTTCAGGTTGGATGCCGACAAAGCGGAACATCTCGCGGTCGGCCATCTGGGCGATGCGGCTGGTCACGACGACATGGACCCCGCCGATGCGCAGACAGGCCGAGGGGCCAAGGTTCAGCGCCGTGCCGCCATAATAGGGGCCGGTCGCGCGCAGCGTTCCGTCGCAAAGATGCTGAACCGTCGCCGTCGTTTCAAACGGCGCGTCATCCGTGATGTCGGCATGTCCGCCAAGGCGCAGGTTAACCTCGGCACCGACCCCGGCCTGATGCGCCGCTTCGGCGGCGGCGGGGTCGACGATCAACCCGATGGCCGCGTTCTGGGCCTCGGCCTTGACGAGCGCGCGCAACATGCCGGTGGTGGCCGATACGCCGCCCGCGCCGGGGTTGTCTTGGGTGTCGGCGGTGACCACAGGCCCACGCCCCGGCCCGGCGGCACGCGACAGGGCCTCGGCCACGGCCCTGTCGGGATTATAGGCCTCATTTTCCAAGAAGGCGGGCGCTGCCGCCTCATAGGCTGCGGCAAGCCTGTCGGCGGCGGCGTCTGCTGCGGTCTGCGTCTCGCCATAGGCGACGGCCACGGGGCCGCAATCGGGAATATCCGCCGCCGGGAAGCCCATGAACAGGCTGGCCGAGAGCGCCCCCGCAGTTTCACAGGCGGCGACCCCCTCATAAAGCTCACGTCCCGGCGACATTTCGGTCGATTGAAATGGGATCGGCACCAAATATGACATCTGGCGAAAGGCTTTGGCCGGACGCTGGCCGGTTGTCATGATCCGGTCAAGCTGGCGGGCCGCGGCAGCGCCGGTATCTGCCATGTCCACATGCGGATAGGTGCGAAAACCGACAAGCACATCGACATTCGCAACGAAATCTTCAGAGATATTGCCGTGCAGGTCGAGCGCCGTGGCGATCGGCACCTCCGGCCCCACGACCGCACGCAAACGGCGGACAAGCTCCCCTTCCCCGTCGTCGAGATGCTCCGCCACCATGGCGCCGTGCAGGTCCAGAAAGACCCCGTCGAGCGGCCCGGCGTCCTGAATGCCTTCGATGATCTCACCCGCAATCGTCTCATAGGCCTCGCGGCTGACATGGGCCGAAGGGATCGCCCCCGCCCAGAGGATCGGCACGATGTCCCAGCCCTGCGCTTGGCCCACCCGCAGCGCGCCCGCCATGCCAAGGTTGACCTCTTCGAAGGCGGGCAACATCGCCGCGCCGCGCACCATGGGGACATAGCCACCGCCCAGTTGGAAAGCCTGCATATCCGCCGGATTGGGGGCGAATGTGTTTGTCTCGTGCAGAAAGCCCGCAACAGCCACGCGCATTCCAGAACCACTTTCCAAACCCGTCTCCTTCGCCTTCTCGGCCCCGTCATCCGCGGGCCACGCCCATTGTGTATCGCATTGCAATACAGCTATAGTGCACAGCAAGCGTAAGCGGCGCTTTAACGATTCGTCAACTACAGGCCATTTATGAGTAGATTTTTCCGTGAAGATGCCCCGCAGGCGGCGCAGAATCAGGCAGAGGACGACCGTTTGTTCGTCCGGGCGGCAGATCGCGCAATGCAGGTGCTGGGCGCCTTTCACAACGCGACCGGGCCGATGACCCTTTCCGACATCGCCAAGACCGCAGGCATCGACCGATCCGCGGCACAACGACTGGTCCATACGCTCACCAAACTCGGCTATATCCGGCGCAGCGGGGATGACCGGGGCTACCTGCCGGGGATCCGCCTGCTCGATCACACGCTTGATTTGCTGCGGCTCGACCCCGTGGTGCAGAAAGCCACGCCCGTCTTGCTGGAACTGCGCAAATCCCTGCGCGAGCGGGTCGATCTCAGCCTCTATGACGAGACGCGCCTGATCTATGCCCTGCGCATGCAAAGCAAACGCGAGACCTTTTTCGCCACCCTCGTGGGCCATAGCGTCCCGACCTTTTGCACCGCGGGCGGGCGTGCCGCGCTGGCACAGCTTCCCGATGACGCGGCGCGCGAAATCCTCACCCGCGCGCCCTTGCACCCCTTCACCGCCAGCACCAAGACCGACCCCGAAGCGATCATGGCCGAACTCAGCATCGCCCGCGAAAACCGCTTTGCCGTGGTCTGCGATGAATATGCCTTGGGCGAGGTCGCGGTGGGCGTCGCCATTACCGACCGGAACGGCGCGCCTCTCAGCGCGATACATCTCGCAGGCTCCCTTTCGGAATACACGCCGGAGGAATTTGTCGCCAAGGCTGCCCCCCTCGCCATAGAGGCCGCCAGCGCCATCATGGCCGGGTGACCGCTGAAAGCCTCGAATGTAGCCAGCCGCACCGCCGACAACGCATTTCGCCGCGAATTTACTTGCGTTGCTAAATTCTTTCTCCGAAGTTCGCGCCATCAGAGTGCGGATGCCGCTTTGAAAACGACTGATTGAAAGGAACCGGAATGACCGACAGTAAACCGCTTTGGCAATGGGACGCGCAGGAAATCGCAAGCGCGACCCGCGCAGGAAAACTCTCGGCGGTTGAAGCGACCGAGGCGGCGATTGCCCGTATGGAAGAGGTCAATCCGGCTTTGAACGCGGTGGTTGAGACCCTCGCCGATGAGGCCCGCGCCGAGGCTGCCGCCCTCGACAAAAGCGATGCGCCCAAGGGGCCGCTGCATGGTGTTCCGGTCACGATCAAGATCAACGTCGATCAAAAGGGCCATGCCACAAGCAACGGCGTGCCCGCCTTCAAAGACATCATCGCGCCCGAGGATGCGCCGGTGGTGCGCAACCTCAAACAGGCGGGTGCCATCGTCATCGGGCGCACCAACACGCCGGAGTTTTCCTTTCGCGCCGATACCGACAACCCGCTCTACGGGCGCACCCATAACCCTTGGGGGCAGCACCTTTCGGCGGGCGGCTCCTCCGGTGGGGCGGGGGCGGCTGTCATGGCCGGGGTCGGCGCGCTGGCTCATGGCAACGACATCGGCGGCTCCTTGCGTTTCCCGGCCTCGGCCAATGGCGCGGTGACGGTCAAGCCGGGCCTAGGCCGGGTGCCCGCCTACAACCCCAGCCAAAAGGCCGAGCGCGGTCTCTTGGCGCAATCCATGTCGGTGCAGGGGCTGATCGTGCGCAAGGCGGCGGACCTGCATCTGTCGATGCCCAGCCTGATCGCCGCAGATGCACGCGACCCCTTCCATGTGCCGCTGCCCTGGCGCGGCGACGCCATCGAAGGCCCGATCCGCGTGGCCTTCACCCGCGATGATTTCGGCTTTGGCCTGCACCCGGATGTGGCCACCGCGCTCGACAAAGCCGCCTCTGCCCTGTCCAACGCAGGCTACGCCGTCGAAGAGGTGGAACCGCCCCTTGCCTATGAAGCTGGCAAAAACGGCTATCGCGCCCTGATGGGCGAAGTCGAAGCGCTGATGGGCGAGGACATCCGAACCCATGGCTCTGACGATCTGAAGGCGATCTTTGAGGATTACTACGCCGAATACCCGCCCTTCAAAGGCACCGAACAGCTCGCCATGCTGGCCAAACGCACCCATTACGCGCGCGAATGGTCGCTGTTTCTTGAGAACTACCCCCTCGTGCTGACCCCCTTCATGTTCGCCCCCTTCTTCGCCGCCGGGCGCGACACCGAAGGCCCTGAGGGCGTGCGCGAAGTCTTGGGCAAGGGGCTTTGGTCCTTCGTCATGAACTTCACCGGCCTGCCCGCGGGCAACATCCCCACGCATATCGCGGAACTGCCCCAAGGGCCGCAGCCCATCGGCGTGCAAATCGCAGGCCGCCGTTGGCGCGAGGACCTGATCGTTGACGCGATGACGGCGATCGAAGGTGAGATTGCCCCGGTTTGCACCCGGTTGTGGGGGGCGTGAGCTAGCCTCAAAGCGTGACGCCGGTGGCCCGCATCTACTGTGAGGCGGGCCATCGGCTAGCGATAACTCAGGCGGTCGCGGGCTTCGTCCACAGCGGCTACGCGTTTTTGATCCCGTAGCTGCCCGCGAAAATCTCCTCCACCGGGGGATGGAACAACGTCCTGTCAGGATATTGCGCGACCATCCGGTCGAACTGCGCCTGCGCTTTGGCGTGATAGGCCATGTCGTCGACGCCGGGGATGACACCATCGCGCATGACGAACCGACCTGCAATCATCACGTCCGATACGTCGCGGCCAGAGCCGTTAAGCAGGATCGTCTGAATGGGGTCGATGCGCTGCCCGATGTCGGGGCTGTCCAGCCGGATGACGTTCAGGTCGGCGGCGGCTCCCGGAGCCAGCCGACCCAGATCCGGACGGTTCAGGGCCGCTGCGCCGCCGAGGGTGGCGGCATCATAGAAGTCGGCGGCGCGGACGGCGGTCGGATCACCCTCCGCGATACGGGCGGTCATCACACCCAGGGCCATGTTCTGGATCATATCGGCGGGATGCGTGTCGGTGCCCATACCGATGGGGACGCCGAGGTCGCGAAACCGTGCGAAGGACTGCATGATCTTGCCACTCCGGGCCATCACCAGCGGGCAATGGGCAAGGGCGGCACCGGAGGCCCTCAGGATTTCGAGATCGGGCGCGGCATGGGTGATGCCGTTGAGGCCCGACAGGAACAGCCCATGCGGCAGGATTGTGGACGGAGCAAAAAAACCGGTATCGCGCAGCAGTTCCAACGGGCTTTTGCCATGCTGTTGCAGCACCAGATCATATTCCAGCCGCGACTGGCAGCAATGCAGGCGGATCGGCACGCCGAGGGCGCGGGCAGCCGCACCGCTGCGGCGCAGAAGCTCGGGGGTGCAAGTCTCGATCCGGTCGGGGGCCAGCATGGTGCGGATCAGCCCGCCGTGGGTGTTTTCGTGCCGCGCGATAAAGGCTTCGGCCTCGGCCAGCCCCGCAAAGCCGCGCGGTTCATCATAGTGAAAACCGATTTGCCGATCTTCATTCACCACCAGATTGCCGCTGCGATAGGCGGGGCCAAGGTAGACCCGCAGCCCGAGGTCCGCCGCCGCCTCTGCTGCGGCATCGAATTCCTCTGTCGTCTCGCCCCAAGCGCGGTAGAAGAGCGAGGCAATGGGCAGCGCCGTGGTGATGCCGTTGCGGATCAGCCGAGTGAAGGCATAGCGTTTCTGAAAGGCCAGTTCCTCGGGCGTGTACATCTCACGCGGGCCAGCGGCCATGTAACTCTCGGGCCAAACCCGGCCCTTTAACTCAGGCGGATGGTTGTCATAGCCAAGTACAGTGGTGTCGAGATCGGCCAGCGCGTCGAGGTCGATGAACCCCGGCCCGATCAGCGCCTCGCCAAAGTCGATTGTCTCGGCCACGTCGCCCGCGAAGTCATGGCCGACGTGCAGCACCTTTTCGCCTTCCACGACCACGGTGCCATTGCGGTAGAGGCAGTGTTGCCCGTCCTCATGCCCCACGACCCAAGCGGCGGTCAGGGCGCTGCGTTTCAAGCGCTCTGCCATGTCGCCTCCGTCTCGCCATTGCGGGCCACGATCTGGCCGCCCGACAGGACCAAGCGGCGCGGCGGGCGTAGGGTGATGGCCTCCGAGACCGCCTCGACATCGACCAACACCAGATCCGCGCGGCAGCCTTCGGCGAGGCCGTAGCCCTCAAGCCCCATCACCTTCGCGCCTTCGGTGGTGCAGGTGTCGAGCGCCCAGCCAACCTCAACATCCGCGCGAAAATTGTTGCGCAGGCCGACGAGCATGGCACGCTCTAACATGCAGGCGTTGCCGTATGGGGTCCAAGTGTCGCGGATGCCGTCGTTGCCCGCGCAGATCGCGATGCCGCGCTCGCGGCAGGCGGCGACCGAGGGCACCGGGCGCGCAGCGGGGGCAGTGGTGGCCAGCGAGACCTCCAGCGCCGCGATCCGGTCGAGCAGCCCCGCCACCCGCGCCTGATCCCCCATGCCGAGGCAGAAGGCGTGGCTGACCGTCACCCTGCCCTGCATCGCCAGCGCCTCGGTCCGATCGAGGATCATCTCAAGGCTAAACGCCCCCATCTCCCCCGGCTCATGCAGATGAATGTCGATCGGCTTGCCGTGTCTCTCTGCCAGCCCGAAGACCGCGTCGAGCTGCCCCTTGGGGTCACGGTCAATGCCGCAGGGGTCGAGCCCGCCGACGATATCGGCGCCCTCGCGCAGGGCTTCGTCCATCAATTCCAGCGTGCCGGGGCGGATCATCAGGCCCGATTGCGGAAAGGCGACCGTCTCGATCTGCATGACATCCGCATAGCGCGCCCGGGTGGCGGCCACGCCCCGGTGCAGGCTCAACCCATGTTCGGTGTCGATATCGACATGGCTGCGGATCGCCGTGGTGCCCTTGGATAGCGCCAGCGCCACCTGCCGTGCCGATTGCCGCTCTGCGTCCATGTCCAACTCGTGACGCAGCTTGCGCTCGGTGTCGATCATCTGTTGCAGGCTTTTGCCCTGCTGATGCGGATGCCAGGGCATGCCCCAGAGCGTCTTGTCGAGATGTGCATGCGCATCGACGAGGCCCGGCAGCGCCAGCGCGCCGCCGCAATCCTCAACGGAGACCTCCCCGGTCGGCGTGATCTTAGGCGCGATCTGCGCGATGCGCCCGCCTTCGATTAGCACATCGGCGGCATCCGCCCCCATGAGGCGGAGGTTCTTGAGCAGCAAAGGCTTGGTCATGTCTTGTCCTGTCTATCGTGTCAGAGGGGCGACACGCGCTTGCGGTGCGGCGACTTGCTTGACCCGCGGGAGGGCATAGGCGCCGGTCTTGGCGGTCACCAGCCCGGTCGCGGCAAGGCCAGCGGCCATGCGGATGGCAAAGCCCACACCGTCGATCACCGGCACGCCCGCGTCGCGGCCCAATTGCTCCAAATGCGCGCTCATGCCCGCGCAGCCCAGCACCACGGCCTCGGCCCGGTCTTCCTCGACCGTCTGGCGGATCTTGCGGGCGATCAGCGGCAGGGTCTGCACCGGCGCATATTCGAGGTCGAGCACCGGGATGTCGGCGGCATGTACGGCGCAAAGCGCACGGCCACAGCCGTAACGGTCGCCAAGGTCTTCGATGATCGGCACGGCCCGGGGCAAGGTGGTGACGACCGAAAAGCGTTTGGCGATCCGCCCGGCTGCAATGAGCGCGGCTTCGCACAGACCAATCACCGGCCCCTTGGCCACGGCCCGGGCAGCATCAAGACCGGGATCATCGAAACAGGCGATCACATGGGCCGCAGCCCCTGCCGCTTCGGCCTCAAGAATGGCGTCGAGCATGGCGGGCACGGCGCGCGCCTCATCGGCATAGCCTTCGATGCTGGGCGGTGTCGCCCGCGCGGTGGCGGCAACAACCTCGACCCCCGGCCCGGCTTGGGCGCGGGCGGTGCGGGCGATGGCCTCGGTCATGCCCGCGGTCGAGTTTGGATTGATCAGGTGAATTTTCATCAATTGGCTTTCTGTGTCACGCCAACCGGCGGCGTCTCGGGAACCTTGAGTTCGAACTGCCGGTCGGAGGTGATGTAATTGTCGGCATGCAGCCGCGCGATGGGCTGATAATTTTCGGGCCGGACATAGCGGCCCGCCTCGTCAAGGCAGTTGTCGCGCACATGCATCTGCACGACACGGCCCAGAATGATCTCGCGCCGGGCATAGCGGATGGTCTCTTCGACCACGCATTCCATTGCGCAGGGGCTTTCCGCGATCCAGCCACCGTCGATCTGGCTGGCGGGGGTCATGGTCAGCCCGGCGGTCGCGATCTCATCCACGTCCGGCTCAAAGCTGATCCCGCAGGTAATCATCGCCTCGGCCAGCGCCATGTCGACCATATTGACGCAGAAGCTCTGACGCCGGTCGATGTTGGTGACCGTGTCTTTGATGCTGCCATCGGGACGGCACTGGATGCCGAGAATCACGATCGGCGGCTCCTGCGAGAAGACGTTGAAAAAGCTCATCGGCGCGGCATTGGGCACACCATCGGCGCTCAACGTGGTGACCAGCGCGATGGGGCGCGGCGCCACGAAGCTCGACAGCAGCCGGTAGCGGTCGCGTTCTGGCAGGGTGGTGAAATCGAACTCCATCCCCCCTACTCCGCCGCCAAACGAAGCCACGGCTTCAGCCGCCCCTCGTCCGCCGCGTGACAAGCCGACTTCTGCCCGCCCTCGCGCAGGTTGAGCGCGGGGGCCACGCTCCGGCAGGTATCATTCGCCATCGGGCAACGCGGGTGAAAGGCGCAACCGGGCGGCGGCGAGATCGGGTTCGGCACCTCCCCTGCCACGGGCGCGCGTTCGGCGCCGCCCACGGTCAGCTTGGGCACCGTCTCCATCAGCAGGCGCGTGTAGGGATGCTGCGGGTTGCCGAAGATCTCCTCTTTCGGGCCGACCTCTACGATCTTGCCCAGATACATCACCGCCAGCACATCCGCCATGTACCAGACGACCGCGAGATCGTGGCTGATGAAGATGTAGCTCATGTTGAACTCGTCTTGCAGGTCCTTCATCAGGTTGAGGATCTGGCTTTGCACACTCACATCCAACGCCGAGGTCGGCTCGTCGCAGATCAGCAGTTCGGGGCGTGTCGTAAGCGCCCGCGCGATGGACAGGCGCTGGCGTTGGCCGCCGGAGAACTCATGCGGGAATTTCTTGGCATCGGCGGGGTTCAGACCGACCTGGCTCAGCAGTTTCTCGACCTCGCGGGTGACCTCGGCCCGGGTCTTGCAGATGCCGAAGTTCTTAAGCGGCTCGCCGATGATGTCGCGCACCCGCCAGCGCGGGTTGAGCGAGGCATAGGGATCTTGAAAGATCATCTGCATTCGGCGGCGCAGGGCGGCAGGTTTGCCGGGGGGCATATGGGTGATGTCGTCCCCCTCAAAGCGGATCGTGCCGCCGCTCGGGCTGTGCAGCCCCATCAGCAGCCGCGCCACGGTGGATTTGCCGCAGCCCGACTCGCCCACCACGGCAAAGGTCTTGCCGCGCGGCACGTCGAAGCTGATGTCGTTCACCGCCGTGAGGATACGGCGCGGGCGGCGTTCCAACAGCCGGTTGAGGAAGGGTTCGGACACGTCGAAGCGTTTCGAGATGTTCTGCACGCTGAGGATGTCGTCGGGTGTGATCTGCGGGGTCATGACGTCTCTCCGTAAAGGTGGCAGGCGACTTGGCCGGTGCCGGCGTCCTGCGGCGCGGGGCGGATGCTGTGGCAATGGTCCATCGCCCGGGGGCAGCGCGGCGCAAAGGCACAGCCGGGCGCGGGATTGCGCAACCCGGGCATGGCACATTCGATCTGCGTGAGGCGCCGGTCGCGGATGCCGATCTGCGGGATCGAGGCCATGAGGCCGCGGGTATAGGGGTGCAGCGGCTCCTCGATGACCTGTTTCACATCGCCGATCTCAACCAGCCGCCCGGCATACATCACCGCAACGCGGTCCGCCGTCTCGGCGATCACGCCCATGTCGTGGGTCACCAGCACCACCGCCGTGCCGTTCTCGCGGCAGAGCCGCTTCAGCAGGGAAAGGATCTGCGCCTGCACGCTGACGTCAAGCGCCGTGGTCGGCTCATCCGCGATGATGAGCTTGGGCTCGGCGCAGAGCGCCAGCGCGATCACCACGCGCTGCCGCATCCCGCCCGAGAACTGGTGCGGATATTGGTCAAGCCGCGCCTCGGGGGCCGGGATGCCGACTTCGGCCAGCCAGTCGATGGCCCGCTGGCGGGCGGTCTTCTGGTCGAGGCCGAGATGCACGCGCATCGTGTCGATGAGTTGCTCGCCCACGGTATAGACCGGGTTCAGGCTGGTCAGCGGGTCCTGAAAGATCGCGCCGATCTCCTTGCCGCGAATGCGGCGCATCTTGTCGGCGGGCAGATTGTCGATCCGCGCACCGCGCAACCGCACCTCGCCCGAGCGGATCAGGCCGGGCGGTTCGATCAATCCGGTGATCGCCGCCCCCGTGATCGACTTGCCAGCGCCGGATTCACCCACCAGCCCAAGGATTTCGCCTTCGTCGAGGTCGAGGCTCAGGCCCTTGACGGCCTCCAGCGGGCCGCGCCGGGTTGGGAATTCGACAACGATGTTGTCCAGTTCGAGAAGTGACATGGGATTACCTCAGCGCAGTTTGGGGTTGAGCGCATCGCGCAGCCAGTCGCCCAGCAGGTTCACCGCCAGCACAAGGATCGCCAGCGCCGCGGCGGGAAAGACGACGACCCACCAGATGCCCGAGAACAGGAATTCGTTGCCGATCTGGATCAACGTGCCGAGCGAGGGCTGGGTGGGCGGCATGCCGACACCGAGAAAGCTCAACGTCGCCTCGGTCAGCACCGCCATGCCGAGGTTGATCGTCGCGATGACCAGCACGGGGCCCAGCACATTGGGCAGGATATGTTTGATCATGATCGCCAGCTTGCCGGTGCCGAGGGTGCGCGCCGCCTCGATATATTCCTTGCGCCGCTCCACCATGGTCGAGCCGCGCACGGTGCGGGCGTATTGCACCCAGTTGGTCAGCCCGATCGACAGGATCAGCACAATGAGCGCCGACTCGGCCTGCGCCGAACTGGGCAGCGCACCGCGCAAAATGCCGTTGATCAAAAGCGCCACGAGGATCGGCGGAAAGCTTAGCAGCACATCGGCGATCCGCATCAGCACCGCATCGACGATCCCGCCAAGAAAGCCGCCCAAAAGGCCAAGCGCCACGCCCATCACGGCGGCAAGGATCACGCTGGCGAAACCGACCAGCAGGGAAATCCGCATCCCGTACATGATCGACGAGAGCACATCGCGGGCCTGCGTGTCCGTGCCAAGCAGGTAGGCGGCGCTGCCACCCTCGGCCCAGGCGGGGGGCAACTCACTGTCGAAAAGGTCCAGTTCGGCGATGTTGAACGGGTCCTGCGGCGCAAGGCTCGGGGCGAAGATCGCCGTGAGGAACATCGCCAGCAGCACCAGCGCCGAGATCACCGCCACGCGCGACTTGCGGAAGCTGTAGGTGATATCGCTGTCCCAGAAGGCGTAGAGCATGGGCATGAAGTTTGACATGGGGGAACCTCCTCAGACGCCGCGCGCGGGCGTTCTTTCGGCCCGCAGGCGCGGGTCAGCGACGTTGTACAAAAGGTCGACCAGCGTGTTGATGACCACGAAGATGAAAGAAACCAGCACCAGATAGGCGGCCATCACGGGGACATCGGTAAAGTTCACCGCTTGGATGAACAGGAAGCCCATCCCCGGCCATTGAAAGACCGTCTCGGTGATGATGGCAAAGGCGATGAGCCCGCCCAGTTGTAGACCAAAGATCGTCATCACCGGGATGAGCGTGTTCTTCAGCGCGTATTTGAAATGCAGCATCCGGTTCGGGATGCCGCGGGCCTTGGCGAACTTGATGTAATCCGCGCGCAGCACCTCCAGCATCTCGGCCCGCACCAGCCGCATGATCAGCGTCATCTGGAACAGCGCCAGCATGATCGCGGGCAGGATCAGCGCCTTGAGGCCGGATACTGTCAGGAACCCCGTGGTCCACCAGCCGAGATCGACCACCTTGCCGCGTCCGAAGCTTGGCAGCCATCCCAGCGAGACCGAGAAGACAAGGATCAGCAGAATGCCGGTGACGAAGGTGGGCACGGAGATCCCCAGGAGCGAGATCACCTGCAACCCTTGGCTCAGCCAGCCGCGCGGGTTGAGGGCGGTATAGATGCCCAAGGGCACCCCAAGCGCCAGCGCCAGACCCGCGGCGACCAGCACCAGCTCGGCAGTGGCGGGAAAGCGTTCGGCCAGAAGGTCCGAGACGGGGCGGTTGTTGCGATAGGACTGACCAAAGTCGCCCTGCGCCGCATCTGCGATGAAACGCCCGTATTGCACCAGAACGGGGTCGTTGAGCCCCAGCTTCTCGCGCATCTCGGCGCGGTCCTGCACGGTGGCGTCTTCGGGCAGAAGGTTGGAAATCGGGTCACCCAGAAAGCGGAACATCAGAAAGGCGATCGAGGCGACGACGAGCATCACCAGCGCGGCCTGTATGATGCGGCGGATAAGAAAGGCGAACATGCTGGCCTCCGGCTGGCAAGGTTATCGGTGGGCGGGCGTGGGGAGGGGCGCCCGCCCGGGGGCAGGTTACTCGATCCGGGCGAGCCAGAGGCGCGGTTTGTCATCCGCGGTCTGGGGGATCTTCACCGCATCACGCGCGGCCCACGACAGGGGCTGGGCGTGCAGCGGCAACCATGCCACCTCTTGATCGGCGATGCGGAAGGCTTCGACCATCATCTCCATCCGCTTTTCGGCATCCAGCTCGGTCGCCACGGCCTTGGTCAGACGGTCAACCTCGGGGTTGGAGTAGCCGCCGGGGTTCCATGTGCCCATCTGCCCTTCGGGCGTGTGCAGCATCGCCGAGAGCACCGAATACCCGTCGAGCATCGGCAGCGTGGCCCAGCCCAGCATGAACATGTCGGTCTCATTGGCGCGGGCGCGCTCAAAATGAATCGCCTTGGTCTCTGCCGTGAGGTCCGCCTTGACGCCGACGCGGGCAAACATCGCCGCCAGCGCCTGACAGATCGCCGCGTCGTTGACGTAGCGGTCATTGGGGCAGTTCATGTTCAGGCTGAAGCCTTCGGGGTATCCGGCATCGGCCAGCATCTGCTTGGCCTTTTCGGGATCATAGGCGGGGATTTCATCGACCCCTTCGTCAAAGCCCGGCACCTGGGGGGCCACCAGACCGCCGAGGTTGCGGGATTTGCCGCGCATGATCTTGTCGCGCAGCAGGTCATAGCTGATGGCATGAACCAGCGCCTGACGGACCTCGACCTTTTGCAGCGGGTTGTCGTCTTGGTTGGGGTTGTTCGACGTGTCGGACATGTTGATGCCCATCATGATCGCGCGCAGGCCCGGCGCTTCGAGCACATGCATGCCTTCGGTCGCCTCGATCCGCTTGGCGTCCTGCAAGGGCGAGGGCACGATCATGTCCAGCTCGCCCGAGAGCATCGCCGCCACGCGGGTCGCATCGGAGTTGATCGGGTTCAGCTCGATCCGGGTCAGGTTGTGCTGCGGCTCGTCCCACCAATCCTCGTTCACGGTCAGCACGGTCTGCGCGTCCGGGGTACGGGATTCAAAGCGGAAGGGGCCGGTGCCATTGGCGTTGGAGGTGGTGTAGCCCTCCTCGCCCTTCTGCGCGTCGATCGGGTCGAGCGCATCATGTTCTTCGAGCCAGCCGCTGTCGAAGATCAGCACATTGGTCAGGAAGTTGTTCAAAAGCGGGTTCGGCCCGTCGAGCATCAGATCGACAGTCATCTCATCGACCATCCTGGCATCGACCAGACCGGCGATATTGCCGCGAATGGGGGAATCTTCATGCGCGGCCCGTTTGACCGAGGCCACCACGTCTTCGGCTGAGAAATCCTGCCCATCGTGGAACTTGATCCCCTCGCGCAGTTTGTAGCGCACGGTGGTCTCATCGATCTGCTCCCAACTGGTGGCGAGCGCCGGTTCGATTTTGAGATCGGCGTCATAGCGGACCAGCGCCTCATAGACGTGGTTCAAAAAAGAGACGGTGAAACTGTCGGTCATCGAATGCGGGTCGAGACCGTAGAGGTCGCCATTGGTGCCTAGGCGGAAGGTCTCGCCCTGCGCCATGCTGGCACAGCTGAGCGCCAAAGCCGAGGTGAATAGAAATTTGCGCGGTGTCATTGTTATCTCCCTGTTCGTGCCGCCCTGCGAGCACAGCGGACCTGCATCACAGCGACTAAAGCTAGGCTGGCACGATTCCATTTTTCTGTCTACAATTATTGTTAACAATCTGTGCTGACATAAATTGCTTGCACTTTATCGGGCGTTTCTACGACTATTGAGGCAAATTCAGTAAATAAAGATTTGAGGGGGGCCGATAGGTGACAGGAGCAAAGCTCACGGAGAAGCAGATCTATGAACGGATCTGGAAATCCATCGCCGAACGTCGCCTGCCACCCGGCACGCGATTGAAAGAGGAACGGCTGTGCGAAATCTTCGGCGCCAGCCGTCCGCGCATTCGCCGGGCGTTATACCAACTGACCCATGACGGGCTGGTCAGCCACATCCCGAACCGCGGCGCTTTTGTCACCACACCATCGGTCGACGAAGCCCGCGATGTCTTTTTCACCCGCCGCGTCGTGGAACGCGGCGTGATCGAAGCGCTGAAGAAACACGGCGCGCAAGAGAAACTGGCCGCCTTGGAAGCCCATATCGCCGAAGAACGCGAAGCGCTGGCGGCAGGGGACACGGCGCGTATCATCCGGCTCTCGGGCGCCTTTCATATGCTGCTGGCCGAACTCGCCGCCTCTCCCCTCTTGGCCGATATCCTGCGCGACCTCGTTTCAAAAAGCACCTTGGTCACGGCTGTGTTCAAACCGAAATGCGATACGCAATGCGGCCCGGACGAACATGCCGCCATCGTCGCGGCCCTCGCCGCAGGGGATTTCGACACCGCGATGACAGAGATGGAGGCACATCTTCTGGAAGCGGAGCGCACTTTGAAACTTGAAGCCTCGCAAGACGGCGCTGCGGCGCAGGACGATGTCCTCGGGGCCGCGTTGAGCGAGGACTTGTAATGACCAGCCATGCGATCACCCACACCACCGCGATCACGATGGACGCGGAGCGACGTGTCATCAACAATGCCACCGTGCTGTTCGAAAACGACCGTATCACCGCCGTCGGCCCTGCGGGCGATGTGCCCCTCCCCGAAACCGCCGAGGTGATCGACGGGCGCGAAATGATCACCCTTCCGGGGCTGATCGACAGCCATGCCCACGCAGGCCACGGGCTGACGCGCAACCTTGGCGGCGGCGATGGCGATGGCGATGCGTGGTTTCAGGCCTGCGAGACGATCTACACCCGCGGCTCCACCCCCGCGTTCTGGCAGGCCGAAGCCCGGCTTTCGGGGCTTGAGCGGCTAAAGGCGGGGATTACCACCTGCACGATGCTGCTTGGCGGCGGGGCGGATCATTACCGCACCGATACGGTAGAAGCGGGCAATCTCCATTGCGATGCCACGCGCGAGATTGGCATCCGAACGATGCTCGCCGCGGGCCTGAACCGCCGCCCCTTCCCCAAGCCCTACCGCAGTCTCGACCTTGACCGGGAGGTCAGCCTGTCCTTCGAGGATCAGTTACAGGTCTGCGCTGAACTCGCGCAAACCAACGGGGATTTCCTGAACGATGGCGCGGGGGTCTGCCTCATCATGCCGGTCTATTCGCCCGAGGACTTTGCGCAGGCCCCCGAGGACATCCGCGCGATGTGCCGCGCCGCGATGGACCTGCGTGAAAAACATGGGCTGCTGTTCACTCAGGATGGCCACCGGTCCGGCTCCATCGCGCTGGCCGAAGACCTCGGCATCCTCGGCCCATGGGCCTATCTGTCCCATTCGGTCGACCTCACCCCCGAGGATATGGACGCGGCCAAACGCAGCGGCGCGTCGATCGTTCACAACCCCTCGGCCATCATGTCGGTTCTGGGCCGCTGCCCCGCGCCCGAACTGCGCGAGATGGGGGTGAACGTCGCCCTCGGCTCGGACGCCGCAGCGCCGGACCGGGGCTATGACATGTTCCGCCACATGGCCCAATGCCTGCACTACCACCGCCGCCACTTCCGCGACCCGGAGGTGATGATGCCGCGTGATGTGCTGGAAATGTGCACCATCGACGCCGCCAAGGCGATTGGGATGGAGGCCGACCTCGGCTCACTCGAACCGGGCAAGAAGGCGGATATCGTCATGCTCGACCGCCGCAAACCGCATCTCTACCCGCCGATGATGCCCCTGACCACGGTCGCGCAATTCGCCAATGCAGCGGATGTGCATACGGTCATCGTAAATGGGGAAGTCCGCATGAGAGACCGCGAAACGGCACTGGACGAAGGCAGCATACTCGACGCCGCTGCGGGAGAACTGAATGCGGCCCTCGCCCGCTGCGACCTGTCGCATCTTCTCGTAGAATAACGAAATTCACGCGCGGAACAGTAAAGGCGAGGGGCCACCCCCTCGCCTTCTGTCGTGTTTATTCGGGCTTGGCGCCTTCCGTTTCACGGGCAACATTGCTGTTCCAGATCGTGTGATCGACGCCATCGCCAAGCTCGGCATATTCGGCGATCCTGAACATCGGCTCTTTCCCCGCCTTACGCTGCGCGAAATAGTCCCGCGTGAGTTTGGCGACGGTCTTGGACAGGATCAGGATGGCGATCAGGTTGACCGTCGCCATCAGCGCCATGGAGGCATCGGCGAAGTTGAACACGGTCGTGACCGCCTGCAACGAGCCCCAGACCACCATCGCGATCACCAGCGCCTTCAGCACGAGAAGCGGGATACGCTTGCCCATCCCAAGGAACTCCATCGCGTTCTCGGCATAGGAATAATTCCCGATGATCGAGGTAAAGGCGAAGAACAGGATGGCGATCCCGATGAAGATCGGGCCGAATGCGCCGATATGCTGTTCCAAAGCGATCTGGGTCAGCGCCATGCCGGTCGCCGCACCTTCGGAATAGTCGACCACGCCCGAGAGCAGGATCATCAGCGCCGTGGCCGTGCAGATCACCAGCGTATCTATAAAGACGCCAAGCCCCTGCACCAGCCCTTGACTGGACGGATGGTGCGGATCGGGCACCGCGACGGCGGCGATGTTCGGGGCCGAGCCCATGCCCGCCTCATTCGAGAACAGACCGCGCTTCACCCCGTTGAGCAGGGCCACCATGAAGCCCCCCGTAAAGCCGCCTGCCGCCGCTTCGAAACCAAAGGCCGATTTGACGATCAGGGCCAGCATGGCGGGCACATCGGCGATGTTCAGAACCACGACGAGCAGCGCCACGACGATATAGAGTCCGGCCATGGCAGGAACGATCTTTTCCGCGACCCGCGCGATGGATTTGATCCCGCCGAAGATGACGATGCCCGCAAAACCGCCGACGACAAGGCCGGTGACGAGTTTGGGAATGGCAAAGGCTTCCTCCATCGCGACGGAGATCGAGTTTGCCTGCACCGCCGAGAAGATCAGGCCGAAGCTGATGATAAGGCAGACCGAAAAGACATAGCCCATGGCGTTCGACCCGATGCCCCGGGACATGTAGAAGGCCGGCCCGCCACGGTATTGCCCATCCGCGTTCCGAACCTTGTAAAGCTGCGCCAAGGTCGATTCCGCATAGGCCGTCGCCATGCCGACGAGCGCCACAACCCACATCCAGAACACAGCCCCCGGCCCGCCGAGATAGATCGCCACGGCCACCCCGGCGAGGTTGCCCGTACCGACCCGGCTGGCGAGAGAGATCGTCAGCGCCTGAAATGGTGAAATGCCCGCGGCGGAAGTGTCACGCGAGGATCTGACCACGCGAAAGAACTCGGCGAAATGCCGGAATTGCAAGAAACCAGTGCGCCAAGTGAAGTAAAGCCCGACAGCCAGCAGGCCATATACGAGGACGTAGCCCCATAAGACGGTGTTCAGGAAATCGACGATTGCGGTCATATTCTTGTCCCCCTCGTTTGCATGTTCAACAACTAACGCGTCGGCAGACAAGGGAAAGCTTTGAACCGAAATGAAAACGCCCGGCGGGCGTCAGTATCGATCGTCGCGGGGCTGCACGCCACCGCGCGAAAATGTGGTGCTACCTGCTACGCGGTCAGATGAACAGTGGCGCGGGCCGAAGGGCGGGCGCATGGCCCGCGCAAGCAAGCGACCACCTTCACACCCTCAGTGCGTCCACGCCCCACGGCGGCCGGTCGCGAAATTCTCGCCATAGCCGCCGGGGCGGACGTTGGGCTTGCGCTTGTTGGGCAGTTGCACCTGCGCGTCGATGCCATGATCGCGGGCGTATTCTTCGGCGGCTTCGCGGGTGTCGAACTGCAAGCGCACTTGGCTTTGCGTATCATCGGAAGATGTCCAGCCCATCAGCGGATCGACCCTGCGCGCTTCCGCGGGCGAAAACTCAAGCAGCCAGACACGGGTCTTGGCCGTGCCGGAGGACATCGCTGTACGGGCGGGTTGGTAGATACGTGCGCGCATTTCGGGACTCTCGCTTCAATAACCTCGGGCTTTATCTAATATTCCGTGCCAAGGGGCAAGGGAATGCAGGCCCGCGCAAATAAACCCTACCATGCTGCGGTGCAGAGACTACATCAAGATCACCCCATTGGAGTGTTCCATATGACCCCCTTCGCCCTCTTCGCCCTGCAAAGCCAGATCGCCGCCCTCGCGGTGGAAACCCAGATCGTGATGTCGCTGCGCCTCTTGGGCATGGCAGGCGCGCTGCCCGCCCGCCCCGGTGAGAACAACCGCATGGTGGCCGAGAAAGGCCCGGCCATGGTCAAGGCCTTCACCGCCGGAACGCAGGCCATGATGCTGGGCAAAAGCCCGGATCAGATCATGGACGCCTCGCTCGCCCCTCTGGCCCGCAAGGTGCGACAGAATCGTAAACGGTTGATGAAGTAGCGGCAAAAGCGCCCTTCGCGGCCCCCTGCCCCTTGAACCCCGCGTGAAAGAGGGCACCTATGGGAAGCTTGACGAAGGATACCCGCGATGCCCTATGCCCATTCCGACAAGACCGAGGGGATGCCGATGCTGGCAAACCCCGCACCAGACGTGCGCAACCGCCCCAAGCTGGAGGGCGGCCATAAGTTCAAACTGGTCACCGAATTCGACCCGGCGGGCGACCAGCCCACGGCGATTAAGGAACTGACCGAAGGGGTGAACTCGGGCGAGCGCGATCAGGTGCTTCTGGGCGCCACTGGGACGGGCAAGACCTTCACCATGGCCAAGGTCATCGAAGAGACGCAGCGCCCCGCCATCATCCTCGCCCCCAACAAGACGCTGGCGGCGCAGCTTTACGGCGAGTTCAAGGGCTTCTTCCCCGACAACGCGGTGGAATATTTCGTCTCCTACTACGACTATTACCAGCCCGAAGCCTATGTCGCACGCTCCGACACCTTCATCGAGAAGGAGAGCCAGATCAACGAGCAGATCGACCGGATGCGCCACTCCGCCACCCGCGCGCTTTTGGAGCGTGACGACGTGATCATCGTGGCCTCGGTCTCCTGCATCTACGGCATCGGTAGCGTCGAGACCTATGGCGCGATGACCCAAGACCTGAAAGCGGGCAGCATGTACGACCAGCGCAAGGTCATCGCCGATCTGGTCGCCCAGCAGTACAAGCGCAACGACGCGGCTTTCCAGCGTGGCTCTTTCCGCGTGCGCGGCGACAGTCTGGAAATCTTCCCCGCCCACCTCGACGACCGCGCGTGGCGGCTCTCCTTCTTTGGCGAGGAGTTGGAGAGCATCACCGAGTTCGACCCGCTCACCGGTGAGAAGACCGACACATTCGAGCAGATCCGCGTCTATGCGAACAGCCACTACGTGACGCCGAAGCCGACGATGCAGCAGGCCATTCAGGGCATCAAGAAAGAGCTGCGCACCCGGCTTGACCAACTCGTCGCCGACGGCAAGCTTCTGGAGGCGCAGCGGCTGGAGCAGCGCACCAATTTCGACATCGAGATGCTGGAGGCCACCGGCGTCTGCAACGGGATCGAGAACTACTCGCGCTATCTGACGGGGCGCGCACCGGGCGAGCCGCCCCCCACCCTCTTCGAATTCATCCCCGACAACGCCATCGTCTTTGCCGATGAAAGCCACGTCTCGGTGCCGCAGATCGGCGGCATGTACAAAGGCGACTACCGCCGCAAGTTCACGCTGGCCGAACACGGCTTCCGCCTGCCGTCCTGCATGGACAACCGACCCCTCAAGTTCGAGGAATGGGACGCCATGCGCCCGCAATCGGTCTTTGTCTCCGCCACCCCGGCGGCATGGGAGATCGAGCAATCGGGCGGCGTCTTCACCGAACAGGTCATCCGTCCCACCGGCCTCTTGGATCCCAAGGTCGAGATCCGGCCCGTGGAGATGCAGGTCGACGATCTGCTCGATGAGGTGCGCAAGGTGGCCGCCGACGGTTACCGCACGCTTTGCACTGTGCTGACCAAGCGCATGGCCGAAGACCTCACCGAATACATGCACGAACAGGGCATCCGCGTGCGCTACATGCACTCCGACATTGACACGATCGAGCGGATCGAGATCCTGCGCGACCTGCGCCTCGGCGCCTTCGACGTGCTGATCGGGATCAACCTCCTGCGTGAGGGGCTCGACATTCCCGAATGCGGGTTGGTCGCCATTCTGGACGCGGACAAGGAAGGCTTCCTGCGCTCGGAAACCTCGCTCATCCAGACCATCGGCCGCGCCGCGCGCAACGCCGAAGGGCGGGTGATCATGTATGCCGACCGCATCACCGGCTCGATGGAGCGCGCCATGGGTGAGACCGAGCGCCGCCGCGCCAAGCAGATCGCCTATAACGAGGAACACGGCATCACCCCCGCCACGGTGAAAAAGAACGTCGAGGACATCCTCGCGGGACTCTACAAAGGCGACGTGGACATGAACCGCGTCACCGCCAAGGTCGACAAGCCGATGGCGGGCGGCAACCTGCAAGCCGTGCTCGACGGGCTGCGCGCCGATATGCGCAAAGCAGCCGAGAACCTAGAGTTCGAAGAGGCTGCGCGCCTGCGTGACGAGGTCAAACGGCTGGAGGCTGTGGACCTTGCCGTCGCCGACGATCCGATGGCGCGCCAGCAGGCAGTCGACCGCGCCGTCGATGCCGCGCAGCAAGCCTCGGGCCGCAGCACCTCAGGCCGCGGCGGCATGCGTGGCGGCAATGTAAAACGCCGTAAACGCTAAAGAAAAAGGGCCACCCTACTCGGGGAGGCCCCTGAACAATTCAGCCCTAAAACGCCGCAGCTACCGTCGCAGCGCCGCCACCAAGGCCAACACCAGCGCCGCACCGATTGCAGCGACGACCAGCAGCAACAGCAAGCCCCCCGCGGCCACCACCGTCACGCCCAGCGCGGCAAGGATGAAGGGCAGCGCCACGGCGCCGACGACCCCTAAAACAAGGTAAAGAATGCGGTTCCGGCCCGCCACGGCCCCGGCAATGGCCCCGGCGGCAAGCCCGACCACCACGAGTGCGATCAGCGCCACGGCGCCAAGCGTATCAAGAAAGGCTTCCATCGAAGGGTTCTCCTAAATCAAATGAAGGGTACGAATGGCACGCCGCATGCCCCAAGGGTCAGCAGCAGGCCGAGAGCGATCATTCGGCGCATCGGGGTTCCTTTCCAATCATGGCCAAACCAGCCGCACTCTCATCAGACCCGATCCGCCGCGCAAAAACAATGGGCTGCGCAGACTATCGCCGCAGCGAAAGGGAGGCGTCATCGCCTCCCCTAACCATTTGGAGCGCCTATCAAATCCAGTAATAAGGCACGCCGTAGTGATCGAACGTCCGCTCTTGCCACGCGCGGTCGCTGTGCCACTGCTCGGTCCGCTCCGGCGCGCCTTTGACCGTCGCCTCATCGATGTTGGTCATGAAACCATCGCGCGAGGGGTCATAGTTCAGCGCGTTCCACGGCACCGGGTAATGCTCCTCCCCGAGCCCCAGAAAGCCGCCGAAGCCCATCACGGCATAGGCGACCTTGCCGGATTGCTTGTCGATCATCAGGTGGTCGATATGGCCGATTTCGGTCCCATCCGCGCCGAAAACGGCGGTGCCGTTCACGTTGTCCGAAGAAACCAGCGATGCGGGTGCTGTCGTGTCAGTCATGGCTTGTTCCTCTCATGATTGCTGTACCCACAAAACCCAAGGCAGGCGGCACCGGTTCCCGCAATACGGGCAGACCGGCGGGGATCGGCTTAGGCCCAGCGCGGCGCGGTGCGGGAACAATTGCGCGCGCCCTTGGGTTGATCACTCAATAGACACGCACGCATTCGAGAGGGATCAAACAATGGAATATGGACTTTTAGGGCTCATCATCCTCATCGCCGACATCTACGCCATCTATCAGGTCGTCACCTCCAACGCCTCGGGCGCGGCCAAGATCGCATGGGTCTTGGGCATCATCATCCTGCCGGTGCTGGGCTTCATCGTCTGGCTCATCGCAGGCCCCCGCGGCAACAAGGCCCACGTCTGAGCCCACGCCGGGCGACCCTGACATTGAAACTGCAAAACCCGGTGCCCTCGGCGCCGGGTTTTCACCTTTCCCCCGGCAAGCAACGATTTGTTAACCGCCATTAACCAAGATCGCAGCAGGAGCCTGCCATGCGATCTGCCCTTTGCCTTACCCTACTGGCCTGCCAGTTCAGCCCCACCGCCGCCCACGCCGGGCCGTGGCTGCGCGAGGAAGGCACGACCTTCATCTCAAGCTCCTTCTCGGCGACTTACTTCTACGACCTCTCCCAAAGCACCTATATCGAATACGGGCTGCGCGAGCGGCTCACCCTCGGCTTCGACCTCAACACCGCGCAAAGCCGTTTTGGCCTGCAAAGCGGCCATGCCACCGTCTTCCTGCGCTTCCCCTTGGGGGAGCCGAGCGATACGGGTCGCTGGGCTTACGATATCGGCGCCGGAGCAAGCTGGTCGGGGGAGTTCATCTCGCCCCACCTCAGGGCCGGGCTGTCTTGGGGCCGCGGCTTCACCTTGGGCGAACGGAATGGCTGGCTTACCGTCGATGCCTCCGCAAGATGGGAGTTTGGCTTTTCCCAAGAGGTCATCAAAATCGACAGCACCGCCGGGCTCGACTTCACCCCCGTGACCACCGGAATGGCGCAGGTCTTTCTCACCTACACCGGGGGTGAGACCTATGCCAAATTCGCCCCCTCCATCGTTCTGTCGCCCAGCTTCACCAAATACCGCCTGCAATTGGGCAGCGAAATCCCCTTCGACGCGCCAGAGAATTCGGCCCTCACCCTCAGCCTCTGGCGGGAGTTCTAAAACAAATGGCCCCGCCGATCTCCGGCAGGGCCTCTTCACACCTCAGCGCAGCGCCACGGTCAGCGGTTGTCCATCCGCACCATGACAGAGACCTTGCCCTTCACCGGCGTTGGCCAAACCACATGCAACTGATCCCGGTCCGGCCCTTCGGCGTGTTTCACATAAGGCATGTCGAACTGCGCCACGTTGTTGCCGTTGCGGATCGCCCCATGGGCCACCACCGCGTCGCTGTTGAGCGCTTGCCCCTCGAACGGTAGATGCCCGGCGGTATCGATCACCCAAGTCTCTGACGGGGTCGACTGGGTGAACTCGATCTCGGCCATATTCTCCACCTGCGTGGTCACCGCATGGAAGGAATTGCCCTTCATCACCACGTTCTTGCATCGCGACAGGTTAAGATCGGCAAAGGTCGTATCCACCCGCTCGGCCCGGTCGATGCTGCCGTTAAGGCTGCGGAACCGGTTGCCGGTGATGGTCACCCCGCTCAGGAAATGCCCCGCACCATGCGGTTTTACCACGATATAGCTGAACCACGGGGCCACCTCCCCGGACAGAAAGATATTGTCGCTGATGCTGAGCGCGCTGAACGAATAGCCCGTGGTGAAGGCCGGGGTCGGGTCCTGCTCATTCGTCCATTCGATAAAGCAATTGTCGACGTAATTCCCGGTCACCACCGCGCTGGTATGGGCCGAAGCAAGGATCAGCCCCGCCGAGCGTACACCGTTGTCGACCGCATCCCCCTGAAAAAAGTGATTGCCCGTCACGATGCTGTTGCCCCCCGCCAGCAGCGCGAAATGGCGGAATTTGGTGGCGCGGCAGTCGCGCAGCTTCACGTCGTTGGCGTTGGTGTTAAGCGCGATGGAGGTCCGGTTCGGCACCGTCAGCGCATCCTCTGCCGACAGGAACTGACAGCGGTCAATCAACATGCCCTGACAGCCCCCGCCGATCGAGGTGACGCCGCGGTCTTTCGGGCGGCTGACAAAACAGTCCCGCAGGTGAAAGATCAGCCCCGAGGGCGCGAGGTTGATCGCGCTGCACCGGTTGTTGCACTGTAACTCGATATCATCGAGCACGAATTTCGACAGCGAGGCGAAGCCGCTGAAATCCACCATGTATTGGAACTTGCGGAAGGTGAAATTCTGCGTCCCCTCCGCATCGTAAAGCGGCGCGTTGAGCGTGATCTCCTGCGTGGCGACATTCTTGGACCGCACATAAATCTCGCGCCCCACCCCGGCCCCTTCGACCAGCGCGCCCACCGGCACACTGGCGATATTGGTCACATTGGTCAGCTTGCGCGCGTCCGAGGTCGCGTAGCGCGCCTGCGACGTCACCACCACCGTGTCCCAAGCGCTGCTCGACGCGGCCTCAAGCTGGCCGTTGCGGATCACCCGCCGGGTGGCATAGCTGGTCTTGTCCGGCACCGCCGCTTGCATGTCGAGCGGCCCGGTCACATTCACCTTGCGCCCCCCCATATCGAGCGAGTCGTGATCCGCGTTGTTCAAAAGCGCCTGAAAGGCTTTCAGAAAAGCGGTCTCTTCATTCTCGAAGGCTTCGATATAGCTGGGCAGGTCGAAATTGCGGCGCAACAACAGCACCGCCCCTACCGGCATGGTCACATGGCCCTCGAATTTGACCGGCGTGTCAAAGGTCACATCCCCGTTCAGCAGGTAGTTCCCCGCGGGCACCAGCACCGTGCGCCCCGCCGCCGCGGCATTTGCCGCCTCGAAAGCGGCGGTATCGTCGCTCACCCCGTTGCCCACCGCACCAAAGTCGCGCACATCGACCTGCGCCAGCATGTCCCGCAGAAAGACCGAGGTGACATCCTCGATCACGATATCGTCGATCCGAACCACGCCGCCCGTCGGCCCGGTCAGGTCCAACCCGAAATGCCCATAGACGGCCCCGGTGCCCCAGACCATATCGACCCCGCCGCGGTCGCCGCTGCCGATGATCGCGCTGACCTCGACCACCTCGCCATAGGCCGTCAGCGTGACCGACGGCCCGGCCTCTGTCACGCCGCTCACCCGGCCCCCGCCCGCCTGCGCCGGATAGCCCGCGATCCGCACCGTCGGCAGGTTGCCACTCACCGCCTTCACCCGCGCCGTGACCCGCAGATAGCAGCCCGGCAGCAGCGGGGTCTGCCCCATGTAGCGCAGCCGTTGCGTGGCCTGCGTCTTCAGCAGTTCCAACGCCCCGCCAAAATCCTGATCCGCGGGGACAAAAGCGGCATTGGCCGCGTCCTCATAGGTGTCCGACCCCGGCGTGCCGTCGCCGCTCGACCAGACATCCAGCCCCGCCGCAAAGGGGGTGGGCATCAACACCACGCCATCGGTAATCGCCTTGTTCATCGCTTTTCCTTTCCCCGGTCCGCACCTCCCACCGGGGCGCGCCGCTCAACTGCTCAGGCTCGGACAGGCCGAACCGCGAGGTCAGGGAAGTATCAACGATGTATTAACCCGCATTTGCCCCGCCGCGCGGGGGTGGCGCAACAATGGTCAGACATTGGCCCCCGGCGCGTCGAGGATTTGCACCGCGCCGATGCGCCAGCCCGCCTCTGTCCGTTCCATCAGATAGCCCAGCAGATGCGTGAACCCCTGAGGATCAACCACCTGCACCACCTGATAAAAACGCGCCCCATCCGCGCGCCGGTCGAGGAACCGCACCTCCGCCGGGTTCTGCACCATCGGGTAGCCATTGCTCACCATGCTGCGGAAATTCTCAGGGGTTTGGAAAAAACGCTGCAAATTCGGCGTGGCGAATTCTAATGCGGCGGCGAAATCATTCGCGCGAAAAGCGTCGAACTGGCGGTTGATCGTCTCTTCGATCTCAGCCTGCTGCGCCATCGCGCCAAAGCTCAGGAGGGCTGATAGCACCAGCCCTCCGAAAAACGTGAACATCCCTTTGCGCATTGCCTTTCCCCCTTGCCCTTGCTGAATGATCTAAGTCACGCAAGGGCAGAGGCAAAAGTTTCACGCGCCGGTCAGCTTGCCCGCCAGCGCATCGTCGATCAGCGCGACGGTCTCTTCCACGCCATAAAGCGCGATGAAGCCGCCAAACCGCGGCCCCTGATCGGCGCCCAGAAGCACTTGGTACAGCGCCTTGAACCAGTCGCGCAGCGGGTCGAAACGCTCCTTGCCGACGGCAAAGACCATGCTCTGCAGCGCCTCGGCATCCAGCCCGCCGTCCCAGACCTTCAGCCGGTCGCGCAGGTCTTCCAGCGCCTCGCGCTCAAGCTCGGTGGGCGCGCGGAACACCTTCGTGGGCTTCACGAAGTCGTTGAAATAGCGCACCGCGTGGCCCGCCGCCGCATCCATGCCGGGGTTGGTCTCGGGCGTCGCCTCAGGCGCATAGCGCTGGATGAAGCCCCAAAGCTGCGACTTGTCCTCGGCGCTCGACACGGAGGCGAGGTTCAAGAGCATTGAGAAAGGCACCACCATGTCCGACTTCGGAACATCACCGCCGTGGATGTGCCAGACGGGGTTATTCAGCCGCGCCTTCACGTCCTGCGTCTCATAGGCGCGCAGCTGTTGGTGGTATTCGTCGACCGCCTTGGGGATCACGTCGAAATACATGCGCTTGGCCGTCTTGGGCTTGAGGAACATGAAATACGACAGGCTTTCGGTGCTGGCATAGGTCAACCACTGGTCGATCGAGATGCCGTTGCCGGAAGACTTGGAGATCTTCTGCCCGTTCTCGTCGAGGAACAGCTCATAGCTGAAATGCTCGGGCTTCTTGCCGCCGAGGATCTCGCAGATGCGGTCGTAGATCGCCGTGTTGGTGGCGTGTTCCTTGCCATACATCTCGAAATCCACGTCGAGCGCGGCCCAGCGGGCGCCGAAATCGGGCTTCCACTGCAGCTTGACGTTGCCGCCGGTGACCGGCAGCGTCATCTCGTTGCCGTCCTCGTCGTCGAAGGTGATCGTGCCGTCCTTGGCGTTGACCTCCTTCATCGGCACATACATCACGCGGCCCGTTTCGGGGTGGATCGGCAGGAAGATCGAATAGGTCTGCGCGCGCTCTTCGCGCAGCGACTTCAGCATCACCGCCATGATCTCGTCGTACTTCTCGCAGGCGCGCAGCAGCACCTCGTCGAACTGGCCCGAGCGGTAGAATTCGCGCGCGGAATAGAATTCGTACTCGAAGCCGAAGGTGTCGAGGAACCGGCGCAGCATGGCGTTGTTGTGGTGGCCAAAGCTCTCATGCGTGCCGAAGGGGTCCGGCACGGAGGTCAGCGGCTTGTGCATATGCTCTTCCAGCATCTCCCGCTGCGGCACGTTGCCCGGCACTTTGCGCATGCCGTCTAGGTCGTCCGAGAAACAGACCAGCTTGGTCGGGATGTCGCTGATCTCTTCAAAGGCGCGCTTGATCATCGTGGTGCGCAGCACCTCGCCAAAGGTTCCGATATGCGGCAAGCCAGAGGGGCCATAGCCCGTCTCGAACAGGACGTAACCCTTCTCTGGCGGCTTCTTGGCATAGCGTTTGAGCACCCGGCGCGCTTCTTCAAAGGGCCATGCTTTGCTGCTGAGTGCCGCGTCTCGGGTCTCGGACATGTCAGATCATCCATCTTTTGGCGTCCCTGCGCCCAATGCGCACGGGGTCGCCCGTTCCTATTGCGTCACTCCCTGAGGGTCAATATTCTGCACCGCAACATACCTGTGCAAAGGATACCGCGATGCCCGACACATCTTCCCTCTCGCTCAGCGCCCAAGACAGCCTTGTCGCGCTGATGATCGCGGTCTCGGCCTCGGATGAGGACATCCGCACCGCCGAACTGGTCAAAATCGAATCCGCGCTGAACCTGCTGCCGGTCTTCTTGGGCTATGACAATGATCGCGTCTCGACGATTGGCAAAACGGTCTTTGACCTGTTCGAACAGGAGGACGGGTTGGATGCACTCTTTGGTCTGATCCGCGAGGCCCTGCCGGAGCGTTTGCATGAAACGGCCTATGCGCTGGCCTGCGACGTGGCCGCCGCCGATGGCACGCTGGACGAGGCCGAGCTGCGGCTGCTCGAAGAAATCCGCTATGAGCTTAACATCGACCGGCTCCACGCCGCCGCGATCGAACGCGGCGCGCGGGCGCGGCACCTGACCTGAGCGCGGGTTAGGACTCTTCCAGCGCAACTTCCGGCTCGGCCCCGACCTCGGCTTCGGCATCAGGGTCGGGCGCCGCTGGCGTCTCGGGCGCGGCTTCGCCCTCCGGCTCGGGCTTCACGGCGACGTTATACAATAGGCCCCACCGCTCCAGCAGCCCACGTTGCACACGTTTGGCCCGCGCGTTCCAAGCCCGCGCCCCCGGCGGACGCTCTCGCTCGGCCCGACTGATCTTGGCCCGTTCCTCGATATTCGCGGTCAGGATCGTAAAGGCCAGCACCCGGTCCTCGGGCGTGGTGAGGAACCCGGCCAGCGCCGAGACGAAGTTCAGCGTGCCGGTCTTCGCGTCGATCTCAATCGGATTGTCACGCTCAGGGCGGCCCCGATCATCGCGCAGATAGACCGGTTTCAAGATCGACCGCAGCCCGGTGCCATGAATGCGCGCCAGCCCCCCGGCCATGTCATGCACGGTCATCTTGCTGTCGTCGCCAAGCCCCGAATGGTCGATCATCGCCGGGTTTTCCATGCCCAGTTCCTCAATCGCCCATTTGTTCATCTCGGCGGCAGAGGCCCGCAGGCTCGGCACCGTACCCAACCGTTTGGCGCTGGCAGCCATGCCGACCATCTCGGCGGTGAGGTTGGTGGAGTATTTCAGCATGTCCTTGAGGATGGGCCGCAGCTTGGTACTGCGGTGGGTAACGAGGGTCTCGCCCTCTGGCAGCGTCTCAATCAGTTCCGCATCGCCCAGTTTGATGCCATGGCTCCGGGCGATGGTGGCAAAGATGTCGCCCGCATAGACACCGGGCCGCCGGATCGGCAGCCAACGCGCCCCGCCAGAGCCCAAGGCCCCCTCCGCGACCGTCCAAACATCGCGCTCAGGCCGGTTTTCGTAGGTATAAACCGGCCCGCTGCGGTCCACGACCTCCATCGTGGCGACGCGCACGGCGGGGGCATAGCGCGCCGCGCGGCCCTCCATCGTCACGTCATAACCGTCGCCGCTGCGCTTCCACTCGAAATGCACCCGGTTGTAGTTCAGCGCGATGCCAGAGACGCCGGGGTTGTAGCCGACATGGTCAGGCTGTTCAGGGTCAATCGCAAATGTCGCGGGCAGCGCGCCCTCATAGACCTTGAAACCGCCCTTCACGCCGATGATGCCCGCCTCTTTCAGGTCTTCGGCCATCTGTCCCAGATTGTCACTGTCGAGGGTCGGATCCCCCCCACCGACGAGGATCAGATCGCCCTGCACCTCACCATCGACGACACCGCCGGTCGCCAAAAGGCGCGTCTCGAACACATGATCCGGCCCCAGTTGATCAAGCGCATAAAGCGCGGTGATCGCCTTGATGCTGCTGGCGGGCGGGATGCCATCGGTGGCGTTGGACGCCTCCAGCCAGATGCCGGTGTCGACGTCGACCACGGCAAAGGCCACCGTGCCGGTGATCCCGCTGTCGGCGATGATCTCGGACACATTGGGAATGGCCTGTTTATACAGGTCGGCATCGCGCCCCACGGGGCGCAACGAAGTGGTCGGCGGCTCGGCCCAAGCAGAGGCCGCCGCCAGTGCAGCGGCAGCCGTCCCAAGGAAAATGCGGCGTGTGAAACGTCTTGAAAAACTCTGGCTCATGGGCTTGATATAAACCCCAAGCGGCGTTCGGCCACAACCGGTCTGACAAGGGTGGAGCTTTCGCGGTTGCACAAAACCGCCGACCTGCTAACCCAACGTCATGCAACGCGCTATTCCGATCATGTTCATCGCCATGTCACTGATCCCCGCAGGGGACAGCGCGGGTAAAATCCTGACCTCAGGCATGGGGGTGGCACCGGTCTTTGTAGCATGGTCACGCTTTGCCATCGGGGCGCTGATGGTCCTGCCGTTCCTGCCCCGGGGCACATGGGGGCTGATGCGCGATTGGCGGCTCTGGCTGCGGGCGGGCACCTTGGCCTTGGGGATCACCTGCATTCAAACCGCGCTCAGGACCGAGGCGATTGCCAATGTCTTCGCCGCCTTCTTTATCGGGCCGATGATCAGCTACCTGCTGGCCGCGATCTTTCTGCGCGAGCGCATCAGCCTGCTGCGCAGCGCGTTGATCCTCATGGGCTTTTGCGGCGTGCTGCTGGTGGTGCGCCCGGGGCTGGGTGGCGGCACGGGCGGGCCGGGGCTAATGTTTGCCGTGGCGGCGGGGCTGTTCTACGGCGTCTTTCTCACCATGTCGCGCTGGCTGTCTGACCTCGCCCCGCCCCTTGCGCTGACTTTCACCCAACTGGCGATGAGCGCGGTGATGCTGCTGCCTTTGGGGTTGATGAACCTGCCCGAAGCCACCCTGCCCGTCGCGGGGCTGGCCACCGCGAGCGCGCTGTTTTCCATGCTGGGCAATCTGCTGCTGCTCTATGCCTACCGCCGGGCGCCCGCCACGCGGCTGGCGCCGTTGGTCTATTTCCAACTGATCGCGGCGGTGCTGCTGGGGCTGTTCTTGTTCAGCACCCTGCCCGATGCGCTGACTTGGGCGGGGCTTGCGGTGATCATCACCGCGGGCATCACCTCGGCCCGGCTACGCTGAGCGCCAGCCCCCCGCCGCGCGCAATGCGGTGGAAGAGACATCGACCATCGGCACATTCACGAAACACCACGCCGGCGCCATGGCCCGGCCCAGCAACTGGCTGTTCCGCCCCGCGATCCGGTAGGGCGCATAAAGCGCCGCCGCCCGGCTCATCCGGGCCGAGATACGCTGCCCGGGCCGCGCCAGCACGCCCACCGGCACCGTCTCCATGATCTGCCGCCAGTCTTGCCACAGATGAAACTGCGCAAGGTTGTCGGCCCCCATCAGCCAGACGAACCGCACCCCGGGATAGTGCCGCCGCAGCGCTGCCAGCGTCTGAGCGGTGTAGCGCGTGCCAAGCTGCGCCTCGATCCCCGTGATCTCAACCTTGGGGTGATCCATCACCGCCCGCGCCCGCGCCATCCGCTGCGCCATGGGGGCCGGGCCATGCTCTTTCAACGGATTGCCGGGGCTCAGCAGCCACCAGACCCGATCCAGCCCGAACCGTTTCAACGCCTCGCGCGTGATATGCGCATGCCCCTCATGCGCCGGGTCAAACGACCCGCCCAACAGGCCCACGACCTGCCCCTTGGTGGCGAATGGCATGGTATTGCGCAAGAAAATGGCCCCCGATCCGAAATCAGGGGCCAAAGGAGGGGCATTGCAGCCCTTTGTCAATGCGAAGCCCTTACTTGTGCTTCACGATCTCGCCCGAGCGCAGCCGCGCGACATAGCTGTTCAACTCGCGCTTCACGATCGGCATCAGGAAATAGAGCGCGATGATGTTCACGATCGCCATGGAGAAGAGCATGGCGTCGCTGAAGTCGATCACCGGCCCAAGGCTCGCCGCCGCGCCGATCACGATGAAGAGGCAGAAGATCACCTTAAAGGTCAGCTCCTTCGCCGCCCCCTCGCCAAAGAGATAGGTCCATGCCTTGAGCCCGTAGTAGGACCAGCTGATCATGGTCGAGAAGGCAAAGAGCACAACCGCCACCATCAGCAGGATCGGGAACCACGAGAAGGCCCGCGCATAGGCCGCCGAGGTCAGCGCCACGCCGCTCACGTCGCCCTCAGTCGCGATCCGGCCCGCCTCGGCGTTCCAGATGTAGAGACCGGTTTCAGGGTCTTGGTTGAGCACGCCGCTGATCACGATGACCAGTGCGGTCATGGTGCAGATCACCACCGTGTCGATGAAGGGCTCCAAAAGGGCCACGTAACCTTCGGTCACCGGCTCCTTGGTGCGCACCGCCGAGTGGGCGATGGCGGCCGAACCGATGCCCGCCTCGTTGGAGAAGGCCGCGCGGCGAAAGCCTTGGATGAGCGCGCCGGTAAAGCCGCCGACCACGCCGAGGCCGGTGAAGGCGCCCATGAAGATCTGCCCGAAGGCCCAGCCGATCATATCCCAGTTAATGATCAGGATCAGGATCGAGACCAACACATAGAAGATGCCCATGAAAGGCACGATCTTTTCAGTCACCCGCGCGATGGATTTCAGACCGCCCGCGATCACCGCAAAGGTCACGCCCGCAAGGACCACCCCGGTGATCCAGCCTGGATAGTCACCCAAGACCCCCGCAAGCTGGGCATGGGCTTGGTTGGCTTGGAACATATTGCCGCCGCCAAGCGCGCCGAGGATGGTGAAGATCGAAAACAGCACCGCCATAAAGCCACCCAGCGGCAGGCCCCGCTCGGAGAAGCCTTTGACGATGTAATACATCGGCCCGCCCGAGACATGGCCGTCGGGGAATTCATTGCGGTACTTCACACCAAGCGTACATTCGGTGAACTTGGTCGCCATGCCGAACAGGCCCGCGATCACCATCCAAAAGGTCGCCCCCGGCCCGCCGATGCTGACCGCCACCGCGACGCCCGCGATGTTGCCCAGCCCCACGGTGCCCGACAGCGCCGTCGCCAGCGCCTGAAAGTGGCTCACCTCGCCCGCATCGTCGGGATCGGAGTAATCCCCCTTCACAAGCTGGATCGAATGCCAGAACCCTTTGAGCTGGATGGCCCCGAAATAGACGGTGAAGACCACCGCCCCCACGACCAGCCACAGCGCGATCCAAGAGAAATTCGTGCCCGGCAGCGGGGCAAAGATGAATGACACATACCAGCCGGTGTAATCGGCAAAGATTTGGTTGATACGTTCGTCGATGCCCGCAGCCTCTTGCGCGGCGGCAAGGCCCGGCAGCAATGACGCAAAGGCTGCCATCGCAAAGGTCAGTAACTTGTTCATGGCGTTTCCTTTCAGGGAATGATCGTGACCGGCACGCTGGAGCCCGCGACCAACCGGCCCGTCACCCCACCGAAGAGCCGCTTGAGGCCCCGCTCACCAACCCGCCCGACGACGATCTGAACCGCGCCGCGCTTTTTGGCCACCGCTTCGAGGATATCGGCCACATCGCCATGCCGCACGATCCCCTCAACCTCGACACCGGCGGCCTTGGCCTCGGCCACGGCAGGGTCGAGCACCACGTCATGGGCGCGCTGCAACTCCTGCTCGCGTCGCTTGTGGCGCTGCTCGTTCTCTTCCTTGGTCTGAAAGGTGAAAGGCGACCATTCGATCACAAAGCAAACGGTGATCGAACAATCCCCGATCTGTTTGGCCTGTGACTGGGCAAACGCCAAGGCTCGCGCGCCGGCCTCCGACCCGTCCAGACCCACAACGATGGTGGATTTTGTCATGAGTATTTCCCTGTTGTTGCGCTGAAACCGGCGCACCGCGAACGGTGAGAACCGCCTTCAACCTCCCTACTCTGCGGTAGGCGGTTTTTACCGTCCAACCGCAGATTGAATAAATTCTAGCGCGAAAACGGCAGAAAAGTCGACCGAATTTCACTGATCGACTGCGCGGACCGCCTGCCAAACCCTTGCAAAACCATCCAATAGCCTGCCCAGCCATGCCGCCTGCGCGCGCCACGCAAAGCCCCGCCGAGCAAGGTGCCTGCACGATACAGAGTGTTTGATATTGCGCCGTCCGGGCGATATTGCACTGCAAACCCCAAAACGCGTTGCAAGGATTCTCCAATGGCCGCCTATCAATACGTCTATCACATGTCCGGCGTCTCCAAGACCTATCCCGGGGGCAAGAAGACATTCGAAAACATCCACCTAAACTTCCTGCCCGGCGTGAAGATCGGTGTTGTCGGCGTCAACGGCGCGGGTAAATCCACCCTGCTCAAGATCATGGCCGGGCTCGACAAGGATTTCTCGGGCGAGGCATGGGCCGCCGAGGGCGCGAAAGTCGGCTACCTGCCGCAGGAGCCGAAGCTCGACCCCGAAAAAACCGTGCGCGAAAACGTGATGGAGGGCGTGGCCGAGAAGAAGGCGATCCTCGACCGTTACAACGAATTGGCGATGAACTACTCGGACGAGACCGCCGAGGAGATGGCCAAGCTGCAAGACGACATCGACGCGCAGAACCTCTGGGATCTCGACAGCCAGATCGACGTGTCGATGGAGGCGCTGCGCTGCCCGCCGGACGACGCGATGCCGGAAAACCTCTCGGGCGGTGAGGCGCGCCGCGTGGCGCTCTGTAAGCTGCTTCTCGAAGCACCCGACATGCTGCTGCTCGATGAACCGACCAACCACCTCGACGCCGAGACCATCGCTTGGCTGCAGCAGCACCTGATCGACTACAAGGGCACCATCCTCTGCGTCACCCACGACCGCTACTTCCTCGACGACATCACCGGCTGGATCCTCGAACTCGACCGTGGCCGCGGCATTCCTTACGAGGGCAACTACTCCGACTGGCTGGAGCAGAAGGCCAAGCGGCTGGCGCAGGAAGCCCGCGAGGACAAATCCAAGCAAAAGACGCTGGAGCGCGAACTCGAGTGGATGCGCCAAGGCGCCAAGGCGCGTCAGGCGAAATCCAAGGCCCGTATCGCTGCCTATAATGAGATGGCCGAACAGTCCGAACGCGAGAAGCTTTCTCGCGCACAGATCGTCATCCCCAACGGTCCGCGCCTCGGCAACAAGGTGATCGAGGTCGAGGGCCTGAAGAAGCACATGGGCGACAAGCAGTTGATCGACGGGCTCGACTTCTCGCTGCCACCAGGCGGCATCGTTGGTGTGATCGGCCCCAACGGCGCGGGTAAATCGACGCTCTTCAAGATGCTGACCGGGCACGAGAAACCCGACGAGGGCAGCATCGAATACGGCGACACGGTTGAGCTGTCCTACGTCGACCAAAGCCGCGATGACCTCAACGCCGAGGACACCGTCTGGCAGGCGATCTCGGGCGGGGCGGAATTGATCAAGCTCGGCGACGCCGAGGTGAATTCCCGCGCCTATTGCTCGTCCTTTAACTTCAAGGGCGGCGACCAACAGAAGAAAGTGGGCTTGCTTTCGGGCGGTGAGCGCAACCGCGTGCACATGGCGCGGCTGCTGAAAGAGGGCGGCAACGTGCTGCTGCTTGACGAACCGACCAACGATCTGGACGTCGAAACCCTCCGCGCGCTCGAAGATGCGCTGGTGGATTTCGCCGGCTGCGCCGTGGTCATCTCGCACGACCGTTTCTTCCTCGACCGGATTTGTACGCATATCCTCGCCTTCGAGGGCGAAGCGCATGTCGAGTGGTTCGAGGGCAACTTCGAAGACTACGAGGAAGACAAGAAGCGCCGTCTGGGTGCCGATGCGCTGGAGCCGAAGCGCCTGAAGCACAAGAAGTTCGCGCGGTAAGCATTGCGAATGAGCGATCTAAAGGGCGTCGGATTTCCGGCGCCCTTTTTCTTTTGCGCAACGCCGCAACAGCCCCGCCCGGTGGTACACCGGGCATCGCCCTCCCTCCCCCCGGAGGGCGACGCCCTTACCGCTTACCTTTAACGCAAAAACCCGCCCGCAATGCGGACGGGTCTATCCCTTCAAAGGCTCCTGCCCTCAGCGTTCGTCGTCGATCGCCGTTTCCAACTGGGCAAAGAGGTTATCCTCATCATGCCGCACCAGACCATGCAGCGGATCCCAGCTTTGCAAATATTCGCGCAGTTTGTTGCTTGCCGACAGACCCGACCAGAGGCGCTGTTCGGTCACCGAATGCACCTGCAAAGACGGGGGCAGCCCGCCGTTCATGCCCTTGCCATCCCAGTTCTTCTCCAGATGCTCGCGCATCCGCTCGGCCATAGAGGCCGTGTTCAACCGCGCGCGGCTCATCACCACGCCGATGAAACGCCCGCTGCCCGCATAGGCCAGATGAAAACACATGCCCTCCAGCGAATGTACCGAAGCGCGGGCCACCTGCTCCATCTGGCGGCGGAAGGCCGGCGCCTTGACCGCGCGATAGATGCCGCGCGCCCCCTCGACCGAGATTGAAAACAGGCTCATCGAGAAACAGCCGCTTGGCAGGCGCAGCAGGTAGTTCTCAAGCGCAGAGACATTGCTACAGGCCGAGACATCGAGGTCGAAATCCTCGTCAAAGCGGATCTGCATCATCTGCGTTAACTCGGTCAGCGTATGCTGCGCCTCGCGCTCGCGCAGCAGAGACGCGTTGAGCATGCTGGCGGCATTGATCCGCGCGCTGAGTTCGACACCATCCAACGGTTTGCAAAGGAAATCGGTGGCACCCGCGTCAAAGGCCCGCTGCATCATCGCAGGCTCTTTGCTGGCGGTGATCATGATGATCGGCACGGCGCGGTAAAAGGGCACATCGCGGATCATCTCACACAGGCTGATCCCGTTGATGCCCGGCATCATGATATCAAGCAGGAAGGAATCGAAGGGCCGGTTCGACTCCTGCATGATCTCCAGCGCTTCTTCCGAGCTTTCGCAGCAAGTCAGCTCGTAATTGTCATTCTCGGTCAGGCAACCTGTGAGCAGATCAAGGATGACCGGGTCATCGTCTACGGCAAGGATACGCATCATGTCTCGTTACTCCACATGGGGGGCGCTGGCAGGCGCACTTGGGGCTTTCCGGCAAAAAACCACCTGCGCCGGGCAGTAATGAGACCGGTTTGCGGCAAACTCGGGACGGTGAAATTTGGCGCGTTTCCCGTAAAATATGGGGATCACGAAACTTCGTGGCGGGAATTTGCCGAAATTCGCACTGCTGAACCCGCCGAAACCCGCCAAAATGCGATGCCCCTTGAACGAATCCCCCCCGAGTGCAATATAGACGGTGCAGACGTTATCTTTTTCGACCCACTGTCTCCCTCATACGGCGCTCAGTCTATCGATCCAGACCAACCACGCCGGGCCATCGCACCAACGCGGATGGCATCAATATGGAGACTACGGATATGGCCACTGGCACCGTAAAATGGTTCAACACAACTAAAGGCTTCGGCTTCATCGCACCCGACGGCGGCAGCAAAGACGTTTTCGTGCACATTTCCGCTGTTGAGCGCGCTGGCCTGACCGGCCTGGCCGACAACCAGAAAGTGACCTTCGACATCGAAGCTGGCCGTGACGGCCGTGAATCCGCGACCAACCTCGCGCTGGCCTAAGGCCCGGGGGCTTCGGCCCTGATGCAAGAATTCAAACCGATCTGCTGACACCGGCAGGTCGGTTTTTTTATGTCCAGCCTTGCTAAAATAGCCTCCCATGGCAAAATGCGGGCGAAACGCATTATTTTGATGGAGCCTGCCATGCGCCGCCGTACCTTTTTGACCAGCACCGTGGCCGCAGCCGCCCTTCCCCTGATGGCGCAGGCGCGCACCGCCGCCTATGACCCCGCCCCGCAGATGGTCCCGGTCAAGGCGCAATATGCGCCCGGCCAATTGCTGATCCTGCCGCGGAGTCATTACCTCTATTTCGTGACGTCGCCGGGCCAAGCGATGCGCTATGGCGTGGGCGTCGGCAAAGCGGGGCTGGAGTTCACCGGCACCGCGACCATCGACGTAAAAAAGGAATGGCCCACATGGCGGCCAACCAATGAGATGATCGAACGCGACCCGCAGGCCTACAAACGCTTCATCGGCAACACCGACGCCCAGCCCGGCGGCCCTGGCAACCCCTTGGGCGCGCGGGCGCTCTATCTGTTCCAGAACGGGCGGGACACCTATTTCCGCATTCACGGCACCACGCAGCCGAACTCCATCGGGCGATCCGTGTCGAACGGCTGTATCCGGATGCTGAACGCGCATGTGATCGACCTGTACCAGCGGGTGCCGATTGGGACGAAAGTCACGGTGCTCTAAGGCCAGCCTAGAGGAGAATAAGGCCCGAGCCTTGCGCTGGCCTTTACCGCCTCCATCGGCCCCGGTTCCAAGGGCCATCGTCTGCCCGTGGGGAGGCGATCACAACAGCAGGCAATGCCACTTTATGGCGCAGATTTGATGTGCGGCGGAAAGCGCAGAGTAACTCTCGCCAAATCGCCTACCCGCCGGGACGGGCAGGCGATGGCCCGGCGCCTGCGGCTTGATTCCGGGCCCTGAGACCACTTGGGAACGTCGCACAAACGAAAAAGGGCCAGCGCAGCGCCGGCCCCTCCCCTCATCATAGACCCCAAAGCTTACTGAAGCGCCTTATCCGTCACATCATGTGTCCAAGCGCCCTCAGGCGCCTTGGTGATCATCCCGCCTTCCATGGTGATCGCCGCACTGCGATCAAAGGCCGCCTCGTCCAGCCGCCCGTCGCTGCCCTCGGTCAGCTTGGCGATCTCGCCCATCATGCGGGTCTGGTGCTTTTCGGTCTGCGCGCCGGTCTGGTCATTTTCCAGCACGATCTCGGCGGCTTCCTCGACGTTCTCCTCGGCGTATTTCCAGCCTTTCATGGAGGCCCGGACGAAACGCGCCAGCTTGTCGACCATCTCGGGGTCTTCGAGGTTCTCCTCGGTGGTATAAAGGCCGTCTTCCAGCGTGGAGATGCCCTCATCTTCATATTTGAAGACCACCAGATCCTCGGGCGTGAGCCCTGCGTCGATCACCTGCCAATATTCGTTGTAGGTCATGGTGGTGGCGCATTCGACCTGCTTTTGCAGCAGGGGATCGACGTTGAAGTTGATCTTCTGGATCGTCACGCCGCCCTCGGAGCCATCGGTCGGATAGCCCAGCTTGCCCATCCAACTCATCAGCGGGATCTCGTTGCCGAAGAACCATGTGCCCAGCGTGTTGCCGGGGAAATCCTCGGGGCTTTCGATGCCGTGTTCCTTGAGGCAAGTGAGCATCAGGCCGGATTTCGCGAAGGGCTGTGCGATGTTGACGATGGGCGCGCCCTTCTCCCGCGCGGCCAGCGCCGAGGGCAGCCAGTCCACCATCACGTCGGCCCCGCCGCCCAAGAGCACCTGCACCGGCGCGATGTCCGGGCCGCCGGGCTTGATCGTGACATCCAGCCCCTCTTCTTCGTAGAACCCCTTGTCCTTGGCCACGTAATAGCCCGCGAACTGGGCCTGCGTGACCCATTTGAGCTGTAGCGTCAGGTCGTCGGCGGCCTGCGCCACGCCCCCCCAGAGGCCCAAGGCGGCCCCGGCGGCGATCTTCGTGATGGTTTTCATTTTTATCTCCCTGTTGGTTGGTCGTCTCTAGTTCCTTTGGCTGGGGTGCCAGAAGGTCACCCGTCCTTCGATAAGGGCCATGATACCATAGAACGCCGATCCGGCTATTGCCGCGACAACAATCTCGGCCCAGACCAGATCAAGCGCAAGCTGACCCACCGAGGTGGAGATGCGAAAGCCCATCCCCAGCACCGGAGAGCCGAAGAATTCAGCAACAATGGCGCCAATGAGGGCAAGGGTGGTGCCGATCTTCAACCCGTTGAAGACAAAGGGCATCGCCGCGGGCAGCCGCAGCTTCAGAAGCGTCCGCCAGTAGCCTGCGGCATAGGTGCGCATCAGGTCGCGTTGCATCGCGTCGCTGGCCTGCAGCCCCTGCACCGTGTTCACCAGCATCGGGAAGAACACCATGACCACGACAATCGCCGCCTTGGACTGCCAGCCGAAGCCGAACCACATCACCATGATCGGCGCCATGCCGATGATCGGCAGCGCAGCCACGAAGTTGCCCACCGGCAAAAGCCCGCGCTGCAAGAACGGAAAGCGGTCAATCGCCAGCGCCGTCAGGAAGGCCGCGCCGCAGCCGATGATGTAGCCGCTGAGCGCCCCCTTGATGACGGTCTGCACGAAGTCGATCCACAGGATATCGAGCGACGTGGCCATGCGCGCCGCGATCACCGAAGGCGCGGGCAGCAGCACTTGGTTAATCTCGAACCCGCGCACCACGCCCTCCCAAACGGCGATCAGCGTGACGCCAAAGACCAGCGGTGCCGCCAGCGACGCGCCCCGCGAGGGCCGCTGCCGCGCCAGCCAAACGTTGAGCGACAGGCCCGCGACCCATGCGACGATGGCAAAAAGAACCCAGCCCATCATGCCATCCCCATCCGTTTCAAGGTCAGCCGCTGCACCAGCCCGATAAGCCCCACCATGGCCGCCGCAAGCGCCGCCGCCATCAGAAGCGCGCTCCAGATCTGAACGGTCTGGCCGTAGTAGCTGCCCGCCAGCAAGCGCGCGCCGAGGCCCGCGACAGCCCCCGTCGGCATCTCGCCCACGATGGCCCCCACCAGCGAGGCCGCGACGCCGACCTTCAGCGAGGTGAAGAAATAGGGCATCGAGGACGGCAGCCGCAGTTTCCAGAAGGTCTGCCAGCCGCTCGCGTTCCATGTCCGCATCTGGTCAAGCTGCATCTGGTCGGGGCTGCGCAGCCCCTTCACCATGCCCACGACGACGGGGAAGAACGACAGATACATGCTGATGATCGCCTTGGGCAGCAGGCCCGAAAGGCCCACGGCATTCAGCACCACGATGATCATCGGCGCGATGGCGAGGATCGGTATGGTCTGGCTGGCGATCACCCAAGGCATCACGCTCATGTCCATCGTGCGGTTGAACACGATGCCGACGGCGAGAAGCGTGCCGAGCGCGGTGCCCATGACGAAGCCCAAAAAGGTCGCGCTGAAGGTGACCCATGTGTGGTAGATCAGCGAGCGTTTCGAGGTGACCTTCTTCTCCACCGTGGTCTTCCACAGTTCCGCGCCAACCTGATGCGGCGCGGGAAGTTTCGGTTTCTCCTGCGACCAGGTGTCGGCCACCAATTCCGAGAATGTCAGCGTTTTATCGGCCCGTGCCGCCACATCCCGCGCCCATTGCGCGTTGAGCGCGACAGCCGCGCCATACCAGATGACGATCAACAGACCCACGACCGTGAGAATGGGGATAATATTCCGCATCAATCGTCCCCATGCCCGGCGCGCAGCCCCTCGCGCACGCGATGCGCGATTTCCAGAAACTCGGGCGTCTCACGGATCTCCAGCGGGCGTTCGCGCGGCAACGGGCTTTCGATCACGTCGGCGATCCGGCCGGGACGCGGGCTCATCACCACGATCTTGGTGGAAAGATACACCGCCTCGGGGATCGAATGGGTGACGAAGGCGATGGTCTTTTCGGTCCGCGCCCAGAGCTTCAAGAGCTGCTCGTTAAGGTGATCGCGCACGATCTCGTCCAGCGCGCCGAAGGGTTCGTCCATCAGCAGGATGTCGGCATCGAAGGACAGCGCCCGCGCGATGGAGGCGCGCTGCTGCATCCCGCCCGAAAGCTGCCAAGGAAACTTCTTCTCAAACCCCGAAAGCTCCACGAGGTCGAGCACCCGTTTCACCCGCTGGTCCTGCTCGGCCCGGGGCACGCCCATGATCTCCAGCGGCAAGCGGATGTTGCCGCCGATGGTGCGCCATGGATAGAGGCCCGCCGCTTGGAAAACATAGCCATAGGCCCGCGATTTACGCGCTTCCTCGGGCGAGACACCGTTGATGGTCACGCTGCCGCCGGTGGGCTGCTCTAGGTCGGCCATGACCCGCAGGAAGGTCGTCTTGCCGCAGCCCGAGGGGCCGATGAAGCTGACGAAATCCCCTTTGTGGATCTCGAGGTTCACGTCTTTCAACGCGTGGACCGGCCCGTCATTGGTTTGAAAGGTCAGGTCAAGATTGCTGGCGCTGATCACGCTCTGGCTGTCATTCACGTATTTTACTTCCCTGTTGGTCGGCCGCTTTTAGCGCGGCACTTTACCCGGTTGTCGTGGCGGTTCTACATCGCTCAGATCCCCGCCGGGATGTTCAGCGGATCACGCTTGATCATCTTGGGGCTGTTGAGTTCCTTCCATTTGCTGAGGGCGACGTTGGCGCTCGGGAAGGCCGGGCGCGGCACGAAACGGCCCCGGCCGGGCTGCGGCTGGCTGTTCTGACCCCAGGCCCAGATCACCTCACCGCGGCTCAGGGTATAGCGGCTCTGCGCCTTGACCTCGAAGCCTTCGAAGACGTTGTAATCTAGCACCGAATGGTGGTTCGCGGGGCTGATCGTCTTGGTGATCTTCGGGTCCCAGACCACGATATCGGCATCCGCCCCTTCGACGATGGCACCCTTCTGCGGGTAGATATTGAGGATCTTGGCGATATTCGTCGATGTCGCGGCGACGAATTCATTGGGCGTGAGCCGCCCCGTCTCGACCCCTTCGGTCCAGAGCACGGCCAGACGTTCCTCCAGCCCGTTCGAGCCGTTGGGGATGATGCGGAAATCATCGCGGCCCGCGCGTTTCTGCTCAGTGCTGAAGGCGGCGTGGTCGGTCGCCACCACCTGCAGGCTGCCCGATTGCAAACCGGCCCACAGGCTGTCCTGATGGTCTTTCGAGCGGAAGGGCGGCGACATGACGCGGCGCGCGGCATGGTCCCAATCGGTGTTGAAATACTCAGACTCGTCCAGCGTCAGGAACTGGATCAGCGGCTCGCCGTAAACCCGCATCCCCTTCTGCCGCGCACGCCGGATCGCCTCATGGGTCTGCTCGCAAGACACATGCACGATATAGAGCGGCACGCCTGCTGTGTCGGCGATGGTGATGGCGCGGTTCGCGGCCTCGCCCTCAAGCTCCGGCGGGCGGGAATAGGCATGGCCCTCCGGCCCGGTGATGCCTTGGTCGAAATACTTCTGCTGCAACTCGGCCACCAGATCGCCGTTCTCGGCATGGACCATCGGCAGCGCACCCAACTCGGCACAGCGCTTGAAAGAGGCGAACATCTCGTCGTCCTCGATCATCAGCGCGCCCTTATAGGCCATGAAGTGCTTAAAGCTGTTCACCCCCATGTCGACGGCGTCTTTCATCTCGTTAAAGACGCTTTCGTCCCAGCCGGTGACGGCCATGTGATAGCCGATGTCCGAGCAGATCTGCGGCGCCGACTTGCGGTGCCATTCGTTGATCGCGTTCTTGATCGACCCATCGGCGCCGGGCAGACAGAAGTCGACCACCATCGTGGTGCCGCCGACTGCCGCGGCCCACGTGCCGGACTCGAAGGTCTCAGCCGCCGTGGTGCCCATGAAGGGCATCTCCAGATGCGTATGCGGATCGATCCCGCCGGGGATCACATAGGCGCCTTCCGCGTCGATGTACTCATCGCCCTTCAGGTCCTCGCCAATGCGCTTGATCTTCTCTCCCTCGATCAGCACGTCGGCTTTCCACGTCCGGTCCGCCGTGCAGACCATGCCACCCTTGATTACCTTGCTCATCTTTCTCTCCCCATCTTTCTGGCTATTCACATCGGGGGGCCGGGGCAGCACCCCCGCCCTCCGCCCGCGTGTTCAGCCCTCTATTTCCGCTGTCTCCAGCACCGCATGGAGCAGCACATCCGCCCCCGCCTTGGCCCAATCCTTGGTGATCTCCTCTGCCTCGTTATGGCTCAGACCATCGACACAGGGGCACATCACCATCGCCGTCGGCGCCACGCGATTGATCCAGCAGGCGTCATGCCCCGCGCCCGAAATCAGGTTCATATGGCTGTAGCCCAGCCGTTCGGCGGCGTTGCGCACAGCCGTCACGCAACCCTCGTCAAAGGCCACGGGATCAAAGCCGCCGACCTTTTCAAATTCGATCTGCACATCCATATCGTCGGCGATCTTTTGACCCTCTTCGCGCAGACGGACCTCCATATCCTCGATGACCGACAGTTCGGGCGACCGGAAATCGACGGTAAAGACCGTCTTGCCGGGGATCACGTTGCGCGAATTGGGATAGACCTCGATATGGCCCGCCGCGCCGACCGCATGGGGCGCGTGGCTGAGCGCGATCTCGTTCACCTTCTCCAACACCCGCGCCATGCCCAGCCCCGCATCGCGGCGCATCGGCATGGGGGTGGAGCCGGTGTGGCTGTCCTTGCCGGTGATCGTCACCTGCGTCCAGCTAAGGCCCTGCCCGTGGGTCACGACGCCGATGTCCTTGCCCTCGGCCTCGAGGATCGGGCCCTGTTCGATGTGCAACTCGAAGAAGGCATGCATCTTGCGCGCGCCGACTTCCTCCTCGCCGCGCCAGCCGATGCGCTGCAACTCGTTGCCAAAGCTCTTGCCCTCAGCATCGGTGCGCGCATAAGCCCAGTCTTGCGTGTGGATGCCAGCAAAAACCCCCGACGACAGCATCGCGGGGGCGTAACGGGTGCCTTCTTCGTTGGTGAAGTTGGTCACAACGATCGGGTGTTTGGTCTTGATGCCCAGATCGTTCATCGTGCGGATGATTTCCAACCCGCCGAGCACGCCAAGGATGCCATCGTATTTCCCGCCCGTCGGCTGGGTGTCGAGGTGGCTGCCCACATAGACCGGCAGCGCATCGGGGTCAGTGCCCTCCCGCTGGGCGAACATATTGCCCATCTGGTCGAGCCCCATGGTGCAGCCCGCCGCTTCGCACCATTTCTGGAACAGGGCGCGGCCTTCCGCGTCTTCGTCCGTCAGCGTCTGGCGGTTGTTGCCCCCCGCCACGCCGGGGCCGATCTTGGCCATTTCCATCAAGGAATCCCACAGACGGTCGGGATCAATCTTGAGGTTCTCTCCGGGCGCGGGCATAGGTCACTCCTCTGTCATCGGCTGGGGCCGTGTTGTTTTTTTACCATTTGGTAAATCCACGATTGCGATTAGGTTAGGCTCTGTCAAGAACTGGTTTGAAACAACCCGCCGCCGATCCGGCAAACGCCTTTTTTAGCAGCACCAAGGATCATTGCCTTGCCCGAAAGCACCGCCAAGAAACCCAGCCGCATCCAACGACGCAACCGCCGGGTGATTCTGGATGCCGCGCTCGAAGTCTTTTCCAAACACGGCTACCGGGGTGCCACGCTGGATCAGATCGCCGCCGAGGCTGGGCTGAGCAAACCGAATATTCTCTATTACTTCAATGGCAAAGAAGACATTCACGTCACTTTGCTGTCGCAGCTGATGGAAACATGGCTCGACCCGCTGGTGGAACTGGACCCCGAAGGCGACCCCCGGCGCGAGATTTTGGACTATGTCGAACGCAAGCTGACCATGTCGCGCGAATTGCCGCGCGAGAGCCGCCTTTTCGCCAATGAAATCCTGCAAGGTGCCCCGCGGATCGAGCCGGAATTGCACAGCCATCTCAAACCCCTGTTCGACGAGAAATGCGCCGTGATTGCGGGCTGGGTTGCGTCGGGCAAGCTGCCCGCGCTGGACCCGCAGCATCTAATCTTCTCGATCTGGGCGACGACCCAGCACTACGCGGATTTCGAGGCGCAGGCGCAAATCTTGCTCGGCCCCGAGACCGATCCCCGCCCCCGCGCGCAGGCACATCTTCAGGCGATGTTCGGCGCGCTTTTGGACCAGCCCGCGCCAGCGCCAAACGGTTAACCATAGCGGCCAGTGGCGCCCTGCGTTTAATCCCCCGTTAACACATGCCCCCCAGTCTGTCTGGCGGGTGTGGGCTCCTTCCAAGATAAAGGGGCAGTGATGAATGTAGGCGATATAAAGGGCGCAGGGGCTGCGCGGGATGCGAAGGGCGCAAATCCGGCAGCGTCCGATGAACCAGCGGGCGCACCGCCCGTCACCCGCGAAGAGATGGCCCGGGATGCGGCAATGGCGCTGATCGTGGCGCGGCGGGAGATGGCAGAGATACCGCCCCCCGCTGCCGATACCGCCACCCCGTCGCGCAGAAAGTCCTGAACGCGGGGCGCGGTGGCACTTGTCTTACTCCGCCGGTTCGACCGCGTGGACGGAGGGGTTATTGGGGTGCGTCGTCCAGTTGGCATAGTCCGGCGTCACCGTCTTGCCCGTGCGCAGGTCGGTGGCACCCGCCGCCAGTTCCTCCATCGAGATGCAGTCTTCGACCGGGCAGACATTGACGCAGAGGTTGCAGGCGACGCATTCCTCTTCGATCACGGTAAAGGTGCGGTCTTCGGACATGGCGATGGCTTGGTGGCTGGTGTCCTCGCAAGCCGCAAAGCAACGCCCACAGGAGATGCACAGGTCTTGGTCGATCTTCGCCTTGGCGACGTAGTTCAGGTTCAACTGGTTCCAGTCGGTCACGTTCGGCACCGCGCGGCCCACCAGTTGGTCGACCGAGGTCAGCCCCTTGTCGTCCATATATTCCGACAGGCCCGAGATCATCTCTTGCACAACCTTGAAGCCATAGGTCATCGCCGCCGTACAGACCTGCACATTGCCCGCGCCAAGGGCGAGGAACTCCGCCGCGTCGCGCCATGTGGTGACGCCGCCGATGCCGCTGATTGGCAGACCGTGGGTCTCGGGGTTGCGGGCGATCTCGGCCACCATGTTGAGCGCGATGGGCTTGACCGCCGGGCCGCAATAGCCGCCGTGGGTGCCCTTGCCGTCGATCGTGGGCTCAGGCGCGAAGAGGTCCAGATCGACCGAGGTGATCGAATTGATCGTGTTGATCAGGCTCACCGCATCCGCACCACCGCGCTTGGCGGCCTCGGCAGGGTAGATCACGTTGGTGATGTTCGGCGTCAGCTTCACGATCACCGGCATGCGGGTGTACATCTTGCACCAGCGGGTGACCATTTCGATATATTCCGGCACCTGCCCCACGGCAGAACCCATGCCGCGCTCGGCCATGCCATGCGGGCAGCCGAAGTTCAGCTCGATCCCGTCGGCGCCGGTCTCCTCCACATGCGGCAGAATGGCTTTCCACGCCTCCTCCTCACAAGGGACCATGATCGAGGCGATGAGCGCGCGGTCGGGGTAGTCGCGTTTCACCGCCTTCATCTCGCGCAGGTTCACTTCCAGCGGGCGGTCGGTGATCAACTCAATGTTGTTGAGGCCCAGCAGCCGCCGATCCGCGCCCCAGATCGCGCCGTAGCGTGGGCCATTGACGTTGACCACCGGCGGCCCTTCGGAGCCAAGGGTCTTCCAGACCACCCCGCCCCAGCCCGCCTCATAGGCGCGGCGCACGTTGTATTCCTTGTCCGTCGGCGGGGCGGAGGCCAGCCAGAACGGGTTGGGGGATTTGATCCCGATGAAATCGCTTCTCAGATCAGCCATGTTATGTCTCCCTCTCGGCGCGGCCTCAGCCCGCCGCCCCCATCAATGTGGTGTGAATGTCCATCGCCGCATCACGGCCCTCGGCCACGGCGGTCACCGTCAGGTCATCGCCGCCGCTGGCGCAGTCGCCCCCGGCCCAAACCCCGTCGAGGCTGGTGCGCCCGGTGCCATCGACCTTGATCTTGCGCCCGTCGAGGTCAGGCAGCCCCTCGCCCAACAGCGTCTGACCGATGGCCTTGAACACCTGATCCGCTTGCAGGCGCAGGGTTTGGCCGGTGCCCTTCATCGCCTCATCGACATATTCAAACTCGATCTCGCGCACCGACCCGTTGCCATGGACGGCAATCGGCACCGCATGGGTCACGATCCGCACGCCTTTGGAGGCAGCGAGGTCTTGCTCGAACACGCTCGCGTTCATCCGGTCGCGCCCGCGGCGATAGACCAGCGTCACATTCAACGCACCCAGCAGCTTCGCCTGCACCGCGGCGTCCACCGCCGTCATCCCGCCACCGATCACCACCACATCACGGCCAATCGGCACGCCGGAAAGATCGCCCGACTGACGCAGTTCCGAGATGAAATCGACCGCATTGGCGACCCCGGCCTTATCCTCGCCCTCGGCCCCGAGAGCATTGACGCCCACCAGTCCCATGCCGAGGAACACCGCATCGTAATCGGCCTTCAGCTCTTCGAGCGTGACATCCCGCCCCACGGCAACCTCGTGCCGGAAGGTGATCCCGCCGATCTGCATCAGCCAATCCACCTCGGCCTGCGCGAAGCCGTTCGGGGTCTTGTATGCCGCGATGCCATATTCGTTCAGTCCGCCGGGCTTGGGCCGCGCGTCGATGATCTCAACATCATGGCCCAGCATCGCCAGACGGTGCGCGCAGGACAGACCCGCAGGCCCCGCGCCCACCACTGCGATGCGCTTGCCCGTGGCTGCGGCCCGCTCGAAGGGATGCACGCCCTGCGCCATCAAATGATCCGTCGCATAGCGCTGCAACTGGCCGATCAACACCGGCTTGCCCTCGGCCACCTCGCGCACGCAGACTTCTTCGCAGAGCGTTTCGGTCGGGCAAACCCGCGCGCACATGCCGCCTAGGATGTTCTGGCTGAGGATCGTCTTGGCCGCCGCATCGGGCGTGCCGGTGGCGATCTGCCGGATGAACAGCGGAATGTCGATATCCGTCGGGCAGGCCGTCATGCAGGGCGCGTCGTGGCAGAAGTAACAGCGGTCCGCCGCAACCAGCGCCTCATGTTCGTCCAAGGGCGGATGAAGATCCGAAAACCCCTCCACGTAGTTCTGCGGTTCTAACCGCCCCGGAACGATCCCCGGCTCAAACACATCTCGTGCCATATCAAAATCCCTGTCGTTTTCTTGGTGTTTTGAAAACGCTCTCACGGAATCATTTTTTTATCAACTGGTAAATTTTTGAAGAGCGCGCCTTCCGGAGAATCCCGAAATGCCTGCCAGTTTTGTAACAGGCAGGTTATATTTCATGGGCGCTTCCTTGCTTGCGGCCCCTCGCCCCGTAAAAATCCTTGATTTTAAAAATAGAGATTCCAATATCACAACTGCGACGCGAAGACTTTTCGACCCGGCTGCCCTAAGGCTCCAGCGATCACGAATTCGACCGAGCCGCGCTGCCGCATGTTGCGGGCAGATCAAAGAGAGGGAGACACGGGGCATGGCTACTGGCACCGTAAAATGGTTCAACACGACAAAAGGCTACGGCTTCATCGCACCGGATGCGGGCGGCAAAGACATCTTTGTCCATATTTCCGCAGTGGAGCGTGCAGGCCTGACCGGGCTGGCCGACAACCAAAAGGTCACTTTTGACGTCGAAGCGGGCCGCGATGGCCGCGAAAGCGCGAGCAACATCGCGCTGGCCTGAACGGGCCATATCACGAGGATCGAAACGGACGCTGCGGCGTCCGTTTTTGTTAGCGGCGCTCGGCGGCGCGGGCGGCAAGCTCTGCCACCGCAGGGCCGATGTCTTCCACGATCAGCGCCACCCCTTCGGCATTCGGGTGGATGCCGTCGCCTTGGAAATAGCGCTGCACCGTCTCGCTCCGCGCGCTGGCGGCATTCTTTTCCTCGGCCAGCAGGCCGGTAAAGAAGTCCGGGTAGAAGAGCGTGTCATAAGCCTCGGCCAGATCGGGGTAGAGCGCTTCGAAATCCGCCTTATACCCCGCCCCGTAGTTGCCCGGCGCGCTCATGCCGACCAAGAGCACCTCCACCTCCGCCTTTTCCGCAGCGGCAAGGATGCCGTCGATGTTGCCGCGCGCCTGCGCCGGGTCCAGCCCGCGCAGCAGGTCGTTGCCCCCCAGCGTCACGATCATCGCGTCCACTTCGGGCGTCAGCGTCCAGTCGACCCGCGCCAGCCCACCTGCCGTTGTATCGCCCGACACGCCCGCGTTGAGGATCTTGGCCTCGACCCCCTCGGCATCCAGCCAGTCTTGCAATTGCGGCACGAACCCTTCCTCGGCGGGCAGCCCGTAGCCTTGGGTCAGGCTGTCGCCGAGGGCTGCGATCACCACCTCCTCGGCCTGCGCCGCGCTGCCTAAAATAAAGGCAAAACAGATCAATACCTTGCGCATCCTTCGCGGACCTCCATATCCATCACGTATCCCAAGCCAAAGGCGACCCGATGAGCGACCCTGTCTATGACCTTCAAGATGTCACGCTGAGCCTCGAGGGCAATGCCGGCCCCGTCGATATTCTGCGCGGCATTTCGTTGCAGGTCCAGCAAGGGGAGAGCATCGCGCTGACCGGCGCCTCCGGGTCGGGGAAATCCTCGCTCCTGATGGTCATGGGCGGGCTGGAGCGCGCCACCGGCGGCACGGTGATGGCTCTTGGCCATGATCTCAGCGCGTTGCGCGAGGACGGATTGGCCCAGTTCCGGCAGGGGCGTATGGGGATCGTCTTCCAGTCCTTCCACCTCATCCCCACCATGACCGCGCTTGAGAATGTCGCCACCCCGCTGGAGCTTTCCGGCGCCGATGACGCCTTTGACCGCGCCCGGGCCGAGCTTGAGGCCGTGGGGCTGGGCCACCGGATCAACCAGTACCCCGCGCAGATGTCGGGCGGCGAGCAACAGCGCGTGGCACTCGCGCGCGCCGCAGCACCCCGCCACGCGATCCTTTTGGCGGATGAGCCGACAGGCAGTCTCGACAGCCGCAATGGGGCCGCGATCATGGACCTGCTGTTTGAACTGCGCGACCGCCATGGCGCGACGCTGGTGTTGGTCACCCACGCCGATGATCTGGCGCAGCGCTGCGACCGGGTGGTGGAACTTCGCGACGGGCGCCTCGCATGAGCCTGCGCCTTGCCGCCCGTTTCGCCCGTCGGGAAATGCGCGGCGGCCTGCGCGGCTTTCGCCTGCTGCTGGCCTGTCTTGCGCTTGGCGTGGCCGCGCTGGCCGCTGTCGGGACTGTCCGCGCGGCGATCGAAGCCGGGTTGGAGGCCGAGGGCGCGGCCCTTCTTGGCGGCGATGCCGAGCTGGATTTCACCTACCGTTTCGCCACCCCCGAAGAGCGCGACTGGATGGCCGAACGCGCCATGCGCGTCTCCGAGATCGTCGAGTTCCGCTCCATGGCCGTCACCGGCGCGGGCGAGACCTCCGAACGCGCGCTCACGCAGGTCAAGGCGGTCGACGACCTCTATCCGCTGATCGGCGAGATGGTCTTGGACCCCGCCCTGCCGTTGGAAGATGCCCTTTCGCCCGAGGCCACCGCCCTGCCCGGCGCGGTGATGGAGCGGGCGCTGGCGGATCGGCTGGCCCTCTCCCCCGGTGACACTTTCGCCCTTGGCGAGGCGGAGTTCACCCTGACCGCGCTGATCAAACGCGAACCGGATTCCGCCGCCAGCGGCTTTTCCCTTGGGCCCCGCACACTGGTCAAACGCGCGGCACTTGAAGGCTCCGGCCTGCTTGTCCCCGGCACGCTCTTCAACAGCAAATACCGTCTCGAATTGCCCCAAGGCACCGCCCTCGCCCCGCTCGAAGCAGAGGCCAAGGCGCGTTTTGCCGATGCCGGGATGCGCTGGACCGACGCGCGCAACGGCGCGCCGGGCGTGGCGCGTTTCGTCGAACGGCTAAGCGCCTTTCTGGTGCTCGTCGGGCTCTCGGGCCTTGCCGTCGGAGGGGTCGGCGTGGCGGCAGCGGTACGGGCCTATCTGCAACGCAAAACCGCCGTCATCGCCACCTTCCGCGCCATGGGGACATCCCGCGCAACGATCTTTCAGACCTATTTCATCCAAGTCGGCATTCTGGCCATGGTCGGGGTCGGCCTTGGCCTGCTGATCGGAGCGGGGCTGCCCTTGCTGCTCGCGCCGCTGATCGAGGCAAGCCTCCCCCTGCCCGCGCGTTTCACCATCTACCCCGCCCCACTGATTGAGGCCGCGCTCTACGGGCTGCTGACCGCTGCTCTCTTCACCCTCTGGCCGCTCGCGCGCAGCGCCGATGTCCGCGCCGCGACCCTGTTCCGCGACGATTGGCAACGGCAATCACCTTGGCCCGCCGCGCCCTACCTCGTCGCGATGGCGCTGCTGCTGGCCACTCTGCTTGCGCTGGCGGGTTGGTTCAACGGCTCGTGGTCGCTCACGCTTTGGACGTTGGGCGGATTGGCCGTGACGCTCGCCGTGCTCGCGCTGGCGGCGGCGCTCTTGCGTCTGCTGGCCCGTGCGACGGCCCGCCGGGCGCGGGGCCATCCGCGCCTGCGGTGGGCGCTGGCGGCCATCGGCGGCCCCAGCGAAGGGGCGTCGGCGGTGGTGCTGGCGCTTGGCCTTGGCCTCTCGGTACTGGCTGCCGTGGGGCAGATCGACGGCAACCTGCGCCGGGCAATCTCGGGCAACCTGCCCGACGTGGCGCCCTCCTACTTTTTCGTCGACATCCAGAAAGACCAGATGCCCGGCTATACCGCCCGGCTTGAGGGCGATCCAGCCGTGTCGCGCATCGAAAGCGCCCCGATGCTGCGCGGCGTGATCACCCAGATCAACGGACGCCCCGCGCGTGAGGTCGCGGGCGATCACTGGGTCGTGCGCGGCGACCGCGGGGTGACCTATGCCGCGCAGCCGGGCGAAGACACGCGGATCACGGCGGGGGAATGGTGGGCGCAGGATTACAGTGGCGATCCGCAGATCAGCTTTGCCGCCGAAGAGGCCGAAGAGATCGGGCTGGAGCTGGGCGACACGCTCAGCGTCAACATCCTTGGCCGCGACATCACCGGCACGATCACCAGCTTTCGCGAGGTCGATTTCTCGACCGCCGGGATCGGTTTCGTGCTGACCATGAACCCCGCAGCCCTCGCCGGTGCGCCGCATAGCTTCATCTCGACCGTTTATGCCGAACCCGAGGCCGAAGCGGCCATCCTGCGCGATCTGGCAAGCGAATACCCGAACATCACAGCCATCCGCGTGCGCGATGCGATCGACGGCGTCGCGGCGGTGCTGGGTGGGCTCGCCTCTGCCATTTCCTTTGGCGCCTTGGCCACGCTGGCGACGGGGTTCATGGTGCTGATCGGGGCCGCCGCCGCAGGCACCGGCGCGCGCAGCTATGAGGCGGCGCTGCTGAAAACCATGGGCGCCTCGCGCCGCGCCATCGCCACCAGCTTTGTGCTGCGCGCCGCGCTGCTCGGTCTCTTTGCCGGGGCGGTGGCGCTGCTGGCCGGAATCACCGGCGGTTGGGCCGTGAGCCATTTTGTTATGGAGACTGATTTCGCCGTGGTCTGGCCCAATGCGCTGCTGATCATCACGGGCGGCGTCTTGGCCACGGTGCTGGCCGGTCTGGGCTTTGCGCTGAAGGCGCTGAACGCCCGGCCCGCGGATATGCTAAGGGCGCAGGAATGATCCCGCGCCCTTAGATGGTTTCTGGGTCTGAGCCTTACTCCGCCGCTTCGGCGTAATCCTCCAGCGGCGGGCAGGTGCAGATCAGGTTCCGGTCGCCATGCACGTTGTCAACGCGGTTGACCGGGGGCCAGTACTTGTCGACGCGGAAGGCACCGGGCGGGAAGCAGCCCTGCTCGCGGCTGTAGGGCCGGTCGCCCCATTCCACCACCAGATCTTCCACCGTATGCGGCGCGTTCTTAAGCGGGTTGTTGGCGCGGTCCATGCGGCCTTCCTCAATCTCGCGGATTTCTTCGCGGATCGCCAGCATCGCATCGCAGAAACGGTCCAACTCGGCCTTGGTCTCGGACTCCGTCGGCTCCACCATCAGCGTGCCTGCCACCGGCCAAGACATCGTGGGCGCGTGGAAGCCGCAGTCGACCAGACGCTTGGCGACATCCTCGTTGGTGATCCCCGCCGTCTCCTCATAGGGGCGCACGTCGATGATGCATTCATGCGCCACCCGGCCAGAGGGGCCTTTGTAGAGCACGTCGTAAGCCCCTTCGAGCCGCTTGGCGATGTAGTTGGCGTTGAGGATCGCCGCCCGGGTCGCCTGCGTCAGACCGTCCCCGCCCATCATCAGGCAGTAGGACCATGAGATCGGCAGCAGGGAGGGAGAGCCGTAAGGTGCCGCGGAGACGGCGGCGCCTTCCTCGTTCGGGTGGCCCGGCAGATGCGCGATCAGGTGCGATTTGACGCCAATGGGGCCCATGCCGGGGCCGCCACCACCATGCGGGATGCAGAAGGTCTTGTGCAGGTTCAGGTGGCTCACGTCGCCACCCAGATCGCCGGGGCGCGACAGCCCCACCATAGCGTTCATATTGGCCCCGTCGATATAGACCTGCCCGCCGTGGTCATGGGTGATCTTGGTCACCTCGTGCACGGTCTCCTCGAAGACGCCGTGGGTCGAGGGATAGGTGATCATGCAGCCGGCGAGGTTCTCGCTGTGCTGCTCGGCCTTGGCGCGGAAATCGTCGAGGTCGATATCGCCGTTGGAGGCGGTCTTGATCACCACGACCTTCCAGCCCACCATCTGCGCCGAGGCAGGGTTGGTGCCATGAGCACTCATCGGGATCAGACAGATATTGCGATGCCCCTCGCCCTTGGCGCGGTGATAGGCGGCGATGGTCAGAAGCCCTGCATATTCGCCCTGCGCGCCGGAGTTCGGCTGCATGGAGATCGCGTCATAGCCGGTGATCTCGCACAGCTTGTCGGACAGATCGTCGATCATCTCCTGATAGCCGAGCGCCTGATCGGCAGGCACGAAGGGGTGGATAAGCGAGAACTCCCGCCATGTCACCGGCATCATCTCGGCCGCGGAGTTCAGCTTCATGGTGCAGGACCCGAGCGGGATCATCGCGCGGTCGAGCGCGAGGTCACGGTCCGCAAGACGGCGCATGTAGCGCATCATCTCGGTTTCGGCCCGGTTCATGTGGAAGATCGGATGGGTGAGGTAGTCGCTGGTGCGCACCATCGCATCCGGCAGACGGTACTCTGGCTCGAAGTTGTCGTCGGACTGACGGATGCCAAAGGCACGCCAGACGGCCTCGATCGTGTCGGGGCGGGTGCGCTCGTCGAGCGAGATGCCAACCCGGGTCTCGCCCACGCGGCGCAGGTTGATGCCTTCGTCCACCGCCGATTTCATCACCGCCGCCTGCAGGGGGCCGACGTCAACGGTGATGGTGTCGAAATAGGCCTTGGGGTCGACCTTGAAGCCAGCAGCTTCCAGCCCCTTGGCCAGACGCACGGTCTTGCGATGGATGCGCTGCGCGATGGCCTTCAGCCCCTCCGGCCCGTGGAACACGGCATACATCGAGGCCATGACTGCCAGGAGCGCCTGCGCGGTACAGACGTTCGAGGTCGCCTTCTCGCGGCGGATGTGCTGCTCGCGGGTTTGCAGCGACAGACGGTAGGCGCGGTTGCCATGGGTGTCGATGGAGACACCGACGATCCGCCCCGGCATGGCGCGTTTCATGGAATCCTTGCAGGCCATGTAGGCGGCATGCGGCCCGCCGTAGCCCTCGGGCACGCCGAAGCGCTGCGTGCTGCCCACGGCGATATCGGCGCCCATCGCACCCGGTTCCTTCAACAAGGTCAGCGCCAGCGGGTCGGCGGTGACGATGCCCACAGCCTTGGCCTCGTGCAGGGCGGTCATGTGTTCGGTGAAATCGCGCACATGGCCATAGGTGCCGGGGTACTGGAAGATCGCGCCGAAGACCTTGTCGGCCTCCATCTTGTCCGGGTCGCCGATAATGACCTCGATGCCCAGAGGCTCGGCGCGGGTCTTCATCACGGCGATGTTCTGGGGGTGGCAGTCGCGATCGATGAAGAACCCCTTGGCTTTCGACTTCGACACGCGCTGCGCCATCGTCATCGCCTCGGCGCAGGCCGTGGCCTCGTCCAACAGCGACGCATTGGCGATCTCAAGCCCGGTGAGGTCGCTCACCATGGTCTGGAAATTGAGAAGCGCTTCCAAACGGCCCTGGGAAATCTCGGGCTGGTAGGGCGTATAGGCCGTGTACCATGCCGGGTTCTCTAGGATGTTGCGCTGGATCGCCGGAGGCGTGACGGTGCCGTGATACCCCTGACCGATCAGGCTGGTCAGGACCTTGTTTTTGCCCGCCACGCGGCGCATGTGCTCAAGCACTTCACGCTCGCTCATCGCCTTGCCGAAATCCAGCGGCTCTTTCGCGCGGATTGCTTTCGGCAACGTGTCGTCGATCAGCGCATCAAGGCTCTCGGCGCCCACGGTGTCGAGCATCTGAGACATCTCGGAAGGGGACGGGCCAATGTGACGCCGATTGGCGAAATCATAGGGCAGATAATCGGTGGGCTTGAAGCTCATGTCGGGTTCCTCGTCACGGCGCGGCAGGGCGCCCCCTGTTTGTGGCGCGCCGCCCATGGGGCGACGCAGGTGATCAGCATCGCCGGTCCCCCGGCGCGCGCGGCGGTTTAGCCGATGAATTTCTGATAGGCGGCTTCGTCCATGAAGTCGTCCATCTGGCTGGCGTCAGAGACCTTCATCTTGAAGAACCACGCCTCGCCCTGCGGGTCGTCGTTGACCATGCTGGGGTTGTCGGTCAGCGCGCCGTTCACTTCCGTGATCTCGCCATCGATGGGCGCGAGGATGTCCGAGGCGGCCTTGACGGATTCGATCACGACGACCTCGTCGTCCTTGCTGACGGTGGTGCCTTCCTCGGGCAGTTCCACGAATACGACATCGCCCAGCTGCTCGGCGGCGTGATTGGTGATGCCCACGACCACTTCGTCACCCTCGACGCGCAGCCATTCATGCTCTTCGGTAAATTTCATAATGGAGTTCCCTGTGTAGATTCAGCGTTTGAAGTTCGCCGCGACGAACGGCATTTTCGTGACAGTCAGTGGCAAGCGCTTGCCGCGCACCTCGCCCCAGAGCGCGGTGTCGACCTTTGCATGCTCGGCGCTGACATATCCCATGGCAACCGGGCCGCCAACCGTCGGACCAAAGCCGCCCGAGGTCACGCGGCCGATCTCGTTGCCGCCCTCGGCGGCATCATAAATGGCGACCCCCTCGCGCATCGGCGCACGCCCCTCGGGCAGCAACCCCACGCGCTTGCGCGGCGCGCCGTCGGCCAATTGTTGCAAGATCACGCCCGCGCCCGGGAAGCCGCCCGCGCGGTCGCCATCCTCGCGCCGCACCTTCTGGATGGCCCAGTTCAGCGCCGCCTCGACCGGCGTGGTGGTGGTGTCGATGTCGTGACCATAAAGGCAAAGCCCGCCTTCCAGCCGCAGACTGTCCCGCGCCCCAAGGCCGATCGGTTCGACCTCCTCCATCGCCAAAAGCTTCTGCGCCAGCGCCACCGCGTCACCATTGGCGACGGAAATCTCGTAGCCATCCTCCCCGGTGTAGCCCGAGCGCGACAGGGTGACGGTGATCCCATCAAGATCGACGTCCCGCGCCACATCCATGAATTTCATATCCGCCACCGAGGGCTGCAACCGCGCCAGCGCTGCCTCGGCCTGCGGCCCCTGGAGCGCCAGCAGCGCGCGGTCCTCCAGCACCTCAATCTCGCAACTGTCCGACAGGGCCTCCCGCATCAAGGCGATGTCATCATCCTTGCAGCCGGCATTCACCACGACAAACAGATGATCGCCCAGATTGGCCAACATCAAATCGTCCAAAATGCCGCCATTGGGATCAGTAAACATGGCATAGCGCTGGCGCATCTCCCCAAGGCCCAGCACATCGACCGGCACGAGCCGCTCCATCGCCAAGGCCGCATCCTCATAACTGCCAGACTTCGCGCGAACGACGACCTGCCCCATGTGGCCCACATCGAACAACCCGGCAGCGGCGCGGGTGTGCAGATGTTCCTTCATCACGCCCAAGGGGTATTGCACGGGCATGGAATAGCCCGCAAAGGGCACCATTTTGGCCCCCAATTCCACATGCAAATCATGCAATGCCGTCTGCTTGAGATCGCTCATCCGGTTCGCCTTTCCTGTCGCTTCCGGATGACCTTTTGACCATGCCGGCACCTTGGCGCCGCAAATGCTGCGCCTGATGCCCCCTCTGTCCTTCCGCCTGAGATCGTTATCCCTTCGGCGTGCGCATCCGCGCCCCTCTCCAGAGTCTTGGTCACATCACGGTCCTGGGGCCTGAGAGTTTCCGGGGCGGTTGCTCCTTCGGCATCGGTGTTAACCGATTCTCCCGTGACGATTGGGCCTTTCGTATGCTGGGGCATACCTCTGCGTCAAGCATGCTTGTGAGCGGATGCGACACATGTTTTCCTACCGGCAACACGGCAGATGGAAAGCACCCCACATGACCCCCTATTTCTTTGGCTACGGCAGCCTCGTGAACCGCAACACCCATAGCTACCCCGACGCCCGCCCGGCGCAGCTCGACGGATGGCGCCGCCAATGGGTCCGCACCGAGGGGCGCGATATCGTCTACCTTTCCGTGGTGCAGCACCCCGAGACCCGGATCGACGGGCTGATCGCCGCCGTCCCGGGCGCGGATTGGGCCGCGCTGGACAAACGCGAATACAGCTACGAACGCCACGCCTCAGGCGGCGCGGTGGTGCATGACCTGACCCCCGCCCCCGACATCGCTCATTACGCCATCCCCGCCGACATCGCGGTGACCCACGGCGATCACGTCATCCTGCTCAGCTATCTCGATGTGGTGGTCCAAGGCTTCCTGCGCGAATTCGGCACCGAGGGCGCGGTGCGCTTTTTCGACACGACCGACGGCTGGGACACGCCCATCCTCGATGACCGCGCAGCCCCGCTCTACCCGCGCCACCAAACGCTGACAGAGGCGGAAACCGCCGTGGTCGACCACCACATGGAACGCCTATCAGTGCAGATCAAAGAACGCGCCGAAACAACCTTCGCCGCAAGGAACTTCTAAGGACCGAAAACACGCCCCCCAAAAACTTCCTTCATCCTTTCTCCAATACCCTCGGGGGTCCGGGGGCAGCGCCCCCGGGAGGTTTCCTCAAGCCCCCAAGCCCGCCAATCAGCCGTGCGCCTTCACCACCTGCAACAGCGGCATCACCTGCGCCATCTCCGGCCCATGCTCCTGCCCCGTCAGCGCCAGACGCAATGGCCGGAACAGCCCGCGCCCCTTGCGGCCCGTGGCTTCCTTGACCGCTGCGGTCCAGCTGGACCAAGTGGTCTCATCGAAAGGCATTTCGGGCAGCAGCAGCATGGCCTGCGCCACGAATTCGCGGTCTTCCTCGGCAATCACCGGATCCGCCCCGTCGCGGAACATGGCCCACCAGGGGCCGAGGTCTTTCAGGGTCGAGATATTCTCGCGCGTCACGGCCCAGAATTGCGCGGCCTTATCCTCAGGCACGCCAAGCGCTGTGATGTCGTCTTTCACGGCCTCCAGCGGTAATTGCTGCAAGTAGCGCCCAGTCAGCGGGAAGAGGTCGGCCACGTCGAATTTCGTCGGAGCCGAGCCGAAGCGGTTGATGTCGAAGCCGTCGATCAGCTCTGCCATATCTGTGCGCAGTTCCACCGGATCAGAGGACCCGAGCCGTGCCATCAGGCTCAGAAGCGCGAAGGGCTGCACCCCCTGCTCGCGCAGGTCGCGCAGGGCCAGCGTGCCGAGCCGTTTGCTCAACGCCTCGCCTTGCGGGCCGGTCAACAGGGAGTGGTGCGCGAAGGAGGGCACCGGCCCATTGCCAAGCGCCTGCATGATCTGGATTTGCGTGGCGGTGTTGGTCACATGGTCCGAGCCGCGGACCACATGGGTCACGCCCATCTCGGTGTCGTCCACGACGCTTGCCAAAGTATAAAGGATCTGCCCATCGCCGCGAATGAGCACCGGATCGCTGACCGAGGCCGCGTCGATGGAGATATCGCCGAGGATACCGTCGTCCCATTCAATGCGCTCGTGATCCAGCTTGAAGCGCCAGACACCGTCGCCACGTTCGGCACGCAGAGCCGCCTTCTCTTCGTCGGAGAGGTTCAGCGCGGCGCGGTCATAGACCGGCGGCTTGCCCATGTTGAGCTGTTTTTTGCGCTTGAGGTCCAGCTCCGTCGGCGTCTCGAACGCCTCATAGAAACGGCCCTTCTCGCGCAGGTCTTCAGCGGCGGCGTGGTAGCGGTCCAGCCGCTCGGACTGACGCTCGACCCGGTCCCACTCTAGACCCAGCCATTCGAGGTCTTGCTTGATGCCGTCGACATATTCTTCCTTGCTGCGCTCAGGATCGGTGTCGTCGATGCGCAGGATGAAAGTGCCGCCCGCCTTGCGCGCGATGAGGTAGTTCATCAGCGCGGTGCGCAGGTTGCCCACATGGATATAGCCAGTGGGGGACGGGGCGAAACGGGTGATTGTGGGGTTGGACATCTGGCGTACTCCTGTTGCGCGCGGGCTTGCCACAGGGCGCGGGCGTTGTCCAGCAAAGGCGGGGGTCAGCCCCCGTCTGCTGCGGTGCCGGTCTGCGCGGGCGTGGCCTCTGACGTATCCGCGCCGGTGCTGTCTTCGGACGTGGGTGTTTCGGTGGCCGCTTCTTCACCGCCAGCCTCTTCCGAAGCCGCGTCCGCCGCTTCCGAGGCTTCGGCCTCGCCAGCCTCATCACTCAGCGCGCCATTCTCCCATTCGCCCGAGGCTTCCTCGCCGCTGGCATAGCGCATGGTGCCGCTGCCCTGCCGCTTGCCCGCTTTGAAGGTGCCCTCATAAACATCGCCATTGGCATAGGTCGCAACACCCTGCCCTTCGATCTCGCCCTCGGTCCACTCGCCCTCATAGACAAAACCGCTGGCCATGGTGATCTTGCCCTGACCGTGGCGCTGGCCGTTCCTAAAGGCCCCCTCGTAAACGGTGCCATCGGGATAGGTCGCTTTGCCCTGCCCGTGGCGCTGGCCGTCCTGCCAGCCGCCCTCATAGCGGTAGCCATCGGCATAGGTCATCACGCCTTGGCCGTGGTTGCGGGCGTCCTTGAACGCGCCTTCATAGACCACGCCGTTGGTATAGGTGGCGATGCCCTCGCCCTCGATCACCCCGGCGACCCATTCGCCTTCATAGGTCGAGCCATCGGGATAGGTGATTTTGCCCGTGCCATCGGCCAGATCATTGCGGAAGGTGCCGACATAGACCGACCCGTCGGGATAGGTCACCTGCCCCTCGCCTTCGATCTGCCCGGCCACCCAAGAGCCGGTGTAGACATAGCCATCGGTGCCGGTGAAGGTGCCCTGCCCGTCGCGGCGGTCATCCTTGAAATCGCCCTCATAGGTGTCACCGTTTTCATAGGTGACCTTGCCCTTGCCCTCACGGCGGCCCGCGACCAGCGTGCCTTCGTAGACGTCGCCATTGGGTTGGGTCAGCGTGCCGGTGCCGTCGATCTGGCCGTCTTTCCACTTGCCCACATAGACCAACCCGTCGGGCATGGTCAGCATGCCTTCGCCGCTGCGTTTGCCGGCTTCGATCTCACCTTCATAGACCGCGCCATCGGGGTAGGTGATCGTGCCAACGCCCTGTTTGACGCCATCGACCCAATCGCCCTTGTATTCATAGCCACCGGGGCTTTGCATCACGCCCTTACCGTGGTGTTTGGCGTTGCGGAACGCGCCCTCATAGCGCACGCCATTGGCGTAGATCGCCACGCCCTGCCCCATGATCGCGCCTGCTTCCCATTCGCCCTCATAGGTGCCGCCATCGGCAAAGGTGATCTTGCCCAGACCGTCAGGCTTGCCCTTGGCGAAATTGCCCTCATAGACCGATCCGTTGGGGAAACGCGCGACGCCTTCGCCCTTGATCTCCCCCTCGACCCATTCGCCGGAGTATTCATAGCCATTGGGCAGCTTATAGGTGCCGGTGCCATGCTGAAGACCGCCTTGAAAGGTGCCCTCATAGATGCCGCCGTCGTCATATTCCTTGGTCAGCACCTGCCCGTCCTGCGCCGCAAGCGGCGTGGCCAGAAGGGCGATCAGACAGAGGGGCAGGCTGCGATGCAACATGGGCGGAAATTCCCGATCTCGTTAAGTGGCATTTGGCCCGAGGTTACGGGTGATAGAGGGCAGAGGCAACGTGTTTGCAAGAGGGGCACGCCGGTTTGGGCGGTTCCCGCGCACCCGGTGCTGCGGGTCAGCTCTGCGCACGGGGGTTTCGCCCCCGGTCCGATCTGCTAGACCCACCCGATGCCAGCCAGCCCGGGGCCTTGCCATGTCAGACCGTTTCCGCCTCACCCTCGGGCAGTTGAACCCCACCGCCGGTGATCTGCCCGGAAACGCGGCATTGGCCCGCGACGCATGGCAGGCTGGGCGCAACGCAGGCGCGCAGATGGTCGCCCTGCCCGAACTCTTCCTGACCGGACATGACGCGCAAGGACTGTCGCAAAATCCTTCCTTTCAGCGCGATGTCTTGGCCCAACTTGAAGCGCTGGCCGCGCATTGTGCTGATGGCCCCGCCTTGGCACTTGGCGCGCCGTGGGTCGCGGCGGGCAAGCTCCACAACGCTTACCTTATCCTGCAAGGTGGAAAGATCGCGCAAAGGGTGCTGCAACACGCGCCCTGCCCGCGCGCGGCCTTCGATCCCGGCCCGATCAGCGGCCCCTATGCGGTGGCGGGGCTGCGCATCGGCTCTCCCATCGGCGCGGATGGTGAGACGGGCGACGTGGCCGAAACGCAGGCCGAGACGGGGGCCGAACTGCTGCTGATCCCCCATGCCGCGCCCCATTTGCGTGGCGCGATGGAGCGGCGCCTCAACCACATAGTCGCGCGGGTGATCGAGACGGAATTGCCGGTGATCCACCTCAACATGACCGGCGGCGAGGGTGAGACCGTTTTCGACGGCGCCACATTCGCGCTGAACCCCGGCGGCAAGCTGGCATTGCAGATGCCCGCCTTCGACACAGCGTTTGCCCATGTCGATCTGGAGCGCGGGCCGGAGGGCTGGCGGATCGTGGAAAGCGCCTTCGCGCCGCAGCCGGAGGCGCTGGAACGGGACTACCGCGCCTTGGTCGTGGGGCTGCGGGACTATGTTGCGAAAACCGGCGCTTCCAAGGTGCTGATCGAACAGGCCGAGGGGAACGACACCGCGCTCGCGGCGGCGATTGCGCGGGATGCCTTGGGGGCCGAGAATGTCCGCCAGATTGACGTGCCGCTGTCGGACAATCTGCACGCCGCACTGCGGGATGAACTGGCCGCGCTCGGGGCAGAAGTCAGCACCGAGACGCTCACCCCTCCCCTGCGCGGCCTGATGCTGCACGCCTTGGCCGAAGACGCGGGGGAGATGCTGCTGACGGCACAGAACAAATCCGCCGCCGCCATGGGGACTGTGGCCCTGCCGGGGGATTTCAACCCGGTCAAAGACCTTTACCAAACCGAGGTGCAAGCGCTATGCGACTGGCGCAGCAATACGGTGCGGGCATGGATGCAGGGGCCGGCGCCCAGCCCGGCCTCCTCCCCCGACACGGAAAAGGCCCGTGCAGAGGACGCGATCCTGCGCATCCTGCTGGAGGACGGCGGCAACGTTGATGACTGCGTGGCGGCGGGCCACGCGCCGCAGAGCGCGCAGAGGCTTGCAGGGCGGATCGCGGCGGCGAAGGCGCGCAAGGGGCCAGCCGTTCCCGGCCCGCGTTTGAAAGCAGCGACGGCCTAGACCGTCTCGCCCGCGTCCAACCGCTGCAACCATTTATCCGCATCGCGCAGAACCGCCTCGCGCCGGTCGGCGTCCATACGGTCCCAAGTGGCATAGATGTTCTTCATCCGCATATTGCCCTGAAACCGCTCGCGGTGGCGGTCAAGGAAATGCCAGTAGAGCAGATTGAAGGGGCAGGCCTTCGGCCCCGCCTTGGTGCTGACGCTATAGCTGCACCCTTTGCAGTAATCCGACATGCGGTTGATATAGGCCCCGGAGGAGACATAGGGCTTTGAGGCGATCACCCCGCCATCGGCGAATTGGCTCATGCCCACCGTGTTGGGCGCTTCGACCCATTCATAGGCGTCGGCGTAGACCTCCAGATACCACTCATGCACCTGATGCGGATCGATCCCGGCCAGCAGGGCGAAATTGCCCGTCACCATCAATCGTTGGATATGGTGGGCATAGGCGTGTTTCTGGGTCTGGCCAATCGCCTGCCGGAGGCAATTCATCTGCGTGTTGGCCCCCCAGTAGAAGCCGGGCAGATCCCGGTCATGGCGCAGCACGTTGCGCGCCACATAGTCCGGCCCTTCGAGGAAATAGATGCCGCGCACATATTCGCGCCAACCGAGGATCTGGCGGATGAACCCTTCGGCGGCGTTGATCGGCACGTCTCTCGCCTGCCAGGCTTCCTCGGCGGCGCGGCAGACCTCCAACGGGTCCAGCAGCCCGAGGTTCAGATAAGGTGAGATCAGCGCATGAAAGAGATAGGGCTGCCCCCCTAGCATCGCGTCCTGATAGTCGCCGAAACGCGGCAGGGCGTGGGCGATGAAATGCGCCAGCACCTGCAAGGCTTCCGCGCGCGTCGTGGCAAAGTCAAAGGGGTGCAGATCGCCGAAGTTGTCGCCATAGCGCGCCGCCACCAGCCCGAGCACCGCCTGCACCTCGGCATCTGGGGCGAAGGTCAGCGGGTCAGGTATATCCAGCCCTTCTTTCGGAGGTTTGCGGTTGTCGTGGTCGAAATTCCACTTGCCGCCTGCGGGGTCGTCGCCCTCCATCAACAACCCCGTCTCGCGGCGCATCTCGCGATAGAAATACTCCATCCTGAGCGCCTTGCGCCCCTCGGCCCAATCCTCAAACCGTTTGCGGCTGGCGATGAAACGGTCGTCCGGCAAAAGCCGGGTGGGGATCGGCGCGTGGGTCAGCGCGTTGATCAGCCGCCACTCCCCCGGCTCGGTCACAATCACCTCACCCGCGCCCGTTTCCTCGGCACGGCGGAGCAATTCGCCCACGATTGAGCCCGCATTCTCGGGATCGTCCAAGGGAGTGTAGCGCAGCGTCCAGCCGTCTTTCTCCAACGCACGCGCGAACTTGCGCATCGCGGCAAAGACCAGCGCGATCTTCTTGGGGTGGTGGCGGACATATTCCGCCTCTTGCGCCACTTCGGCCATGACCACCACATCGCGCGCCTTATCCGCTTCGCGCAGGGACGACAGGTTTAGCGAGAGTTGATCGCCTAAGACCAAGATCAAACGGCTCACCACGGCACCGCCTTTCCGGCCCAGTCAAAGAACCCGCCGCTCTCCTCCGGGGTCAGCCCGTCGATCACCCGCAACAGATTGCCCGCCGCCTCTTCCGGTGGGACGGCGGGATGGCGGCCAAGGTATTTCTCGGTAAAGAGCGTCTCGACCGTGCCGGGGTGCAGCGCGACGCAGATGCTCTGCGGATGGGAGCGCGTCAGCTCGATCGCGGCGGTATGCACGATCTGGTTCACCGCCGCCTTGGCGCTGCGATAGCTGATCCACCCGCCCAGACGGTTGTCCCCGATGGAGCCGACCCGCGCCGAAAGCACGGCGAAAACCGCCCGCCTGTCGCGGGGCAAAAGCCTTGCTGCGTGGCGCAGCACCAGCGCCGGGCCGACCGCGTTCAGCGCGAATTGATCCAGCATCGCCTTTTGCGTGACGGCACGCAGCGATTTCTCTGGCGTGGCCCCGTCGATCTCCAACGCGCCGGTGGCGACGATCACCGCGTCGAAAGGGCCACTCAGCCCCTCCAGCGCGGCATTGACCGATGCCTCATCCGTCAGGTCCAGCCCATCGCCCGTGCGGGACAGGGCCGTCAACGTATCGCCGCGCGCACGCAACGCCGCACTTAGCGCCGCGCCGATCCCGCCGCTGGCCCCAATTACCAGCACCCGTGCGCTCATGACGCCGCCCATGGTATCGCTTGTCGCTGCATCCTGATCTCCCTTGCTTATAGGCAGATAGGCGGCGCTGACGCAGGGGCAAACAAAAGCCGCAACACCCCCTTTTCATTTGAAAAGACGGGCGTATAACTACTCCCATGACACAGGCCGTCCATATCCCGACCCTGCCGCGCAACTGCGCGGGCCTGCTGCGCGCCAACTTGCTGCACCTAATCCGCCTCTGAGCGTGCCCTTCGGCGCGCCCGCTCAGAGGGATGTGTCGCGCGCCAAGGATACCAGCAAAGAAAGAACCCAGGATGACAGATATGACGAAACAGGACCGTGTGCTGATCTTTGACACCACATTGCGGGATGGCGAACAATCCCCCGGGGCGACGATGACCCATGCCGAGAAGCTTGAGATCGCCTCGCTCTTGGACGAGATGGGCGTCGACATCATCGAGGCCGGCTTTCCCATCGCCTCAGAGGGCGACTTCAAGGCGGTGTCCGAGATCGCGCGGCAGAGCCAGAATTCCGTGATCTGCGGCCTTGCCCGGGCGCAACTGGGCGATATCGACCGTTGCTGGGAAGCGGTGAAACACGCAGCCCAGCCGCGCATTCACACGTTCATCGGCACCTCGCGCCTGCACCGCGCCATTCCGAACCTCACCAAGGACGAAATGGCCGACCGCATCCATGAGACGGTGAGCCATGCGCGCAACCTCTGCGACAACGTGCAATGGTCGCCGATGGATGCCACGCGGACCGAGCTTGACTACCTCTACCGGGTGGTGGAGATCGCCATCAAGGCGGGTGCCACGACGATCAACATTCCCGACACCGTGGGCTACACCGCCCCGCGCGAGAGCGCCGATCTGATCGCGAAGCTTCTGGAAAACGTGCCAGGTGCGGACGAGATCGTCTTTGCCACCCATTGCCACAATGATCTGGGCATGGCGACGGCCAACAGCCTCGCTGCCGTCGAGGCTGGCGCGCGGCAGATCGAATGCACCATCAACGGTCTGGGCGAACGGGCGGGCAATACCGCGCTGGAAGAGGTCGTCATGGCGCTGAAGGTGCGCAACGACATCATGCCTTATGAGACCCGCATCGACAGCCGCAAGATCATGAACATCTCGCGCCGTGTCGCCGCCGTGTCGGGCTTTGCCGTGCAATTCAACAAGGCCATCGTCGGCAAGAACGCCTTCGCGCACGAAAGCGGCATCCATCAGGACGGCATGCTGAAGAACGCCGAGACCTTCGAGATCATGCGCCCCGAGGACGTGGGCCTGACCGAGACCAACATCGTCATGGGCAAACACTCGGGCCGCGCCGCGCTGCGCTCCAAGCTCGAAGACCTCGGGTTTGAACTGGGCGACAACCAGCTCAAGGACGTTTTCGTGCGGTTCAAGGAACTGGCCGACCGCAAGAAGGAAATCTACGAGGATGACCTCATTGCGCTGATGCGCACCGCGACGGACCCCGAGGAAGACCGCATTCGCCTGAAATCGCTCAAGGTCGTTTGCGGCACCGATGGCCCGCAGACCGCCGACATGGTGCTTGAGATCGACGGTGCGGAGCAGACCACGAACCAGACCGGTGACGGCCCCGTCGATGCGGCGTTCAACTGCATCAAGGCGCTGGTGCCGCATTCTGCGCGGTTGCAGCTTTATCAGGTGCATGCGGTAACCGAAGGCACCGACGCGCAGGCGACGGTTTCCGTGCGGATGGAGGAAGAGGGCCGGATCGTGACCGGCCAGTCGGCGGATACCGATACCGTGGTGGCGAGTGTCCGGGCCTATATCCACGCGCTGAACCGCCTGTTGGTGCGGCGCGAGAAGGGCGGCACGGACAAGCGCGAGATTAATTATAAAGATGTGAGTTGATCGGAGGGCGGGGGTAACCCCGCCCTATTTATTTGCAGTGAGGGCCATCGCCTGCCCGCGGGTTGGCGATCCAACGCCACCTCGGTGCCACTTTATGGCTCAACCATGATGTGCGCTCGCGAGGTTACGCCCAGCCTCACCAAATCGCCTACCCGTCCGGGCGGGCAGGCGATGCCCGGCGCCTGCGGCTTGATTCCGGGCCCGGTGGCAACTTCAATACGGATTCTTCGCCCCACGATCGTCACTCAGCGACGCCTGCCCCCGCTCTACGATCTTCACCACTGCATCCGCGAGATGCTGGCGCTGGATATGATCATCCCCCGCCGCCACGCGCAGCTTGTGGGCCTCCAGCATCACCTCGGCATGGCTCGACCCGCGCGGTGGGATGAAAGTGTAGCAAGCCAGTTCGATCAATAGCCCCAGCGGATCCTTGAAATAGATCGAATGCATGAAGCCGCGGTCCTTCACGCCGGAATGCCCGATGCCCCGCGCCTCCAACCGCGCGGGCACCTGATCGAACATCGCGCGGTCCACCTCGAAGGCCAGATGATGCACGCAGCCCGGGTCCATCGGCGTGCGGTTGTGCACCCGCTTGCGGTTCTCATTGGTGAAGATCGTAATCAGCCGACCATCGCCGGGATCGAAATACAAATGCCCCTCGTCCGGGTCATCCAGATTGGGCTGGTCAAAAATGAAAGGCATCCCCAACACCCCCTCCCAAAAGTCGATCGAGCTTTGCCGGTCCGCCCCGGTGAGGGTGATGTGATGCACCCCAAGTGTCTGTATCTTCTGCATGGTATCGCCGTCCTCCGCCTGTGCTGCGCCCTAAATATTCCGCTCTATGATAGCGCGGCGGCAATATCGCGCCACCTTTGCGGTCTTGCCCCTTTCACCCTGACCCCGTGCGCCCTATAAGAGCCAATAGCCCGCGCGTGGACCCATGCAGGCGGGCCTGTCCGAATAGTTGCAAGGCTCCGCTACTCTATGTCCATCCTCGATCAATTCCGCGGCCTGTTCTCCTCTGATATGGCGATCGACCTCGGCACCGCGAACACGCTGGTTTACGTCAAGGGCAAGGGCATCGTGCTGAGCGAACCTTCGGTTGTGGCCTATCACGTCAAGGACGGTGTCAAGAAAGTGCTCGCCGTGGGTGAGGATGCGAAACTCATGCTGGGCCGCACCCCGGGCAGCATCGAGGCGATCCGCCCGATGCGCGAAGGGGTCATCGCGGATTTCGACACCGCCGAGGAGATGATCAAGCACTTCATCCGCAAGGTACACAAGCGCTCGACCTTCTCGAAGCCCAAGATCATCGTCTGCGTGCCGCATGGCGCCACCCCGGTGGAGAAACGCGCGATCCGCCAGTCGGTGCTGTCGGCAGGCGCGCGCCGCGCCGGACTCATTGCCGAGCCCATCGCCGCGGCCATCGGCGCGGGGATGCCGATCACCGACCCCACAGGCAACATGGTCGTCGACATCGGCGGCGGCACGACCGAAGTCGCGGTGCTCTCGCTGGGCGACATCGTTTATGCCCGCTCGGTCCGTGTCGGCGGTGACCGGATGGACGAGGGCATCATCAGCTACCTGCGCCGCCAGCAAAACCTGCTGATCGGGGAGACCACGGCCGAGCGGGTCAAGACCTCCATCGGCACGGCGCGGATGCCCGACGACGGGCGCGGCACCTCGATGCAGATCCGCGGCCGCGACCTGTTGAACGGTGTTCCGAAAGAGATCGAAGTCACGCAAGCCCAGATCGCCGAAGCGCTGGCCGAACCGGTGCAGCAGATCTGCGAGGCGGTGATGACCGCGCTGGAGACCACGCCGCCCGATCTGGCCGCCGACATCGTTGACCGCGGCGTCATGCTCACGGGCGGCGGCGCGCTTCTGGGCGACCTCGATCTGGCGCTGCGCGAGCAGACAGGCCTTGCGATCTCGGTCGCGGATGAGCCGCTCAACTGCGTGGCCCTCGGCACCGGCAAGGCGCTGGAATACGAGAAACAGCTGCGCCACGCGATCGACTACGACAGTTAACACTGGCAAGTTAGCCAGACCCGGCACGCGGCGAAGACGCCCCGCCTGACCGGGTGGGAGTTTCGGCACAGATGGCCAAGGACCGTTCCAGTTCCAGCGATTTCACCGGCCCGCTGCGGCGGTTGCTGCTGGTCGTGCTGGTATTGGCGCTGACCGGCATCTTCCTGCTCTGGCGGATCGACAGCCCCCGCGTTGAACGCTTTCGCGCGCAGGTGACGGATCGTTTCGTGCCCAACCTCGACTGGGCCATGGCCCCGGTCACCGGCACCATCAACCTGCTACGCGATTTCCAAAGCTACCAGCGCCTGAGCGAACAGAACCGCGAGCTGCGCTCGGAGCTGCGGCAGATGCAGGCGTGGAAAGAGGCCGCGCTGCAACTTGAACAAGAGAACGCCCGGCTGCTGGACCTCAACAACGTGCGGCTCGACCCGCGGCTGACCTTCATCACCGGCACGGTGCTGGCCGACAGCGGCTCGCCCTATCGCCAGTCGGTGCTGCTCAACGTCGGCGCGCGCGACGGGCTGGTCGAAGGCTGGGCTACGATGGACGGCATCGGCCTTGTGGGCCGCATCGCCGGCGTGGGCAAGAACACCGCGCGGGTGATCCTGCTGACCGATGCCTCAAGCCGCATTCCGGCGACGATCCAGCCTTCGGGCCAACGCGCCATCGTGGCGGGCGACAACAGCGCCGCGCCGCCCTTGGATTTCATCGAGAACCGCGAGTTGGTCCGTCCCGGCGACCGGGTGATCAGCTCTGGCGATGGCGGCGTGTTCCCGGCGGGCATCCTGATCGGTCAGGTCGCCGCCGATCCGGGCGGGCGGCTGCGCGTGCGGCTGGCGGCAGACTACGAGCGGCTCGAGTTCCTGCGCGTCCTGCGCCATCACGGCAATGAAACCGTGCCGGACACCGCCCATGTCATCACCTCCGACGGCCCCTTGGCCGATCCGGCAGCGCCGGTCGGGGTGCAGCCATGACCGATCTGTCGCGCAGCCGCCTTTGGGTCATGCGCCTGAGCTTTGTCGCGTTGGCGCTGGTGATCCTGTTTTTCCACCTTCTCCCGCTTGAGACGACCCCGCGCGCTTGGGCCGGTCCAGACCTGCTGCTGGGCTTCGCCTGCGCTTGGGGCCTCAGACGGCCTGAATATGTGCCCTCGCTTTTTCTGGCGCTGGTCTTTCTGCTGGCGGATCTGTTGTTGCAACGCCCGCCCGGCCTTTGGGCGGTGCTGGCTTTGATCGGGGTCGAGAACCTCAAATCGCGCGGGCGGCATCTGCGGGATGCAAGCTTTGCCGCCGAATGGCTGACCGTGGCGGTGATCTTGACCATGGTGATCTTTGCCAACCGAATTCTGCTGAGCCTTGCGCTGGTGCCGACGCCTTCGCTGACGCTGAACCTCACGGAATTGGCACTGACAACGCTCGCTTATCCGCTGATCGTGGCGGTGACCCATGGTATCATGGGCGTGCGCAAGACCGCGCCGGGCGATCTGGATGCGCTTGGCAAACGGGTGTGATCGGGGAGCGATGAGATGAGACGAAGCCGCGCCGACAATGATGCAACCCACACGCGCCTGACGCGTCGCGCCGCCCTTTTGGGCGGGGCGCAGCTGCTGTTCATGGGCGGGCTGGCCGCGCGCATGCGCTATCTACAGGTCGATCAGGCCGACCAGTTCCGCCTGCTGGCCGAAGAGAACCGCATCAACATCCGCCTGATCCCCCCCGCCCGGGGTGAGATTTTCGACCGCAACGGCATACAGCTTGCCGATAACGTGCCCTCCTACCGGATCGTCATGGTCCGCGAAGATGCGGGCGACGTGGAAGCCGTGATGGAGCGGCTCGCCCAAGTCATCGAGATCGACGAGGAGACCCGCGAGCGCGCCATGACCGAAATGTCGCGCTCTGCCCCCTTCCTGCCCGTCACCATCGTTGATGACGTGAGTTGGGAAGTCGTGAGCAAGGTCAGCGTCAACGCCCCCGCCCTGCCCGGCGTCACGCCCGAAGTGGGCCTGACCCGCGTCTACCCGCGCGGCGCGGATTTCGCCCATGTGGTGGGCCGCGTAGGCCGGGTGAGCCAAGCCGACCTCGACGCGCTGGAGAACCCCGATCAGGTGCTGCGCATCCCGCGTTTTCAAATCGGCAAAATCAACGTCGAAGCCCGCGCCGAGAACCTGCTGCGCGGTGCGGCGGGCACCAAACATGTAGAGGTGAACGCCACGGGCCGCGTGATGCGCGAGTTGGAGCGGCGCGAGGGGCAGGCCGGGGCCGATCTGCAACTGACCGTGGACGCCAATCTGCAACGCTATGTGCAGGCCCGTCTGGGCGAGGAAAGCGCCGCCGTGGTCATCATCGACTGCGAGAATGGCGATCTGGCCGCGCTTGCGTCCTCGCCCAGCTACGACCCGAACCTCTTTATCGGCGGCATCTCTTCGGCGGATTACAACCCGCTGCTCAATTCCAAATACCGCCCGCTGGTGAACAAACCCATACAGGGCACCTACCCGCCCGGCTCGACCTTCAAAATGATCGTGGCGCTTGCCGCCATCGAAGAGGGCATCGTCACCCCCGATGAGACGGTCTATTGCCCCGGCCATCTGGAAGTCGCGGGGCGGCGGTTCCACTGCTGGAAACGCGCGGGCCACGGCTGGGTCGATCTGCAACATTCGCTGAAACAATCCTGCGACGTCTATTACTACGATCTGGCCGTAAAAGTCGGGATCGAGAAAATCACCGCCATGGCGAACCGCTTTGGTCTTGGGATCAAACATGATCTGGCGCTGTCCTCGGTCGCGGGCGGGCTGGCGCCCACGAAACAGTGGAAACGCTCGGCCCGGGGTGAGGATTGGGTCGTGGGTGACACGGTCAACGCCTCTATCGGGCAGGGTTTCACCCTCTCCTCCCCGCTGCAATTGGCGGTGATGAGCGCGCGGATCGCCACGGGCCGCGCGGTGACGCCGCGGCTGATCAAATCCATCGACGGGGTTGAGCAACCCAGCGGCGCGGGCGAACCGATGGGGCTGAACGAAAACAACCTGCGCCAATTGCGCAAGGCGATGTACGATGTGGTGAACGACCGCCGCGGCACCGGCTATCGCAGCCGGATCATCGATGACACCATGCGCATGGCGGGCAAGACCGGCACCAGTCAGGTGCGCAACATCACCGCCGCCGAACGCGCCCGCGGCGTGACCAGCAACGCCGACCTGCCGTGGGAACGCCGCGACCACGCGCTCTTTGTCTGCTTTGCGCCCTATGACAAACCGAAATACGCAGCCTGCGTGTTGGTGGAGCACGGCGGCGGCGGCTCGACAGCCGCAGCCCCGATTGCGCGCGACGTGATGTTGCAGGCCATGGCGGGCGGCGAGCCGCCGCTCGAAGCCTACCCCAAGTCCGACCGGGGCCGCATCGCCACCCAGCAAGAGGAATTGCGCAACACCACGCCCGAGACCACCGCCAATCTGGAGGGGGAGGATCAGGCATGAGCTATCTGGAGCATACGGTCAAATCCGTCCCCACAGGGCTGCGCAAGATCCTCTTTATGAACTGGCCGCTGGCGATCCTGCTGACCAGTGTCGCAGGCGTCGGTTTTTTGATGCTCTATTCGGTTGCGGGCGGGTCATTCTCGCCCTGGGCCGAACCGCAGATGAAACGTTTCGCCATGGGCATGGCGATCATGTTCACCGTGGCGATGGTGCCGATCTGGCTTTGGCGCAACCTGTCGGGCGTGGCCTATGGGGCGACCTTGGTGCTGCTGGTCGCGGTCGAACTCTTCGGCTCGGTCGGCATGGGCGCGCAGCGTTGGATCGACATCGGCTTCATGCGGCTGCAACCGTCGGAGCTGATGAAGATCACGCTGGTCCTGTTTCTGGCCGCCTATTACGACTGGCTACCGGTCAAAAAGGTCTCGCGCCCCTTTTGGGTGCTGGTGCCGATCCTGATCATCGTGATCCCCACCGCGCTGGTGCTGAAACAGCCCGACCTTGGCACCTCGATCCTGCTGCTGACTGCCGGGGGCGGGCTGATGTTCCTCGCGGGCGTGCACTGGGCCTATTTCGCCGCCGTCATCACCGCCGCCATCGGGCTGGTCACTGCCGTCTTCCAATCGCGCGGCACCCCGTGGCAACTGCTGAAAGATTACCAATACCGCCGCATCGACACCTTCCTCGACCCCAGCCAAGATCCGCTTGGCGCGGGCTATCACATCACCCAATCCAAGATCGCGCTTGGGTCGGGCGGCTGGTCGGGGCGCGGCTATATGCAGGGCACCCAATCGCGGCTGAACTTCCTGCCTGAGAAACACACCGATTTCATCTTCACCACATTGGCCGAAGAGTTCGGCTTCGTCGGCGGCGTCTCCCTGCTGGGGCTTTACGCGCTGATCATCCTGTTCTGCGTGGCCTCGGCGGTGAAGAACAAGGACCGCTTCTCAAGCCTGCTGACCCTTGGCATCGCGCTTAACTTCTTTCTCTTTTTCGCCGTTAACATGTCGATGGTCATGGGGCTGGCCCCCGTGGTCGGCGTGCCCCTGCCGATGGTGAGCTATGGTGGCTCGGCCATGCTGGTGCTGCTGCTGGCCTTCGGCTTGGTGCAATCGGCGCATGTTCACAGACCGAGGTAATTCATGACGATCAACATTCTCTTCGCCGCCAAAGCCGAACGCTGGGACGGCTACGAACAGCCTTTGAACGAAGCGCTGCGCAAGGCACTGCCGGGGCAGGATTTCACGCTGGCCACCGACCTGCCGCCCGAAGAGGTCGACTATATCGTCTATGCCCCCAACAGCGATTTGCAGGACTTCACCCCCTACACCCGCGCCAAGGCGGTGCTGAACCTCTGGGCTGGGGTGGAGGCGATCACCGGCAACGAGACGCTCAAGATCCCGCTGGCGCGGATGGTCGATTTCGGCCTGACCCACGGCATGGTGGAATGGTGTACCGGCCACGTGCTGCGCCATCATCTGGGGATGGATACCGACATCCTGCGCAAGGATGCCAAATGGGCGCCGCGCACGCCGCCGCTGGCCCGCGAGCGCAGCGTGGCGGTGCTGGGCATCGGCGCGCTCGGGCAAGCGGTGGCCGAGGCGCTGGTGGGTCTGGGCTTTGACGTGACCGGCTGGTCGCGCAGCGAAAAGCAGATCGAGGGGGTACGTTGCCTGCATGGCGACGAAGGTCTGACGGAGGCGCTCAAACGCGCCGAGATCGCCGTGCTCCTGATGCCCGACACGCCCGCCACGCAGAACGTTCTGAATGCCGAGACGCTGGCGCAAATGCCCGAGGGCGCCTTTATCATCAACCCCGGTCGCGGGCCGCTGATCGACGACGATGCGCTCTTGGCAGCTCTCGATAGCGGGCAGATCGCCCATGCAACGCTCGATGTCTTCCGGGTAGAGCCGCTGCCCGAGGATCATCCCTATTGGGCGCATCCGAAGGTGACCGTGACCCCGCATATCGCCGCGGCCACGCGCAACGACACGGCCTCGGAAGTCATCGCCGAGAACATTCGCCGCCGCGAGGCCGGCGAGCCCCTGCTACATCTGGTGGACCGCGACCGGGGATATTGACCCCGGACGCGGCAAGGCTCAGGCGGCCAACCCGCGCCCCTTGAGCAGCGCCTCGACCCCCGGTAGACGCCCCCGGAAGGCGGTGTAAAGCTCCGCCGGATCACGGCTGCCGCCAGTCGAAAGGATGTGCTCCTCCAACGCCTCGGCGCGTTCCGCATCGAAAGCCCCGCCAGCCTCCTCGAAGGCCGCGAATGCGTCGGCGTCCATCACCTCGGACCACATGTAGCTGTAATAGGCGCTGGAATAGCCATCGCCCGAGAAGACATGTGCGAACTGCGGGGTGGCGTGGCGCATGCGGATCGCCTGCGGCATGCCGATGCTGCGGAGCACCTCGGCCTGTTTCGCCATCGGATCGGCAGGTGGTTCGCCGTCGTGGAGCTCCAGATCGACAAGGGCGGAGGCGATATATTCCACCGTCTGAAAGCCCATGTCGAAGGTCGCGGCGGCCAGCACCTTGTCGAGCATCTCCCGCGGCATGGCCTCGCCCGTCCGCGCATGGGTCGCGAATTTCTGCAGCACCTCGGGCTGGTCCAGCCAGTGCTCGTAAAGCTGGCTCGGCAACTCCACGAAGTCGCGCGCCACCGAGGTGCCGCTGACGCTTTCATAGGTCACATCCGAGAGCATCTGGTGCAGCGCATGGCCGAACTCGTGAAACAACGTGCGGGCGTCGTCGTAGGACAGTAGCGCCGGATCGCCCTTGGCGAAGTTGCAGACGTTAATCACCACCGGCGCCTGTGCGCGCGGGAACTTCGCCTGCGCGCGCATCGCCGAGCACCACGCGCCCGAACGCTTCGAGCCGCGCGCGAAATAGTCACCGATGAAGACCGCTACATGCTGGCCGTCCCGCGTCACTTCCCACGCCCGGCAATCGGGGTGGTAGAGCGGCACGTCGAGGGCCGCGAACTCCAGCCCAAACAACCGGTTGGCGCAGTCGAAGGCCGCGTCGATCATCCGGTCGAGCTGGAAATAGGGTTTCAGCGCCGCCTCATCGAGATCATGCTCCGCCGCGCGCCGCTTCTCGGCGTAGTAGCGCCAGTCCCAAGGCTCCAGCGCCCCGTTCACGCCGTCCTCGCGCATCAGCGCGGTCAGCACCTCGGCATCGGCGTCGGCCTGCGCCTTGGCCGGTTTCCAGACCGACATCAGCAGGTCGCGCACGGCTTGCGGGGTCTTCGCCATCTCGGCTTCCAACTTGTAGGCGGCGAAATTGTCGTAGCCGAGGAGTTTAGCGCGCTCCTTGCGCAGGGCCAGCGTCTCGGCCGCGATCTCTCGGTTGTCGGTCTCGCCGCCGTTGGCCCCGCGGGCTTCCCACGCGCGGAACGCCTTTTCGCGCAGGTCGCGGCGGTCCGAGAATTGCAGGAAGGGCGTGATGAGCGAGCGCGACAGCGTGACCACCGGGCCTCGGGCCCCCTTTTCTTCGCCCGCGGCCCGGGCGGCGTCGATCACGAAATCCGGCAGGCCGGTCAGATCGTCTTCGGACAGCGGCATGAACCAGTCGCGCTCGTCCACCAGCAGGTTCTGGGTGAACTGCGTGCCCAGCACCGCCAGCCGCGCCTTGATCTCTTTCATGCGCTCGGCCTCCGACCCCGTCAGCGCGGCGCCTGAGCGGACGAAGCCACGGTGCGTCAGCATCAGCACGCGGGCCTGTTCCTCGCTGAGGTCGAGACTGTCGCGCGCCTCCCAAACGGCATTGATGCGGGCGAAGAGTTTCTCGTTGCCCGAGATCGCCGATTGATGCTCGGCGAGCTTGGGGGAGAAGTCGCGCTGCAGTGCCTCGCGCGCCGGGTTACTGTCCGCGCCCGCCACGGTGAAGAAGACGCTCAGAACCTTGTCGAGCGCCGCGCCGGAGGCTTCCAGCGCCTCGATGGTATTGGCGAAGCTGGGGGCTTCGGGGTTCTCGGCGATGGCGTCGATCTCGGCCCGGTGGGCGGTGAGCGCCTCCTCCAAAGCGGGGGCGAAATCATTGTCGGAAATGCGGTCAAAGGGGGCGATGCCGAAGGGAGTCTCCCAATCGGTCAGAAGCGGGTTGGTCATGCAGGTCTCCTTTGCGCCCAAGATGGGGCGCGCCGGGGTGACTTGCAATCACCCGCCGCAGGTTTCGCAGCCCGCCCGGCGTTTGAGGCCGATCTTGCGCGTCTCGCCGTAAAGCCCGTCGTAGATCATCATCTCGCCGCGCAGCACGCTGCCCGCCCCGGTGATGAGCTTCACGGCCTCCAGCGCCATCATCGTGCCGATCACACCGGGCAGCGGGCCGATGACCCCGGCCTCGGCGCAGGAAGGCGCAAGCCCCGCCGCCGGCGCTTCGGGGAAGATACAGCGATAACAAGGCGCGCCGCGGGCGGGGTCGAAGACGCTGAGCTGCCCCTCCCATTGGCTGAGTGCCCCCGAGATGAGCGGCGTGGCCGTCGCGACGCAGGCCGCGTTCACGCGGTAGCGGGTGTCGAAATTGTCGGTCCCGTCGAGCACGAGGTCATAGTCGGCCACCAGATCCTCGGCGATCTCGTCGGTCAGACGGCGGTGATAGGGGCGCACGGTGACATGGGGGTTCTGCGCCAGCATCTCGGCCTCGGCCGAAAAGACCTTGGGCATGCCGATGGCGGCGTCCTTGTGGATCACCTGCCGTTGCAGGTTCGCGTTCTCGACCGCGTCGTCGTCGATCACCCCGATGGTACCGACGCCCGCCGCAGCGAGGTACTGCAGCACCGGCGCGCCGAGACCGCCCGCACCGATCACCAGCACCTTCGCGTTCTTCAGTGCCTTCTGCCCGGGGCCGCCGACCTCACGCAGCACGATGTGCCGGGCGTAGCGGTTCAACTCACTCTCCGAAAAACGGCCCGCGGTGGGGGCTTCAGTCGGCGCGTCCGGCGTGGCGCGCGCGCGCAGGGTCGCCAGCCCCTGCCGGTAGAGCAGCACCAGCACAACGAAACCGCCCAAGAGCAGCCAAGGCGCGGCGCTGCCGCCGGTGGCGAGCCGCAGCGGATGGGTGGCCGGAAACAGCAGATGCAGGGCGACCAGCGCCAGATACATCAGCCCGATCAGCCCCGCGCGCAGCCCGCGCGGCAGGCCAAGGAAGCCGCCGCCGAACCAAAGCGCCGCCGCGATAATCAAAACAGCCAGCATCACTGCGCCCCCGTCGAGCCAAACCCGCCCGCGCCGCGCGCGGTCTCATCAAGGCGCTCGGCCAGATCAAAGCCCGCCTGCACCACCGGGGCCACGACCATCTGGGCGATGCGCATGCCATGTTCGACGGTGAAGGCCTCCGCCCCCATATTGCCCATGATCACCCCCACGACGCCGCGATAATCGCTGTCGATGGTGCCGGGGCTGTTGATCAGGGTGATCCCATGCTTCAGCGCGAGACCCGAGCGCGGGCGGATCTGCACCTCGAACCCCTGCGGGATCGCCATCTGCAACCCGGTGGAGATCAGCGCCAGCGCGCCGGGGGCCAGATCGACGGCGCCGCCGGGCAGATTGGCCCGCAGGTCCGCCCCCGCGGCCCCGGCGCTTTCATAGGCGGGCAATGGCAGGCTGCGGTCCGCGCCCTCGGCCCAGCAGAGTTTGATCGTGGTCATAGCGCCCCCTCAGGCAAGTGCCGCGGCGATACGTTCGGCCAGACGGGCGGCCACGGCATCTTTGCCCATGCGCGGCCAGTCCTCGGCCCCGGCCTCGGTGATCAGCGTCACGGCATTCTCGCGCCCGCCCATGATGCCGGTGGCGGGGGAGACGTCATTGGCGACGATCCAGTCACAGCCCTTGCGCTCCCGTTTCGCGGTGGCATGGGCTAGCACGTCGTTCGTCTCGGCGGCGAAGCCTACGACGAGCGGCGGGCGGCCTTCGCCGCGCTGGCTAATGGTCTTCAGGATGTCGGGGTTTTCCGCGAAAGTCAGGCTGGGCAGCCCGTCTTTCGATTTCTTCAGCTTACGGTCCCCTGCCCCCTGCACATGCCAATCGGCCACCGCGGCGGCAAAGACAGCGGCATCGGCGGGCAGTGCAGCCTCTACCGCCTGCATCATCTCTTGCGCCGTTTGCACCGGCACCACCTCGACGCCCTCGGGCGGGGCGACTTCGGCGGGACCGGTGACAAAGACGACTTCGGCCCCCAGAACCGCCAGCGCCCGCGCGATGGCCGTGCCCTGCGCCCCGGAAGAGCGGTTGGCGATATAGCGCACCGGGTCGATCGGCTCATGGGTGGGGCCGGAGGTGACGAGGATGCGCTTGCCCGCAAGCGGCCCCTGCCCCAGCCGCGCCTCGACTGCCGCGACAATTTCAAGCGGTTCGGCCATCCGCCCCGGCCCGTATTCGCCGCAGGCCATGTCACCGTCGTTCGGTCCGACCATGGCGATGCCATCGCCGCGCAGGGTGGCGATGTTGCGCTGCGTCGCGGCGTGTTGCCACATCCGCACGTTCATCGCAGGTGCCAGCAGCACCGGCGTATCAGTGGCCAAAAGCAAGGTCGAGGCCAGATCATTCGTCGCCCCCTGCGCCATCTTGGCCATCAGGTCTGCCGTGGCGGGGGCAACCACCAAAAGGTCCGCCGCGCGGCTGAGCTGGATATGCCCCATCTCGGCCTCATCACCGAGGTCGAAAAGATCGCGAAAGACCTTCACCCCGGTCAGGGCAGAGACAGAAAGCGGGGTGACAAACTCTTCGCCCGCGCGGGTCAGGACCGGTGTGACCTTGGCCCCACGCTCGCGCAGACGCCGGATCAGATCGAGGGATTTATAGGCGGCAATGCCGCCGCCGATGATCAGCAGAATATGTTTGCCCGACAGCATAAAGACCCCCCGTTTGCATTAGGGAGACCTTAATCCGGGGCGGGGAAATCTGCCAGCCCCGGCGGGCATCGCAATGCGGGGTCAGGCCAGAAAGGCAAAGACCTCACGCGATTGCATCTCAAGCGACTTGCGCATCTTGCCAAAGGCCGCGGCCTCAAGCTGGCGGACCCGCTCTTTGCTGAGGCTAAGCTCATCGCCTAGGCTTTCCAAAGTACGCGCAGGATCCCGCAGTTTACGTTCGCGCACGATGAATTGCTCACGCTCGGACAGGCCCTGCATTGCCGCCAGCAACCAGTTCCGCAACTGCGCCGTGTCATGCTCTTCCTCGACACGCTCCGCCGCTTGCGCGCTTTCATCAGCCAGCGCTTCGATCCACTCGCGGCCCTCATCCTCAGCGCTCTGCGTGGCGTTCAGCGAATAGTCCGAGCCCGACAGGCGGCCTTCCATCATCTCGACATCATGCAGCGGCACGCCGATTTCGGTCGAGATCATCTGGCGCAGCTGGTGCTTGTCCAGCGTCTCGCCCATGGCCGTGGCCTCACGCTCCAACCGGGCCTGCACGCGGCGCATGTTGAAGAACAACGATTTCTGAGAAGAGGTCGACCCTGTCCGCACCATCGACCAATTGCGCATCACATGGTCTTGAATGCTCGCCTTGATCCACCAGACCGCATAGGTCGAGAAACGCACGCCGCGGTCGGGGTCGAATTTGTCGGCGGCTTTCATCAGGCCCAGACCGGCCTCTTGGATCAGATCGTTCATCGGCGCGCCGTAACGCTTGAACTTGCCGGCCATCGAAATCGCCAGACGCATGTATGCGGTGATCAAACGGTGCAACGCGGCCTCATCCCGGTGATCGCGCCACGCATAGGCCAATTCCAACTCCGTTTCGGCATCGAGCAATTCGGCCTTCATTGCGGTGCGGGTGAGTGAAAATTCGCGAGCGGTTTGCAATGACATTTGGTATCCCCCTTGAGAAATGCGCGGCGCACCTTGTGATGGGCCTTTGGTGGAGATACGCAGAGACATGCCATTTGGTTCAAATATTTGGTGAGAAGATGTTGCCTAGAACTACCTTTGCCCTAGGCGGGGCGGCCTCGGGCAAGTCGGAATGGGCAGAGGCCCTCGTAAATTCCAGCGGCATGTCAAAGACTTACCTCGCCACCGGTCGCATCTGGGATGACGAAGTTCAAGAACGCGTGAACAAGCATCAAGCAAGGCGCGATGCGGGGTGGCGTACCGTCGAATGCCCGCTCGATCTGACCGAACCACTGGCGAAACTGCCCGCCGGCGAAATCGTGCTGATCGACTGCGCAACCATGTGGCTGAGCAATCACCTGATAGAAGGCAGCGATCTGGAGGCCGCGCAGGCGCAGCTTTTGCAGGCCCTGCGGGGCTGCGCCGCGCATTGGGTCGTGGTCTCGAACGAGGTCGGCCAAGGCATCGTGCCCGAGAACGCCATGGCCCGCCAATTCCGCGAGGCGCAGGGGCGGCTGAACATCGCCTTGGCCGCCGAGGCAGAGACCGTGGTGCAGGTCGTCGTCGGCCTGCCGCAACTGCTAAAAGGGGAAATGCCATGACCACTTGGCACTGGGTGCGTCATGGCCCGACCTATGAGAAGAACTTCGTCGGCTGGCGCGATGTCCCGGCGGACCTTTCCGATGCGCCCCGACTGGCTCGGTTGAACCTGCATCTGCCGGATGAGGCGCTGCTCGTCTCCTCGGACCTGATCCGCGCTGTGCATACGGCGGATGCGCTGGCCCAGCCCTCCCGCCGCCGCCTGCCCCATGAGCATGGGCTGCGAGAGCTGCATTTCGGCGCTTGGGACGGGCTGCATTTCTCCGAAGTCGCCGCGCGTGACCCGGACCTCAGCCGCGCCTATTGGGAGACCCCCGGCGATGTCATGGCCCCCGAGGGCGAAAGCTGGAACCAGACCAAGGCGCGCGTCGACCGAGTTGTGGCACAGATCAACGCCGCCCACCCCAATGCCCATGTGATCGCCGTGGCCCATTTCGGCGTCATCCTCACGCAAGTGCAGCAGGCCCAAGGTGGCGGCCCGCTGGAGGCGATGGCCCATAAGATCGACAACCTCTCGGTGACGCATCTGTCCCACGACAACGGCCAATGGCGGGTTGAAGGGATCAATCATACGCCCTGACCCACAGTGCCGTTAACCATTCCTAAACCCGTCTTGCCTACCGATTAACCATAGCAAGACGGAGCAGGGGTAATGGTATCGCGGGCCTATACGGTCGCATTTCAAGGGGTCGACGCGCGCATCGTCGAGGTGCAATGCGCGGTCACCGCCGGGCTGCCGGGCTTTTCCATCGTGGGGCTAGCGGACAAGGCCGTCTCGGAAGCCCGGGACCGGGTGCGCACGGCGCTCAGCGCCTTGGCCATCGCGCTGCCGTCCAAACGCATCACCGTCAATCTCTCCCCCGCCGACCTGCCCAAGGAAGGCAGCCATTTCGACCTGCCCATCGCGCTGGCACTGCTCTCGGCCCTCGATATCCTGCCCGATGACATCACCCAGAATGTAGTGGCCTTGGGGGAGCTTTCGCTCGACGGGACGCTGATGCCCGTTGTCGGCGCCCTGCCCGCCGCCATGGCCGCCGCCGCCGAGGACCGCAGCCTGCTCTGCCCCGCAGGGTCGGGGGCGGAGGCCGCATGGGTGGGCAAGACACAGGTCATCGCCGCCGCCAATCTGGGCGACGTGGTGCGCCACTACACTGGGCAAGTACCGATCGCCCCCGCCGAGCCGGGCGAGGTGCCCCTCGCATTGGCGGGCCGCGACCTGCGCGAGGTTAAGGGCCAAGAACGCGCCAAACGCGCGTTGGAAATCGCTGCCGCCGGGCGGCATCACCTGATGCTGGTCGGCACGCCGGGGTCGGGGAAATCCATGCTGGCCGCGCGGCTGCCCGGCATCCTGCCGCCGCTGACGGCATCCGAGGCGCTGGAGACCTCAATGATCCACTCCCTCGCCGGGCTGCTGGATGAGGGCGGCATTTCCCGCAGCCGCCCTTTTCGTGAGCCGCATCACACGGCCTCAATGGCCGCCATCATCGGCGGCGGTCGGCAGGCGCGACCGGGGGAGGCATCTCTGGCCCATAACGGCGTGTTGTTCATGGACGAGTTCCCCGAGTTCAACCGCACGGTCCTCGAAACCCTGCGCCAACCGATCGAGACTGGCGAGGTCATGATCGCGCGGGCCAATGCCCATGTGAAATACCCTTGCCGCTTCATGCTCGTCGCGGCGGCGAACCCCTGCAAATGCGGCTACCTGCCCGACCCGGCCCGCGCCTGCGCCCGTGTCCCGGCCTGCGGCGAAGACTATCTCGGGCGTATCTCCGGCCCGCTGATGGACCGGTTCGACCTACGCGTCGACGTGCCGCCCGTCAGCTACAGCGACCTCAACCTGCCCGCCAACGGAGAAACCTCGACCGAGGTCGCGGCAAGGGTCGCCTCCGCGCGGGCGCTTCAATCCACGCGCTACGCGCCGCATGACGGGATTTCGGCCAATGCTGATGCGGCGGGTGACTTGCTTGAAACCGTCGTCAGCCCGGATGCCGAAGCGCGCGCGCTGCTTCTGCGCGCAGCGGAACGGTTCTCCCTGTCAGCGCGCGGGTATCACCGGGTCATGCGTGTCGCGCGCACCATCGCCGATCTTGCGGGGGAATCCGAGGTCCGCCGCCCCCATATGGCCGAGGCGATCAGCTTTCGTCTTCCCGATCCGGCAGCAGGGCATTGATCCAATCGGCGAGGGCCGCGAGGCTCTGCCGCGCCTCGGGCAGGTGGTTCTGAAACAGCGGCCAGACATGTGGCAGGTCATGGACTTCCTGCAAACTGGCTGACACGCCCGCTTCGCGCAGACGGGCCGCCAATCGGCGGCTGTCATCACGCAGGATTTCGCTGTCACTTACGGTGAGCCAGACGGGCGGTGCGCCTTTGAAATCCGCGAGAATGGGACTCGCCCGGGGGCTCTCCGCATTCTGCCCCTGAAGATAGAGCCGCGCCATTTCCGTCGCGCGGGCGGCGGGCAACAACACGTCGCGTTCGGCATTCTGAGTGAAACTTGGTCCTGAAAACGTCAGGTCCAACAAGGGGGAAAGCCCAAAGGCGCCAGCAGGCAGCGCCGCCCCCTCGCGACAAAGCTGCGCCAAAAGATCGAAAACCAGCGCGCCGCCCGCGCTGTCGCCACCAATCACGATGTCCCCCGCCGCGATGCCCATTTGACACAGCGCATCCCACGCCGCGCGGATGTCTTGCGCAGGTTTGGGAAAGGCCGCTTCCGGCACGCGCGCATAGCGCGGCAGCACCGCCCGCGCGCCGGTCAGCAGGGATAGGCGCGCGACCATCGCCCGGTGCGTCTCCGGGCTGCCAAACACGAACCCGCCGCCATGAACGTAGAGGATCACACGCCCTTGCGAGGCCTGAGGCGGCGTAAGCCAAAGCGCCGATCCCGCCCCCGGCAGATCACGCCATTCCGCATGCACCTCGCGCGGCCCTTTGAAAAAGAGCCGCGCCTGCATCTCCATCGTGGCCCGCAGGAACTGCGGGTTTGCATGCGCCAGCAAAGGTTTCTCTGTCAGACGCAGGTAGCGGTTCAGAAGATGCTGGCGCAGGCTCACCCGCGCTTGGCCTCAATCGCCTCCCAGATTTTTCCGGCGATATTCTCGCCATCGAACCGTTCCAGCTCTTGAATGCCGGTGGGAGAGGTCACGTTGATCTCGGTCAGATAGTCACCGATCACATCGATCCCGACAAAGATTTGGCCCTTTTCTTTGAGCAATGGCCCGATGGCCGCACAGATCTCCAGATCGCGCTCGGTCAGCCCGACCTTCTCAGGCCGCCCGCCGACATGCATGTTCGACCGTGTCTCACCCTCCGCCGGGACGCGGTTGATCGCGCCCACCGGCTCCCCGTCCACAAGAATGACGCGCTTGTCACCCTTGGACACGGCAGGCAGGAATTTCTGAACGATGAGCGGCTCACGCGAGAAGCCGGTGAACAATTCATGCAGGGAAGTGAGGTTGCGGTCATTGGCGTCCAGCCGGAACACACCAGCCCCGCCATTACCGTAAAGCGGTTTCAAGATCACATCGCCATGCTTCGCTTTGAAGGCTTTGATGGTTGAAAGATCGCGCGCAATCGTGGTGGGCGGCGTCAGATCGGGGAAATCGAGCACCAAGAGTTTCTCAGGGTAGTTCCGGACCCAGAAAGGATCGTTGACCACCAAAGTCGTGTCTTTCAGCCGGTCCAGCAGATGGGTTGAGGTGATGTAATGCATGTCGAAAGGCGGGTCTTGGCGCAGCCAGACCACGTCGAAATCCGCCAAATCGACCTCACGCTCTGCTCCGAACCGGGCGTGATCGCCCTGCACGCGCTGCACGGTAAAGTCATAGCCCCGCGCGGTGATCCGCCCCTCTTGGTACGCCAGATGGTCGGGCGTGTAGAAGAACAGCTCATGCCCCCGCGCCTGCGCCTCTTCGGCCAGCCGAAAGCTGCTGTCGGCATTGATGTTCACGTCCCCGATCGGGTCCATTTGAAAGGCGATTTTCATCGGCGTCCCCCGCTGCTTACCTTTGTCGTGATCCGACCCGGACCGACGGTGCAGGCTTCTGGGATCGCTTCTTAGATGGCGCAGCAGGGGCCTATGCGCAATGGGTCAGCCGTGGCCAAAGGCGTTTTCGATGATTTCGGTGGCCCCCTGCCCATCGACAAGCGCCACGTCAAAGCGCACCTCGGTCAGGCTTCCTGCAGGTTCGCCAGCAAGAAATTCCTCGGCGGAGCGGTAGATGCGCTGCATCTGTCGGGCCGAAAGGCTTTCGGCGGCCCGCGCGAAACTACGGCTTTGTTTCACCTCGACAAAGATCAAGGCAGCCCCATCGCGCAGGATCAAATCAATTTCACCAGCGCGGCCCCGCCAACGGCGGCGCGCGATGGCAAAACCGCGCCTTTCATAGTCTTGCGCGATGCGGTTCTCGGCAGCGATCCCAGCGTGATATGCCATGCGCCCCCGTTGGCGTTTGGCCGCAGTTCGTATCCCCGTATTTCCCTGCGCCATTTTCATTGCTCCGACCCATGTTTTAACCTTTGCCGAGCGCCAATGCCGCCTGATAGACTTGCCGCCGTGGCAGACCATGGGCCTGCGCCACCAAATCGACAGCGTCACGCATCGACATATCTGTAAGCGCCCGTTGCAAATCTGTTTCTAGGTCAAGGTGATTAACAGAGTCTGAACGGCTGCGATCAATCAGCACCACCACTTCGCCTTTTGGCGCCTTCGCTTGATAAAGCTCGGCGAGATTTTCGAGGGTACCCCGCTGAATCTCTTCGAATTTCTTGGTCAACTCCCGGCACATCGCCGCTTTGCGCCCCGCGCCCAGTGCGGTTGCCGCATCGCGCAGCATGGCGCCAAGCCGTTTGGGCGATTCGTAAAATACCAGCGTCCCCGGCACATCGCGCAGCTTTTCCAGCGCCGCGATCCGGGCCGATTTACTATTAGGCAGGAAGCCCGCAAAGAAAAATGCATCCGTCGGCAGGGCGCCCAAGGCCAGCGCGGTCAGCACGGCCGATGGTCCCGGCGCGCAGGTCTGCATCACGCCCGCTTCGGCTGCGGCGCGGCTTAATTCAAACCCCGGATCGGCGATCAGCGGCATGCCCGCCTCCGACGCATAGGCGACCGATTTGCCCTCGCGGATGGCCGCGATCAGCCGCTCTTGCACCGATGTGCCGCTGTGGTCGTGCAGCGCCAGCACCTTGCGCCCATCAAGCGGCACCCCATGAATTTCCATCAGCCGCCGCAGGCTGCGCGTGTCCTCTGCCGCCAGCAGATCCGCCGAGGCCAGCGTGTCGAGCGCGCGCAACGTGATATCGCGTGCGGTGCCGATGGGGACGCCCACGAAATAAAGTCCCGGGGCTAGCTCTGTCTTGTCAAATTTCAACGCTGGACCCGCCTTTCGCAGTCACTATGATCGCGGCCATGTTCCGGCGACCATCGTCGTCTTGCCACCACCGGGGAGTGAATACAAATGATTGCCTGTTTCCGCGCCATCCGCAAGAAGATGCACCTGCTCTTGCTGCCGCTCTTCGCGGTCCTGCTGGCGGCCTGTCAGCCTGTCGCCACGGGCGGCGCCAATTCCGGCGGCCCGCGCATTGACCCTGCGGCCCCCGTCCCCGTAGCGCTCTTGGTTCCGCGGGGCGGCACGGCCGGTGATGAGTTGCTGGCCAAGAACCTCGAAAACGCCGCGCGTCTTGCGATGCGCGATCTGGATGGCGTCCAGATCGACCTGCGCGTCTATGGCACTGCGGGCAATGCCAGCACAGCCGCATCCGTCGCCGCGCAGGCGGTGAATGAAGGGGCCAAGATCATCCTCGGCCCGGTTTACGGCGAAGCGGCCAATGCGGCTGGGGTGGCCGTGGCCTCCTCCGGGGTCAACGTGATCTCCTTCTCGAACAACCCGACCATCGCGGGCGGCAATGTTTTCGTGCTCGGGCCGACCTTTGCCAATACCGCCAACCGGTTGGTGAGCTTTGCCAAGCGCAACGGCAAAGACAAAATGGTCGTGCTGCACGGTCAGGACCTCGCCGGTCAACTGGGCCGCGACGCCATCGTTCAAGCGATCAGCTCCAATGGCGCGACGCTGGCGGGCACCGTCGATTACGCGCTGAGCCAAGAGTCGGTCGTGGCCGCCGTGCCGCGCGTCAAAGCGACCATCGAAAGCAGCGGCGCCAATGCGCTCTTCCTCACCACCTCCTCGGCCAGTGCTCTGCCGCTTTTCGCGCAGCTTCTGCCCGAGGCCGGCATCCAATCGGCGACCACACAATATGTCGGCCTGACCCGTTGGGACATCCCCGCCCAAACGCTGGAACTGCCCGGCGTTCAGGGCGGCTGGTTTGCCCTGCCCGACAGGGCGGCGAGCGGTGCCTTCTCGAACCGTTACACCGCGGCCTATGGCAGTGATCCGCACCCGCTGGCCGGGCTGGCCTTTGACGGGATCGCGGCAATCGGCTCCTTGGTGAAGGGCGGCAAATCCAACGCGCTTTCCGGGGCCGCGCTGACCCAAGGGGCGGGTTTCCAAGGCGCCAGCGGCATCTTCCGCCTGCGCCGCGACGGCACCAACGAACGCGCCTTGGCCGTGGCCACGATCCGCGACAACCGCGTCGTCGTGCTTGACCCGGCACCGCGCGGCTTTGGCGGGGCTGGTTTCTGAATTGGACCTCGCGAAACCGACAACAACAACAGGCGCGCGTCGACACCCGCGCCTGATTTGCGCGCCCGAACAAATCTTTGACGACACGGCCATCTGGCAAGCCCTCGCCCAGCGCGACAGCACGCTGGAGGGCGCGGCCCTCAGGGCCGAGATCGTTCCCCTGATCCAAGAAGCCCAGCAGGCGGGCCGCAAGGCCATCGCGGCAGGCTTTGCTGAATCGCCCTTCGATGCGCGGGCGATGACCTCTTCCTACACCTATCTCACCGACCAACTGCTGCGCTGCGTCTTGCAGATCGCCACGCAGGTGCTGCACCCCAACCCGAACCCGACCGAGGGTGAACGGCTCGCCATGATTGGCGTCGGCGGCTACGGACGGGGAGAGATGGCGCCTTTTTCAGATGTCGATCTGCTGTTCCTCATTCCCTACAAGGCCACCGCATGGTCGGAGAGCGTGATCGAATCGATGCTCTACATCCTGTGGGATTTGAAGCTGAAGGTCGGCCACGCCACCCGCACCATCGAAGACTGCCTGCGGCTGGGAGCGGATGATTTCACCATTCAGACCGCCCTGCTGGAAAACCGTTTCATCGACGGCGATGTGACCCTTGCGCAAGAGCTTTCCGAACGGCTCAAGAACGAACTTTTCTCAGGCGCGGGAAAGGATTTCATCGAAGCGAAACTGGAGGAGCGCGACAACCGCCACCTGAAACAGGGTGAGCGCTATATGGTCGAGCCCAACGTCAAGGAAGGCAAAGGCGGGCTGCGCGATCTGCATTCGCTGTTCTGGATCGCCAAGTTCATCCATGACGTGGACCGGGTCGCGGATCTGGTCGATCTCGGCGTGTTTCGTGCCGATGAATATGACACCTTCCGCGAGGCCGAGGCCTTTCTCTGGGCCGTGCGGGGGCACCTCCACCTGATTGCCGGGCGCGCGACGGAACAGCTAACCTTCGACATGCAGGTGCAGGTCGCCCAAGCGATGGGCTATCAGGACATCGGGGGCCGGCGGGGCGTCGAGATTTTCATGCAGGCCTATTTCCGCCATGCCACCGCGGTGGGGGATCTGACGCGCATCTTCGTCAGCGGGCTCGAAGCCTCCCATATGAAGGCCGAACCGTTGCTGGAACGCATCTTCCGCCGCCGCCCGAAAATCCGCGAGGGGTTTCAGGTGGTCCACAACCGCATCGCGGTGAAGGACGATGAAGAGTTTTTGCAAGACAAGCTGAACCTGCTGCGCATCTTCGAAGAAGCGCTGCGCACAGGCATGTTGATCCACCCCGATGCGATGCGTCTGATCAAGGCCAACCTCGCGCTGATCGACGACGACATGCGCCGCACGCCCGAAGCCCGGCGCATCTTTCTCGACCTGTTGTTGAAACACGGCAATCCCGAACGCTCCCTGCGGCGGATGAACGAATTGGGCGTCTTGGGCGCCTTCATCCCTGAGTTCGAGCCGATCGTCGCGATGATGCAGTTCAACATGTATCATTCCTACACGGTCGACGAACACACAATCCAATGTATCGCCAACCTCGCCCGGATCGAAAAGGGCGAGCTGGAAGAGGAACTGCCCGTTGCCTCCTCGATCCTGAAACGCGGGGTGAACCGCAAGGTGCTCTATGTGGCGCTGCTGTTGCATGACATCGGCAAGGGGCGGCCCGAGGATCATTCTATCATCGGTGCGAAACTGGCGCGGCGCATCGGACCGCGGCTGGGGCTGAAACGCGATGAGGTCGACACGGTGGAATGGCTGGTGCGCTATCACCTGCTGATGTCCGACATGGCGCAGAAACGCGACATCGCCGATCCGCGCACAGTGCGCGATTTTGCCAAGGCGGTGCAGACGGTCAAACGGCTCGACCTGCTTTGCGTGTTGACGGTCTGCGACATTCGTGGCGTCGGGCCGAACACATGGAACAATTGGAAAGCGGTGCTGATCCGCGCGCTCTATCGCCAGACCGAGCGGGCGCTGGAAACCGGGCTCGAAGACCTCAACCGTGAAAACCGGGGCGCGGAGGCCAAGAAAGCCCTGCGCGCCGCGCTCTCCGATTGGCCGCGCAAACGTCTCCAGCGCGAGACGGCCCGCCATTATCCGCCCTATTGGCAGGGTCTGCATGTCACCGCCCATGTCGCCTTTGCGGAACTGCTGCGCGACATCGGCAATGACGATATCCGCATTGATCTGCACCCCGACGAAGACCGCGGCGCAACACGGGCCTGTTTCGTCATGGCCGATCACCCCGGCATCTTCGCGCGGCTCGCCGGCGCGCTGGCGCTGGTCGGCGCCAATGTGGTGGATGCGCGCAGCTACACCACGAAGGATGGTTTCGTAACTGACGCTTTTTGGATTCAAGACAGCGAAGATCAACCCTATGAGGCCAGCCGCCTGCCGCGGCTGCGCGAGATGATCCTCAAGACCCTGCGCGGCGAGATCGTCGCCCGCGATGCGCTGAAATCCCGCGATAAGGTCAAGAAGCGCGAGCGCGCTTTCAAAGTGCCCACACATATCACCTTCGACAACGAAGGTTCGGAAATCTACACGATCATCGAGGTCGACACCCGCGACCGGCCCGGTCTGCTCTATGATCTGACGCGCACCTTGGCGGCCTCGAATGTCTATATCGCCAATGCGGTGATTGCGACCTATGGCGAACAGGTGGTCGATACCTTCTACGTCAAGGATATGTTCGGCCTGAAATACTATACCGAGGCCAAGCAGCGCACCTTGGAAAAACGCCTGCGCGAAGCGATTGCCGCAGGGGTCGAGCGGGCGGAGGGCTAGCCCCCCGCCTCCGCCTCATCGGCGGGTTTTCGCCACCCGCTCTTTGGCCGCTTTGCTTTGCGCATCAGATCCTCAAAATCCCTGCAACCCGCCGCTGAGGCGGGATTCCATGAATGAGGGACATATGAGCGTGACACGCGCCGCACTGCCGAACCGGGGCCTGATGGCCCTCTGCGCCACACTTCTTCTCACGGCAGCCTGCGCCAAAGCGCCTGACATCCCGCAGACCTATGATTTCGGCGGCATCGATCCCCAGCGGCATTTCATGGCCGTGCAGACCGCCAAAGACATGCGCGCCAAGGGCCAGCGCGTTTGGTGCGTGCCCTTCGCCCGCAATGTCAGCGGCATCCAGATTCGCGGCAATGCGGAAACATGGTGGGGCAAGGCCAAGGGGCTTTACCCGCGCGGCGATGATCCCGTCGTCGGTGCTGTGATGGCCTTCAGCGCCACCCGCTCCATGCCGATGGGCCATATCGCTGTGGTTTCCGATATCGTCTCACCCCGCGAAATCCGGGTGGATCACGCTAATTGGAAGCGCAACGAAGTGTCGCTGAAAATGGCGGTGATCGACGTCTCCGACGACAACGACTGGTCCGCCGTGCGCTTGGAAAGCCAGCCCGGCGCCTTTGGCAGCACCTATCCGATCAACGGGTTCATCTACCCCACGGGGGGATAAGCGCCGGCTTGCCAAAGCGGCGGGCGGGGCCATTCAGCACCGCTCACCGCGATTGCACCGGATGAGCGCCCGCGCTAGGGATCACCGCAGCGCAATTTAAGGCTCCTCCGATGAAACCTATCCGTCTTATGTCCGGCTTTTTCACTGTCGGGGTCTGGACCCTGCTGAGCCGTGTGCTTGGCTTCCTGCGCGAAGTGCTGCTGCTGTCGCTCATCGGGCCCGGCCCTGTCATGGACGCTTTCGTCGCCGCCTTTCGCCTGCCCAATATGTTCCGCCGCTTCTTTGCCGAGGGCGCGTTCAACGCGGCCTTCGTGCCGATGTTCGCCAAAAAGCTGGAGGGCGAGGAAGGCGCAGGCACATTCGCCCGCGATGCCTTCAACGGCTTGGCGCTGGTGGTGCTGGCGCTGACCGCTTTGGGCATGATCTTCATGCCCGGTCTGGTCTGGCTGACCGCCGAAGGCTTCGTCGGAGATCCGCGCTTTGACATGACGGTCGCCTTTGGCCGCATCGCCTTTCCCTATATCCTCTGCATGTCACTGTCTGCGCTGTTTTCGGGCATCCTCAACGCCACTGGGCGCTTTGCCGTGGCCGCCGCAGCGCCGGTGCTGCTAAACATCTTCGTCATCGCCGCCATGACATTCGCCGCGCTCACCGGGGGCGAAGTGGCGCTTTGGCTGATCTGGTCGATCCCCGTCGCCGGTGTGGCACAGCTGGCGCTGACATGGCGCGCCGCGGCCCAAGCGGGTTTCCCGCTGCGCCCCTCCCGCCCGCGCTGGACCCCCGACATGCGCGCGATGATCGTCATCGCCCTGCCCGCCGCGCTGGCCTCGGGCGTGATGCAGATCAACCTCGTGGTCGGGCAATTGGTGGCCAGCCAATATGACAAGGCCGTCTCATGGCTCTTCGCCGCCGACCGCCTCTATCAACTGCCCTTGGGCGTGGTGGGCATCGCCGTGGGCATCGTGCTGCTGCCTGACCTGTCGCGCCGCCTGCGGGCCGGAGACGACGCAGGCGCGCAAACCGCGCTCAGCCGCGCCGCCGAGATTTCGCTGGCGCTGACGATCCCCTCGTCGGTCGCGCTGATCGTGATCCCCTTTGCGCTGGTTACCGTGCTGTTCGAGCGTGGCGCCTCGGGCGTCGACGACACCGCCGCGATTGCCACGGCGGTAATGGTTTACGGCCTCGGCCTGCCCTCCTTCGTGCTGCAAAAAATCCTGCAACCGGTCTATTTCGCGCGCGAAGACACCCGCCGCCCCTTCCATTTCGCCGTGATCGCCATGGTGGTGAACGCGGTGCTCGCCATCGGCCTTGCCCCCTTCATCGGCTGGATCGCCCCGGCGGTCGCGACGACACTGGCGGGCTGGACGATGTTTGCCTGCCTCGCCATCGGGGCGCGGCGCTTTGGCGACGCCGTCAAATTCGACGCACGGTTCCACAAACGCATCTGGCGCATCCTCATCGCCTCGGCCGCCATGGGTGTCGCGCTTTGGCTGGGCAATGCGGCCCTGCAACCGATGCTCGGCCTGCCGTGGTGGCGCGGTCTGGCGCTGGTGCTGCTGCTTGTTATCGCCGCGGTCAGCTACTTCGGCATCGGCCAGTTGATCGGCGCCTTCCGCCTGTCCGAGTTCGAGTCGGCGATGCGCCGCGGTTAACGCTGCTGCAACCGCGCCCTCAGTCGCGCCCATTCCCCGGGCGCGACCAGAAAGCTCAGCCCGAAACCACAGATGAACCCGGCCAGTTCCGCCACCCAGAGAAAGCCAGTCTCGAAAAACATACCCCAGAACAGCTGCAACCCCATCAGCAGCCCGATCAGCGTAAAGGCCTGATACTGCGGCCCGCCCGAACCCAGCAGCCGCCGCCACATCACGAAACTATAGCCGCCGATCAGCCCGTAAACATTGGGATAGGCCCCGGCGAGCCAAACCGGATCGTTCAACAGCGCCCCGTAAACCAGCGCCCCGCCGATCCCCGACAACACGAAGATCACCAGAAAGGCCAGTTGTCCCATCGCCTCGGCCACCATCTTGCCCAAGGCCAAAAGCAGCACCACGGCAAAGATTGCATGGGTAAAGCCCAGATGGATGAAGGGGTAAGTCACCACCCGCCAGATATGTTCGATCGGGTACTGGCCTGCCCCGATCATCGCGTCAAAGATCAGCCCCGAAAAGCCAAAGTCGCGCACCAGCGCCAGTCGCCAGCCTACGGCAGCGGGGCCACCCACCAGCCCGGCCTCGGCCAAAGAGAGCACCACCTCGACCCCGGCGATGGCCAGAAACAGAATGACAACCGCGGGCGGCAGCGGGTTCACGGGGGGCTGGAGGTCTGGGTCTTGCATGGGCGCTCCTTGACGGGGTTCGCGGCCAGAAGTAAGCCTGCCGCGCAAGACTTTCCAGCCCAGAGGTGCCTCCAGATGTCCGAGACCCAATTCACCCCGCGCGTGTTTTCCGGCATTCAGCCCTCGGGCGACCTGCATCTAGGCAACTACCTCGGCGCGCTGAAACGTTTCGCCGATGCGCAGGAAAAGGGCGTGCAATCGATCTACTGCATGGTGGACCTGCACGCGATCACGGTCTGGCAAGACCCGGCGGACCTGAAGAAAAGCACCCGCGAGCTCTGCGCCGGCTTCATCGCCTCGGGCATCGACCCTGAAAAATCCATCCTAATCAACCAAAGCCAAGTGCCTGAGCACGCGCAGCTGGCTTGGGTCTTCAACTGCGTCGCGCGCATGGGCTGGATGGGCCGCATGACCCAGTGGAAGGACAAGGCCGGCAAAAACGCCGAAGCCGCCTCGCTGGGGCTTTTCGCCTACCCCGCGCTGATGGCCGCCGACATCCTGATCTACCACGCCACCCATGTGCCGGTGGGCGAGGACCAGAAACAGCACCTTGAGCTGACCCGCGACATCGCCGCGAAGTTCAACCACGACTACGGTGTCGATTTCTTCCCGCTCACCGAACCGGTGATCGAAGGCGCGGCCACCCGCGTCATGTCCCTGCGCGACGGGTCCAAAAAGATGTCAAAGTCCGACCCCTCGCCCGCGAGCCGCATCAACCTGACCGACGATGCCGACACAATCGCCAAGAAGTTCCGCAAGGCGAAAACCGACCCCGACGCCCTCCCGTCCGAGGCCGAGGGCCTGAAGGACCGCCCCGAGGCGCGCAACCTCGTGAACATCTACGCCGCCCTCAGCGACCAATCCGTCGATCAGGTGCTGGCGGAGGTTGGCGGCCAGCAATTCGGCACCTTCAAGCCTGCGCTGGCGGAGCTGGCCGTCTCCAGAATGGGCCCGATCACCGCCGAAATGCAGCGCCTGATGGCCGACCCGGCCGAGATCGACCGCATCCTCGCCCGCGGTGCGGAACAAGCGCGCGAGATCACCGCCCCGATCCTCAAACGCACCTATGAGATCGTCGGCATGGTTGGCTAGCCCCCAAAAACCCTAGCGCCCCCAAAGGCGCTAGGGCACCTCAAGCCCCCCGCTTTCCACCCAAAGCGCCCCCTTCCCCCCCCTTCATCCTTTCTCAAATACCAAATCCCGCACCCACCTCACGCGCCACCGCCCGCGTGAGCCCCCGCGCCATGGACAATCCCGCCGCCCTGGGCCACCTTCCCCGCAAGGATGAAGGGGAGCACAAGATGACCACAGGTTTTTTCTGGGACGAACGCTGCTTTTGGCACGCAGGGGGCAACTACGTCTTTACCATGCCGGTGGGCGGGCTGGTGCAGCCCCTCGCCGCCGGGGGTCTGCCGGAAAACCCCGAGACCAAGCGCCGGATGAAGAACCTGATGGAGGTGACCGGGCTCTTCGCCGAACTCGACACCCGCAGCGCTGCCCGCGCCAACCGGGAGGCCTTGGCGCGGGTGCATCCCGAAACCTATCTTAATGACTTCAAACGCCTCTCGGATGCGGGGGGTGGTGAGCTGGGCCATGCGGTGCCTTTCGCCCGTGGCGGCTATGAACTGGCCGCGCTCTCTGCCGGGCTGTCCATCGCCGCCGTCGATGCCGTGGCGCGGGGCGAGCTACAGAATGCCTATGCCCTCAGCCGCCCGCCGGGGCACCACTGCCTGCCGGACCTGCCCAACGGTTTCTGCCTTCTCGCCAATATCGCCATCGCTATCGAAGCCGCGCAGGCCAAGGGGCTGGCAAAGCGCGTCGTCGTGCTGGATTGGGACGTGCACCACGGCAATGGGACCGAGGCGATCTATTATGACCGCGATGACGTGCTGACCATCTCACTCCACCAAGAGGGGAATTACCCCATCGACACCGGCGGCCTGAAGGATCGCGGGCGCGGGGCGGGCGAAGGCTATAACATCAACCTGCCGATGCACGCAGGCTCGGGCCATACCGCCTACCTCCACGCGATGGACCGCGTGGTGATCCCGGCGATTGAGGCTTTCGCCCCTGACATGATCATCGTCGCCTGCGGCTATGACGCGGCGATCATCGACCCGCTGGCACGGATGCAGGCCACCGCCGAAACCTTTGCCGAGATGACCAAACGCATCCGCAGCACCGCCGAGCGGCTTTGCAATGGCAAGCTGGTGCTGGTGCATGAGGGCGGCTATTCGGAGGCCTATGTCCCCTTCTGCGGCCACGCCACAATCGCCGCACTGAGCGGCAGCGAGATTGACGCGCCGGACCCGATGGCGCGGTCGCTCAACGCACGCCAACCCTCGCCCGCCTTTGATGCCTTCCTCCGCCAGTCGATTGACGATATTGCGCAGCAACTGGACCTGTAAGAGACCCCGATGCCCGTAGCTGACCCTTCCGCCCTCGCCTTTTTGCAAAACCGCCGCTCGCGCCCGGCCAAGACACTGGACCTGCCGGTGCCCGATGCCGAGGCCCTGCGCCCGCTTCTCACCGCCGCCGCGCGCACACCGGATCATGGCAAGTTGGAGCCTTGGCGTTTCGTGGTCATCGACCGTGCCGCGATGGCGCGTTTGGCCGAGGTGGTCGAGACACGCGGCGCGGCGCTTGGCCTTGGGGCCGAGGACATTGCCAAGGGGCGTGGCCAGTTCGATCAGGGCAACCTTGCCGTGGCGGTGATCGAGGTGCAAAAACCCTCACCCAAAATTCCGCCGCTGGAGCAGACCTATTCCGCCGGGGCGGTTTGCCTCGCGCTTCTGAATGCCGCCCTCGCCGCAGGCTGGGGCGCCAATTGGCTGAGCGGTTGGCCCGCCCATGACCGGGGCTTTATGGAAGAGGGCTTGGCCCTCGCCCCGCATGAGCGCATCGCGGGCATCATTCACATCGGCACCGAAACCACCGCCCCGCCGGAGCGTCCGCGCCCGGACATCGACGGGATCACCACATGGCTGTAAACGCGATCCTCAGGTCATTCACCCGGGCGCTTGGCCAATTGGGCGATGCGCGCTTTCGCAAGGTGGTGCTCTTGGGCGTGGGCCTGTCGCTGGCGCTGCTGATCGCGGCCACGGCGGGCTTTGCCTATCTGGTGGACTGGGTCACCCCCGAAGACGCTTGGCTGCCCGTGCTGGGAGAGGTCAACTGGCTCGACGATCTGCTGAGTTGGAGCGCGCTGATCCTGCTCATGGTGCTTTCGGTCTTCCTGATGGTGCCCGTGGCCTCGGCGATCACCTCGATGTTTCTCGATGAGGTGGCCGACGCGGTGGAAGAGGTGCACTACCCCCATCTGCCCCCCGCGAACCAAGTCGGCATGGGCGACGCCATCCGCGACACGGTAAATTTCATGGGCGTGTTGGTAGGGGCGAACCTGCTGGCGCTGGTGCTTTACCTGCTCTTCGCCCCAGCGGCGCTGTTTATCTTCTGGGGGCTGAACGGGTTTCTGCTGGGGAGGGAGTATTTCACCCTCGCCGCGCTGCGCCGCCACGGGCGGGACGAGACCAAGCGCCTGCGCCGCCGCCATGCGGGCACGATCTGGATGGCCGGGGTGCTGATGGCGGTGCCGCTCTCGGTGCCGCTGCTGAACCTGCTGATCCCGATCCTAGGCGCGGCGACCTTTACCCACCTGTACCATGCGTTGGTGCCGCATTCGGATGCAGCCAACCTTCGATATCCGCCACGCTGATCCAGCCCGACAGAATGATCGTCGCACTGATCGCCCAGATGATCGCGGCGACCAGCGTGGTCCACAGCGCCTTGCGGCCCAGATGATGCTGCTCGGGCGCGCCCGCGTGAGTGCCCGGCACCACCTCGCCCGCGTCGCCTTGGGTTTGCACCCGGATCGGCAGGGCGATCAGGAATGTCATCGACCAGATGACGGCAAAGAGGACGAGCCCCGAAACGATCCCCATGATCAGACCTCCTCAAGCTCGACGAGCGCGCCGTTGAAATCCTTGGGGTGCAGGAACAGCACCGGCTTGCCATGGGCGCCTATCTTAGGCTCGCCCGAGCCCAGAACCCGTGCGCCGGTGGATTTCAGATGGTCCCGCGCCGCAATGATGTCATCGACCTCATAGCAGATGTGGTGGATGCCGCCCGCCGGGTTCTTTTCCAGGAAGCCGTTGATCGGGCTGTCATCGCCCAAGGGGTGCAGCAATTCGATCTTGGTGTTCGGAAGCTCGATAAAGATCACTGTGACCCCGTGGTCAGGTTCGGCCTGCGGCGCGCCGACCTTGGCACCAAGCGCGTGGCGATACTGATCCGCCGCCGCTTCGAGATCCGGCACGGCGATGGCCACATGGTTAAGACGTCCGATCATCCTGAATGCTCCTCGTGATTTGCCAGCTTTATGCCCGTCACCCCGGTAAACAACAATGCGTCACGTTAACGCGTCATTAGCCAACGCGGCGTAACGATGGCGCAGCAGTTGTTGATGGAGGCGATGATGGACGATACCGACCCCTTTGAAAGACCGACCCTCACCCCCACGGCGGAGCGGCCTCTGCTGGGCCTTACCGTTCTGGTGGTGGAAGACAGCCGTTTCGCCTGTGAGGCGATGCGCCTGCTCTGCCTGCGCTCCGGCGCGCGGATCAGACGGGCGGATTGCCTGCGCTCGGCCCGGCGGCATTTGCAGGTTTACCGCCCTACCGTGGCTCTCGTCGACCTTGGCCTGCCCGACGGCAGCGGGTTGGACCTGATTGCCGAACTTGTTCACAGCACACCACGGGTCGAGGCGATCATCGCCATTTCCGGCGACAGCCATATGGAGCCTGACGCCCGTGCGGCGGGGGTGGATGGCTTCCTGTCCAAGCCGATCACCTCGCTGTCCTCCTTTCAGCAAGCCATCCTCGCCGCGCTGTCCGACGACCGCCGCCCCCGGGGGCCGCGCATCCTGCCGGATGAGGATGTGACCCCGGACCGGATCGGTTTCCAAGATGACATTGCCCATATCGCTGACGTGCTGGGGGATGCGCCCGACAATCAAACGCTGGATTACGCCGCGCAATTCCTGTGCGGGGTGGCCCGTTCGGCCAATGACCAACGTTTGGAAGAAGCCGCCCGCGCCTTGGCCCATAAACGCGCCCTCGGCCAACCCGCGGGGCCTGAGACCGCAGCCATCACCGGGATGATCCGGCACCGCCTTACTGAAAGGCTGGCGATCTAGCCTGACGGGTTAAAGCGTCGGATCCCTGGCCACCCGGACAAGGCGGGTCAGATCGCCAAGCCGCTCTTTTTGCTGCCCCTGCCCGTCGAAATTGCCGGGGGCAAGCCAAACCTCGAACGCCTCTTTCAGCGCGGGCCATTCCGTGTCGATCGCGGCGAACCAAGCCGTGTCGCGGTTGCGCCCCTTGACGATGGTCGCCTGCCGAAAGACACCCTCGTAACTCAGCCCCAGACGCTGCGCCGCGCGGCGCGACGGACGGTTGAGCGCGTCGCACTTCCACTCGAATCTGCGATAGCCCGCCTCGAAGGCCCATTGCATCATCAGGAATATCGCCTCGGTCGCCGCCGGGGTGCGCTGAAGCGCGGGGCTGAAGTTGATATGGCCCACTTCGATGCTGCCCGCCTCGGGCTTGATCCGCAGGAAGCTCGCCACGCCCAGCCATTGGTCCCGCGCGCGGTCTTTCACCGCCATGAAATAGGGATCGGCCTTTCCCGCATTGTCGCGCACCCAACGGTGGTACTGCGCCGCCGACGAGAATGGCCCGTAGGGCAGATAATCCCAAACGTGATCCTCCCCCAGATAGGCGGGATAGAGCAGCGCCGCGTGTTTCTCGGCCGACAGCGGTTCCAACACTACATGACGGCCGGTGAGCACGTCACCCCCCGGGCGCGGCGGCTTGGACCAATTCTCAACAAGGGGCCCAACGGGGCGCGGGTCAGATTTACTGTTCATGGAAAAGTTATGCACCGGCGTTCTCGAGCCGCCAAGCTGAATAAACTTGAAATAATCGCATCAGACCCCAGTCTTGGCCTCCAAGCTACACATTGATGCCACAATCAGCCTTCAGCATCGTCGCAACCGCAAAGGCCCGGGAGGGTGAGATGAGCCAGCACGCCAAAGACAGCGCGACAGCCGCAAAGCCGGTCGACTGGATCGTTGTGGGCGCGAATGCGCTTGGGCTGGTCGTCGTCGCCTTGGCGGCTTTTCACGCGCAAACCGGCGGGCTGTTTCAAGAGGTTGCCAGCCAAACGGCGCAGGGCACGGTCTTCTAAGGCGGGAACCTGCCGGTGACTGCGGCGTTAGCCACAGGTAACACCAAAGGATTTTCCCATGCCCTCCATCTATGACGCGATCAAAGAAGATCATGATGAACACCGCGCCCTGTTGAACACCATCGCTGACACCGAAGGCGACAGCGCCGAGCGCCGCAAAGCTTGGGACCGCTTTTACCATGACGTGAAATCCCACGCCGCCGCCGAGGAAGAGACCTTTTATTCCACGCTGATGTCCGAAACATGGGGCCAAGATCACGCCCGCCATTCGGTGCATGAGCACCAGCAGCTTGACGACATCATGGAGGAATTGCGCGAAACCGATATGTCCTCGTCGGCTTGGCTGACTCGTTTCAAGCAGCTCAAGCACGATTATGAGCATCACATGGATGAGGAAGAAGACGAGCTTTTCACCCGTGCCAAGAAGGTTATCGGCGAGGAACAAAACGGCGCCTTCGGCGACAAGTTCCTGAAGCGTAAGGAAAAGGAAGCCAAACTCATCGAGGAAAAGCGCGAAGACAGCCTTGAGGATTGACCCAAGCCGCTCTTCCCTGCTAAATGTGTTCCCTTAACGTTCTTGTGGATATCTAGCCCCGCCGGGCAGGTTGCGGTTGCAAGAAAGCCCGAGGGAACGCAATATATTGGATATGAGCGATAATCCATCACAAGACCTACGCGACTTCCTGGGCAAAGACCGGTTTGGATGCGTCATGGCGGACCCGCCGTGGCGCTTTACCAACCGCACCGGCAAGGTCGCGCCCGAGCATAAGCGCTTGGCCCGTTATCCCACGATGACGGTTGAGGATATCTGCGGCCTGCCCGTGGCCGATCACCTCGAAGACCGCGCGCATTGCTACATGTGGGTGCCAAATGCGCTCCTGCCCGAAGGGTTGCAGGTGCTCAAGGCTTGGGGGTTTGAGTATAAATCCAACATCATCTGGCACAAAATCCGCAAGGATGGCGGCAGTGATGGGCGCGGCGTGGGTTTCTACTTCCGCAATGTGACCGAGATTTTGCTTTTCGGGGTGCGTGGTAAGAACGTGCGCACGCTCGACGCCGGGCGGCGGCGGGTGAACATGCTGCAAACCCGAAAGCGCGAACATTCGCGCAAGCCGGATGAGCAATATGACCTGATCGAAAGCTGCTCTTGGGGCCCCTACCTCGAACTCTTCGGGCGTGGCGTGCGCGAGGGTTGGACCGTTTGGGGCAATCAGGCCGAGGCGGATTACAAGCCCGATTGGAAGACCTACAGCTACAATTCCAGTGTCGCGGCTGAGTAATCTGGCGCGGCGCATCGACGACGCGGTTTTCGACGACGAAAGGCTTGTCGAAGATCTGCTGCCCGTCGATCTGCGCGACCGCTATTCCGTCACCAGCTACCGCAGCGCCGCCGCCGTTCTGCAACAACGCGCGCCAGAAGAGCTTGCCGCGATCATCCGCGTGCTGCGCCAATTCACCATCAGCCGTGATGAGATTCGCGCGCCGGGGGGCAACCGCATGTCGGCCACCACCCGTTTCGCGCAATATGCGGCAGCCGAGAATTTCCATGAGGAGGTGCGGATCAAGGCTGATCTCTTGGTGCAACTCACCGCTGGCAAAGGCGACAGCGCCCCCGAGGTTGACCGCATCATCCGCGAGGATTTCATCCACAACCATATGGTCGATTTCTGGCGTGGCCGGGTGGCGTTCGACTATGAATGGAACAGCAAAGACCAGACTTACGACCGTGACCTTTACGCCTTTCGCAGCTTCTTCGAAGCGGGGGTGATCGACGTGGGCGTCATCGTGACGCGCGAACTGTCGAACGACTTTTTCAAATCGCTCGGCAATTGCTTGGACAAGTTCGGCAATGAGACCGACAAGACCGTCAGCGCGAAATTCGGGGCCAGCACCACCGGCACCCACAAGCTGATCAGCCGGATCGCCGCCGGGCGCAGCGGCGGCTGCCCGGTTCTGGTGCTGGGCATCCTACCGGGCAATATCACCCCCGACTGACCCGGGGGCGAGACTTCATTCAGACAGGATCACTCCTGCGGGATGACCCGCAGCCCCAGTTCCATCAGCTGATCGCTGCTGGGCTCGGAGGGGGCGTTCATCATCAGGTCTTCGGCACGCTGGTTCATCGGGAAGAGAATGACTTCGCGGATGTTCTGCTCTTCGGCCAGCAGCATCACGATCCGGTCAATGCCTGCCGCACAACCACCGTGGGGCGGGGCGCCATATTGGAAGGCGTTGACCATGCCGCCAAAGCGCTTGCGCACCTCGTCTTCGCCGTAGCCGGCAATCTCGAAAGCTTTGAACATGATCTCGGGCTTGTGGTTCCGGATCGCGCCCGAAACCAGTTCGTAGCCGTTGCAGGCGAGATCGTACTGGTAGCCCAGCACCTTGAGCGGATCGCCCTCCAGCGCTTCCATCCCGCCTTGGGGCATGGAGAAGGGGTTGTGCTCAAAGTCGATTTTACCGGTCTCTTCGTCGCGCTCATAAATCGGGAAATCCACGATCCAAGCAAAGGCGAAACGCTCCTTGTCGGTGAGGTTCAACTCCTCGCCGATGACGTTGCGCGCACGGCCCGCGACGGCCTCAAAGCTCTTCGGCTTGCCGCCGAGGAAGAAGGCCGCATCGCCGACGCCCAGACCCAACTGCTGGCGGATCGCCTCAGTACGCTCAGGCCCGATGTTCTTGGCCAGCGGGCCTGCCGCCTCCATTCCGTTGCCCTGATCGCGCCAGAAGATATAGCCCATGCCGGGCAACCCTTCTTTCTGCGCGAAGGCGTTCATGCGGTCGCAGAACTTGCGGCTGCCGCCTGTGGGCGCGGGGATGGCGCGGATTTCGGTGCCTTCCTGCTCAAGCAGTTTGGCAAAGATCGCGAAGCCGGAATCGCGGAAATGTTCGCTCACCACCTGCATCTTGATCGGGTTGCGCAGGTCGGGCTTGTCGGAGCCATACCACAGGGCGGCGTCCTTGTAGGAAATCTGCTCCCAAGTCTCGTCGACCTTCTTGCCGCCGCCGAACTCTTCGAAGATGCCTGCGATCACCGGTTGGATCGTGTCGAAGACGTCCTGCTGCGTGACAAAGGACATCTCCATGTCGAGCTGGTAGAAATCGGTGGGCGAGCGGTCGGCGCGCGGGTCTTCGTCGCGGAAGCAGGGCGCGATCTGGAAGTATTTGTCAAAGCCCGAAACCATGAGCAGCTGTTTGAACTGCTGCGGGGCCTGCGGCAGGGCGTAGAACTTGCCCGGATGCAGACGCGACGGCACGAGGAAGTCGCGCGCGCCCTCGGGGGAGGAGGCGGTGATGATCGGCGTCTGGAACTCGCGGAAGTTCTGATCCCACATGCGTTTGCGGATCGAGGCCACCACGTCAGAGCGCAGCGCCATGTTCTTTTGCATCTTCTCGCGGCGCAGGTCGAGGTAGCGATAGCGCAGACGTGTCTCTTCGGGGTATTCCTGATCGCCGAAGACCTGAAGCGGCAGTTCCGCGGCAGAACCCAAGATTTCGATGTCGCGCGCGTATACTTCGATCTCGCCCGTGGGCAGCTTGGGGTTCACAAGGCTCTCGTCGCGCGCCTTCACGGTGCCGTCGATGCGCACGCACCATTCCGCACGGACCTTTTCCATCTCGGCGAAGGCCGGGCTGTCAGGGTCGCAGATGACCTGAGTGATCCCGTAATGGTCGCGCAGGTCCAAAAACAGCACACCGCCGTGGTCCCGCACCCGGTGCACCCAGCCGGACAGGCGCACATTGTCACCCTTGTTCTCAAGGCTCAGATCGGCACAGGTATGGCTGCGATAGGCGTGCATGATGGTCCCTTCCTAGGGCTATTTCAGGTTTCGCGCAGGTACACCGTTTGACGGTCGGGAAGTCAAGACTTTGCTGCCACGCGCCCCCACAATAATAGGAGGTTTCCGCGCCTAGACCCCCAGCCTAGGTCCTGCGCGATCCCGCTTTGGAGGGTCAGCTAGAGCGCAAGCGCATCCAAAAGCTGCTCTCTTTTCGCTTCTGCCTTCGGGATCGATTGGGTGATCTGGCCGCGCTGCATGACGTGGAAATGATCCGCGTTGTTATAGGCAAAATCAAAGTTCTGCTCGACCAGCATGATGGCCAACTCCCCCCGATCGCGCAGAAGCCGGATCGTGCGGCCAATCATCTGGATAATATTGGGCTGTATCCCCTCGGTGGGTTCATCCAACAGCAGCACGCTGGGTCGCGCGATGAGTGCGCGGGCAATGGAAAGCTGCTGTTGTTGCCCGCCAGACAGGTCCCCCCCGCGCCGGGTCTTCATCTCAGCGAGGACGGGGAAGAGATCAAAAATGTCATCCGGGATCCTGCGCTCGGACTTGGGCAGGCATGCAAAGCCCGTCTCAAGGTTCTCTTGCACGGTCATCAGCGGAAAAATCTCACGCCCCTGCGGCACATATCCGACGCCCGCCTTGGCCGAGAGCGCCGCACGCCCCGGTTGCAATTCCACGCCATTAAGCCTGATCGCCCCGTCTGAGAAAGGATGCCGCCCGGCGATGGCTTTGAGCAGGCTGGTCTTGCCGACCCCATTCGTGCCGGTCACGCAGGTCACCTGCCCCACGGGCGCGTTCAAGGTGATGTCATGGAGGATCTGGGATTGCCCGTATTTCAGGCTCAGGTTCTCAATCTCCAGCATCGGTGCGCCCCAAGTATACGTCAATTACAGTCTGATTGTTGGTCACATGGTCCAGTGACCCTTCGGCCAGCACCGATCCTTCGTGCAATACGGTCACCTTGCAGTTCAGCCGCCGCACGAACTCCATATCATGCTCCACCACGATAACAGCGCGAGTCTCGGCCGCCTTTTTCAGGATGTCGGTGGTGTGCTCGCGCTCATGCGCGGTCATGCCTGCGGCGGGCTCATCCACCAGCAGCAGGCGCGGCGATTGCGCAAGCAGCATCCCGATCTCCAGCCATTGTTTTTGCCCGTGGCTCAACTCTCCGGCAGGGCGGGAGAGATGGGCGGTCAGGTTGATCTCATCGGCGATCTGTTCAAGCCGCGCCGCCCCCTCTGCACTCTTGCGATAGAACAGGACCGAGAAGGTGCCCCGCGGGTTCTTGAGTGCCATGGCAAGGTTTTCGCGCACGCTTTGCGCCTCGAAAACCGTGGGCTTTTGAAACTTGCGCCCGATCCCCAGCATGGCGATCTGGCTTTCGGACAGACCGATGAGCGAGCGGCTGTCTTCGCCGAAGCGAATATAGCCCTCATCCGGCTTCGTCTTGCCGGTGATGATATCCATGAAGGTGGTTTTGCCCGCCCCATTGGGGCCGATGACGGCCCGCAACTCCGGCTCCCCGATCTGAAGGCTCAGGTTCTTGATCGCCTGAAACCCGTCAAAGGATTTCGAAATTCCGGACATTTCCAACAGAGAGCTCATGACTTGCGCACCAGTTTGTCAAAGAGGCCGCCGATGCCCTTGGGCGCAAACAGCGTGATAAGTACAAAGCTGAGACCAAGCAGCACCAGCCACCAGTCGACCCAATGGATCGTATAGACCCCCAGATCGATGCTGGGCGCACCGCCCCCTGTGAACCAACTGGACAGAAGCGAGACCACCGCCGCCCCGATGACCGCCCCGTAAAGCCGCCCTCGCCCGCCAATGGCGACCCAGACCGCCAGATAGATCGAGGCGATGGGCGCGATTTCAGCCGGGTTGATGATGCCCGCCTGCGGGTAATAGAGCGCGCCCGCGATGCCTGCGACGATGGCAGTGATGGTAAAGACGAATAGCTTATAGCTCTCCACATGATAGCCGAGGAAACGAACGCGCGATTCATCGTCGCGGATGGCTTGGATGATATTGCCCAGCTTGCTGTCGGTGATCCAAGCGAAGAACAGGTAGCCCAATGCGAGGGCCAAGGCGGAGGCGAGGAAGAAGACGATTGAGACCACGTCTTGCCCGCTGTCGGCGAAACCGGGGATGTTTTGCAGCCCCGACAGGCCATTGTTGCCCCGCAGCCCGCTGTCGTTCTGGAAGAGGTAAAGCGCCAGCGCCAGTGTCATCGCTTGGGTTAGGATCGACAGGTAGACCCCATTGACGCGGCTGCGGAAGGCAAGCCAGCCAAAGACCAGCGCCAGCGCGCCGGGGATCAGCACGACGAAGGCCAATTGAATCCACAGGCTGTCCGCAAGGGCCCAGATCAGCGGAAAGTCGGATGAGCCGACAACCCCGAAAATCTGGTTTCCGATGGCGTCCGAAATCTCCTGCGGCGTGGGCGGGATGGTCTGACCGGCGAGGCTGTCGGCCACGATGATCTCAGTGCGCGCATACATGAGCCACATCCCGATGGCGTAGCCCCCGATCCCGAAAAAGGCGAAATGCCCAAGGCTAAGGATGCCGCAATACCCCCAGACCACATCCATCGCGATGGCCACAAGGCACAGGCAAAGGGTCTTGCCCAGCGTCTTGACGAAAGAGGTCGAGACAAGCCCGGTGCCGACCGCTTCGGACATCACCGTGACAAGGGCCGTGAACAGGCCCAGCGCGGCGAGGAAGTAGAGAACCGAAGGATTGCGCCCGATGAAGGAACTGCGTTGGCTGTGCGTCTGGGTCATGACTCAATCCGCCGCTGCCCGGCCTTTGGGGGCGACAATGCCCTTGGGCCGGAATTGAATGAACAGGATGATGAAAAGGATCATGTAGGTCTGGGCCGCCAGCGTGTTGGAGGGGTTCAACCACTCGATCCCCTTTTGCAGGAAGCCGATCAGCCCCGCGCCCGCCAGCGTGCCGAAGACCGATCCGACACCGCCCACCACGACGGTCATAAAGCTTTGCACGATGTAATTCGTGCCCATCTCAGAGGTGACCTGCGCATAAAGCCCGATGCCGACGCCCGCGACCCCGGCGATGCCGGAGCCCAGTCCGAAGGTCATCATGTTGATGCGATCCGGGTTGATCCCCATCGAGGCCGCCATGCCGGGGTTTTGCGTCACCGCGCGCACCTCCAAGCCAAGGCGCGTGCGCTTGAGGATATACAGCAGCAAGAACAGAAAGATCAGCGCCAGCACGAATATGGCGATGCGGATGAAGCTGATCTGAACCACATCCGAAATCACCAGCGCCCCGCGCAGCCATTCGGGCGATGTCAGCGGACGGGCCTGCGTGCCAAAGATGTTCTTGGCGATCTGCTGCAGAGCGATCGAGATGCCGAAGGTCGCCAAGAGGGTTTCAAGCGGGCGATGGTAGAGATGGCGGATCACCAGCCGCTCCATCGCGACGCCCGCGCCAAAGGTGACAGCAAAGGCCAGCGGCAGCGCGATCAGAAGCGACACCGTGTAATCGGGAACGATGAGCTGCACCACATAGCCCGTATAGGCCCCCATCATGATAAACTCGCCATGGGCCATGTTGATGACCCCCATCTGCCCAAAGGTGATCGCGAGCCCAATCGCGGCGAGGAAATAGATCGAGGCCAGCGAAAGACCGTCGAGTGTCAAATCCAACGTCTGCGCCCAGCCAACCCGCGTTTCGACCGCGTCGAGCGTGGCGCGGGCCGCATCGGTGATCGCGGCGTCCTCCTCTGCGTAGCGTTCATAAAAAACTGCGTTCTGCAAAGCGGTGTCGATATCATCCTGCGTTACCAGAGGCGGCACGCTGCCCGCCTCGGCAAGCGCGCGATAGGCATCCAAACGCCGCGCCGGGTCGTCCAACTGCGCCAGAGGAACGCCGCCCACACGGCCATCGACGATATTGGCTTCCAGCGCCGCGCGTATCTCGCCTTGTGGCACGATTGCTGGGGCGAGGCCCGCCTCCACCAGCGTCTCATAGCTTGCCGAGGGTGCTGCCGTGGGATCAAGAATGCGGGCGATGTTCCCCTCGGGTTGCTGTTCGGCCACGCCGGTCTTGGCCGAGAGGATCTGGCTCAGCACCGCCCGCGCTTCGAGTGAGGTATCGGAGGACAGGCTTTCAATCGCGCGAATGCGCTCATCAGCCGCCTGCCCAAAGCGCGCGGTCAGGAAATTGGCCAATTGCTCCTTGCGCGCGCGCAGGGCGGAGTCATCCTCCCCGTCGAGGGAGGCCAGGAGCGGGCCAAGCTGGCTGGCATCACTGCGGCGTGCAATGCTTTCAAGCGCGGCGCGGCGGCGCGCAGGGTCGGGATCGGACAGTTGAAACTGCACCAATGCGGTGCCAATGACCCGCCGCACGCCACCATTGGGGCGCAATTGGCTGAACCCATCCGAGGGCGCGGTGGCCTCCTCGCCCGTATCTATGTCGCGCAGCGCGAGTGTATCATCCGCCTCGGCCCCAAAGTAGAACAGGCCCGAGGTATCGTCTTGCCAGACGTTCCGCTCGGCCCATTGCTCCAGAAAGGCTGGCACCTGCGGCAGGCCCGAAGCCACCAGATCGTCCAATAGGACACCGACCGATTTACGCGAGGGTTTGACCACCTCTGCTTCGTGGGTCTGCAAAAGGGACTGGAGGTCCTGAGCGGATGCAAAACCGACAGAGGCCAGCAAGCACATCAGGCTGAGCAGCATTCGAACCATGAGGTATGGGGCTTTCGAAGAGGGAGTGGTCAAAACGGATGCCGGGCACGGCTGAGGACGCGCCCGGCTCTTGAGTTCAGTAGTTTGAAGTCAACTGAACGCAGGTCTCGGTCTCTTTGTTGTACATGCCGCACTCAAGGTCTTTCCAGTCGGAGACCAGAACCGCCGATTCAGGCAGGAAATCCGTCCATGCATCGCCCGGGACTTCTTCGGTCTGGCTGATGATGTCGAATTGGCCGTCTTCGGTGATTTCACCGATCAACACAGGCTTGGCGAGGTGGTGATTGGGCAGCATGACAGCCGTCCCGCCTGTGAGGTTGGGGAATTCCTGCCCATACATCGCCGCACGCACCGCATCCACATCCGTGGTGCCTGCTTCAGTGACCGCGTTCACCCACATGTTGAAACCGATGTAATGCGCCTCCATCGGGTCATTGGTCACCCGGTCTTCTCCCATCGCCTCTTTCCACGCGGCGACCCATTCGTCATTCTGCTCGGATTCAGCCGATTGGAAGTAGTTCCAAGCCGCGAGGTGCCCCACGAGGTCAGCGGTATCGAGGCCCGAAAGCTCTTCCTCCCCGACCGAGAAGGCGACGACCGGAATGTCATCGGCAGAGATGCCCGCCGCGGCCAGTTCTTTGTAAAAGCCGATATTCGCATCGCCATTGATGGTTGAGATCACGCCCACCTGCGAGCCATCCGCGCCCAGTTCGACCACATCCGACACGATCGTGGACCAGTCGGAATGGCCGAAAGGCGTATAGTTGACGAAGATGTTCTCTTCGGGAATGCCCTTGTCCAGCAGATATTGCTCAAGAATGTTGTTGGTGGTTCTGGGATAGACATAGTCAGTCCCCAGCAGCGCAAATTTCTCGACGCCCAGTTCCTCAAGGAAATAATCGGTGGCCGGAATCGCCTGCTGGTTCGGGGCCGCACCGGTGTAGAACACATTGCGCGAGCTTTCCTCGCCCTCATACTGGACCGGGTAGAACATCAGGCCGTTCAGCTCTTCCAGAACGGGCAGCGCGGATTTGCGCGAGACCGAGGTCCAAGAGCCAAAGATGACATCCACCTCGGAGACGGTGAGAAGCTCACGCGCCTTTTCGGCGAACAGGGGCCAGTCGGAAGCCGGGTCAACGACAACCGCTTCGATCTCACATCCCAGCAAGCCGCCCGCGGCGTTCTGCTGCGCGATCAAAAGCTCCATCGTGTCTTTCAATGTCGTCTCGGAAATGGCCATCGTCCCCGAGAGGGAGTGCAGCACGCCAACCTTGATCGGGTCCTCGCATTCTGCGGCGGCGGCTGAACCCGCGATCAATAGCGCAGCGGTCGCAGTAAATGTGCGTTTGGTGGAAAGTTTCATGACGGTATCCCCGTTAGGTGTGCGGAGGAGCAAAGACGCGATGATGCCTCTTCCACACAGCGTTTATTGTTATCGCGCGCGGATGCCCCCCTTGCCGGACAACTCCCTTGGCGCCGCCCCATAGCGAGGCCCCTGCAGCCTCAATTTCAGGGCGCGTTGCAACAAGCCCTAACCCAAGGTCGCTTTCTGCGGCGCAGCAATAACGCCCTTCGATTGGGCGATTTGAGGTGGACCTGCCAAAATTTGGGCGCTGAGCGCATGGATTTTGGCAAGCTCGGGGCATCGGCCTACGGGTTGCACCACATATTGTGATGTTATAACGTTACTAATATTATCCATAGCAGAGCCCACAAACCATGCCCGCCACCGACAAACGCATTCCCGTTACTCTGCTGACCGGCTTCCTCGGCGCGGGGAAAACCACGCTGCTCAATCACATCGTCTCAAGCGAAGAGGCCCCCAAAATCGCGGTCGTCGTGAATGAATTCGGTGAGGCCGGGCTTGACCACGATCTGATCGAAACCGCCGACGAAGAGGTCATCCTCATGCAATCGGGCTGCCTGTGCTGCTCGATCAGGGGGGATCTGTCGCGGACGCTGCAAGACCTCAAGCGCCGCAGGCAGACGTGGCGCGTGCAATTCGACCGCGTTGTGATCGAGACGACGGGGCTGGCCGATCCCGGCCCCATTCTCCAGACCTTTTTGGCCGATCCCTATCTGGCCCGCAAATTCCGCGTGGACGGGGTGGTGACGGTCGTCGATGCCGCGAATGGGCCGGACACGCTGGATCAGCAGTTCGAAGCCGTCTCGCAGGTGGCGATGGCCGACCTGCTGGTGCTCAGCAAATCCGACTTGGTGACCCAGCAAGCGCTCGCCGCCTTTGAAAGCAGGCTGCGCGACCTCAATCAAACGGCGCGCATCATCAAGGCCGAACGCGGGCTTATCCCGGTTGCATCGCTCTGGGGGCTCAGCGGTATGCGGCGGGCGGTTGATGCGAGCAACGTTATGGAATGGCTCACGCCCGTCCAAGCGGCGGTTCCGTTCGACAACCTCTCGGGCTTCGCCGCGCCCTCGGCATCCGCGCCTATGATGCAAACCCACCAACATGATGCGCGGATCGGGTCGGCCTCCATCGTGCTAGACGCACCGATCCCGGCCGAGGCTTTCGACCTTTGGCTCGACACGCTGGTCAGGCTGCGCGGGTCCGATCTTTTGCGGGTCAAAGGCATCGTGCATCTGGAAGACGTCCCCACCCCTTTTGTCTTTCACGGGGTCCAGCATCTTTTCGATCCGCCCGTCCCCCTGCGCGACTGGCCAAAGGACGACCAGCAATCCCGCATCGTCGTCATCGCCCGCGACATGACCAACCCCGAACTGAACCGGAGCCTCGATATGCTGCGCGCCCGGCGCGATGGGCCTGAGCGGCAGGCGGGATAGCAGCTTGACCCGGCATGGCTCTTCGGCCACAGATTATGGCGATGGTTTCCAGCCGCCGCAGCGGCGTCTGGGATGAAAAGGGAATACGGTAAGGCAAGCAACGCGCGCCGAAACCGTAACTGCCCCCGCAACTGTGAGCGGTGAGTGACCCCGGCAAAAACCACTGAGCTTAAGGCTTGGGAAGGTTCGGGCGAACGTCGATCCGCGAGTCAGGAGACCTGCCATCACCGGCGCCGAGAGGGGCCGTAATTGCAACTCAACCCAGACGGGGTGTCTGGTTAGGAGAACATGATGGCGACAGGGAAACTCCCCTGCTGTAGAACATGGCTGCTCGATCCCCCGCGCGTTCGCGGAGGGCGACATGGATACGCATCAGAACCACAGGATTACGGTTTGCACCTCATGCAAACACAAAGGCACGGATTGCCGCCCGGGCTTTGACCTGATCCAGAGGCTGAGCGCCGCAATCGCGGCAGCCGGCGCGGCGATCCCTGAGGATTTCGAGGTCGCGGGCGTGGCCTGTATGGCGGGCTGCGATCGCCCCTGCACGGTGGCCTATCACGCCAGCGCAAAGGCGACCTACCTCTTTGGCGACGTCGACCCTGACGAAGACATCGACGACCTTGTGGCCTTCGCCCAGCACTATGCCACACTGAATGACGGCTGGTGCTCTTCGCTGGACCGCCCCGGCAAACTGCGCAAATCCACCCTTGCGCGGGTGCCCGCGGCGATGATCGAGCTGAAACCCAGCCACCTGCGCGTCTCATGAGAGCCGCCGACCTTGCAGTAAAGGATGTAAGCTGGGCGCCGGGAAAATCGGGCCAGCCGGTTCTGCACCCTACGTCCTTTACCGTCGCAGCGGGCGGCGTTCTGGGCGTGCTGGGGCCGAATGGCGCGGGCAAATCCACCCTCTTGCGCTTGCTCTACCGTTTTCAACCGCCCCAGACGGGGTCGATCCATGTGGGCGGGCAGGATATTTGGTCCCTCTCCGCCCGTGCCGCCGCTAGGCGCATCGCCGCCGTCTTGCAAGAACAGACGCCGTCCTTTGGGCTGACGGTCTTGGAGATCGTCCGCCTTGGCCGCACGCCTCATCGCGCGGCGTTTTCGTCATCAAGCCGGAAAGATGAGCAGATCATCGACCGCGTCTTGGACCGGCTCAGTCTGCGCCCCCTCGCCCACCGCGATGTCGGCACCCTTTCGGGCGGGGAAAGGCAGCGCGTTATGGTCGCCCGCGCCTTGGCACAGGAGCCGCAGGTCTTGGTCCTGGATGAGCCGACCAACCACCTCGATATACGCCACCAGCTTGAAATCGTGTCACTGATCCGCGGTTTGAACATGACCATCGTCGTCTCGCTTCATGATCTCAATATGGCCGATGGCATCTGTGACGAGGTGCTGGTGCTGAAAGAAGGCTATCCGCAGGGCTTCGGCCCGCCAAATACGGTTTTGACCGATGATCTCGTCTCAAAAACATTTCGCGTCGACGCGCAGCGCGAGCGGCTCACCCCCAGCGGCGCGGCGCATTTCTCTTTCGCCCTTCCAGATTGAAACGGAAAACTCTTATGAAACTTACTCTCACCACCCTCGCCGCCCTGATGATCGCCGGATCGGCGATTGCCCAGACCACCGTGCAAAGCTGCGACCGCGAAGTCACCTTCGATCACCCGCCCCAAGCCGCGGTCGCCAATGACGTGAACCTGCTTGAGATGATGCTGGTGCTCGGCCTCGCAGACCGCATGGTGGGCTATACCGGCATCTCGGGCTGGAACAAACTGGACCAAGAGATGACCGCAGGTGTCGCGGCGCTACCGGAACTGTCGTCAAAATACCCCTCGCGTGAGGTGCTGATCGGGGCGGATGCCGACTTCTTCTTTGCCGGTTGGAACTACGGCATGAAGGTCGGCGGCGAGGTGACGCCGGAAACGCTCGCCCCCTTCGGCATTCAAGTCTATGAACTCACCGAAAGCTGCATCCATATCGGTCAAAAAGCCCCATCCTCGATGGAGGATATGTATAACGATCTGCGCAATCTCGGCACGATCTTCGACGTCTCGGATCGCGCCGAGCGCTTGATCGAAGGCTACCAAGCCGAGCTCGACGCATTCCTAGCGGCGCTGCCCCCGCTTGAGACCGCCCCCCGGGTCTTTGTCTATGACAGCGGCGAAGATGTGCCCTTCACCGCCGGGGCCTATGCCATGCCAAACGCCTTGATCGAGGCCGCAGGCGGCACGAACATCATGAACGACCTCGAGAAAAGCTGGGCCACCGTCGGTTGGGAGGCCGTGGTCGCGCGCGATCCCGAAGTCATCGTGATCGTCAACTACGGCGAAGTCACCGCCGATCAAAAGCGCGCTTTCATGATGGAGAACCCCGCCTTTGCCGACATCGACGCCGTGCGCAACGACCGTTTCGTCGTGCTGGAATATGTCGAGGCCACGCCCGGCCCGCGCAACATCGAAGCGGTCAAAACCCTCGCCACCGCGTTTCGGGGGCAGTGAGCATTCATGACGTTTAAACCGCGATCGATAGCGCCTCGGAAACCCACGCGGGGGGTGTGGATCACTTGCCTGTTCGGCATCGCGATCCTGCTGGCATCGCTGTCGATTGCGGTGAGCGTGGGAGCCGTCGTGGTCCCCGTCGAAACCGTCTGGGGCATCTTGGCCAACAAGGCCGCCCCCGGCGCCGTGGCTGTGGACTGGTCCGCCGGGCGGGAGGCCATCGTTTGGAACATCCGCCTGCCGAGAGCCATCCTTGCCTGTTTGGTCGGAGCGGGATTGGCGATCGTCGGCGCAAGCCTTCAGGCCGTCACCCGCAATCCGCTAGCAGACCCGCATCTGCTGGGCATTTCGGCAGGTGGCGCATTCGGCGCCATTCTGGCCCTGCTGCACACGGGGCTGTTCCTCGGAGGGCTGACCGTCCCCCTGCTCGCCTTCCTCGGCTCGCTCGGGGCGATATTGATCGTTCTTGCCGTCACGCAATTCGCGGCCGCCACCAGCGCCGACCGGCTGGTTTTGGCGGGCGTCGCCGTGTCCTTCATCGTCATGTCCGCTGCCAATGTGCTGATTTTTCTTGGCGATCCACGGGCAACACATACGGTCGTGTTCTGGATGCTCGGCGGCCTCGGCTTGGCGGGATGGGATCAGCTTATCTACCCCGCCGTGATCCTGCTGGGCTGCGGCGCCTATCTCTGGCTCAGGTCAGGCCACCTGAACGCCTTGACCGTCGGCGATGAAACCGCCACCACCCTCGGCATCCCCGTCGCGCGTTTCCGGCTCACGATCTTCGTCATCGGCGCCCTGATCACGGGGGTCATGGTCGCCTTCTCTGGAGTGATCGGCTTCGTCGGCCTGATGATCCCCCACATCGTGCGCCTCTTGGTCGGCGGCGACTACCGCCGCCTGCTCCCTATCACAGCCCTATGCGGCGCCGTGTTCCTCTTGTGGGCGGACATCGTGGCCAGAACCATCATGGCCCCCGACGATATGCCCATCGGCATCGTTACGGGACTGATCGGCGGCGTGTTTTTCGTCTGGTTGCTGCGGCGGCGGATACGGTGAGGCGCATTACAATGAGAGACGCTCGAACCGGGCGCTGAACCACTGACCCGCCCCTGTGCTAAACTCTCTTTCCTTCTACCGACGCAAATAGTCCTCTTCGCAAAGCCGGCGGAACACGAATTTGAACAGGGGCAGAGCAAAGGGACATCCCCTCAAATGCAGAAAGACCCGCCGGCAAGGGCGAGTCTTTCTGAAAGCGATACTTCGCTAATATTGGTTGCGGGAGTAGGATTTGAACCTACGACCTTCAGGTTATGAGCCTGACGAGCTACCGGGCTGCTCCATCCCGCGCCAATGCCCTCCGTTTAGACTTATAGTGCGGGAGCTGCAAGCGCATTCGAACAGAAAATAGTAATTTTTCTTGAGATTTTTTCCGGCACGCTTACCGTTCGCGCCGCCAAAGTTCGAAGGCCGCTGGAAAGCCCCCTCAAACGCAAAACCGCCGCAGCTTTGCGCTGCGGCGGTTTTGTTAATCTGATTATCGTAGAGAGATACTGTAGTCTAGGAACTTATTAGGTTTGGCGATGACCTACTCTCCCACGTCTTAAGACGCAGTA
>NZ_JBIFFK010000018.1:0-12959 GCF_043557045.1 Sulfitobacter sp. 1A15258 | reverse complement strand
CGCCAAAGGGTTCGAGCGCGAGGTTGGAGATCTTATTACCTATAACGCCAAAGTCGTCTCGCTACAGCAGGACGAGAGCGGGGTAACGGTGACATGGGAAGACACAGCAGGTGGAGGTCAGCAGACCAGCAAAGCGGACTATTGTGTCTGTACCATTCCTTTCTCCATCCTCGGGCAGATCGACCACAACCTTTCTGGTGATTTGTCCAATGCGATCAGTTCGATGTACTACAACGGATCGACGAAATGGGGCCTGGAATTCAAACGCCGCTTTTGGGAAGAAGACGAAGATATCTACGGGGGTATCAGCTATACCGATCTCGCCATTGGTCAGATCAGTTACCCTTCGGCTGGCTATTTCTCCGATGGACCGGCCGTGTTGCTGGGCGGTTATACATGGCGCGGCGAGAACTCCTACAAGTTCAACGCCATGCAACCTGATGAGCGCTTAGAATGGGCGCTAAGACAGGGTGCCAAAATCCATCCTCAGTATCGGGATGAGTTTAAGACCGGCGTCAGCGTTGTGTGGCACAAGGTCCCATGGGTTCTCGGGTGTTCAGGCGTTTGGGAAGATCGCGACTATTACGACGATGCCATCAAGATCGATAATCGCGTCGTCTGCGCAGGCGAGCATCTTTCATACCTGCCTGCGTGGCAAGAAGGAGCGATCCTCTCCTCGCTTGATGCGATCTCGCGCCTCCATGACAAAGTAATCAACGGGTGAAGCCATGCGACAGATATTTTTCTCAGCGACGATCGTAGGCATTCTCGGCACTCTGCCGCTCTATGCCCAAGACAACGACGCAAACACGCGCGCTGCGCAAGCCACGGCGCCTGAAACCGGCGAGACCCCTCCCGAGGGCGAAGCCCGTCCACAAGAGCGTGACATAACCGCTATGGCGGATGGCGGTGAATGGGTCGAAGAATATGTCAGCGAAGATGGCGAAGAGTTGTATCAAACGCTCTGCTCCGGCTGTCATATGGCTGACGGGTCAGGGGCCATTGGGGCTGGGAAGTACCCTGCTCTTAGTGGCAACCCCAACCTCGAATATGCTGGCTATGCGACCTACGTCATCATCAATGGCCAGGCTGCAATGCCAAGCCTTGGGCATTTTCTCGATGACCAACAAGTATTGGCTATAACGGACTATATTCAGACGAACCTCGGCAACGACTATGAGGCCGATGGTACGCTCGACGCCGTGGCCGACGCCCGGCCGGCCGAACCCGTAGATCAGAACACGGAGGAACACGAATGATCCGCAAATTTATCGCCCCCCTCGCCGCTGTCGCAGCACTTATGACCACGAGCGTATACGCTCAAAGCTCGGAAGTTGTTCGCCACGGTTTGCCGGATTCAGACTTCCCGATCTTGCAGGCCGTTGAAGTGCCCGCGGATGCAACCTTGGTTTACCTCAGTGGCACCGTGCCGACGGTCGCCGATGAGGCGGCCGAGAAGGGTTCACCCGAATACTTCGGCGATACGGCAACCCAAACCGCCAGTGTGCTCGCTTCAATTGAGAAAAAGCTCGCCGGGATTGACCTTGATATGGGGGATGTCATCAAAATGCAGGCCTATCTCGTCGCTCCCGAAGGCAGCGATGGGATGGATTTCCAAGGCTTTATGGAGGGTTACACTCAGTACTTTGGTACCGAAGAACAACCTGAGCTCCCAACTCGGTCGGTCTTTGAGGTCGCAGGATTGGCAAACCCCGCATGGCTGGTAGAGATTGAGGTAGTGGCGGTAAGACAGGATTGAATATCAGTTGTACCGGCATTGCCAACTTAGCGACACTGACCTGTGAAGTTCGCCGAGTGTGATTTCTTCAGGCTGTCATTTTGAGCGCATAACCGTGCCACAGGTCGAAGGCATCTGACCTTGCGTGGCGGTATGAGACGGTGGAAAGGCGGTAGCGGCGGGGTCTGAATATTGTGTTGATTTGATCGTGGGCCGCGAGGAACCTTTGCGTCTGTCGGATCGATTTGAACCGGCCCATGACCTTCTCCCGTTTGCGGGTCGGCCGATGCGACCCCTCGATGCGATTGTTGAGCCCTTTGTGTGCCCGATGATCAGCTTCAGGCGCAAGAGCCCGGATCGGTTTGATGTAACTGCGCAATTTGTCAGTCACGACGACACGAGGCTTGCCAAACCGGGCAATCAACCTAGCAAGGAAACGCTTGGCGGCTTTGGCATTTCAGCGCGGCTGCACAAGGATATCCAGCACGTCCCCGTTTGCATCCACCGCTCGCCACAGCCACTGCTTCACGCCGTTGATCGGAACGACGACTTCGTCTAGGTGCCATTTGTCTGCAGCGGTGGGTCGGTCACGCTTGATGCAATCGGCGAAATGCCGGCCAAATCGATTCACCCATTTGCGCACGGTTTCCCGGCTGACGGTTACACCGCGTTCAGCCAGCAGGTCCTCGACATCCGCCGTGCTGAGCGCGAAGCGGTGATAGACCCAGACCGCATAGGCCACGACTTCACGGGGGAAACGATAGCCCTTCAGGCGCGGCAACTCAGATGGTATTCTCATGACAAAACGCTAGTCGTACCAAGGTGTGGCAGCAAGCTGGCAATGCCCTCACCGATACTTGGCTGACACTTCCTTGGAGTCCGCGTTTCGGGCTTCGCGTGTGACAAGCCTCTTTACGTCGCCGTCAGGGAATAGCTGGTGCTGCGTCCACCAGCCTCGTCTTTCTCCAAGGCGCCCAAGTCGATCAGATCGAGGATGTCGCGATATGCTGTGTCCTGCGAACACTTTTCGATCTTTGCATATTTCGACGTCGTGAGTTTGCCTTCGAACCCATCCAGCAGGCGGTTGAGCATGTCCCGTTGGCGGTCGTTTATGTTGGCCGCTCCGTATGTCTCCCAGAACCGCGCCTTCTGGAACACAGCCTCAAGAATGATTTCTGCACCATCGAATGCGCGGTCCAGGCAAGCAAGGAACCAAACGAGCCACGCCGTGACATCAAGCCCGACTTTCTGCGTTTTCTCGAGCATGTCGTAATAGTCGCTCCGCTCCTGCCGAATTTGCGTCGACATGCTGTAGAACCGCTGGGCGCTGCCTTCCGATCGCGCCAAGGCCATGTCTGCGATCGCGCGCGCAATGCGCCCATTGCCATCATCGAAGGGGTGGATGGTGACAAACCACAGATGAGCGATGGCGGTACGTATGACGGGATCTGTTTCGGGGGGCTGGTCAAACCATTCCAAAAACCGCGCCATCTCCGCTTCCAGTCGGTTGGCCGCAGGCCCCTCAAAATGCACGCGTTCGCGGCCATAGGGTCCTGATACAACCTCCATCGGACCGTCACGCCAATTTCCCACCCTGATCCGGGTCATTCCGCTTCGCCCGGTCGGAAAGAGAGCTGCATGCCAGCCGAACAGGCGCTCAGCATCCAGCGGCTGGTCATACGCTTGGGTCGCGTCCAACATCATCTCCACGACACCATCAACATGGCGATCAGACGGGATCAGTCCACCAATTTCGAGCCCGAGCCGCTTCGCGATGGACGAGCGCACCTGATCCTTGTCGAGCGTCTCCCCCTCGATCTCGCTGCTTTTTACGACATCACTGGTAAGAGTGCGCAGCATTGCCTCGTTGCGAAGATCAAAGCCCAGACCCTCCATGCGCCCCAAAAGCTTGCCTTGACGGTGACGGACCGCGGCAAGTTGTGAAGACAGCTTGGCCTTATCCCAGATAAACTGCGGCCAATCAGGGAGTTCGTGGATGTAGGTCATATATTACGCACTCTTTGCGGATATTATACCGCTTTTTCTCCGCAAGACAACAATAACCGCCGCAAAACCTGCGGAGAATACAGACGGCAATCTCCGCATGCCCCGCCTGGAACTTGGACCGCTGGACAATTGCTTGCGCATTGCTTCACGCGGCCTGTCCGCTCAACCGGCCATAGAAACGGTAGTGTCGCAAAGTTTCCGTTTCCCTCTTTTACTCGGGTATGTCAGCGTTGTCAGGGAGTTGGTGAAAGGCAGTTGACGTGATCGAGTTCAAGGGCGTGCATTACCCGAAATCGGTGATCCTGCACGCGGTCTTCTTCTATGTTCGTTTCGCCGTTTCCTACCGGGACCTTGAAGAGATCATGGCCGAGCGCGGGGTGAAGGTTGATCATGCCACGCTGAACCGCTGGGTGGTAAAGTTCGCATCGCTGATCGCAGCCCGGGCGCAAACGAGGAAACGGCCGACCGCCCCCTCTTGGCGGATGGACGAGACGTACATCAAAGTTAAGGGCAAATGGACCTTTCTCTATCGCGCCGTCGATCGCGACGGTCAAACCCTTGATTTCCTGCTGTCAGAACGCCGAAATCTGTCCGCCGCCCGGCGCTTCTTCAAGCGAGCGATTGCCGCCAACGGCGTGCCAGATCGGGTCGTCATCGACAAAAGCGGTGCCAACTTGGCTGGCCTGCAGGCGGTCAACGTGATCCTTAAATTCACCGGCGAAGGCCGCACAATCGAGATCCGGCAGATCAAATATCTCAATAATATCCTTGAACAGGACCACCGCTTCATCAAGCGGATCACCCGCCCGATGATGGGCTTCAAGGCTTTCCACTCGGCCGCAGCCACCATCGCAGGGATCGAGACCGCCCACATGATCCGAAAGGGGCAGATCCCCGCCGATGGCGCCACCGCCTTCCAGACATTCGCGAAGATCGCGGCATAATCATGTCCGCCGGTCGGCCCCCTTCATGCTGCCGGAAAGTTTGCGACGGAACCCTCCGGCGAAGGTTAGACCTATCCATATTCACCGTGAATAACGCTCCGCCTGAGGCTCCGGCCAAGGTTAAGCCCACCCATATTCACCGTGAATATTGCTCTGCCTGTGGTTTTGGTTGAGATGAACGCCTGGCCAATTGTTCTATGTGGCACGGGCCAACTCTCTTGCATAAAAGATGTCACGCACCTGGTCGGCGTTGTTCATCAGATGGATGATCCGCGAGCCTTATCGTGTACTGATGAAAGAAGAGATTTGTGAACATGCGCGCCATGTCACGCACAGGCAAACAAGGCTGTCGATAATGATCAGAACGTGTTCCCGGCCAGGCCAAGGTTCCTACCATATGACGGTGTTCACAAACCTTTTTTCCGACCGGATTTGATGAACATGCAAAAGAGTGAGCCAGAGCGCATTTTTTCGCTCCGGCCCTTATGCGCCGCCCCGGCCTTGCCCTGCGCCGTGATCTGCCACGAATGACCGGGCGTGCCGATGGCATGGGTGGCGACCCGCGCCTGCACCGTGGGCACGGCCCAAGACACGTCGGCCACATCCGTTGACCCCATCATCGCCGGCCCGCGCGACTGCGGCGGCACGATGTAGTCGCACAACGATGAATCCTTGCGCGGCGCCAGTCCGTTCTGGCGGTACTCGGCATTGATGTCCTCATCGCTGAGCGTGGCCTGAATGCGCGCGGCATAGGCACTATCAGCATCGTCGAAAGGCACGCCGCCCAGCACGTCCATCGCCTGTTGCATGGCCTCTTCCAACGGGGTGTTGCCCTGCATGTTCGACACCGCTGACATGATCGGAATGTCGACCTTCGTCCCGGTCATCAATGCCGCACCCCCATCACTCTGTCTGTCTTTCGTGCCCGCGTATCCGCAACCTATGCTAAGGTCTACGTCAGAGCCTATCGTCAAAATGAGAGTCCTCTCTGAAGGAGGAATTAATGGATAGCATCTCATCAATCCTGCTTGCTGAAATCTCGCTGATCTCCATCAGCTCAGGGATCATCGTGGCGAGCTTGCTCGCTCTATGGCTCACGCGAAAAAAGCCAAAAAGAACAATTGACGTCAATGCAGCGGTTCGAAATGCCCCGTACCACTTACTCGGAGAAGCTGGGATCCCTATCGCTCGCATTAAGTGTTGAGAGGGTGACCGTAGCGTATGCCAAAGGAAACGGGCAAAGCGACTGAAAGTGCTTAGCGACTTGCTGTACTTTGTGGTGCGGGAGGTTCAACTCTGCAACAAATGACATCTGAAGTTCGAGAGGGACTTCAGAGAAGAAGGAGAAAGCGGGGCCCATCGCGGCCTCACCTGCGTTAAAATCCGAGATTGCGTAGGCAAGCTGATATGCGGAAAGGTTCGCACTGTACGGAGCATTCACAGTTTCAAGAACCTTAGATGCGGAGTCCATCGTCGTTTACCTCCCTACAAATGGATGTGCAGCCACTGGGTCTTCGGGATCTCATCGTTGTAGCGCTTAAGGTGCTCGTACGAGCATGGAGATCATATCAGATGGTCCGCGCAAAGTCACAGCGTTGCAAACAATACCGGAAGAGACGATCGCGAGCGTTGAGAGGTAGACGAGCAGTTGGTCACTCAATGGCTATCATTGACACACGCATCTACCGATAGCCGTGCCATTGAGACCCCGCCAATGTCCAATGGTCCAAAAAGTATAGCAGTGTCCGCATTTCGTGTTGGTAAGTTTAGACAGCGCGTGGGACATCGCCTGACTGGGTGGTCAACTTGGAGGGGCCCACGTCGTTTGAAACTTTCGGAAGCGCTGAGGATGCAATGCCACTTGCTGCTGATCTGAGCCGATTGATCATCCCGGAGGGCTACTACGAAGATCCATCCGACCCGACGGCGGAATAGTCGCGCAGAGGCTTGATCGAGCGCAGTGCGGGCTCTTGGGCCCGCACTTATCCGCCGGGGTTCCGGGCGGATGTGTCCTGGTTTTCAGTAACCCGGGCAGACCACCACGATGACAAGGTCAGTGCCGGTAGAAGACGACCTTGAGCTTTGGTTCAAGCTGGCTCAGCTGATCGAAGTCAGCGACGTTTCGCGTGACGAGCGTGAGTTGCTCTTCGACTGAGTGGGCGGCAAGCATGGCATCCATCAAGCACTTGCGTCTCTGACCTTCATCGAAACCCAGCTCCCTGGCCATGACCCCTGCCAGGATGGCACCCCGGGCTTGTGCCGTGGGAGACACAGGCAGAATGCGGCGTTGAGGAATAGCGTCGATCAAGGCCTCGATGGTTGCAAGGGCCGAAGATGTGCGCGGATCGGCTGGATTGAGGCGACCGAAGGGGAAACATATTTCCGAGAGCGCAACGCTTGAGTGGAAAATGCTGCGGGCTGTGATGCGCGCCTCGACAGCGACAGGTAGCTTGCCTTGGAGCTGATCGATATAGACGCATGCATCCAGCATGATGGCGCCTCCGGCCACAGGCAGGCCCTCCATGAAGAGGAGATCCAAGTCAGTCCGGGTGGGGAGCGAGCGTGTCTTGCGCGCAGCGCGGGTCGCGCGAAGAACCTTTCGAATATTCAATGAGCCGCTCGATCAGATGCTGAGATCGATGTCCGCGGGGACGCGTCCTCGCGCGCGGGTGAATGCCCCCGGGAAGCCGTCTTCGGCCGCGAGGTTGGCGATGGCAAGCTCGACGAGGGCACTGTTGGCTTCTACCCCTGCTCGTTCCTTGGCAAGCCGGAGCAGTTCTGGGTTGATCCGTGCGGTCACGGTCTCCGACTTGCGCTCCAGCAGGTGAAGCTCACGCATGCTCTCCAAGACCATTGCGAGGCGGTGCCTAATCGGAGTGTCGGTCGCTTCTGCGGATTGCGGTGCCATGGCTCATTCTCCTATCCCTCTTGGATGTATTACATTCTTTGCGATTTGTCAAACATGGCATCGTTTTCGGCAACCTGGACGCGCTCCTGAGGTGAAGGCGATGCCATTCAGGGGACCGGTGTCAAAGTATCTCGAAGGGTATTTGCAGTGGTTCATCGCCCGTATCGGGAAGGTGCCGCCAGGCGATGTCTTACGCACTGTCTAAACTTACCAACACGAAATGCGGACACTACTAAAAGTATTTATGTGAAAAAATACAAAATAAGGGGTGGCTCTCGTCGACTTGAGCAAATTGTCTCAAACCTTTACCTCAGCTCGGTTCGATACCGGATGCCGAGCCTAAGTAAAGTATCAACCGCTAAGGCGCGGGATCTGATGGTCGAACACGGCGCGATTGCAGATGCGGCTCTTGCGCGAAATACGACGCTCGCGATCAAACTTCTCACAGCGCACTACCGGCTGACAGCTAAATTACTGACCCTCGCGCATTCTGATCGGATAGCACAAGTCGAGAAATATTCACGAGGAACAGATCGAGGTTAAACGGAAAACCTAAAAAAAACACAGATTCTTGGGCGCCATCGATCAGATGGTCTTTTCGCACCTTGCCGTCAAGCCTGCGTCGTCCAACTGTTCCCGGTCAGGCAAATCCCGCAACGTTTGCATATTGAATGCGACAAGGAACAGATCGGTCGTCACGAACGTATAGGGTGCCCCCCGCATGGGCGATCTTGGTCCCGTCCCGATCAGCCCGCGCGCATGGAGCCGACCAATCAAATCGCGGCTGATCTCTTTCCCAAAAATATCCTTGAGCCCGTCGCGGGTGATCGGTTGGTGATAGGCGATGGCAGCCAGAACGGCGACGTCGAATTCGCTCAGATCGAGTAGCTGATCCCCGACATCCGCCGCAGCGCGGATCGTGGGCGCGTAGGCCGCCCGGGTCCGGAACATCCAGCCGCCGGCGACCTGGGCAATCTCGAAGGCCCGCCCCTCCAGATCGGTGGCAAGGTCCTCGACCAAAAGGTCGACCGAAGCCCCCTGCCCCACCACGCGTGCCAGGTCGTCGCGCGGCACCGGCGAAGCTGAGGCAAAGAGCACCGCCTCGATCCGGCGGATCCATTCACGCCAGCGCAGCTCGGGTGGCAGGTCGGGCAACTCGCGATCCAGTTCGGGGTCAGAGCGATCCTTCGCCATCGCTACACCCCGTAAAGCCGGAAGGTGTCGCGCCCGGTCAGCTCGCGCACCGCACCAAGGTCGACCAGCCGGTCGCAGAGCCGCCGCGCGGCGCGATCCGGCAAAGGCAAGGCTGAAGGTGCCACGGCATCGCGGCTCAGAAACATCTCGACCGCGTTGCCAGCCCCCTTAGCCCGCAGCTTGGGTGCGACCGTCTTCAGATGCGCCGCCCGACGTGCAAGGTCGGCGGCGAGATGCACGGCGTCGACCACCGAGGAGATCAGCGCGCGATGAAAGGCGAAGCGAAGATCATCGCCTCGCCTGCGCAGGTCAGCCCGTTTCAGGCCAGTCGCCAGCAGCGGCATCAGATGACCCCAACCGAGTGCTTGGGCGAGGACTATATCCGCGAGGATCAACGCGGGCACATCGGCCCGCGGCGCTTCGCTCAGCACCGCCTCAAGCACCATCGCAGCACGGACTACCGGCGTTCCCTGCCCTGCATCCAGCCACCCGGCAATCTGGCCCGGCTCGAAGGCCGGCAAGGCTCGGCCCACAGCCTTGATCGACACCGGCCGCTCCACCGCGCGCCGCCAGGCGAGGTAGATCTCGCCTGCGGGTCCCGGCAAATCGCCGGGGCGCAGCAAATGCACCGCATCCCGCAGCTCCCCTGCCCTTTCCGGTCGCCCGGAAAACGCGACACAGGCCGCGGCCGCGCGCAGCGCGAGCCGGTCCCGCAACAAGACTTGGGGCATTTCCTCGCGTCCCAACACAAGATGCAGGTGGTTGAGCGCCGCGCCCGACAAAAACGCAACATCTTCAGGGGTTGCAGCGTGCGCAGAGGTGACCCACTTAGGCATTCGGGGTAACGTGTCGAGATCGTTGATGGAGTCCAGTCGGGCAAATGTCATGCCTGAAGCCTATACTTTCGCGGCGCTTTTCACCAAAAAATTGCGCACAAACCGCCCCACTTTGTCAGTGCTCTCTATGTCCAATAAGTTTACATTATCGGACATAAACAGATATGTTGCCAGACAGTTCAACTTCAGCATCGGATTCAGTTGTCGGAAGACCGGAATTGATGAGATTCAAGCACTTCCCTGAAAAACGAGCCGGGGTTCATGAGATTCTGTACCGGTATTTATGAGACTGGATGAGTCGGAGTTTGTGAGACTGGCGTTGTCTCGCGGCTTTTTCAGCTGACTGCCGTGCTCTCTCGTCGCGCTCAGCGCGCCAGAACCGGGCCGAAAAGAGGCCATGCGTCAATCGCCTGCCGGACCCGTCCCTGCCCCTCCGCATCGCTCATGAGCATGACTGAGATCGCCCATTTGACCGGATCCTCAATGATCCGCCCGGCGCCGACCGCCAGCGCGAAACACTGCAAGAGCGAGCCCTGCGCCAGGGGGTGGAGACCGGGACGCGCTGGCTTGGCAAGTACCGGCGCCACCTGATCGTATTCGGGGACAACGACCGTCAGCGCCTGTCGGAGGATCGGCGTGGTCAGAAAATCATGGTAGTCCCGCCGGTCTTTCAGAGACATTCGTGGCTGCTCACCGACGTTCGGCGGCGAGGCACGGCGATGCCGTGCCGTCAGAACCTGAAGCACTTGGGGTGCTTCCAGGTGGCCTTGCCCCGCACCGCGCGCCCAGGCATCGAGATGAGCGGCACCGACCTCGGCATGCCCTTCAAGTTTCTTGAAGCAATCCGTACCGAACCGGTTGGACAGGGTCTCGCCGGTGGCGTCCCGAAACTCCACACCATGCACCGGGCAGCGAAATCGCCACGGCAGCGCGGCGGCTTTGCGATGCAGGTCTTCGGGACAGTGCCTACACGGAGACCGGTTCTTCCGCGCGATCATCATGCGCACCGCTGACCCCAACTCCCGAAAAGTCATGGCCTGCACCGCTTCCGGCGAAAGGCCGGTCCGAGCCACGATCAGAGCCCCCTGCCCTTCCGAAAGACGCCATTCCAAATCGAACACGTCGTGCCCCTTCGGGCCAAGCGCAGCGACGAATTCCGAAACCGTCATGGCGTAGAACGGGGCCATGCGCGCGGCCCAGGAAGACAGCCGTTCGTCGGCCTCGGGGAGGTAGACAACCGGCAGACACCCGCGCGCCGTCACACCGGCTCTCCCAGGACCGCCTGCAACCGGTCGCCGCCCAGAATATCGCGCGAGAAGATGCGTTCCTCGCCGCTTGCGATGGCGGCAATCGCCAGCTGCGACAGGATCGAAAAGATGCCTGAGGTGATCCCACCCGTCACCTTGATCATCCGCATGAGTGCCTTCTCGTCGATCTGGCTTTGGCGCCGAAGCGGCAGCGTGCGCGTGAGCGTGCTCATCAGCCCGTTCAGATCCTCGCCCTCCCGCCATGGCGGCAATGCGAAGGCCTCGAAGCGACGCACCAGTTGATCATCGGTGCGCAGCGCGTTGCGGGCCTGCGCCGTACCGACACAAACCAGCGGGATGCGCAGCTCGTTGCCCAGGAAGCGCAGCATGTTCAGGAATCGCGCCTGTTCGCGGATCGTCCCCGCCTGCAGGCTGTGAATCTCGTCGATGACCAGCATACGGGGACGCAATTCGGCGAGCAGACGCAAGGCCAGGCTTTCCAGCACAGACAGTGTCGCCCGCGGCGGCTCCGGGGCCCCAATCGCCGCCAGGATCCGGCGGTAGAAGCGCGTTTCATCAGGCCCAGACACCATCTGCACGGCGACGACCGGCATATGCAGCCGTCCGCTGGTCTCGTCGAAGCTCGATGCGTGGTCGCGGGTGAACTTCTCGATGATCATGGTCTTGCCCATGCCGCTGTCGCCGACAATGAGCAGGTTCGGCATGCGGGCGCGCTCGGGAAACGACATCAGCGTTTCCAGCTTCTCCAAGGCGGCATCAGCCCTGGGGTAGGAGATCCAGCGGTCAGCGCGGATCCTATGAATGCGCTCCGCGGCACTGAGCGCGGCGATCTTGCCGACTCCCGGATAGAGATGCGGGAACTCAGTCATCCTCGTACCACTCCTCAACCTTGAAGCCGGGGTGGCTGAGAAACGGGCTCCCCTCCCCTTCCGGCGCAGGCAGGGCATCTCGCGCGGCGGCATCTGGTGTCACATCGATCATCGGCAGAGGGGTCAGATGTGCCCGCCGTGCCTGGTGGCGCCGTATCGCCTTCGTCTGCCGCTCGGCGCTGGCGACGAGGTCGCGCTGCGCCTCGATCGTCCTGAAAATCAGTTCCTCATCTACCGACCGGCGCCCGGCCTCGCGCAAAGCGCGCCGCGCCGCGCGGTGCTCCCAGAGCGTGACCGCAGGCCGTGTCAGATCCGCCGGTCGGGCTTCGATGATCCCGTTCTCTGTCAGCACGAAGATGCGCGAAAGATTACGCGGATCGTATTTGAGCGTGAACTTGCGGCTTTCCCGGCCCATCAGCCAGCGCAACTCGTCGGCCCAGTAGCGGATGTGGAAGAGATGCAGGCCGTCGCGCTGCAAAACCCGCTGCTCGGAGGGCAGAAAATCGACCAAGAACTGTCGGAGATCGACCGGCATGCGGAGCTTGATCTCATCCGCCTGCGCCGCCCAGGCTGCTGACGGCGTCTTTTCCAGCACGCTGTGGACCCGCGCATGGTAGGAGCCGGTGATCTCGAGAGCGAGCCAGGTCTCCAGCTCTCCGTGCGTCATCACCGACTCGGCCTCGGCGTCGAGATCACCGCGCTCGAAAATGTTCGAGAAATGCGAGCCCGGCAGCAGGTGAAACGCGCCCATCATCGTGCCGATCAGGCGCTCGATATGGCCACCATAGCGCGGCGTTCCCGGTGGTCGGTGCCGCAGGTCGATCTGATATTCGGAACAGGCCCGCTCGAAGGCGCGCGCGTGGAACTCCGCGCCATAGCACCTCGGGAAGAAGCGCCGCTAAGAGGTTATGGCTGCCTGCGCAGCCCTCAAATTGCGCAGCGGGTGGCCATAACCGGGTCTCAGGTCTCAACAGTGGTTTTGCATAACCACACCGCTGAGGAGACCGGCTATGACCACTACCTATGCTACCCTTTCGACCTTGTTGGTCGCCATCGACATATCCAAGCATCGACATGAGGTGCTGATCAGCATTCCCGGCAAGAAGCGCCGCCGCCGCATGACGATCATGAACACGCTGGAAGATTTTCAGCGCTTAGCCATAAATCTCGCCAGCTACGACCTGCCGGTGCGGAT
>NZ_JBIFFK010000017.1:0-18547 GCF_043557045.1 Sulfitobacter sp. 1A15258 | reverse complement strand
CCAAACGCGTCGCGTCTCAGATTTAAGGGCAACGCGACACGAGACCATGTTCCGCAATCTCGTCCATGCCCCGTCGTGACCTCGGCCTGGGCCACCGACTACAACGCTGAACGCCCGCATTCTGCTTGGAATATCAGACGCCCATCGACTCGCGGTCCCTCGCCACGGCAATCGCCCGCCCCACTGCACGAGATAAAAGCTCCGCGCGTCGGGCGATTTCTTAACCTGCGCCAATCGGCCTAAAAAAACCCTCGGACTCCTGTCGCAGCTGGGTGAAGGTTCAGTGGCAGGTCAGCAGGCGCCAACGTCGAGAGTTACACATATGTGTCGAACGAAGCCATTCAGGTATCTGCCCTGCACATTTGTTTGTAGTTTGCCTCAATAACAATAGGGAGAGAAAAATGAACCGGATAGCATTCGCATTTTGTTCCATAGCGGCGCTCAGTGGAGCAGCAACCGCACAGGAGCTTTCGATCGCCACTGGCGGAACTGGTGGCACATACTACCCGTACGGAAGCGGCTTCGCACAAGTAATTGAGAGGCATATCGAGGGCACCAGCGTTACGGTCGAAGTTACAGCCGCATCCGTTGAAAATCTCGCGTTGCTGACCCGCGGGGAAACCGACATTATCATCGCCGCGGCCGACGCCGTGAAGAACGCGGTCGAAGGACTGGACGCCTTTGAGGGGCGCCGCGTCGACAATATAGCTGCACTGGGCGCTCTCTACGCTAATGTCGTCCAGATTGCTGTCTTGGAAGAGAGCGGCATCCAGTCACTCGACGATCTTCGAAACAAAAGGCTTTCCGTTGGCGCGCCGGGATCAGCGACTGAGCTGACCAGTCGGCGGATGCTCGAACTTCAGGGTATAACCTATGAAGAAGTCGGGGCGCAGCGCCTTAGTTACACCGAGTCCGTGGATGCGATGCGCGACGGAAGCCTGGATGCAGCCGTCATTCTCGCAGCCCCGCCGGCAAGCTCGGTGATCGCTCTTGCCGCGGGACAAGACATTTCAATTCTCCCACTGACCCAGGAAGAGGTCGACCGTATCGTTGAATCTGAATCGGCGTTTGCTCCCTATGTGCTCCGGGCGGGGACTTATGACGGGCAAGATGAAGACGTTCTGACGTTCTCCTCTCCCAATATGCTGCTGGTGAACGATGCGATGGATGAGGAGCTGGCCTACCAGATCACCCGAGTCCTGTTCGAATACACGCAGGAAATCGTGGCCGTCCACCCGTCCGCCAAGGAAACCACTGTAGAGTTCTCGCTAGCTTCGAGCACCGTTCCCTTGCATCCTGGCGCAAGGCGCTACTACGAAGAGGTCGGAGCTGAGATCCCGGCGCGGCTACTTCCTTGAATAGCTGGCTCTGCGCGGTTCCTCTGGTCATTCTCCTCGCAGGGTCAGCACAAGCTGACCGTCTGTTGATAACCGGCCAAAGCGGACACAGCATCATGCCGGACCTGTTGGAGCAGACCGAATGGTGTCTTCACTGGCAGCACTCTGTTTCGGGCGGGCTCGTGACCGATTGCTTCCAAACGATCGACGGGCACGTTTTCCTCGACCGCAGTTTCCTGCACGATCCCGCCGCCGCGGGACTTGGTGAGGTTCTTGGGCGTGGCCGAATATTGCGCTCCGCGACTGATGGGGACTGGATCGTCGATATAGCCGAGGTCATGCCTTGTAATCGTGTGTTCGTACGGATCGGCGGGCAGAGGATTAACCATCGCCTGACTTACGGCTCTGCAACGGTCAATCTCAGCGAGATTTTCGCTGGGGAACGGGTCGCAATCACCCTTCTGTCAGATGACGCTGACAGAAGGGTTAATGAAGAATGCCGGTAACCGCCTTCGGGGTGGTGTCTAGGGGAAACAGATGCAAGAAAAGTCCGAACCCATTTGCGCAGATGCTAATAAAGATCTTACCGGCAGAATCATCCCAGCCCCGCCTTGGCCAATCGCGAAGCTGATCATCCTGCTGTCGATCGTACTGTGCGGTTTTCAACTCTACGCCGCTGGTATACGGCCGATGGGTTTGTTCTATCAGCGCCCAATCCACCTCATGTTGATCATGATGGTCGCTTTCCTCGTCTTTCCAGCTTTCGGCCTGCACCGCAAACGCGGTGTGATGGGCTGGGTGATCGACGCAGCCTTTTTTACTGCGGCTATTGTCTCGGGCCTCTACATAGTCGTCAACCTGGACGCGATCATCGCGCGTGCGGGCTTTTGGACTCGAACCGATATCATAGTCGGTAGCTTCGCGATCATTACCCTGCTGGAAGCAAGCCGTCGCGTCGTAGGCATGGGGATCACCGTGATCGGGTTCATCTTCGTACTGTACGCGCTTGCCGGTCCGCGTGGCGCGCTGCCCTGGTTGGGGGAGTTCATGCCCGGCATCTTGTCTCATCGCGGCGCCTCGGTCGAACGGTTGGTGTCTCAGCTCTATCTCGGACAAGAAGGCATCTTCGGTTTGCCGCTGGGGATCGCCGCGACCTATGTTTTTATTTTCGTTTTGTTCGGCGCAGTGCTGGAAGTGACGGGTGGGGGGCGCTTTTTTATCGATCTTTCCTTTGCCGCCACCGGCCGCCAGCGTGGGGGGCCAGCCAAAGCTGCGGTTCTGGCGTCTCTCAGCATGGGCTCGATTACCGGTAGCGCCATCGCCAATGTCGCAACCACAGGCCCCTTCACCATCCCGCTCATGAAGCGGCTAGGTTACAAGCCCGCCCAGGCCGGCGGTATCGAGGCGGCAGCTTCCACCGGCGGGCAGATCACCCCGCCTCTGATGGGTGCGGGTGCGTTTCTGATCGCTGAATATACTGGCACGCCCTATGTCGAAATCATCAAGGTTAGCATATATCCGGCGCTTCTATATTTGCTCACTGTCTATCTCTTCGTTCATATTATTGCGCTGAAGCAAAACATGCACGGCATACCGGCCAAAGATTTGCCGTCGGTGCGCGCGGTGATGAAAGAAGGCTGGCATTTTCTTCTACCGCTCATCATGTTAATATATCTTCTGGTCATTGGCTTGTCGCCGATGCGGGTTGGTTTCTATGCCATTTTATCAATTCTTGCCGTTGCTGTTCTGCGCTATATGTGGGGATGGTTGCGCAATGAACCAACTCGTGTTCACCACATGCATCCCGATGGCACGGTGAAGGAAGAAATCGTCTATGAACGTCTGCCGTTGGCGCTGGTACTGAAGGCTGGGCTGAACAAGGCCGTCGAAGCCTGCGAACTGGGGGTAAGGAACGCACTGACCGTTAGCCTTGCCTGCGCCATCGGCGGCATAATCGTCGGCGTTGTAGGGCTGACCGGACTGGGACTGAAGTTCTCAGCCCTGATGATGACATTCTCGGGTGGCAATGTCGTGCTCGCCTTGTTCATTGTCATGATAGCCAGCTTGATCCTGGGCGTCGGCCTACCGGTGACGGCCAGCTACATCGTGCTGATCATCCTGGTCGGCCCCGCTATGAGTTCCGAGTTCGGCATCCCTCTCTTGATTGTTCATCTGGTGGTGTTTTGGTATTCGCAGGACTCAAACGTCACACCGCCTATCGCCTTGGCTGGTTTTGCGGCAGCGGCGATCGCCAAGAGTCCACCGATTGCTACAAGCCTCCAGGCTTGGAAGTTTGCCAAAGGCCTCTACATCATCCCGCTTTTTATGGTGTTTAACCCCGAAATAATCATTGGAGGACCAGTGCCTATCGTACTTTGGAGTGGCGTACTGGCCTTTTTCACCTGTGTCGGCTTCGTGGCAGCACTAGAGGGTTATCTGTTCGGACGGATCAACGGGGTGTCGCGGCTTGTGGTACTGGCGGCCGGTATCGGCACGCTGCAACAGATTCTGTGGCTGGAGGCTATCAGTTTGGCAGTGATGGTGCTGATGATAGGATTGAACTGGATGGCAGAACGGAACCGCGAAGCACTGCCTGCTTAAACCGAGCCACATGTCTCCCTGTCTCTGAAAAGAGAGCGCAACCTGACAAAACGAGCGGGGCCGGAAGCTTACTGATCGGCTATCTTGTCGAATACCAGTCTTATGGCATCCGGCCCCTAGGTGCAGGAAGGCATTGCCGCCTTCAAGAAAAAGCGCAAGCCGTCTTTCCCGATCAGCCCGCCGGTCTGACCCCTCGGGGTCAGCTTGGCGGGCGGTAGCCTATTGCCACGGACAGCCTGTCTGCGGCATCGACTGTCTTTCGTTCGTAGAGTTCGCGGCGTTCGACGCCGCGTTCGCGGGGTGCCCCGAGCACCAGGACACCGATCACCTCTCCGGCCCGGTCGCGGACAGGGGCTGAGACACCGGCGGCGCCGTCTATCGCTTCGCCGTTGGTGAAGCAGACCCCGCGCTGCCGGCATTCCTTGACCGCGGCTTGTATCCCGGCGATATCGGTGATGGTCCTGCTGGTCAGCTTGTCAGCTTGGAGATCCGCAAAATACCTGTTCTGCCATTCCGTCGGGGCGTGGCCGATCAGAACGCGCCCGCTCGCCGTCGGATAGGCCGGACGATTGGCGCCCGCATTGACCACATAGCGGATAGGCGAACTACCTTCGACAACATCCTCGTAGACGATGCGGCGGCTGTCCAGATCGAGGGTCGCATAGATGACAGTTTCGTCGGTCCAGTCCCGCAGCAGCGTCATGTGATGCCGTACGAGGCTGGAAAATCGGCTGTTGGCCAGGATGGCTGACGCAAACTGGAACATGCGCGGACCAAGTCGGTAGGTGTTGGACTCGTGGATCAGATAGTCCTGATCCACAAGTGGCCTGAGCATGATGAGAAGAGAACTCTTGGGTGCGTCGAGAGCTACGCTGAGATCCGCCAGGGTCATACCGACCTCGGTTACTTCTGCGATCCTTTCGAAAATACCGAGCAGGCGGTTGATCGATCGTGGCGGATCGCGGCGCGTTTTGGCCGAAGGACCGGATTTCGCCTGGTTGTGTTCTTGCCTAGCCATTTGGGCATTTCACTTTGATACCTCCAGATGTTCGTCAACTTGTGCTGACAACCAAGGCAATTTGCAATCAAGGCAATTTGTGCCCTTCCTAATACTCCGAGCGTGCGACCCGATGAACCAGCTTAAACAAGACTTTTCGTAAAGATAGCACAATCGTGTTGCAGCTTGCGTGTCCCGATGTGTTCAACTGCCTGTCCATAGCCGTCTTCGCCGAACTGGTGGATGCCCTTCGCGCAGCCGAGTTCGACTCCGTAGGGCATCAACGATCGAAGGGCCAACCTTCAAAGGGCCCGCGCCGGTTCCCCTTCGGAAATGCCGGTCACATTCATCAGGTCGCACATGCCTTGAAAGACCGCATCATAGCCGGGGCAGTTTTCCACCAGAATGTCGCATTCGCCGGTCAACTTGCGGATAACCTCCTGCCCTTTCGGTTTCGAGATATCCTAGGTCAGCGACGACTTGCTACGACTGCACCAGATGTGCGGCGAAATCTTCGCTCATCGTTCCGGCGGCCCGCTGGGCGAAAGGCGGACCGAACTGGCGCGCATCTTTTCCTAGGCTTGCCCGTTCAACCTTGATGACCTCGGCCCCGAGATCGACGAGGTATTGCGCGGCCAAGGGCCGGCCAGAATACGCGACATATCCAGAACACGGGTGCCGGAAAGTGGTTTCATAGTCGTGACCGGATCTTTAAATCGTTTTCGTGCCTGTTGCGGTCTGGTGTCTGCGCGAGCTCGTTGAGAATTTCGTGGGTATCGGCGCCTAGCCGGGGCGGCAGACGGCGGATCGACGGGGTGCAGGCCGAAAAACTAGGCGCGATTCCCGGCAGGGTCATCGCACCTTCGGTCGGGTGCGTGTTGGTCTCGAAGAAGCCGGTTTCCAACAGATAGGGATCTTCGAACAACTCGTCGAAGGTACTGGCTGGACCGTTCGGAATATCGGCCTGATCCAGCGCCGCGCCCCAGTCGGCTGTGGTGCGGTCCACCAGCCGCTTGGCCACGATGGCATAGAGATCTTGGATGTTTGCCGACCGTTGCTGAGTCCGTTCATAACGTGGATCGCGCGCCAAGTCGCCATGGCCAAGCAGCTCGAGAAACCGTTGCCATTGCGCATCGGTATTGGCCATGACGCACAGATACCCGTCCGCCGTGCGGTAAGGTCTGCGATCAGCATTCATCAGCCGAGTGTAGCCCGCTTTGCCGCCTGTGGCGGGCAGGGCGCGCCCCCAGAGATGTTCCAGAAGGTTGAAGACAATGACACTTTCCATCATGGGCACGTGAACCTCCTGACCTTCGCCAGTCCGTTCACGCCAGAATAGTGCCGAGGTAATGGCATTGGCCAGAACATAGCCCGAATGCTTGTCGGCAATCACGGTTGGTAGGTAGTCGGGCACACCATCGCGCCAGCCGTTCATGGCCGCGGTTCCGGTCAAGCCCTGCACCACATCGTCATAGGCGGGTGTTTCCGTGCGTGACGATCCGGGGCGAAAACCAGTCGCCGACGCGTAGATGATGTCCGGCTTGATTGCACGGACCTTATCATAAGTGAGCCCCAGCCGGTCGATGGCCCCCGGCCGCATGGCATGAACCATGACATCCGCCGTCTCAAGAAGACGGGTCAAGACGGCGGAATCCTGTGAATCCTTGAGGTTCAAGACAATTGACCGCTTGTTCCGGTTCAGACCCAAAAAGAGGGCTCCCATGTCGTCGCTGACGCGGGGACCGACATGGCGGGTGTAGTCTCCCTTGGGCTCTTCGACCTTGATGATATCTGCGCCCATGTCGCCCAGAATCTGGGTGCAGACCGGCCCTAGGACGTTGATCGTCAGATCAACCACCCTAAGGCCGGACAATGGCCCGCGACGGGGATCAGGAGCGTCTGTCAAGATCATTCTCCCTTTGTGCGGGCATTGACCATACGCGTCGGCTTGTAGTCCAATACGAGCTCGCCCCGCTGATTGATGACCCGGTTGTGGCTGGTTACGATGCCTTTGTCTGGCCGCTTCTTCGACCGCCGCGCCTCGACGATCTCGACTTCACAGTGGATCGTGTCGCCTGCAACGGTCGGCCCGCCGACTTTGTAGGACATCTCAAGAAAAGCAAATCCAGTGTGCTGCATAGTGCTTTGGACCAGCAGACCCTCCATAAAGGTGTAGACTAGGGCAGATGGCACGACGCGGCCCTTGATGAGGGATTCTTCCTCTTGAAAGACGCTGTTTGTGAAGAGCACTTCGGTCATGCCCGTGCAGGTGACAAAATTGATGATGTCAGCTTCCGAGATGGTCCGCCCGATCGTCTTGAAAGTGCGGCCGACGGTGACGTCTTCGAAAAACAGGCCGAGGCCGAGGGTTTCCATGGGTGTTTCCTTCTTAAAAACTCAGGCCAATACGGAGCGAGAGATAATGTTGCGTTGAATTTGGTTGGTACCTTCGATGATTTGGAGGACCTTCGCATCGCGGAAATAGCGGTTAATCCCGTACTCGTTGGATATGCCGGCCGCACCGAAAAGTTGCACCGCATCCGTTGCGACCTTCATCGCAGTGTCGGTTGAGAAGGCCTTGGCCATTGCTGCCAAATGCGCGAGTTCCTTGCCTTTGACGCCTGCGTCCAGGGCCGCAGCCGCTTGATAGACCAGGAGGCGGGCAGCGGCAGTCTGCGTTTCCATGTCCGCGACCATCCATTTTATCCCCTGGAAGTCGGCGATGGTTTGGCCGAAGGCATGGCGGTTTTTAATGAACTCCACCGCGTGATCCAGCGCGCCCTGCGCACACCCGACTGCCCGAGCGCCGATGATCGGACGTGAATCGTTCAGCGCGGCCATAGCGACGCGAAAGCCTGTTTCCTCATCGCCCAACATTGCCGATGCGGGGACGCGGCAGTTTTCAAGATAGAGCGAATGGGACGGCACGCCGCGCGCGCCCATCTTGTCTTCCTTGGGGCCAACATTGAAACCGGGCGTGTCTGTATCGACGATGAACAGGTTGATCTTGCCACGTTCATCGCCAGTGCCAGTCTTGGCCGCAACCAGAACAAAATCGGCCATACCGGAATTGGTGCACCAGATCTTGTTGCCATCAAGGATGTAGTCGCCCCCATCCTTGCGAGCCTTGGTCTTGATCCCCGAGACATCAGATCCGCTTTGCGGTTCGGTCAGGGAAAGGGCCCCCCGCAGCTCACCTTTGGCCAGGCCGGGCAGGTAACGGTCTTTTTGTTCCTGTGTGCCGCCAGCCAGAATGGCTCCGATCGGCACCCACTGCACCAGAAGTAGATAGGCGGTATTGTAGCAGACACGCCCGAATTCCTCGACCGCGACGCAGGCCGACAGCATGGAGTTCGCGCCACCGTATTCTTCGGGGAAGGGAAGAAGGAATAGGCCAAGCTCCTTCAACATCTCGAACATGTCATGGGGGTATTCCGCCGTGCGGTCGATCTCCTGCGCGCGCGGAGCGACCTTTTCGCGGGCCACGCGCCGGACAAGGTCTTGTACCAGGATCTGATCTTCGCCAAGTTTGAACATGTTCACGTCTCATCCCTTCTTGATGGGCCGGGATCCGCATGGCCCCAGTCCGTATTTGTTGAACAGAATATGTTATGAGATTGCGTTTCCAGCAATGCGACGACCCGTCTTCCGCATACATGTGTTGAGTCACGCAATCCTATAGGCACGGCACGCGCAGAGGTGGTCTCAGGATTTCGGACCAGTAGTTAAGGTGGATCAACTTGTGAAAGAGATGATCCAAAATGACGAAACGAAAGAACCACCCGCCTGATTTGAAGGCCAAAGCTGCTATGACGGTCGCTGAAGTATGAATGCGTCTATCTGAATGCCTTTGAGACAGGCTCTGAAGTGCCAGTCGGGGTCGGCAAATGGCTGACCTACTACAACTCAAGGCTGTAAATGGTCGAAATCCCGCGACCACCTCTTTCTCCGCCTTGCGAAATTCGTCCATGCGTTTCAGTCCCCTAGTTCATCTTCTTTGTTGCTGTAAGTGCCATCAAAGGACCGGCATCAAACCGCCTCAGGTCCAATCTGCGGTATGGGGGTGCTGCGGTATGCGGACGTCGCAAACGAGAAAGTTTAAAAATGTCGATTTGCTTGACAGGCGTGCTCGAAGGTTTACAATAACAAACACAATTTGCAATATCGATTTGGGAGGAGTCGATGCTTGCACTATTTCCTACGACGGACGGGCGGCAAGTACATGTCGTGAAGTCGGTGGCGCGCACTCTAGAAACACTAGAGCTGTTCGACGAACTGCGTCGGCCCGTGAATATCGTCGAAGTGGCGATGCGGCTGGGATACCCCCAGTCCAGCACCTCCGCGCTGCTGAAAAGCATGGTCGCGCTCGGTTTTCTGACCTATGACAACGGCGCCCGCACTTATTATCCGACCGATCGCGTGCCCTTGATCGGCAGCTGGATGAGCCCCGCTCTTTTTGGTGGCGGGGCGCTGTTGCGCTTGGTGGATACGGTGGTCGAACGGAGCGGCCTTTTGTGCCTGCTGGGCGCGCAGAACGGCGATCATGCCCTATATTATCATGTGTCCAACCCGAAGAAGTCGTTGGCGCATCATATCGCAGTCGGGACTCGGCGGCCGCTTGCCGCTTCGGGTGTGGGGTATGTGCTTCTGTCTACCATGGATGACAACGAGATCCGCCGCATGTTCCGGCGTATCAATGCTTATAGGCCAGACGGTCAAGATCCGCTCGATATCGAAGCGCTGATCGATTCTGTCCAGAAAGTCCGGGAGCAAAGATATTTCGTCTCGATTGACCAGGTCGTGCAGGGATCGGGTCTGATTGCAATGCTGCTGCCGCGGGAATGTACCGACCGGCCCTTGGCCATCGGCCTCGGAGCTCCGACGTCCATGATTCAGGATCGCGAGCATGAACTGGTGTCCTTGCTGCGCGAAGAGATTGACAAGCATTTCGGCAGCTACGTGGAGCTGGCAGAACGCCGTCGCACCGCGTCTATGTGGAAGGTCCCTAAAGAGGGCAAGATTCGCGGTGCCGGAATGCGCTAGTTCCGATTTTCACGCATATGCGTCAGAGCCGCCGCGTCCTATGGCCGGCGGCTTTGGCACGACCTAGGCTGCGCCGATACAACATATTCAGAGAGGATGTCGTATGGGACCGCTTGCAGGTGTAAAGATCGTGGAACTGGCCGGGATCGGACCCGGTCCGATGTGCGCGATGTTGTTGGCGGATCTTGGCGCGACCGTGATCCGGGTCGAACGCAAGGTAGAATCCCAGCTGGGCATCAAACGCCCGCCGAAGTTCAATCTACTGAACAGGGGGCGCCGTCAGGTCGCGGTCGATCTGAAAGACCCCGAAGGTGTCGCCTTTGTCCGCGCGCTTGTTGCCGAATCCGATGCGGTGATCGAAGGGTTCCGCCCCGGCGTGACGGAACGTCTGGGACTGGGGCCCGACGATTTGTTCAGGGTCAATCCTCGGGTGGTCTATGGCCGGATGACTGGCTGGGGCCAGGAGGGGCCGCTGGCTCAATCCGCGGGCCACGATCTCAACTACATCGCGATTACCGGTGCGCTGTCGATGATCGGCCGCGAGGGTCAGCCGCCGACCGTACCGCTGTCGCTGGTCGGCGACCTTGGCGGTGGGGCGCTGTATCTTGCCTTGGGAATCTGCGCGGCGATCATCGAGGCGCGTCAATCTGGCAAGGGACAGGTGGTGGATGCCGCGATTTCTGATGGGGTCGCGCATCTGATGACCAATTTCCACGGCCTGCTCGGGGCCGGGATCATCACGCCCGAGCGCGGCACGAACATCATCGACGGCGGCGCGCCCTATTACGATGTCTATCTCTGCAAGGACGGGCGCTATGTCTCGATCGCCCCGATCGAACCCAAGTTCTTTGCGCTGCTTGTTAAGCTGCTTGAACTTCCCGAAGACACGATGCCGCCCCAGAATGACAAGGCCCGCTGGCCCGAAATGCGCGCGATCTTCGCCGCGAAATTCCTTGAAAAGACGCGGGACGAATGGACCGAACTGCTGGGTAAAACAGACGCCTGCTTTGCCCCTGTCCTGACGCTGGAGGAAGCTCCGACTCATCCGCACATGCAGGCCCGCAACGTTTATTTCGAGGCGGACGGCGTGGTGCAGCCGGTTCCCGCGCCGCGTTTTTCGCGCACCGTTCCCGACGTGCCCGAACCCGTCGTGCCCGCAGCCGAGACGGACCCGGCCCATGCGCTGGAAGGCTGGGAGGTGCTGAAGCATCTGGAGAGCTGGAAGAAAAAGGGGGCACTGTAACCTCCGTAGCCTGTCTCAGGTTGTCGTGAAGGTCGGTTTGCGCTTTGCCAGAAAGGCCGTAGCAGCGGAACAGTGCGGGTTGGCTGTCACACTCGGCCCGGAGGAAATCCTCAAGATAGCCCACCGCACCGTCGGCATAGATCGACTTGGTAGCCGATCACCGTGGCCGCATAGACGGTGCCCTTGCCCGAGATTCGAGATCGCGCGCCGGTCCGCGGTTCGGCCACGCGGGGGTGAAAGACATGGCGACCGGCCGCGCTGGATCATGAAGCGGCCGACCTTCAGATGCTCGGCGGATTGAACACACCGGGCACGCCTCGCACATAAGCAGCGGATTATGCGCTACTGCGTTCGATGACGGCATCAAGCGCAACGACCCCCTTGCCGTCCTCCAGTACCAAAACGGGGTTCAAGTCGATGCTCTGGACCGTTCCTGCATTCGCGGCGGCAAATAAGGAGAGGTTGGACAGAAGCTGCGCCAATGCCTCGGTATCGGCTTTCGGAGCGCCTCGATAGCCGTCGAAAAGGGGCGCCGCCTTGATCCGCGCGACCATTTCACGGGCGGTGTCGAGGTCGAAGGGGGCGGGCTGGAACGTTACGTCGGGTACTAGCTCCACCAGAATGCCACCCATACCAAACATTACCACGGGTCCAAAGACTGCATCAGTGATCGTGCCGACGATCACCTCGATGCCTTTGGGCGCCATGGGTGCAACAAGAATCCCTTCTAGTGTGGCATCAGGCGCCTTTTCTGCGACGTTATGCGTTAACCGGTGAAAAGCTGCCCGGACGTTGACCGTGGCCACGTTCAGCGCAACGCCGCCGATTTCCGTTTTGTGCTGAATGTCGGGAGAGGCAACCTTCATCGCCACCGGACCACCGGCGGTTTTAGCTGCCCGAGTTGCCTCTTCAGCAGTGGTGGCGAGAACCTCAGTCAAAAAGGGCACTCCGGCCAAGGCAAGGACCTTCTTGGCCGCATGTTCCGACATTGGACCGGTCCCCTCGACACGCCTTCCGAGGGGTACAGGCGCGGGTCGGGGGACAGTGGCAAAGGCCTGGCCGAAATGGGTTAGCGCGCCGGCAATCTGCACTGCCCGGTCGGCGTCCTGGTAGACCAGAAATCCCATTTCGCGATAGCTTTTGCGGATTTCCTCGCGTGCACCCATGCACAGCACGACGAGCTTGTCCTTTTTGCCCCTCAGCCCTTTAAGAATCGCGTCGCGGATCGGGATCGCATAGGCGTCCGCCGCCGGTGTCGTGGTCAGGAAGAACACGATCATGTCGTAGCCACCTTCCTCCAGCACGATACGGATGTTTTCGGACAGGAGCGACATATCGTTCATCACCTGCGCGGTAGTATCGATCGGGTTGCCGACGGCAGCGAAGGGCAGAAGCTTTTTCAGTTTGCGCCCGGCATCCTCCGGCATGGTCGCGACGTCGAGGCCATAGACCTCGGCGGCGTCGCACATCTGCACGCCGACCCCGCCCGACAAGGTCAGGATCCCCAGCTTGCGCCCAACCGGATATGGGCCGGTCAGGCAGGCCTCGGCGATATCCAGCTGTTCTTCGGTCGTTGTGGCGCGATAGACCCCGTAATCTCGGAAGATCGCATCGTAGACATCATCCGACCCGGCCATTGACGCGGTGTGTGATTGCGCAGCCTTCTCTCCCGCTGCCGACCTTCCGACCTTCATCGCGATCACTGGTTTGCCCGCCGCTCGGGCCCGCGCCAGACCTTCGCGGAAGGCCGGGCCTTTGCGGACACCTTCGAGATAGAGCGCAATCACCTTGACGTCGTCGCGTCCGGCCAGCCAGGCGATGCATTCGCCGACCTCCAGGTCGGCTTCGTTGCCGGTCGTAACCCAGTAGTTGATGCCCAGCCCGCGCTGGCTGGCTAGATAAGCGATATAGCCCCCATATGCCCCGCTCTGCGACACCACAGCAACGCCACCGAGGGGCGGAACATCGCGATCAATGGACTGTGTGAAGGTGCCGTAGAAATTGATGTTGGTGCAGAACAGGCCGACGCAGTTCGGCCCCAAAATCCGAATGCCGGTTTCCTGTGCAATGGCCGTGATCTCGGCTTGAAGCACGGCTCCTTCCTCGCCAGCTTCGGCGAATCCCGAGGACATGATGATCGCGCCTTTCAGACCGATTACGGCCCCGTCGCGCAGCACACCCGGAATCAGCGTTGACGGAATGGCCAGGATCGCGACGTCCGGCGCCTCGGGCAGATCGGCCAGCGACGGCCAGGCTTTCATGCCCTGGACGACGTCGCGCGTTGGGTTGATCGGGTAGATCTTGCCTTTGTAACCCCGCTCCTTGAGATAGCGCAGCGGCCGCCCAGAAATTCGCGAAGGATCGTTCGAGGCACCGACAATCGCGACCGAGCGAGGGCGAAAGATGTGATCGAGGTTTGGGTCAGGAAAGGTCATGCATCATCCATACGTTATCTAGCTGAAGTCATGCTTAGGGCGAACGGACGGGATGCTACATCCCGCCGGGGACAATAGCGCATCCATGTGGAAACGGGACCGTGGCCAAGGCACATATGTGGGAATTGTCGCGTTCTCTCTGCCACCGATCAGCGGGGTGGCGTAGCGTTGTCGCCAGATTAAAGAAACGCAAACCGAACTTTCATAGCCTTGAGGAAATCGACGAATGAGCCTGCCCAAAAGTATGAAGGCGCTGGTGCTGCGCGACTATGTAGGGTGGCAAAGCGCCGCCGTCGAGGATGTGCCGTTGCCCGTACCCGGCGAAAGGGATGTGTTGATCAAGGTCGCGGCGGCCTCGCTCAATTTCGCCGACCTCCTGATGATGGAAGGCAAGTATCAGGTGAAACCCGATCTGCCTTTCATAGCCGGCCGGGACGCGGCCGGCGTTGTGGTCGCCGCCGGTCCGGGTGTGACAGGATTTAAGGTGGGCGACCGGGTGTGTACTCAGGATTCGACAGGGGCGTTTGCGGAATACGACTGCTCGCCTGACTGGTCATGCACGGTTCTGCCGCCCGAGATCGGGTTTGAGGACGCGGCCGCCTGCGCCACGGCGATTGCTACGGTGGCCGGCGCGATGAAGCTGCGCGCTGATCTGAAACCGGGTCAGAGCGTCATCATCACGGGCGCGACCGGCGGCGTCGGGTCAATGGCGATCCAATATGCGCTGTTGTTGGGCGTGCGCCCGATTGCCGTGGTGTCGAACGAAGAGAAGGCTGCGCTGGCCCGGTCGCTCGGGGCTGAGGCTGTGGTGTTGACCGCAGGTATGGTGGATCCTGTCCAGGAGGTCCGGCTTGCGATCCGCGAGCAGGGGTTCCAACATGTCGATGCCATCATCGACATGGTCGGCGGCAACGTGGGCGAGGGTGCGTTGCGCTGTGTCCGACCCGGCGGACGGTATGTGATCGTCGGCTTTGCCAGTGGCGATCTTCCGACGCTGAACGCAGGCTATCTGCTGGTCAAGGACGTGATGGTCTTCGGGTCTTCTCTGCAACGGCTGATGCGCGCGCGCGATCCCGAACTGACAGAGGCGGTGCACGACGCCTTTGCCGCACTAGCCGTGGGCAAGCTGAAATCACAGATCGACGAGATTTTCCCGCTGTCCGATTCCGCGGCCGGTTTCGAGCGCATGGCACGACGCCAAGCGCTCGGCAAGGTGGTCTTCTCGGTTGGTGCAGCCGACTAACGCCTAAACTATCGCTCGGTATTCACGGATGCTGGGCGAATTGAGAAAGAAGCGTACGCGGTCGACTGCTGGCCCGGTCCCGTGGATCGGGTCAGAATCGGCTCTATGTCCCCCTGACGTGACGGGACCGGCAGCTGCCCGATCACGCCTACGGAAACAGCCCCGGCATCCAGGCCCCAGCCAGTCTGGCGGAGAATGTCAGCCGCAACGGGGCGCGGCTCGATTGCGCGTTGAGCGCCCCTGCCCCCACCAGCGCGGCGGAGACGTTGCGCGCCTGTCGTTCCCCCACGCCCAACAGCCCGGGCAATGCTGCACGCGCGACCTCCCCGGTATAGAGAGCCTCTCGCAGAACCGGCCAGGCCCCGGCGGGCAGCCTGCCCTGCGCGGTTTCCTGCGTGGCCCAGGCCTCGATGCGCCCGCGCAACTGGGTCCATCGGCATAAAGGTACGCGAGGTCCCACAGGAATGTTCGTGTTTTCGGTCCCTCTGGATTTGCGGGACGACGGATCAGTTTGGAGCGTTTCGTGAGGTGTCCGCGTTGATCGCGTCGTAAAGAGCGGTTTTGCCGACTTTTATGCGTGCCGCGGCTTCACGAACTGTCAGGCCACTTTCGATCAGCATTTTCGCTCGCTTCAGTTTTTCAGCGGTGACGACAGCCTTGCGTCCGCCTTTTCGTCCGCGCGCGGCAGCGGCGCTCAGGCCAGCGCGGGTTCTCTCGCGGATGAGGTCGCGTTCGAACTGGGCAAGGGCGCCGAACAGATGAAAGACGAGTGTGCCCCCGCTCGTTGTCGTGTCGATGCCTTCAGTCAGAGACTTGAAACCGATACCGCGCTGGTCAAGATCGCGAACCGTATCAATCAGGTGACTCATGCTGCGCCCGAGACGGTCGAGCTTCCAGACAATCAGCGTGTCGCCGGAACGCAGGTGATCGAGCGCTTGATCTAATCCTAGCCGGTCCGTTTTGGCACCAGATACGCAATCTTCAAATATCTCTCCGCAACCGGCAGCCTTGAGCGCGTCGATCTGTGGGGCCAGCGATTGATCAGCCGTTGAGATGCGCGCGTATCCGACTGGGGCATAAAATTTTGCAGTGTTTGTCCGCTTTTCCATCCGTCAATCATCTTGTCCGTCATTCCGTTGTCAAGCCATATTGCCGGACAATAAAACACGGGGCCGTCAAACGACCGTTTCCCGGACACCACTATGACGGAGAGCCTTATGCCCCGAATGCAAATCCTTTCATCCTCCGAGCAAGGGGCGTTTGACGATCCGCCGGTATTCGACTTCCGCGAGCGCAAGCGATGCTTCGATCTGCCAAAACCCTTGTTGGACATCGCAACTGAGTTGCGTTCACCCGCTAGCCAGATCGGCTTTCTGGTGATGTGCGCCTACTTCAAAGTGGCGAAGAAGTTCTACAATTCTCGCGATTTTCACTCCCCGGATATTGAGGCGGCAGCAAAGCTTCTGGGGCTCACAGGATCGGAGTTCTCGCCAGCAACCTACCCCAAACAGACCCGAGCGCGTTATCGTAAGCTCATTCTGGATTTCTATGGCTTCATGCCATTCGGGCGGAAAGCCAGGAAAGACCTGATCGCCGAGATTGCAACGATGGCGCGAACATATCTGAAGCCGCGCCTGATCTTTGATCGATGCGTGGATTACTTGATCCAGCGGCGCGTCCAGGTTCCAAAATCGGGCGTTTTGCTTGAGTTGATCCGATCCGGATTGCAGGCCCGCAAAGTAGAACTCATCGCGCTGATGGATGTCCATCTCACCGATGACGCGCGCGCCTTGCTGGACGAACTCTTCACGACCCCGGACGATCAGAACCGGTATCGTCTGACCCTGTTGAAGAAGCTGTCGCAGTCGGCAAGACCAACAAAGATCAAGGAAGCCATCGCTGACTTTGGGACGCTCGCTGATTTGCATAACCAACTATCCGACCCTCTGTCGGCGCTCGATTTGGGAGCTGCCGGTATTCGATATTTCGCGGGCAGCGTTCAGCGGTCACGGTTGTTTCAGCTCAAGCAACGCGCAGACAATGACCGCCGTATCCATGCCACGGCATTTGTTGCCCATCAGTTTTACCGCACGCAAGATAACCTGATCGATCTCTGGCTCAGCGTCATGGCGTCCTTTCACGCAAAGGCGACGCGCGATCACAATGATCGGCTGCTGGAGAACCGGGCAGCACAGCAAAAGCAGATCAAGTCGGTCATCAATGACCTGGACACATCTGTGTTTGGCCTGTTGCGCGACATTCGCGGCGTGACCGAGGCGGATGGAATGTCGGACACCCAGAAAGTTAGCACAATCCAAGCCTTGCTGGATAAAAGTCGATCCGGCGCATTTGAGCAACTGAAGGATGATCTTTCCGCAACCGCGCGGGATGAATGCTGGTTCGATGTGCTTGAGGCAGGGTCCTTGCGACTAAAAAAATTGACTCAGTCCCATCCTTCGCGTGATCACGTTTGAGCGGAACGACCGGGCCGCCAGTCTCATCACCGCCATCGACCGGTTCAAACACAACGATGGCGTGGTTGGGACAGGTGCGCCAACGGATTTCCTCGATACAGACGAGCGGGAATTACTGATCCGCAGCGATGGAACATTCCGAACCTCGCTCTACAAGGTTTTTCTTTTCCAGCATGTTGCCGCCGCCATCAAATCTGGCGATCTTAACCTCTCGCAGTCCTATAAATACCGCCCCATGGACACCTATCTGATTGATACGGACAGGTGGAAGCGGAAGAAGCCGGAACTGTTGGAACGGGCCGGGTTGGCCGAGTTTGCCGACCCGGAACCCGTTCTGGCAACCCTCCGGAAGGCGTTGACACAACAATATCAGCGTACGAACGCCAATGCTGCTGCCAATCCACATCTGAAGGTACGTCCCGATGGCACCTTCCACATCGCTACCCCGGCAGCCAGGGCTGATGGTCCCAGCCCAACCAATGAACTGTTCCCTCAACGGCACGATGTACCGCTGGCACAGGTGCTTGAGACGATCAATAATCACTGTGGGATGCTCGGCGCTTTCGAACACTGGCAGCAAACCCACATCCGTCAGGCGGTCTCCCGCCCCGCACTCCTGGCCGGGATCATGGGCCTTGGATGTGGAATCGGCGTGCGCAAAATGGCAAGGATCTCGTCTCGCGTGACCGAGGGCGAACTGGAACACGTCGTTAATTGGCGGTTTTCTCTCGACAATATCCGCGCTGCAAACGACGCTGTGGTCAAAGCTATGGATGAGATGGACCTGCCCAATATCTATCGGAACGAGGCGGACAAGCTGCATACCGCCAGTGATGGACAAAAGTTCGAGGTTCGCGGCGAAAGCCTCGCTGCCAGCCGTTCGTTCAAGTATTTTGGCCAGGGACAAGGTGTCAGCGCCTACACATTCGTCGATGAACGCCACATCCTCTGGCATTCCCTTATGATCAGCGCCGCCGATCGGGAAAGCGCGTTCGTGATCGATGGCCTCATGTGCAATGACGTCGTCAAAAGCGACATCCATTCCACCGACAGCCACGGCTACACCGAAGCCATCTTCGGGATGACGCATCTGCTGGGCTTTTCCTTCGCCCCACGGATCAAAGGTATTGGAAAACAGATCCTCTACATCTTCAAGCCGGACAGACCAAGTGTC
>NZ_JBIFFK010000016.1:0-19447 GCF_043557045.1 Sulfitobacter sp. 1A15258 | reverse complement strand
TTTTGTGTCTGCATCGACACCGCCTACGCCCAGATCAATGAACCAGCAACCTCAGGACCGTTAATGTGACAACACCTGAATTGAGGGCAGGGACAACTGAAGAAGACGGCCGGATCGCCCTCATTCAATCGGATATCTGGATCGGCTTTCCTCGGGCGGAACAGGTGTTGGACCGCTTGCAGGGCATGATCGAAGCGCCACGACAAACCCGTATGCCTGGGCTTCTTGTGCATGGCGCCTCCGGGATCGGAAAGACGATGATTGCCCGAAACCTGTCGCGCAAGTACGCACCAGAATACGATCCGGCGTCGGGCATCACCCGCACACCGCTTCTGCTGTTGCAAGCGCCGCCCGCACCTGATGAACGGCGGTTTTACCTGCACATCCTGGCCGCCGTCGGCGCCCCGGCGACGGCTCTTAGCGCCCGCGCTCAAAATGTGGCTTCCCTCGAAGTCCGTGTCATCGCGCTCTTACGCGACCTTGGCCTGCGGATGATCATGATCGACGAGGTCCACAATCTCTTGGCCGGGACCCACCGCGAACAGCGCCGATTTCTCAATGTCCTGCGGTATCTCAGCAATGAACTCGAGGTGTCACTGGTCTGCCTTGGGGTCAGCGAGGCCGTCGATGCTATTCGCGGTGATATCCAGCTTGCCAGGCGGTTGGACGAACATCACCTGCCGAACTGGCGCGACGATGCCGAGTTCTCGGACATGATCCAGACACTCATCGCGGCAATGCCCCTCGAGAAGAAGTCCAATCTGAAGGTCAAGTCGCTCAAGCAGATACTTGCGCTGAGTGGCGGGGTGACCTCGCGCATCTTCGCCCTGATCAAGGATCTTTCCATCGACGCGATTGTGACTGGTGAGGAATGCATCACTGATGACGCGATCGCAAAATGGACGCCGGTTTGGTCGCGCCATGCGAAGGCCCATCGGCGGCTCGAGAAGTCCGGGGTGTGACGCCGCGACCGCTGCCAAAGACTGTCGCACCGCTGCCAGACGAGTTGTTGTCAGGTTGGCTGTCTCGGTTGGCTGCGGCCAACTACTGTGATGACGCCGAACTGCTGGCTCATATCGAAGTCGATATTACGCATGGCACCGCCTTGGACTTCGGCATCGACGCGGCTGCGGCAGAGAAGATTGCCAATGCCGCACGGGTCGCCCCAGATGTCGTGCGATCTTTGACCTTTCCAGCAATGACGCCACGAGAAGCATCGCTGACGGCCCAGATGCCATTCCAGCATTGTCTGCAATGCTCCCGAGAGGGCCCTTCGCTCAGGCATTGGAGGCGGGCCTGGGTATTCGACTGCCAGGTTTGCGGGACGAGACTGGTGCAGACCCTCGGCAAAGCCGGTGATGAACAAGTATCCGAGAAATTGATATGCCGAGCGCGCCGCGGGGCAGGGATGCTTGAGTGTGCCGCGCGATCGCGCAGCCCCAAGCAACTTCAGCGCGCAATGCGCGCGGTAACCTTTGCCATGTCACTTAAGGGCTGCCACGGGGGGCCGTTGTTTGCTCTTCAGAGCCACAAACCGGAAGTGAGGCTGTTTTGCCTTGCGGCGATCGCTGCGGCCCAGCCTCGTCCACTGATCAAAGCCGCCATCTCAAGCTCCGGCATCGACGACTATGCAAAGGTTGCTCTTTTGCGCGCCTTCGAGAAGGAGCATCGATTGCTAGCCGCGGTCGATCACATCGCGCAAAGGCGCGCGAGAAGCAAAGGCCCCATGACAGCCGAATCTCGCAATTAAGGGCAAAACACGATGCCGAAAGCGTCTCGTCTCAGATTTAAAGGCAACGCGACAGCATGACATTTGCCCGACCGGATCACATCAGCGACCTTGATACGTTACCCCGGATGTCCGCCTGGGTCACCTCCGGCCGTTCGGAAACCCCTGAAGATGTGGCGTTTTTGTCGGGCGCGGCATTGAACCACCTGCATCTTGTGTTGGCACGCGAGGAGGTCCCCAAAGCCTTGTTGCGGGCGCGGCTGGCCCTGCGCGCGGCTGCGGCTTGTGTCGCGTTCTCTGGACGACCGGAGCGGGAAGCGGAGTTGCGCGATGCAGTGCACCTTCTGCGCCCCGGTGATCTGCCCGGCCAGGCGGGCGAGGTCTACCTGGCCTGGCGGCGCGCGGTGGAGCGGCCGGTGTCGATCAAGGCCCTGGGCCGAGCCTTGCCGACCCTCGGGCCGGACCAAATCGCCGCGTGGCTGGACGCGGGGCAGGGGGCACCGGTCAGGCGTGCCGGACTGGTTTTGAAAGCAGTGCTGCGCGAGGCGCCGCGGGCCGACGTTCCGGGGCTGATCCTTGCGGATGCGGCCCTTTCCCAAGCCCTCGGTTGGGATCGTCTCGTGCCGCTGCTGGCCCCGGGCCTGAAACGCGCCGACCTGCGCAAGCGGGGGGAAGACTTGCGGCTGGCCTGTCATCGAGCGCTCACCTCGTCGGTGGTCGAGGCCGTGCGCCTTGCTGCCGATCTCGCGCGTCGGGCGGCGCATCTGAAAGCGGTCGCTCCGAAACTGCGGGCCAAGGGGGCCGGCGACGCGGTCGAGATGTTCCTGACCCGCGATGCCGTGGCGCCGTCGGCCTTGCCTTTGTCGGATCGCGCCGCGCGGCGGCTCTGTGACCGGCTGGTCGATCTGGGCGCGGTGCGCGAGCTGACCGGGCGCGACACCTTCCGGCTGTATGGGGTGTAGGGATGGCGAGTGGGGCGGTGATAGCGGGCGGTTGTGGGTTGGATGTTCAAGTAGTATGATTAGATATGAACAGGTATGACAATCAAGGCGGAGGCATATCATGTCCAGACTGACGATTTCGATGCCCGATCAGATGAACGATTGGGTCGAGGCGCAGGTCAGCGCAGGCCGTTATGGCAATGTGAGCGAGTATTTCCGCGATCTGGTGCGGCGCGATCAGGAACGCCGGGAGGCGGCGTTTGATGATCTGCGCAACATGCTGGAGCGGGCCGAGGCCGGGGGCGTGAGCACGCGTGGCTTGAGCGACATCATGGCCGCCGCACGCGAGGAAGCGCGGCAAAAGGGCCTGCTACGTGGCGAGGATTGAAATTTCCCGTGATGCCGAGCGCGACCTGATCGACATCTACCTGTATGGTATCGAAGAGTTTGGCCTGCATCAGGCCGAACAGTATAGCGAGGTGCTTCATGGCCGGATCGAAACCGTGGCGGCAAACCCGAGTTTCGGCTCGGATTATGGATATGTGAGCGAAGGGGTGCGGCGCTATGAGAGCGTCTCTCACGCTGTTTACTATCGGCAGATTGCGGGCGGTATTCGTGTCCTGCGGGTTCTGCACGGGCATATGGACCCCGGGCGGCATCTTGGGTGACCGGGGGTATGTGCCCGTTGCGGAGGAGGCTGGGCATGATCCGCTGTCCTGGGGCCTGAGATGGCCATAGACCGACCCGACGCCGATCTTGACCGCGAGTTGCCCGACCTGCCGCCGGAGTTGCGCTGGCGCGAATGGATGCGGCGGATCGAGGCGGTGCTGTTTGCGTCGGCCTCGCCGGTGCCGCGCGAAGACCTGGCGCGGGTGGTGGGGCAGGGGGCCTCGGTCGATCTGCTGGTCGAGGACCTTGCCGCCGATCTGGAGGGACGGGCCTTCGAGATCGCTCAAGTCGCTGGCGGCTGGATGTTCCGGACGCGGGCTATCTACGCCCCTGCGATCCGCGCGGCGGCAGATATCGGGGACCAATTGCTGGACCTGAGCGAATTCGACGTCGCGGTCCTGGCCGCCATCGCCTACCACCAACCGATTACACGCGAAGGTCTTAAGGATATTTTTGGCAAAGAGGTCAACCGCGATTTGCTTGGTCGCTTACATGCGCGCGATTTGATTGGAACGGGTCCACGATCACCTCAGAGAGGGGCACCTTACACGTTTGTGACGACAGAGCAGTTTTTGATCGCGTTTGATCTTAAGAGCTTGCGAGACCTTCCGGACAAGGAACAATTGTTAGATGCCGGTTTAAGCGTAGAGAACGCGGAAGCTGGCTGAATAAATGTTACTCAAACTGTTTGCTTTGTGAATAGTCTTGGCCTAAACAACTTTAGGGGGTTGGAGTGACACCCCATTACACCCCGGCTTGAACTTCCATGGGTCGCGGTAAACTGCGGCGGCCTTCGTCCATTCCCTGGCTTCTGAGGTCGCCGATTTTCTTCGAACATCCCAAAGTGCATCAGGTTGGGCATACCAGAGGAAACCTGCCATCATATTTGCTTTTTCCTAAAGCGCACGTATATGCATTTTGTGAATGTCAGTTGTGGTTCATTCACGGCGGTGCATCCTCCCTGTAGCACCGAATAACTGCGGCGACCCTTTCCCCTTTTTACCCCAGGTGGGTCGTCGCTACTTTTTCTGCAGACTGCGCTGCTTGCGCGAGCCGGAACAAGTACAGGCGGTGAGTTGAACCAAAATATAAAAGTCTCGTTTGGTGTGCGTGTAGAGATTGGCAACCAATTTAGAAGTGACGACCGGCTCGGTATCAGTGCAGCTTGTCGGGAAATATTTCGCTCAGTTCACCGTCACCGAAACCTTAGATGGAGGCTTGATTGCCCAGTGGCCCTGTCCCTTAGAAGGGCGTTTGAGACGGTCGGCGATTTAGATTAGAACCCATGGTGTCTTTGGATTCTGGTTTCCAATTGATCCTCGTTAGTCCTTCTCGGTAGTGGTGCCTATTGTCCGGAAGATGCCTACTCGTTCGCCGAGGGGCGTCCTTAGCCTTGCAAATCGTTAAGAATCTGTTTGATTGGTTAAGTATTTATTCGCGTTAAACACGAACAAAACAGAGGACAGGCCATGCGGTTCATAGTACATTTACTCGGAGCAACCTCGATGACCTTGCTGCCATCAATGGCGTTTGCCCAAGAGGGCGAGCGCGGTCGCGATGATCAACTCAACATTATCTACTGGCAAGCGCCCTCAATCTTGAACCCCTATCTATCCGGCGGTGTGAAAGAGCGCGATGCTTCCAGCATGGTGCTTGAGCCTTTGGCCAACGCCGATGAGAAAGGCGAGCTTGTTCCGAAACTGGCGGTCGAAATTCCCACGGTCGAAAACGGGGGCATGACCGAAGACCTCAAGACCATCACTTGGAAACTGAAGGAAGGGGTGACTTGGTCCGACGGCACGCCGCTTACCGCCAAGGATGTGAAGTTTACGGCAGATTATTGCATGAACCCCGAAGGCGGTTGCGCACAACTGTCGAAGTTCAATGACGTGAAAGAAGTCGAAGTCATTGATGATCGCACCGTGACGATCCATTTCGACGAGCCGAAACCGTACCCCTATCTGCCTTTCGTGGGCGCGGCCGCGCCCATCCTTCAGGCCGCCCAGTTTGCGGAATGCACCGGCGCGCGGGCACCGGGTTGTACGGAGGAAAACTTCAACCCGATTGGCAGCGGCCCCTTTGTGGTGACGGATTTTCGGCCTAACGACTCAATCCAGCTTGTCGCGAATGACAATTACCGCGATCCCAGCAAGCCTGCTTTCGCCAAGCTCAACTTCAAAGGCGGCGGGGATTCCGTGTCAGCCGCGCGCGCGGTGATGGAGACGGGCGAGTTTGACTACGCTTGGGATCTGTTGATGGCTCCCGACGTGCTGGAGAAGATCGCTGAAGGCGGCACCGGCAAGCCTATTTTCGAGTTCGGCCCCTTGGTGGAGCGGATCGAGATCAATATGACGAACCCCTCGCCGGACCTGCCGCCGGAAACCCGCGCGACGGTTGAAGAGCCGCATCCTTTCTTGACCGATCGTCGTGTACGGCAGGCCATGAGTATGGCCATTGATCGCGAATTGCTCAACGAAATCGGCTATGGTCAAGCGGGTCGGCCAACCTGCAATTTGGTCCCCGCGCCGCCGATCTATAGCTCTGATAACACCGAATGTCTGACGCAGGATTTGGAAGCGGCGAAGACGCTTTTGGATGAAGCGGGCTGGCAGGACCAAGACGGGGACGGCGTGCGCGAGAAAGACGGTATGCGCCTGTCGCTCCTGTTCCAGACCTCCACCAATGCCGTTCGCCAAGACTTTCAGGCGCTGATCAAGGACTGGTGGAACCAGATCGGCATCGAGGTTGAGCTGCGCAACATCGATGCCTCCGTCTTTTTCGGCGGCGATCCCGGCAGCCCCGACACTTTTCCCAAGTTCTATGCCGACGTCGAGATGTATGCGAACCTCTATGACGGCACCGACCCGCAAGCCTATCTGGCGCAGCGTCGCTGCGGAAATGAGCCCAAACCCTCGACCCAGTGGCAGGGCGAGAACATCAACCGCTTTTGCGATGAGGAATACGACACTCTGCTGGATGAGCTGTCTCGTACCAGCAAGATCGAAGAGCGAGCCCGTTTGGTCAAACGTCTGAACGACATCATTACGACCGAAAGCAAATCCATGTTGCCGCTGATCAATCGTGCAGCGGTGGCGGCACAGGGCAACACGCTTGGTGGTGTTAGGCTGAACGCTTGGGATAGTGATTTGTGGAACGTTGCCGATTGGTATCGCACCGAAGGCTAAACGCAAAAGCGGTGGCCCCTTCGGGCCACCGCTTCGAAATTCAGGTGTTCGCCTGCTGCGCGGGCTTACGAGCCGGAGCGGACCGCCACAACTTCGATCTCAACCAGCCAAGCCTGGTTCGCCAATCCTGCAACCGCAAAGACCGACCGGGTTGGTAATTCGGGTTGCTCATCGGTGCCGAAATACTGGGTATAGCCTTTCATAAAGCCCTCAAAGTCCATCCCATCGCTGCCTTCGGGAGCGACGAGATAGGCCTGCATTTTGATGACGTCCCCCATGTCAAGATTGAGCCCGGCAAGCTTTTTCTCAATCGAAGCGAGCACACTGGCAGTTTGGGTTGCCGTATCTCCGAAGTATTCGGGTGAGCCCTTCTCGGCCGTCTCATTGGCGACCGTCGGCACGGTGCCACTGAGGTAAACCAAGGTTGCATCCGCGGGCACTTCCACCGCCTGCAAGATCGGGAAGTCTGAATCCGGCAAGCCGTGGCGAACAACTTCTGAGCCTTGAGCGTATACGCTCGTGGCCATAAGTGCTGCGACAGCGGCGAGGGGGGCGATAAACTTGCGGATCATTCGTGTTCCTCCGTGTTCTGATTTACAGGCTCGGCCGGCCGGGCGTCGGCCACGGCGTCGAGCGTACCATCGGCCTCATAGTCATTGCCGAGGTTCGTCTGGATATAGTCTGTGATAGCCAATACTTGTTGGTCATCGAGAAAATGCCCAAGACTTGGCATTGCAGCCTGGCCATTGATGATGATGTAGGTCGCATAGCCAGCATATTCGAGGTTGGGGTTGCCACTAAGAGCAGGGTACTTCCCAGCCCCAATGGCCCCTGACCCGTCAGCCATATGACAGCCGGAGCAGAGCGTTTGATACAACTCTTCGCCATCTTCGCTGACATATTCTTCGACCCATTCACCGCCATCCGCCATAGCGGTTATGTCACGCTCTTGTGCACGGGCTTCGCCCTCGGGAGAGGTCTCGCCGGTTTCAGGCGCCGTGGCTTGCGCCGCGCGCGTGTTTGCGTCGTTGTCTTGGGCATAGAGCGGCAGAGTGCCGAGAATGCCTACGATCGTCGCTGAGAAAAATATCTGTCGCATGGCTTCACCCGTTGATTACTTTGTCATGGAGACGCGAGATCGCATCAAGCGAGGAGAGAATCGCCCCTTCTTGCCACGCAGGCAGGTAAGAAAGGTGTTCGCCAGCGCAGACGACGCGATTGTCGATCTTGATGGCCTCCTCGTAATTGTCGCGATTTTCCCAAACGCCCGAGCACCCGAGAACCCATGGGACCTTGTGCCACACAACGCTGACGCCGGTCTTGAATTCATCCCGATACTGAGGATGGATTTTGGCACCCTGTCTTAGTGCCCATTCCAAGCGCTCATCAGGCTGCATGGCGTTGAACTTGTAGGAGTTCTCTCCGCGCCATGTATAACCGCCCAGCAACACGGCCGGCCCATCGGAGAAATAGCCTGTCGAGGGGTAGCTTATCTGGCCGATGGCGAGATCGGTGTAGCTGATACCACCGTAGATATCTTCGTCTTCTTCCCAGAAGCGGCGGTTGAATTCGAGGCCCCATTTCGTCGATCCGTTGTAGTACATCGAACTGATCGCATTGGATAAATCACCCGAAAGGTTGTGGTCGATCTGCCCGAGGATGGAGAAAGGAATGGTACAGACACAATAGTCCGCTTTGCTGGTCTGCTGGCCTCCACCGGCCGTGTCTTCCCACGTCACCGTTACCCCGTTCTCGTCCTGCTGTAGCGAGACGACTTTGGCGTTATAGGTAATAAGATCTCCAACCTCGCGCTCGAACCCTTTGGCGATACCATCCATCCCGCCGACCGGCTGAAACATAGGAGCTTGGTGATCCACTGTCTCATGCGTGGCGAGATACTCCCAAAGCCGCGACTGCAGCACCTCCTGCGGGTTAAGCAGGTCCGAAGCTTCAGGCGCTGCCCCGACACCGCCGCCCGGCTGCTTTGCGTAGCCGCGATAATGGCTGGTGTCCAAGCTCCTCACGTATTCGTTCTGTTCGTTCAACACGCCGAAAGCTCGCAGGCTTTCCAGTAGGACTTCTCGGTCTTGCGCGGTGACCAGTTCATCAAGTCTTCCCTGATTGACGGCCTTGGCCAACAACTCCGAGATATGCCCACGATAATCGGTTTTGATGTCTTTCAGGCGCTGCGGTTTGCCGCCATAGGCGTCTGAACGATGAAGATAGGAGTTATAGTTCAGCTGGATAAATGGCTCGAGAGGGACTTTAAGCCGCTTACAGTAGTCTAAAACGGCATGGTGATTATGCGGTAGCCGCCATGGGCCAGGGTTGATGTAATTGCCTTCAGCAAAATCAACGTTCTGGGTTGCGCCACCAAGTTCAGTGTACTCGTCGCCCGAGCGCAGGGTCCAACATCGCCCGCCCGCCTTCTCACGGAACTCTAGCACCTCGACCTCATAGCCAGCTGCCCGCATTTCATAGGCGGCAGTGAGCCCGGCCAGGCCGGCACCGAGAACCAGCACCTTCGCTCCCTGAGGATCTCCGTCTAATTTAATGGGTCCGCTATAATCAGAGGGTGCTGCAAAACCCATTGAAGTCATAGCATGATACATAGCGGCACTGCCTGCGGCAGTGCCGATCATCGTTAGAAGATTGCGGCGTGTGATTTCACTCATGGAGCCCCCCTCGTCGTAAAAACGATAAGCGCACCCCCGATCACTGCGACACGAGCGCGCTAGTTCACGAATTAAGTAATTCTACAGGGCCAACCGTTCGCAAAGGTGCAGGGTTCCAAGAAATCAGGTTTTGTTTTTGGGGTGAACCAAAAGAGCGTTCTATCTGGTTCCCCGAGTGCAAGTTAAGCACGCCATATCGTCGGCGCTCGCGCTTTGACTGCCGAAGCGCAAGTCCCCTTTCAGAGCGGTGCGATTTCAATGAGGGCCAAGAAATCGCCGCTCGGCCAAAGAAAGATGCCGTTCCTTGTGGCGCAAAACATAAAACGGGCGCTGCGGTAGCTTGAAATCCATTAAAACCAGCCGGCTTGCATTGACCGCCGGGGCGACCATGAGCCAACCGGGTTCCGGAGTCTGCCACTCACTTTCCGCTGTTATCTTATCCGTCTCATAGGTGCCAGATCAGCCGGGCGCCTATGAGACGGATAAAACCTTCCAAGGCTCTATCTGCCACTTATTAAATGTGAAGGATAGAATTTTGGGGCTGCAAAATTACAGCCCCAAAGAAAGCGCAATCAATCATTGCCCCCAGTTGTATGCGATTTCAACAAGGATTCGTCGTCCTGGACCGTAGTTTCTACCCCGAAAGTCTATAATCATTTCGTCACCGCGTGTATCAAAATGATTTTCATGTCTTGCTCCCAGAAGGGCTGTGGATTTGAGATCAGCGAGGTAGGCTGTTAGCTCTTGCGCTGAATAGTGTTGTGAAGCGTCAAGATGGGCGCGGATTTGGCGGCTTAGAACCTCCTCGAGCCCATCTGTCTGACCGGTGGTGATTGCCTCAAGAGCCACCGTTTCCGGAACGTCTAGGCTCAGGACCCATTGATTTCCGCATGTCGGCATGATTCACGGCTCGAAAAACGAGCGGTGAACATGTCTGATCTCTTCTGGCTGACGGATGCGCAGATGGCGCGTCTTGAGCCCTTCTTTCCAAAGTCACACGGCAAACCACGGGTCGATGACCGGCGTGTACTGAGCGGAATTATTTTCATCAATCGCAATGGCTTAAGATGGCGCGATGCGCCCGCGGCCTATGGCCCGCACAAGACGCTGTACAACCGTTGGAAACGGTGGAGCGGCAAGGGCGTCTTCGCCCGGATGATGGCGGGTCTTGCCGCCGGGCACGGCGAAGAGAAGACCGTGATGATCGACGCAACGTATCTGAAGGCCCACCGAACAGCGACCAGCATGGGCGTCAAAAAGGGGGGCGTGGACGCCTGATCGGGCGGACAAAGGGCGGCATGAATACCAAGTTGCACGCCATCTGCGACAGCCAGGGACGACCGCTCGACCTGTTTGTCACTGCCGGTCAGGTGAGCGATTACATCGGCGCGCGGGCATTGCTCAGCAATCTGCCGAAGGTCGAGTGGCTGCTCGGGGATCGCGGATATGATGCCGACTGGTTCAGAGAAGCGTTGAAAGACAAAGGGATACGCGCATGTATCCCCGGCCGAAAACAACGCAGGAAAACCGTCAAGTACGATAAGCGGCGCTACAAACGACGCAACCGGATCGAAATCATGTTCGGCAGGCTCAAGGATTGGCGGCGTGTGGCAACCCGATACGACCGCTGCCCGAAGGTCTTCCTCTCAGCCATCGCACTCGCGGCAACCGTCATCTATTGGCTATGAGTCCTGACCCTAGCCGCGCCGGGGCCCCATGCCGTCGCGGTTAAGCCCGAGCCGCGTTGCATGCCATGAAGCCTCGGCGCGAGACGAAATGCCTAGCTTGGCGTAGATCGCCTTGATGTAGCTTGCCACCGTTGTCTCCGCGAGGCCGAGCTCACGCGCCACTTCGCTGTTCCGCAGCCCGCGCGAGATCAGCGCCAGCACCTCTGTCTCGCGATCAGTGAGCCCGTGGGTGGGCGGTGCACTCGGACCGGTAAGACTGAAATGCTCCATGATGCGCCGGGCGATCGAGGGTGAAAGCGCGGGCAGGCCCAGATGGATCTGACGCAACTGGTGGGCCAGTAGAGAGGCCGGGTTCTCCTTGAGGAGGTAGCCCTGCGCCCCGGCAGAGAGGGCGCCCACGACGCTGGCATCATCGCCGAGCACGGTGGTGACGACGCAGATCGTGGCGGCGCGGCTGTCCCTGATCTGCCTCAGCAGGTCGAGGCCTGACCCGTCCGGCAGTCCCAGATCGATCAGCGCCAGATCCTGGGGCTGTTCCAGCAACCCGCGTGCCTGCCGCAGCGTTTCGGCCTGCGAGACCTGCGCGCCTGCAAAAACCTCTTCGACGATGGCACAGAGCCAGCGGCGGGTCTCGGTAATATCTTCGACGACAAGGATCCGCATCAGCCCGCCGCCTTTTCAAGCCCGGCCGTGCCGGGCGCGCGCACCCCGGCAAGCGGCAAGGTGGCGAGCACCCGGGTGCCGCTCTGCGCGGGTTCGATCACGAGCGTGCCACCGCAGGCCTCTACGCGAAAGCGCAGGTTTGCAAGCCCGCTCCCCTGACGTTGCCATTCGCCCTTGGTGCCGGTGCCATCGTCCTCGACGATCAGCCTGAGCCTTTCACCCGGCAGTGGAAGAAACCGGAGGTGTACATTGCGGGCTTCGGCATGGCGCAGAGCATTGCTGACAGACTCTCGCAACAGCGCCCGAAGGGTTTGCACCTGAAGCGCTTTAAGCGAAATGTGCGGCGTATCCGCGGCGCTCAGGCCGCAGTCCTGCCACCTCATCCCCAGCCCTGCCGCTTCGAGATGATCGCCGATCTCCCGCCGAAGGTCAGCCAGAAGTTGCGCCAGAACCGCTCCGTCCTCCGCCGGGTTCGACACGATCTGTCGTAGGTCCGAGAGGGTCTGGCGGATCAGCATATCTTTCCGCTCGGCGTCCGAAGAGTGCAGCGCGCCCAGCAACTGCACCCCGATGTTATCATGCATGTCGCGGTTGATGCGGCGGCGTTCGGTTTCGACGGCGGCGTCATGGGCGCGTTGCTGTGCGATGGACCGATCAAGCATCTCGACCACACTGCGGGCCAGTTGTTCGTCGCGTCGGTTGAAAAGGACGCGCCCCTGCCGCGCCCAGTGCAGGCGGATGCCCGGCAGCCCGTGTGGCAGCGGAATCTCGAGCGTTTCACCGCCGTCGCGCAGGCCTGCCACATCGAAGCCCGTGGGGACTTGCTCGATGCGGAGCGGATCAAAGAGGCGCCGCAACAGCGCATGCAGCGCGGCATCGCGGTCCTCCGCCCGGGTGGCCAGAGCCACGTCGCCGACTAGCGCGAACAGCTTTTCGCGCTCCAGTCCGCTGTCGTTGCGCAGCCGGCGGCCAAGCACGTCGCGGAGCGGCAGATAGATCAGGCCCACTACGGCGATCGCAAGGCTGAATGCGGGCGCTCGGTCAAGCGCAAGGCCAAGGACCAGCGCCGCGTCGAGCACCAGCAGCAGAAGGACGCCGCCTACATAAAAGAGGATGCGGAAGGCCCAGTCCGACAACTCGAAAAGCCGGTAGCGCGCGATCCCCATGGCCAAGCCGACAGAGATCACGAGGAAAAAGAGAAAGGCGTACCCCTGCGAAAGACGCGGCGGTATACCCATCAGCAGCGGAAGAGTGACGGTCAGGCCGAAACCACCGGCGCTCAGAAGCACGGATAGGCCGAACCATCCCAGCATCGCCCGCGCCGTGGGGTTGCGCCGGTTCACCACGGCCTGCGCCAGAACCGCCGCCAGAAGAATCAGCATTGCGAGGAAAACGGGCGCCTGTCGGTCCTGCAGTACGTCCGGCCAGTCACCGAGGACGGCCAGGATGAAGACCGAGAACAGCGCTGCGACGGACCAGAGCGCCGCCCGCCCGGCAAGACGCGCCGGGTAGATCAGGAAGAGGTTGATCATGCCGATCCCGAAGACCAGCGTCCCGAGGTAGTTCAGCCGCGAGGCCGTCGTGAAGACCTCGGCACTGAGCGCAAGCTCCCGTGTGCTGTAGAGCGCGGCCGCGTCGGCGGAGATCATCAGGCCCAAACCTGCAAGCCCGAAGAACTGCACCGCCCGGTCTTCGCGCCGCAAAGCCATGACCCAGCCGCCCAGAACGATACCTGCGAGGCCTACGCCAAGCTGAACCCAGAAGACGCCCGGTAGGTCGTCAAGAGGCCGGGAAGACGCCGGTCGGATCTCTTGCATGACGCGGTCTGGCGCGCCTTGCGGGTGCAACTGAAGATGCGTTGTGGGTGCTTCGATACGCGCGAGCAGCGCGTCCTGCTTGACAAAGAAGGCGCGCATCGCTTCGGGGCCTCGCAGGGCGTCGGGCTCTTCTGTCAGGTCTCGCGCATAGACCGGCAGAGCCGGGAGGCCGGGAGCAGCAATCGAAAGCAGCGTCGCGCCTTGGGGGACGCGGCCTTCGGCGGGACCGTCAGGATGGACCGAATAGACTGTGGCGCTGTTGTCCGGCCCCGCGACGAGCCGTACCCCGAGCCAAGGCTGACTGAGCGCGACCCAGAGAACCAGGGTCGCTACCGCAAGTCCAAGTGCCAGCGCCGACGCTGCGAGCAGAATCGGAGAATGGGTTTGCTTCATGCGGTGGGTGCCATGTCACTAGGAATATCAGAAACCAAACATTCCGAGAGCTTAGTGCCCGTATTTTTATTTGAATACCCCTGAACAGGGGAGAGACAGCGCAATTTCCAGGCGCCAAAAAGGATATATTATCAATTAATCAAGGATATGAGGGATGCGCATTGCAAATCTTGGGCGGCTTGGCTTGGCCCTGGTGCTTGGCACATCGCTGTCCGGCTGTTTGGGTAGCGGCGGCGGAACCGGTGGGGGTGGCGGCGGTGGCGGCGGAACCGGTGGGGGTGGCGGCGGTGGCGGCTCAAGCTTCGACACCGAGTTCGACCGCGTCACGGCCTTGGCTCCGACATCGAACATGCCGACCGCTATCAACGCATCCTATGCCGGACGGCTGAAGGTGGACGTGACCGATTCTTCCAGCACCATCGGCGAGGTCGAGGGCGATCTGGACCTCGATGTGGCCTGGACTGACGGACAGACCACCAACCCGTTCACCGGGACCGCGTCGAATTTCACCGGCACGCTGGTGACCGGCGAAACGGGCGCCATCGACGGCACACTGACCGTGGACGACAGCTTTGGCGGATCTATCAGCCGGGTGGTCAATCCCGCGATGGAGGTGGCCGGCGTCTCGGTCCCCGAGACACAGATCGGAGCGCTGGACGTCACCCTAACCGGCGAACTGAGTCAGGGCGGCACCACGGCCGACACGAATATCACGCTCGGCGGGTCGTTCTTCGGCGATGCCGGTCAGGCCGCGCTTGGGCCGGTGGTCGGCGGTTACAAACAGCCGGACTCGACCAATCCGGCGGTGTTCGACGGCGCAATTGAAGGCACCTACTACATCGAACAAGAATGATGACAAGGCTCGCGGCATTGGGCGCGCGGCGCCTGCTCGCGGGCCTTTTCCTTGCACTGGCGCTTGTGTCGCAAGTGCCGGCGCAGCAGCCTGACGCGATTGCCCGCGCCGAGGCGCAGGTAAATGCCGGAGATTATGGCACCGCTATTTCCGCGCTGCAGAGAATGGGGCCGCAAGCGGTGCGCGACGCCGAGTTGCGCCGTCTCTGGGCGCTCTCCATGGCGCATGTTCGGCAGGGCCGGCCGCGTGCGGCTCTGCCTTGGCTCGACCGACTGGTCTCTCTTGCGCCGGATGCCGTCACCTACCGTCTGGAACTTGCCAACACGCTCGAGGCTGCAGGTCAGGCAGAGCGCGCGCGCTACCACTATTCCCTGGCGCGCGGCGCCGCGCTGCCGCCGTCGCTGGCCGAGGAGGTAACGCGGCGCATTGACCAGATTGATCGCGACCGGATCTGGGAAGGCAATTTCCGCTTCGCGATCGTGCCCGAGAGCAATCCCGCGAAACGAACCGCGGCTGATACCATCATGATCGGCGACCTGCCCTTCAAGCTCAAGGATGGCTCACGCGCGCAGTCAGCCCGGGGTATCGAGCTTGGCCTTGGGCTTGCCGCTCTGCCCCGTCTGGGGCCGGATCTGAGGCTCCGGCTGGGGGCGGCGCTCGATGCACGGCTTTACGAAGAGGTCGCACCCGACGACGTTCAGGCGCGGGCGGAACTGGGGCTGCTGCACTTCGGCGACCGGAACCGCAGGCTGGGCGCCGGGATCACCCTGCGAAAGCGCTGGATCGACGGAGAGGCTTACGCCAACACCCGTGGCGTCTATCTGACCTGGGGCCAGTCCATCGACGCCAGGGCGCGGAGCAGGCTTGACCTGACGCTGATCCGCGAGCGCACCGACTATGAGGCCCCCGGCACCAAGCCCGCCACCCGATCCGTCGCCGCAGCATCGCTCAGCCACACGGCTACGCCCCGGCTGCAACTCAGCTTCGGCTTGCAGCTAGAGCTGACCGAAAGCGAGCTAGCAACCGAAGCTGGGCAAGCCGGAGCGGTGACGCTTGGCGCGCGCTATGCCTTCGAGGGCGGGCTGCTCGCCGAGCTGACGTTGGCTCTCGGCCGGCATGAGCGCGAGGGTCCCGACAGCCTGCTCGGAATCGTGCGCGAAGACCGGCGCCAGAGCCTTTCAATGAAGCTCACGCACCGCGACTGGGCGGTCGCGGGCTTTGCGCCGGTGCTCGAGCTCGGAGTAGAGCGGCAGGACTCGAGCAACGACCTCTACAGCTATGAGAACCACCGTGTGTTGCTGGGCATCACCCGGCGCTTCTGACGCGATCGCGGCGTTCGGTAAGTGTCGCGTAGCTCTTAATTGTGAGGCGTGAATCACGCCATCAGAAGAAAATCAATGGGTCCTGACCCTAGCTATTTCTAAGTATCAGGTGGTGTATTCAAGCACAATTGGCAATCGTCGCACGGTGTCACTTGCAGCCATTGGCGCAGCAGCAGCGAAAGCTCGCTTCGTCCGCTCTGCCGACCTCGGTGCTCGTTGCAGCTAACGTCCGCTTCGAGCCGATTCTGTGGAAAAACACCTGTTCGCGAGCGCAGAATATCGACGGCTGAACGTTGCGCGAGCGTCTTTATCGTCAGGCTTTTCGCGATTGCTGCGGTGCGGGAAGGATCTTCGCCAGTTTCCGAAGGTTTTGGGCGGTTGCGGCGAGGAGGAATTCGTCATTTGCGCCGCACGGCCCGCGTAATCGGAGCCGGTTGAGGCCAAGGATCCGCTTGAGATGGGCAAAGAGCATCTCGACCTTCTTCCTCAGCTTCATCGAGATCACGTATTGGTCAGTTTTCGCAATGTCGCGGGCGACTTGCCGAGCATCTTCATGTTCCTCACGGGTGATCTTGCGGGCATCCGCATTCGGGCAGCACTTTGCTTTAGATGGGCAAGCCTGACAGACCTCTTTCAGCGCCCGATAGCGGGCTGTGCCCTTGCCGGTCGGCCCGCGGTTCGGATCGGAATAGTTCCGGCGGAATTGCTTCAGCTCGTGCCCCTCAGGGCAGATGTATTGGTCGTTCTCCGCATCCCATTCAAAGTCGGCTCGGGTCCATGTTCCGTCATTGCGCCCTGATTTGTCGAATACGGGAATGTGGGGTGCGATCTTGCGCTCGACCAGCCAGCCCAGCATCGGCCCGGTGCCATAGGCGGTGTCCGCGATCAGGCGCTCTGGATGAAGGTCGAACCTGTTCTTCACGCGCTTCAGCATGGTCTTGGTCGAACCGACTTCGGCCTGGCGGATGGATCTCGTCGCCTCCACGTCCACGATGACGCCATGGTCGGTGTCGATCAGGTAATTGTCGGAATAGCTGAAGAAAGCCGGACCTTTACGGGCCGCAGTCCACTGGCTGGCCGGGTCAGAATGCGACGTGAACTTGGGCTGCACCTCGCTGGCCGCGCCAAACGCGGCCTCGTCCAGCGTCTCGAGATACTCACGCACCGCCCTTGGCGCGTCGGCTGGATCGATCTGCGCCGCATCCCACTCCTCCTTCGGCGTCGAGTTCTGCTTGTTGGCATCGGCCTCGATGAGGCTCGCATCCACCGCCATGCGTTGGCCGCTGACCAGACCCTCCTCGATGCACCGCGCGACGGTCGTTTCGAACAGGTGCCGCAGCAATTCGCTGTCGCGGAAACGGCCGTGCCGGTTCTTGGAAAAGGTCGAGTGGTCAGGAACGCGGTCGCTCAGATCGAGACGGCAAAACCAGCGATACGCCAAGTTCACATGGACCTCCTCGCAGAGCCGCCGCTCCGACCGAATGCCGAAGCAATAGCCCACCAGCAGCATCCTGATGAGGAGTTCAGGGTCGACCGACGGCCGCCCCGTATGGCTGTAGAAGTCGGCGAGGTAGCTGCGCATGCCGGACAGGTCCACGAACCGGTCGATGGAGCGCAGAAGGTGGTTCTGCGGGACATGATCCTCAAGCGAGAACTCATAAAACAGCGCCGGCTGCGCTTCCTGCCGCGGTCCCATCATCGCCAATCCTCCCATCCTCTACAGGAATTGAATCAGCCGATGGTCCTTCGATCAAGGGCGAGTTTTTCAACAAAATACGCCCTTCCTGTCGGGGGGGGGGGAAGACAATCGCTCACGGCCCAGAGCCGACCTTGGTTATGAGAGTCGCCCCCGCATCGCAGCTTACCCGAAGCTGCCATTGATGCTGACCGCAGCGTTATCGACGGGCATACGTCGGCTAAGCGGGACTTTTCGGAGATTTGCTGCGCAGTGCAATAACATCCGCTTCAGTCGATCATAGTCGGTAGGACGTTGAGGCGGAGCGCTCTTACTATGTGGATTGATCGTTACTGAACCCCTAAATCAGCGCTCGAAATCGCCGCTGTAAGAGCGGTGGTCAGTAAACCTACGAGGAGATAGCAACCGAATGCTCTGATTCATCCAAGCTTGTAAGCTTAAGACATTCCATTTTTGGAAAAAATTGGCAAGCGGACCCAGAAAGTCGTTCGAACGCTTGGGGTAGATTCGTACCCAATCTCGCCTTCCATGTTTTCCACCAGCTCTTTGGAGATCGCGAGACCAAGCCCAGTCCCCTCACGACTGCGCGTCAAGTGATCCGCTTGCTGTGAGAATGGCTGAAATATTCGTTTTCCGAACTTTGGAGAAATTCCTGGTCCATCGTTGCTCACCAGAACTTTGCAGCTGTGTTCTGAGACGTTTATGCACACATGTACAGTTCCCCCAGCCGTGGAGAATTTCGAGGCGTTGGAGAGAAGGTTCGTGATGACTTGCTTGAGACGCTGAGCATCGGCGTTGACGTAGACCGGCGGGTTGGCTGAGAGTGTCCGATCTTCTGTGTAATTGCAATCTGGTCCATGCTTCCTGAGAGGAGCAAGGACGATGACCATATCCAAGGAACTGCTGGACGAACTACTGAAGGGCTGCGAGCGGCCTGAAGACCTGCTTGGCGATGCCGGGCTAATGAAAGAGCTCAAGATCAAGCTGATGGAGCGGATGCTCGGTGCTGAGCTGACGGCACATCTGGGCTATGAAGACGGCAAGGACGCCCCGCCTGATCAGGCCAACCGTCGCAACGGGTCATCTACCAAGAGATTGAAGGGGCAAGACGGTGAACTGCCTATCGCTGTGCCGCGGGACCGGGACGGCAGCTTCGAGCCTGAACTGGTGAAGAAGGGACAGACCCGCATTGATGGGATGGATGACAAGATTATCGGGCTTTACGCCGCCGGTCTGACGGTCCGCGATATCCGTGCTCATCTTGAGGACGTCTATGGCCTGCAAGTCTCGCCAGACTTGATCAGCCGCGTGACCGACGCGGTGTTGGATGAGGTTCGGGAGTGGCAATCCCGGGCGCTGGACCGGATGTATCCCATCGTCATTTTTGACGCTCTGCGGGTCAAGATCCGCGACGCCGATAGCCGCATGGTCAAGAACAAAGCCGTCTACGTGGCTCTTGGTGTCAGCAGGGATGGCGTGCGCGAGGTTCTTGGTCTTTGGATCGCTGACAACGAGGGCGCCAAATTCTGGCTCTCGGTGATGACAGAGCTGAAGAACCGTGGGCTTCAAGACATCCTGATTGCGGTCGTGGACGGCCTCAAGGGCTTCCCTGATGCCATCACCGCAGCCTTTCCCGACACGGCCGTTCAAACGTGCATTGTTCATCTCGCGCGCCACTCGTTGAACTTCTGTGCCTGGAAAGATCGCAAGGAGGTGGCCGCTGATCTGCGGCGGATTTACAGGGAGTGTGCGTAATTTTGTGCCCTGACGCCTTTAGTTACGCCATGGGAAAGCGTTCTTCGAACATGATGGCGAG
>NZ_JBIFFK010000050.1:0-1230 GCF_043557045.1 Sulfitobacter sp. 1A15258 | reverse complement strand
AACTCGCCATCATGTTCGAAGAACGCTTTCCCATGGCGTAACTAAAGGCGTCAGGGCACAAAATTACGCACACTCCCAAGCAGCTTGGGGGCGCTGCAAATGAAATCCTGCGGTTTGCGGGCCCGCTGCCTGCTGTCGCCCCACTGTGGGCGGGGGCGTTGCCTAATCTCTGAGTTTTGGGACCAACCCGCCCGGGGCGTATCTCCCCTGGGATGACGCTCAACGCCCTCTTTGCCAGCAAGGTTATTGCCGCATTTTCTGTCTTGGAAGAGGCGAAGAACTGCGAGGGCTGTTCTGCGCGACCCCTGGTAATCAGGGGGACCCATTAGACCGCCCGCGAAGCGCTTGGTCGTGCGCTGAGGCGGAACTTCGCGCTTATACGGCCGCACGAAGCAATCTCTCTGTCAGCACGCAATCAAGGTACTTGGGCGCGATTGATAAGGCCGCCTGCGGGCAATGAAAGATGACTGGACAGTATTGCTTGCGGCCATTGAGCCGCGCGTAAAGGGGCGGGTAGGCACATCGGATTGGCATCCGATGAAGCTCCAGTTGCTGGAAAAGCTTTGCGCTCGTTGCCCGGTCTTACGGCTGGCAACCGCGGGATATGACGTTAGAGCGCGCAGCAGATTGACCGGGATTTCAGCAGCAATGGGAAAGACTCTTATGCTCGGTCTCTCAAGCGCCTTGACGAGCTCCGCGCCTTTTCTGAACTTCTGCCCTTTTTGCCAGCGGGCCCCATCAAATTTCTGCCTGAGCGCCGGGCGCCAGCGCACCAAGAGATCCCGCAAGAATGGGAAGTCCAGTTCATCTCCTGGATCGGGAGTGTCACGAATAACTCCTGGGGTCCGGTCGCAAAGGAATTCACTGAAGATCAATGGGTTGTAGAACTTGTGACGCAAAAACTCCAGGTTTTGACGCAATTTCTCTGGAACATTTTGAAGCGCCCGGGAACCGTTTAGTTGGGGGCACAACACGGTGGTCTGTTGTGTGGAAAGCGCTTGGGCTTGCAGAGGGGCAAGTGCCAGAGCGAGCGGTAGAGCTTCGGCAACCGTTGTTTGATGCCCTTACGACAGCGGAACTACTCGGTGTTGATCCTTCGACCCTTTATCGCTGGTCGAAGGGGCAGGTGCCCATCGGTATGCCACCCTTTCCAAAGGTACTCGATCTATCGAACGGGAGGGCAAATGCCCGCAGCCAGCGCTGGCGTCGAGCTGAGGTTCTGGCTTGGCA
>NZ_JBIFFK010000015.1:0-25333 GCF_043557045.1 Sulfitobacter sp. 1A15258 | reverse complement strand
TACATAATTATCATTATAAGGCTGAGCCGGGCGTTGAATGTGGAGCCGGATCGGCTGGCGGAAGCGTTGTGCGTGAGAGCCGCTATGTCGGCGAGCATTTGACATTTTCCTGTGGCCGCAACCGGATCATGCTCGAAGAGAACAAGCTATCACGCGCTCTCGTGGGCAAATATGTTTGCTGGGTCAGTTTACTCCGCCGTCGATGGCGCCGGACCACAAACAGTTGCTCTTGCTAGTTAATGCGCTTTTGAGGACCAAACCCCATCAAAGCTGCCAGGGTTTGTTTTGGGGATGTTAGTGTCCGAGGGTAGCCGCATCGACGCGCCGGGGATCTGATGCGCCAAACAGATAGCCGCTCTCTTTGTCCACGAGGATCGACTGGGTTGAGCCCATTACCGATTTTTCACTAACTTTATGACCACGCTGTTCCAGAAGTCCTACCGTATCGAGGTTGATCCCTTCTTCAATCCGGATTTCATCGGGTAGCCACTGGTGATGGATGCGCGGCGCGAAGGAGGCTTCGGCGATATTCATTCCGTGATCGATGACATTCATGATGAGCTGCAGCGTGGTGGTGATGATACGTGAGCCGCCAGGCGAGCCGGTCACCATAAAGACCTCACCGTCCTTCATCACAATCGTCGGTGACATAGAGGAAAGCGGCCGCTTACCACCCTCCACCGCATTGGCATCCCCCCCGATCAACCCATAGGCATTGGGCACGCCGGGCTTGGCTGCAAAATCATCCATTTCGTTGTTCATGAGAATGCCGGTGCCGTCAGCAACCATCCCAGACCCATAGGAGAAGTTGATCGTATAAGTATTGGAGACAGCATTGCCATCCTTGTCCACGATCGAGAAATGCGTGGTCTGGTCGGACTCGTAAGGCGCGAGATCTCCTGGTTTGATGCTGCTCGATGGGGTCGCCGCGTTCAGGCTGATATTGCCGCGAATATCCTTGGCATAGGCTTTGGAGGTGATTTCGTCTAAAGGCACATCCACAAAATCACTATCGCCCAGATATTCTGAACGATCCGCATAGGCCCGCTTCATTGCTTCGGCCATAAGGTGGATCGTGTCAGCTGTGTTGTGACCAAGGAAAGAGATCGGGTAGTCCTCAAGGACGTTGAGGATTTGAATGATATGCGCGCCTCCTGAACTGGGCGGCGGCATTGAGACGATCTCATAGCCACGATAGGTTCCACGCACTGGATCACGTAGGACCGGCTTGTAGTTGGCCATATCCTCAACTGTGATACGCCCGCCCGCAGCTTGCACCGCGTTGGCAATTTTTGTCGCCGTCTCGCCTTTGTAAAAGCCGTCCGTCCCCTCATCAGCGATCTTCTGCAGGGTATTTGCGAGGTCTGTTTGCACAAGGGTTTCGCCAGGTTCATAGAAACCGCCGCCTTCTTTGTAGAAGATGCCCTCAGAAGTAGGCCATTTCTTTAGCCTGTCCTCAAGCCCCTTGAGGCTGTCAGCAAGGCCGGGCGTGACCTCAATGCCATCGCGTGCAAGAGCAATCGCAGGCTCGATCACTTCAGCAAGCGTCATGCTGCCATATTCTTCTAATGCCATTTGCATGCCCGCTACGGTACCTGGCACACCAACGGCCAGCCCGGTGAAGCGAGAAAGCTCGCTGTCGGCGTTACCTTCGGCGTCGAGATACATGTCCCGCTCAGCAGAGGCTGGAGCCATTTCGCGGTAATCGATCGCTTTGGTCTCGCCGGTTTCGGCGTCATGGACGATCATAAATCCGCCACCGCCGATATTGCCCGCACGGGGCAAGGTTACTGCCAAAGCGAATGCCACGGCCACGCCAGCGTCAACGGCATTGCCGCCAGCCTTGAGAATATCGAGACCAATCTGGGCTGCCACGGCTTCTTGCGCCGAGACCATACCGTTCTCAGCATAGACAGGATGCACTCGGTCATTCCCAGAAAAAATTGCGGCTTCTTGGGCGTGAAGCGCGGGGGCTGCCGACAGGGTCAGACATAGCGCGCCGGTGAAAAACAGTTTCATCGTATTCCTCCCATTTGCGTTTGCGTAGGCCGAGGTTCGCTGTTTCCCTTCATAAGTGCAATCTTGACTATTCGATTACTTGTTTTGATGGGCTTTCGCAGATCGCGTATATGTATCTCACATAAGGTGTGAGGATAGCTGCTATGAGCGAAGGGGTGAAACCCTCGCTAATCTGCCAAACCAGTTCTAGAGAGGGGCAAAGGAGAGTCGACATGGATGTTATGACCTACTCAGACGCACGAGCTCAACTGAACGGCGTCATGGATCGAGCGATCCACGACAAGCAGGAAGTTGTCGTGACGCGCAAGAAGGGCGAGGCCGTTGTGGTCGTGTCCTTGGACACTTGGAACGCCGTCAATCACTTAGCCATCAGCCGCCTTTAAGGCCAATATTTCCAGCCAACTTGGCAGCAGGGGTTTTAGCGTGTCTTGAATAGGATCACCCTGCCCTCCCCCCTTGATGAGACCTAGTATTTTTTTATCGTCCTTGGACAGCGCACGCTTTGGCCAGGCCGCGGCAATATCACTGGCTTGGGCAAATCCCGAGAGCCACGCTTCGAATTTTCGCGCAGACAGTTTTCTAATGCCAGACCCAATGTCTTCCTCATAAAGGCCGATCTCAATCGCTCCATAGCGCAACATAATGATATCGAGTATGCGCTGTAGTTTATTGCCGCCGGGGAAGTCGATCCCGCCTAAAAGAGGCGGCAGCCAATCGGTTGGCGTCACAAAATTTGGGGCGACGATCACTGCGGTGAGATACCCATCGATCATATCCGGGCTGAGGGGTGTCTTTTGCAACAGACGTCCCAGTTCGCCTGCCTTCTCAGGCTCAATACCGAGTTCAAGGTTATCATCGGCAAAGGGCCCCTCGGAAAAATCTTGTTCCGCGGCAAGAGCCTTACCACTTCGCTGCTCGGCGATATCCAAGGTTAATGCAGCGATCATTTCAAATATCGGAATGCGTTTCAGCGCGCGATTGCTGACCAGGCCGTCCACGACGGCGGCGAAGGTCAACCAATCCTCAGACCCTACGGCCCGCTGGATTGCGGCGGTTCTGGCAAAGAGCGAGGACCAGAACTCCCGCTGGGTTTCCAAATGTGCCCACACTGCCTGTTCAGCCTGACGCTCGGTTTTAGCCTCGTCGAGTTTCGTGGACAGGGTTTCATCGGTTGCAAACCAGCTTGAGGTTATCTCATGGTTGCGCACCCACTCGATGCTTTGTGCAATCAAGCGCCCGCGCTTGTTCTTAGATAGTGCGGCTAATTGGGCGTCGGGGTCCGCGATTTCCAATAGAGGGACCGCGCCAAACTCAAATGGGGCTATGTCAGAGAGACCCAACATTTCGGCCACTTCCAAAAACCCAGGCGCCGGCGGGTGGCCTTGGGACAGACCTTCGCTAAGGGCGGCCGCCACGGCTTTGGGCAGGTAGTCCATAGGGACGTCCTGCACAGGTACTGCTTCTTCCAGTTCCATAAAAGTGCGGCGTTGATCACTGGCGCTGGTACAGGGGATGGCATAGGCATCTTTGATGCCGTGACCGGCCTTTAAGAGCAGTGTGGTGATGCGCTTCCGGCTGCCGCGGCTGACACTGGCCATGATGCTCTGGCTGCCGGTGCCGTCTGGCAGTGTGGTCACGAGCCGGTGAACCGCCCAAGGTCCCGGAATTGCCCCGCCCTCGGCTTCCCGCCGTAGCGCTTCTTTGACCGCTAAACCAAGTGTGGCTTTGGTTTTTTCATCCGGCACCCATTTACGCAATCGGATAAGGTCGGACAGCACAGCTGCATCAATAGCGCCCGCATGCGCCAACTCGACAAAGCCCTCGGCAGCAGCCCTGCGCCGTTCAGCTATAGGGTCGAGCAAAAAGAATCGCCCGATTGACACCTGCTTAGGCCCCGCCTGTGCGATCATTTGTGTGACGAAGAAAGATACCGCGTCACGCGGCATCGCTCCGATGGCTTCACACAAGGCCATATAGGCTGGATAGCCCATGACATTATCGGGGATAAGATCGTTTATCAGGGTTTCAATGTCGGGAATGTCGACGGCGCCCATGCCCAGTTTTGACCCTGAGTCGACCGGATTGATCCGGATCGTATCCGGAGGCACTAGGCCGGCGCGGATAAAGCACTGACAAAACGACATTTTTTGTGCGTTATTCAGAGCTCCTGCAGCCGCTCTTGCATCCAGCCATGTATCAACCAATGCGAAAATTGCCGCTGCGTCCTTTTCACGGTTTTCCCGGTTCATGCGCATGGCATCCAGTACACCGCTGAAAAGCCCTAATATATCATCAGGCAATTCTGGCTCTTTGTCGAGTTGCTCAAGCAGGTTCGTCACAGCGCTGGCACTGCGAGCGACCGGATGCGACCACGCCTCAGCCCACCGAGCGCCGAAACGGTCATCGTTCAAATGGGGACGGTCAATCATACAAGCGTGGAATATGTTCGACATCATGCCAATCATTTTAGCCAGAACAGCGGGTCGGATAAAGTGCGCACCACCCACGGGCTTGTGGAATCCTAGGTGCTAGCTTTTCACAAGGGTTCGTGAGATTATGCTTGACCACGTGATCTGCGTCGAAAGCCTCCTTCGGAATTCGCGGGTCTTATTGCGCACACCTTAAGTAGCAGGTCACCTGTCGTGCAATCTCTTTACTAAAACCCGTCATAGCAATTCGCTCAGCGGTGAAATCGTAGTTGTGCGATCTCAAGGCTCTGCCCTCCTCGCCTGCCCCACTGACCCGGTCCACTATTTGATCTTCTTGGGAATTTGCCGTCGCCATCAATCGGTCGGGTCCCCCTTTTGAGCAGTGTCCCAACAGTTGGTGTAACTCCCGCGGGTAGCGCGGGCTGAGCGGAGCCTTCGCATAGCGAAGCGAGGCCCGTGCGGGTCGCTTGGCGGCCATGGTTGTTCTTCGGCTAAGGTTTGGTTTGCGGACCTAACTATGACCGAGGAGAACTACCATGACCAGAACAGTTTATCAGATACTGCAGCGCTGCGTGCGCTTTTGTCAGAGAAATCTGACAGCAACCTGCTTGCCGAGATGCTCGGGTTCGTCGCCGATCGCCTCATGGCGCTGGATGTCGACCAGCTCTGCGGTGCCAGTGCGCACGAACGCAGCAGCGACCGCATGAACCATCGCAACGGATACCGGTCCCGAGCTTGGGAAACGCGTGCAGAAAGGGTCGACGTGAAGATCCCGAAGCTGCGCAAGGGCAGCTACCTGCCCGATTTCCTTGAGCCCGCCGGGCTTCTAGGGCATTCTCCCTATGAACTTCGTCTTCAATAAGCTGTTCGATTGCAGTAGCGACAGCTGCGCTTTGCGTAGCAAAATACCCTTGCTCAACCTTGGACCTAAGGAAGTCATGGTGGCGATCAGTAAAGCTGAGTGTAGTTTTCACGGTCATTAACGGACTCTCCGACGCGGTGTGAATAATTCATACCTTGCTCTCTGTGTTCCATCAAATCGTTCGAACTGACTGGCCAACGAGGTTAAAGTTCGATGATCTCGACGGGGAAAGCTCCGCGGCCATATGAAACTAGAAACGCCGGCAACAGCTCTCCTTCCTGACGCAAGAAGCTATACAGCTATCCTGCGGCGGGTCGCCGATCGAAGCAGCTCAAGATTATGTTCACGCCCAAGTGCAGCGCGCTTTGTCGCGCTAGAGTAGAAAGCGAGAAGGCGCGAACAACATTTTTTTGACGAGATCTTGTTAGCGCCTTCTCTGTACAATCCAAACTTATAGGCGGTGAGCCGGTTCAGACTGCCTTGGTAAGAAGTGATTTTTTCCGGCTTAGGAGTCAAGTTAGGCCTTGGATCAGATCCGCTTGGGGCGACGTTGCTGGGCGCTGGCGCCCCTTGCTCCTAGGGCACTATCTGCCTAACGTCACAGTGTATCTCCAACAATGACGTGTCGCCTGATGTTTGAGAAGATCAAAGATTTTTACTCTCAAGATATTCGGGTCGATCTTGCTCCAGCCAGCATGCTGGCTGATCTGTGTCCGCAGAATGAAGCGTATTGCTCTGCAGCTGCGCGGGGTAGTTTTATGGTCTCTATCTCGCAAGGAGATGTTCACGAAGGCGTTTATGTTCCGCTCCTAGAGCGCCCCTTTAGCAGCATCTCTGCGGCACGCGAGTTCCTCGAAGGCTTGCGTTCTGAATACCCTGCGGCCACGTATTTTGACTTCGTTGCCCACCCCACCGGAACACTCCCTCTCAAAGATGGGGCAGCCTAACTGTCAGTGGCGCTTTCAAAGCGGTAAAAATGTGCCCCACTTTGACCCCCAGGACCGTCTCCTGCTTATCCGTTCACTTGAGGCGAGAAGCCGCCTGTTCCGGTAACCAAGTAACAATCTCAGGAAACGCGACAAAGAGGATCAGGACGACGACTTGAATAAGAAAAAACGGGATCACGCCGCGGTATACCTGACCGATGCCAATTCCATTGGGTAGCACCCCTTTGAGATAGAATAGCGTATAGCCGAAGGGCGGTGTGATATAGGCCATTTGGGCGGTCACCATAAACAAAACGCCAAACCAAAGGGGGTCAAACCCCAGCGTTTTGATGATTGGCACGAATACTGGAACGCATAGCAGAATGATGCCGATCTCATCCAGAAAGAGCCCTAAGAATATCAAGACCAACAGCATCGCTAACAAAACCACATAGCGAGAAGCATTCAAACTTTCGACAAAGCTCAAAACGCTGTCGGCACCGCCAGTCGCTACAAACACTGAGATGAATGCCTTCGCCCCCAAAGTGATCCATAAAATCATTGCTGTGACGCGCAGCGTGTCTGTTGCCGCCGCATTTAGGCTCGACAACTGAAGGCGGCCAGAGAAGATCGCAGAAAGCAGCGCGCCGAGAACACCGACCGCGGCCGCTTCGGTCGGCGTTGCAATCCCTGCATAAATTGAGCCCAAAACAGACAGGATCACGAACGCGGGCAAAGCCAGATGCCTTAGAGAAGCGATCTTTTGCGAGAGCGGTATGGTGGTTTCTTCCCTCGGCTTAGGAGCAAGCTTCGGGTTTAACGTCACGCGCAGCCAAATGTAGCTACAATACCCCACCGCAAGAATAAGACCGGGTATAATCCCTGCAATGAACATCTGACCGATCGAGATCTGTGCGGTGATCGCGTAGACAATTGTAACAACTGATGGTGGGATCAAGATGCCCAATGTGCCGCCTGCGCAGATCGCCCCCAATGCCAATGGGGGATGGTACCCGCGCGATAGCATAGAAGGCAGCGCAAGAATGCCCATTGCGGCAACTGCTGCACCAACCACGCCCGTCATTGCGGCCATAATTGTGCAGATGACCACGGTACCAATCGCCAAACCACCTGAGACCCCACCAAACCATGTTTCCATAGCAGTATAGAGGTCGTCGATGATCCGTGATTTTTGCAATATCGCCGCCATCAAAACGTACAGCGGGATTGCCATGAGCGCTTCCGATGTCATTGTCTCGAAGGTGTTGAGGACCGTAACGATCAGCGCACTGGGTCCCCACAAGGTAGCGGTCGCTAAGAAAGCAATGCCACCTAAGACAAAGGCAAGGCCCGCGCCGCTGAGCATCAGCACGATAAGCGAGGCAAACATCCCGACTAGGACAAAACTACTTTCCATCAGGCGGTCCTCACTTTGATAGCGAAGACCACTTCGGCAAGTGACTGCAAGATAAGAAGTAACCCTGCCAGCGGGAGAACCATCTTGGCGGGCCAGACCACAGGGTTCCATGCGGAGTAACTGGTCTCCCCGTATTCAAACGCCTGCCATGCTAGTGGCAGACTGAACCGCACCAAGATCACGCCGAAAATGAGCGCAAGTAAAGCGGCTGCAACAGCGAGAATGGTGCGCAACCTGCCTCGCGCCGTAGCCGAGAGAATATCAACGGCCACATGACCTCCGATGTGGAGTAAGTAAGGCCCGCCAAGAAGGAAAAACGGGCCAAACAGCAAAGTGGCCAACTCAGGCCCCCAACTGGTTGGGTTGTGAAAGGAGTAGCGGGAGATGACTTCGAACAGCATGAGCGCTGCGATGACGTAGACCAGCCATTTTGTGGTCTCAAATGTCCAGCGATTGAACGTGGTAATAGCTTGAGCCGCGCGAAGCATTGGCACCTCTCTTCGTTACAAAAAACGGCCCGATGCTCGCGGGCTCGGGCCGTTCTGTGGCTATCCTTAGGATTAGAGGAGGCGCAAATCCGAGAGAAGCTGTTTTTGGCTTTCCATCATCTCTGTGGCAAGTGCATCTCCCTTAGTCGCTTTCTCCCAAGAGGCTACAGCCTTGCTGCGCGCTTGAGCGACATCTTCGGGGTCAAGGGTGATGATTTCGACGCCGGCATCCTCAAACTTCGCAAGGTATTCAGCGTTGTCCACGATAATGTTTTGGCGCAGCGCGCCAGATACTTCGCGCGCGGCCACAGCTAGGGCGGCTCGTTGCTGATCGTCCAACTGCCCGTAGGCCGCTGTATTGGCCACATAGCAAGTTGCGGTGGATGGCTGATGGATGCCCGGTAGGATGAGGTATTTTGCGACTTCGTGAAGACCTTCTTCGTAGTTTGCTTTGATGTCGCCGCGGTCGGCAAAATCAATGAGACCTTTATCAAGGGCGGAATAGACTTCGGACGTGGGCAGCGGAGACACCGCAACACCAAAATCGGCCATGACAGCCGCAGCCAAGCCCACAAAGCGACCTTTCAGCCCCTCCATATCCGCCATCTTGCGGATTTCGACTTTCGAATGCAGTGGCTCTTCACCGTAGACTGTTGGGGCTACATAAGTAAGGCCGGCGGGTGCATAGGATTGGGCCGCAAGCTCCATGCCTCCACGTTCATAAAACCATGCCTCGTATTGGTCAGCTTCGGGGAAGCCGAAAGGGACAGTAGAGGAAAATCCATGTGCCGGGATCTTGCCGGCAGTGTAGCCATCAAAGGTCTTCATCAGCTGAAATGCACCGCCGCGCACAGCGTCGAAAGCCTGTGCTGCCGGTACAATTTGCCCTCCTGCAAAAGGCGTAATGCTAAGGCTTCCGCCAGTCAGTTCGCGCACCCGATCGCAGAACTTTTCTTCATAAAGCATTGGTGTGGTGCCACCGCCCCAAAGGGCCTGCATCCGCCACTCGATCGTACCTTGAGCACGGACTGAGCTTGCCGCGACGACTGCCGGAGCAGCCAAGCTTGTAGCTGCGGCTCCACGCAAAAAATGCCGACGCGTCGCACTATTATTGAGATTATCTTTCATTGGTTATCCTCCCTAAAAACCTGAATGCTGTATGTCGTCCTAAAGCTCAGACAATACTTTCTTCGCTGCTTGGACACTCACGTGCCCCTCTCCCGCAATGACTTTGGCCACCGCTTCAATCTGCGGCCCTGTGGCGCCTGCCAGAATGGCGATATTACGCGCGTGCAGCGCCATATGTCCCTTCTGGATACCCTCTGTCGCCAGAGCACGCAGTGCGGCCATGTTTTGGGCCAACCCTACGGCGACTGTGACTTCTGCAAGTTCTTGGGCTGTTTCCACGTTTAGAATGCGAAGCGCCGCTTGTGCTGCCGGATGCGTTTTGGTTGCTCCCCCAACCAGACCAAGCGCCATAGGCATCTCAATTGTACCTGTGAGAGAGCCATCTTTACCACGCTCCCACGTAGTCAACGAGGTATAGCTCCCTTTGTGCGCAGACCAGGCGTGGGCTCCTGCTTCAATCGCACGCCAGTCGTTGCCAGTGGCAACGACCACAGGGTCGATTCCGTTCATGATCCCCTTATTGTGGGTCGCTGCGCGGTACGGATCGATCTGGGCCAGTGCATAAGCCTCGATCATACCGGTAATCACCTCATGCCCGTCCATTGCCTTTGTAGTCATGGCTTCGGGGGTTAAGGTGACATGTGCCCGCGCCAGACGACGATCCGCCAGGTTGGACAAAATACGCAAGCGGGTATGTCCACCAGTAATTTCCGCGACCCGTGGCGCGATCGTTTCGGCCATCGAATTGACGGCGTTTGCTCCCATCGCATCGCGCACATCGACTAGAATATGGAGGACGGCCATGGGTCCGACAGCTGTGCTCTCAAACACATGAACTTCGATCCCAATGCAACCGCCGCCAAGCGATACCAGAACCTCATCTCGCGCATTACACATCTCGCGCAGTTCGGTTTCTGCAGCAAGCAGCCGATGGCGAGCTCCGGTTGGGTCGGTCAGGCCAACCACTTGTATCTGCGCGCGCATTACGGGTCGATCAGAAGAGGCGTGAAAACCGCCGCAGCCACGTGCAATTTTAGCCATATAGGAAGCCGCAGCCACGACAGATGGCTCTTCGACGGCCATCGGGATCAGGTAGTCCTTATCGTTGATCGTAAAGTTGGAGGCAACGCCAAGTGGGAGTTCAAACTTCCCGATCACATTTTCAATCATGCCGTTCGCAGTCGACATGGGCAAAACATCGCGCCCTGCCAGTGCCGTCTGATCGGTGGCGGTCAGATCGACGGTCTTCGCTAGTAGGTCAAGCCGCGCCTGCGGCTCAAGATTGCGCAGGTTTTCAAGCCGTGAATTGATCTGCACGGTAGTGCCGTCAACCATATAGAATATCCCCCCTTATTCGGAGCGGAGCATAGGCAGAAGGGGTATGAGGTTTATAGAGACAATTGCGGAAAACAGCGGCAGACTGTACTGGTACTTTTAGTGGTACAGTGGGGATTGCGATGAACAAAATCGATACCATCGTAAAGAGCCTTACCGACTGCATTGTTAATGATGACTTGAAGGTGGGCGAACGGCTTCCCTCTATCCGAGTGGCGGCGCAAGCTCACGCTGTGTCCAAGAACACTATAGTCGAGGCGTATGATAGGCTGGTCGCGCGCGGTCTTATAACAGCTCGACAAGGGGCCGGATTTACCGTCGCAAGCCAACATCAAACCTTGCGAGAGGACGAGGCGCCGCGTCATTTGATCGAAGCGGTTGACAGCATCTCGCTGCTGCGCGCGCAGCTTGACCAGAACTATGCAGTTCGGGTTGGCGATGGTCGCCCCCCCGCTTCGTGGATGGCTGGCATTCCTATGCGCCAATTACCGGATCAAGACAGCGACACATCGGGATACGGCTCTCACATGGGGTATCAGCCGCTCCGATCTTTGATTGCAGCGCATCACTATGCCGATGGTATTGCGCTTGATGCGAACCAAATCGTCACGACATTTGGCGCGAACCACGGTTTGGACCTGATTGTGCGACGCTACCTGAAAGCTGGCGATACGGTCTTGGTGGATGACCCTGGGTACTACCCTTTGTTCGCAAAGCTGCGTCTCGCTCAAGTGAGCTATATTGGGGTTCCGCGTGGTGCTGAGGGGCCGGATCTTGAACAGCTGCGCAACTTGGCTGAGCAGCATCGGCCCAAACTCTTTTTCACGCAATCCTTAGCTCAGAACCCGACGGGCACTTCAATGAGCCTAATGACAGCACATGGTGTTTTAAAGCTGGCTGAAGCTTTGGGGTTCATGGTTGTGGATGATGATCCTTTCATCGATCTACCAAACCCAAAAGGAGTAAGGCTTGCGGCGCTTGATGGCTTTGACCGGGTAATCTTTGTTGGTACATTTTCGAAGACCCTTTCTGCTTCATTCCGAACCGGCTATATCGCGGCCCCGCGCAGCATTGCCGAAGAACTCGCTGAGCTGAAAATGATCACGACCGTTAACTCTTCGCGGATGTCCGAGATGATCATTGCGGAAGCGATCCGGAGCCGGCGCTATGCCCGTCACCTCAACCGACTAGCAGGAAGATTGCAGGACGCTTTGGACAAGTTGCAAAGTGATTTGGCTGACCTGAACTTGCGGTGCAAGTTTGAACCAGGGCAAGGCTATTACGCTTGGCTGGAGTTGCCTGAGGGAGTGAGCGATACTGAACTCGCTCGCAGGGCTGCCACCGAGGATATTTTCTTGGCCCCGTCTACTTTCTTTTCCGCCCGGGAAAGTAGTGGGAATGCTGGCATCAGGCTCAATATCACGCGCGCCAGTGACCCTCGGTTCCTGCGTTTCCTGGCAAAGCAGATTGGTCAGTAGCTTCGAAGAAGCTCGGGGCTATATACCGACCTTTTCTTCATCAAGACTGCTTATGCTGCTGTAGGCTGGCTGTCTCACACCATACTCTCTGCTTTTCGGCCAAGAACGGGTTCTCAGGTATATAGCGTCACGCCAACAACCACTGCGGCGATCAGGCTGTACCCAATCATATGAAAAAGATCGATTTTTGAATGATGTGTCATTTGTCGCTCCAATCCCTGTTCTATGCCTTCGATTGTTGTCCAGGAATGGGGCGACAAGTGGCCGTTTCCGGGGCCTTAATGTGCCGCTGAGGAGTGTCCCTGCCCTAGCTCACTAAGCAGTAAGTACGCGCGCTGCTACTGCTGCAATGACTTTGGCAGGCAGCATGGCGTTGTGCAGCCATCCATTCGTAGAAGCTTTACGCATGCCGGGCTATCTTCTATACTTGAAACTCATCCTTTTAAAGTTTGAGGCCTGCGATGATCCGCACCATCCTTGTCAGCAAGTATATTCAAATCCAAGGGCAGTTTGTACGCGCTTTGGCTTGTGGGAAAATTGTTGTCTCGGTAGGCAAAGATGAGTTCGAAGGGCGCCCCCTTTCGCACGCACCTAAGCTAGCCTCACATGAAGTGTTTGCAGTCTCCTAGCATGCCAATATGAGCACAAGGCCGCATCTCACCAGTGGTGGGGTCATAGTGCATTGGAAGCTCTTTGCTCGGTGCTGGGCTGCAAGCAGAGAGAAGCAAAAAAGGTATGCAAATCAGTCGCTTCATAAGGGCGCCTTGGGTTGTTTCTGATTATAACGTGGTCACTTCGTGGGTGCGTCGCTAGCCCTTAGCTCCCTGGCCGCGGGCATAAACGTCTTCGTAGCGAATGATATCATCTTCGCCGACATAGCTGCCTGTCTGGACTTCGATGAGCACCATGGGAATTTTTCCCGGGTTCTCCATACGATGGACCGTGCCGAGGGGAATGTAGACGGACTGGTTTTCACTCACCAGCTGCACATCCTCGCCGACCGTAACTCTTGCGGTACCTTCGACAACAATCCAATGCTCAGAACGGTGATGGTGGCTTTGCAATGACAGTGCCGCACCTGGATGCACCACAATACGTTTGACCTGGAAGCGCGATCCTGAGACCAAACTTTCGAACCACCCCCACGGCCGATAGTCCCGTGGCAGAGTTTCGGCTTGGGCAGCCCCTTTCTTTTTGAGTGCTGCAACAGCCTCTTTTACGTCCTGCGCGCGGTCTTTGTGAGCGACCAGCACTGCATCGGGCATGGCAACTGCAATGATGTCTTGCAAGCCAATGCCGACAAGGTGCTGGCTTGGGTCCTCTGCCCGCAGCAATGTATCATGACAATCGATTGCGGTTGCAGAATTTGACGTCGCCACACCTGCTTCATCCGGTTCGGATTCGCGCCAAACGGCATCCCACCCCCCTAAATCCGACCAGGCTCCCGAATAGGGCATAACACTAAGATTGTTAGCCTTTTCCATCACGGCATAATCAATGGAAATGTTCTCAACTTGGGCCCAAGCATCTGGCGCTAGGCGCGTAAAGCCAAGGTCCTTCTCTGCATCTTGTACGGCTGCGCGTACATGCATCAACATCTCGGGCGCATGCGCTTCGAAAGCGGCGATAATGGTCTTTACAGAGAAGAGGAATATCCCGGCGTTCCATAGATGCTGCCCATCGGCAAGCATGGCTTTTGCGGTGGGTTTATCTGGCTTTTCGACGAAGCGCTTTAATGGCTGAGGTGTAGCATCCAACTCCTGTGCTAATGCGCCGTCGACCTCTAGCCAACCATAGCCTGTCTCTGCGCGGTCAGGGTATATACCGAACGTAACCATCTGACCTGCTTGTGCCGCAGGTGTAGCGGCTTGCACCGCGGTGCGGAATGCATCCGCATCTGGAATAACATGGTCTGAAGGAGCGACTAGCATCAGCGCTTCTGGAGCGCGCTCTGCCAGACACAAAGCGGCGGCCAGAATCGCCGGCGCGGTATTTTTGCCTTCTGGTTCAATCAGGATCTCTGCAGGGGAGATCTCTACCGCCGCAAGTTGTTCAGTTACGACGAAGCGAAAGTCTGATCCCGTTAGAAGAACTGGCGGCGCAAAGCCTTGCCCCATCATGCGCTGTGCAGAGCTTTGAAACAGGCTGTATGTCCCCATTAGTTTAGCAAACTGCTTGGGATAACTCTTGCGAGAGAGCGGCCAAAGCCGGGTGCCAGAGCCGCCGCACAGCAAAATGGGGTGCACGATGTGGGTCATCTATCGTTCCTTGGTATAAATACTATCGACAGCAATAGCAGCCTGCCTTGCCAGAGGCCACAAGCCAAGTTCAGTTTTATAATGGGTTCTTAGTTGGAAGCTGGCATATGAGAATGACGCGGCCCTTGTGGACGTATGGCAGTAAAGCTGAAATTTTCGGCTCGCGTGGCGACTGCAATAGGTGAGTTCTGTCGCCCATCTGTTTTTACGCAGAATACGGCAACGGTCATTTGGAGGCCCTTACGCCAATCGCGCAAAGGATTTTATTGACCGAGCACAGCACCAAACACTATCATTCATCTTGATTAATAACACCAGAATAAATTCTTAAAAAGTCGTATGTTAAATAGGATATCCAATATACTGGTGAGATCAAAGCGAGGTCGGCGATTCGCTATAGCCATCTCCATATTCCTGTGGGCCGTGGCGCTCTGCACAATCTTGCTTGATTTATTTTCCAAGTAGTACCTAGGACTTTCGTTGGTTCTCAACCACCTACGTCGAAAAGAGAGGTTGGCGGTGTGTTGTGTAATGCAGTTAACATTCCTGAAAGACGTGCGCCTGTACGTATGTAAGACCGTGCCGCACACCAATCGGCGCCCCGCTTTTGCACCTCTGCAATAGCGCTGTTCGGAATGCCGCCAGGTCCCGAACGCAAGTCGTCTAACCAGCTTTCGATTCCCTTTGCCATATCACTAACTGAACAGCCCGGCAGGGTCAGAGTAATGTCTGCAACATCTGAAAAAATTTCCAAGGGCGTTACGGCCACCGGACGCCCGCTCGCTAGTCCATAGCGCACTGCGCCGGAAGCAGATTCCGCGCTGGATTGATAGGGAAACACGATAAGGTCACAGTCTTGCAATGCCGCCATGGCCACTGTGTCGCTCGTAAACTCAGTGTTGATATGAACTGCGCTCTCTATCTGATGATCGGAAACACGGCTCTGTGCGAGCTCAATTTCGGCTCGTGAGATTGGCTGAGGGTATTCGGCGTTGATCATGCGCAACTCGACATCATAGCCCCGCCTGCGCAATATGGCGACAACATCGATCAAATCAACCAAACCTTTCCCTGGGAGAAAGAAGCCATAGCTGCCCAAGACAATCGGCCCTGTGCGGGCTGGCAGAGCTTCTGGTTTGACGGGTGCCAGAATACCGTGAGGGACCAAAGTTACATTCTCTGCAATCCCCATATCTCGCAGCCGTGACATATCAGACAAGGTGTGTACCAAAAGGCGGTCGCACCCCTGAAGTGCCGAAGTGATTTGCCGCAATTGGCGGTCCGCAGGTGCGCGCGCATCATTGCTGCCATGGAGCATGACCACCACGCGACGGCCCGCGGTGCGTTGTGCATCCAAAAGGCCACCCAATTGAGACATCTCGAAAAACGCGTAATTGAACTGTACAACGAGAACATCAGGGTTCGCTGCATTAATTTGAGCTGTAAGGCGTTCCAGATCATCTTGCCCTTCACTCCAGCATCTTACTACCGGATAAGGCAGGCTCTCATCAGGTTGGACGGTGCTGTCACTATCCGGAGCTAAGACAATAATATCATCATTAGGCATGTGATCGAGCAGATGCTCTGAATATGTCGCAATCCCGCAGCGCGTGTTGAATGTACTGATCCAACCGATGCGGGGCGAAGCTATCGGATTGGCGGCGGCATGTCTGACAGCCGCAATACTGCGTTGCGCGACAGCATCCCACGTGAACCGGTCAAGCAACCAATCGCGCGCCTCTTGTTGCTCTGCAGAGGTGGGCAAAGCTGCCTCAGTAGCTTCGTTTAGCGCATTGACCAAATCAGGCAGATCTGGCTCTGCCCAAAGACTGTCGCCGGCTCCTAGATGGCTATCTGCCGCCACCAGATCGTAATCAATGAAGCGTAGGAGCGGACAGCCTTTGAAGATTGTTTGGCCGCTCCACCCGGTGGTTATTACCCTGCATCCTGCCATCAAGGCTTCTGCGACGGGGAGACCAAAGCCCTCAGCTCGGCTTGGCAGTACTGCGATATGGGCCGAAGCTATGAGCGCGGCCATCTCTATGGCGGACAGGTCATCTGAGATCAGGTGAACTTGTGATAAACCTGATGTGGAGGCAATCTGGGCGGCAATGTCATTATGTGGATTCTCGAAGGTCTTAATGATCAGCGCCACATCTTCGCGATCTCCAAAAGCGGCCGCCCAAGCCTTGAGAAGAACATCAGCACCTTTGCGTGGGAAGCAAGAGGACACATGAATAAATACCCGTTGGGCATTCTTAATTCGACGCGGTAAAATGGGTACTTGTTCAAGCTCCACATCCAACGGCAAGTGATCTACGCCATTTCCAACGACATAGGCTGGCACACACACTCCGTTATCGACCATTATTCTTTGCACATGCGCAGAGGTCACAGTCATGAACCGCAAATGTTCGTTAAAGTGATCAACGTACTCTACGGGAAAACCGGTTTCTTCCCACGCGTAGCAATGCAGGCCGCCAAGAATAGGGTTTTCTAAGGAACCTTTGGGTAGATCATCAACGCGGGGAGGATACATATTGCGCGTGACCACATCTGCATCCTTATAGCCTCCAAGCATAGTCCTAAATCGCCCAAACATTGCAGCTATGTCCGGCGCTTCCGATAAAAAGCTTTTGTCTGGCTCAAAGGTTCCTGGTCCTTCTGCGGATACTAAACAGACTCTCTGTCCAGCACGCTTTAAAGCTCGGGCCAACTCACGGTTAACCAGCGCTAAAGAATAAGAGCTGTCGAATGGCCCCTCCAGTTGCCAACTTAAAGGGGGTACACGCTTCTTTCGTTTTATCCGGGCAGAGAGTTTACGCAGCTTGCGTGACCTCTGCATGAATTTGGTTTTCTTGAGCCGGTGCAGTAGGGTAATATCGTCTTGCATCGTGCTAGTTTGATTGCGTAGCTGATTGAGTTGATCATACAGCTCCGTGATGCGCTCCGCCTGCTGTTTTAGTTCTTTCGCCTGCTGTTGGAGCTCGGCTCGATGTTCTTGTTGTTTTTGGTCAAAAGCTTGCGCGAGGTCTTCGCTTGAAGCGCCAGCTTTGACAGAAAAAGCTTGGGACAAAGCCTCCGTCGCGCCTTTATCGCCAGGCTTTTGGCCAATGACGACATAATCTGGGGCGGCTCCATAAAGCACATCTTGCAAGCCTGGGGTCTCGACAACCTCTGGGCCGTTCAAACGGAACCGCCCTACCGGCTTGAACCCATGATACCCGAAGAGAAACTTCAGGACCTCAGGGGGGATGGGGCTTTGATGCGTTGCATCGTTGTGAAATGTCAGCGTTGCTACGCCGATCGCTTCTGGATTGGGGGTTTCAATGATTAGAATGCCGCCTGGGGCAAGCGCCCGAACTGAGCCCTCCAAAAGAGTGAGCAACATATCTTGAGGTATGTGCTCGACGAGATGGAAGGCCGATATGATAGCTTGGCTATTATCAGGTAACGTGGATAGTGTTTCGAGCGCGTCAGCGCAGGTGACGTCGAGACCGAGGTCGCGGGCCTCCGATAGCATGCCTTGATCCAGATCGACGCCCTGTGCCGTGAACCCCCAACTTCCCAAGGCTTCCAACCATTCACCCCGCCCGCAGCCCATATCAAAGGCCGCTTGCGGAATCTGCGGGAGCTCCCGTAAGGATCGGGCAAAAGGCGCATAAAAGTCCAAACGGGCGATAATTTCTTCACGCGGTCCTCGAAAGGCCTCTTCAAAATCACGATAGAAGAGTTCTCGGTCCATAAAGGCCCTCTATTCTAGCTTCGCTCTTTCCCGCTAAGACAGTAGAGGGGTTCCTTACTCGCTAAGCGGCAAACAGGCTGTCAACAGTATTTACCAGTACACCCTAACCATGGCGCCTAAACATATATATGGCAAAGGTAATTATCGATGCTATTGATTTGCGCAACTTACGGGCATCCAGCGGGTCATGGCGATGCTGATCGAAGCGCTAGCGACCATTACTCTCAACACGCGCTTTAGCTGGGGTATTGCGGAAGGAACGCGTGCGATTACCGCGTTCTATCCTATATGAACGGGCCTCCATTTCGACCGGACACCTTGGGCTGGCCAAGGAGGCTTAGGGATAGCCTTAAGCACGTGCTTTATGGACCCCAGACTAGACTTATCACCCATCGCTTGTGCCTTATGACCAACGGCCTATCAAGTGTCTTATCCCTACGTTTCTGCAGGATATGAAACCGTCATAGAAGGTTTCTGTGCTTGCGTTCAGACAAGGGCTTTGAGGAGGAGGGGGGCGCCGAGACACATATGTTGCCATTTCAGGCCTTCTTTGCGCAAGACAGGGCTTTGGCGCGTAGGTGGTGGTTCAGGGATACACTTTGCCCCTACTCTCTTATAGAGAGCCCGTACCCGCCAAAGAACGAGACTTCACACCCATGGTCAGGTTATTAAAAATGCTACGGAAAAAGAACCGACGCCCCTTATTCTCAGAGCAGGACAAAAAGAATATCGGGTGGTTCTGGCACGGTTACTTCAAGCAGAAGACGCCTTGGCTTGGTCTGGTCATGGGGATGATCGTAATACAGGGGGTGGCCTATCAGCAGTTCATCCGACTGACCGAAGATGGTTTGCGTGTCATCTTTGACAACGGTTCGGTCGGAGGCCTAGTTGGTGTCTGCGCCATGGTTATGGGTATCTTTGCGGTACGAGCGATCATGTCTTACACCGTGCCTCGATTGTCGACCTGGTTGGCCAGCGATGCGGTCTACAAGATACGTCGTGATCTGATTGATCACATGATGACACTTGATTTGGCATATTTTGAACGCACGAAATCCGGAGAGATTATTTTGCGGCTGGTCAATCAAGCCCAAGATCTCAGTGGGTTCATTGGGCAAACGACCGTCAATGCCGCGCGCGATGCGGTCACTGTGGTTATTGTCTCGGGTTACCTGACTTGGAAGAACCCTTTGCTGTTCCTCCTAGTCATTCTCGTCATGCCCACAGTTACCATTCTTGTGCGCCACATTTCCCACGGTGTGAAAGAAGTGCAAGCGAGTGCTGAGAATGCCATGGGCGACTACATGTCTGGCATCGAAGAGATGAGCAACGGCATGCGCACGGTCAAGATTTCCAACCAAGAACCCGTGGAGCGGATGCGCCTGAACAAAGCCACGACAGAAATCCGGCGTCTGACAATTCGTCTTCAGGCAGTACAGGCCTTGATGAGCCCATCAGTCGATATTCTGGCGGCCATAATTTACGTTCTGATCATTGGCGTGGGGGGCTACATGGCGCTCAACCCCGGCTTTGACATGGACGGCGCGTCCATCATCGCTTTCATGGTGGGCATGGCGCTGATTTTCGACCCTGCGCGGCGCATGACTACTTTTTTTGTGAGCCTGCAGGCTAGCTTGATCATCTTGGACAGCTTGCAAGCGCTTTATCGGGAGCGGCCAACGATCACCAATGCCCCCGACGCAAAAGAAACCTTTGACCCTCGTGCTGACATCGTTTTGGAAGATGTCTCTTTCTCCTACAAAGAAGACCAGCCCCTCTTCGAAGGGGCAAACATGACTTTTGAAGGCGGCAAGATCACCGCAATCGTTGGGGCCACGGGATCAGGAAAGACCACAGTACTAAGCCTAATTGCGCGTCTTTATGATGTCAGCAAAGGCGCAGTTAAGATTGGAGAGGATCGCGTTGACCAACTGCGGATTGATAAACTACGGCAGTCATTCTCTGTAGTGGCTCAAGACATCGTCATCTTCAACAACTCAATCTACGAAAATATTCGCTATGTGCGGCCAGAAGCGACCGAAGAAGAGATTTGGCAAGCCGCTGAGCTGGTGGGTATCGACACGTTGATGCGAAGCCGCGGGGATGCTCCCTTGGGGCCGAAAGGCTCGCAACTCTCAGGTGGGCAAAAGCAACGTATTGCTCTCGCGCGCGCTTTCCTACGCTCCGCGCCCATTTTGCTGCTCGATGAAGCCACGTCCGCCCTTGACCAGCGCACAGAAGAAAAAGTCCGCGGTGCTATTGATGCGTTGGCGGTGGATAAGACCACCATAATTGTCGCGCACAGGCTGTCTACCGTCACTCATGCCGATATGATTTATGTGCTGGATGAAGGGTCCGTCGTAGAGAAAGGGTCCCATAGTGAACTGATGGCGCTTGATGGGCTCTACGCCGCTATGTTTACCGCTCAACGCAATAGCTATGGGTGACGCCAGCTCCTAGGAGAAAAGCACTTAGCCTATGGCGGAAACTTTCCTGGGAAACTTCGAGCCCTAAGCCCATACGCGAAAGATTGCACCTAGATCTCACAAAGGCGAACAACGGTGGCCCCGACTTACTTTTTCGACATTTCTGACATTCTGAGCTATGTGCGTACAGAATCTTCAATTTCGGGGATTCAACGGGTGTCCCTCGCTTTGATTAAGCGCATCGCGGAGCAAACTGACCTCGAGAACATTATGATCTCATTTTGGACGCTTGATAACCGTTACATCGCACTGCCAGCCTCTCACCTCACAGATATACCCGATTTTGACACTGATCGGCTCAGCCATCTGTTCTTTGGCTCAAAAGCGCGTCGAATGGAGCAAACAGCCCCGACGCTCGGGCGGTATCGTTTGCGGCCTTTAAAATACTGGGCTTATTCACTTGTTCGGCACTATAAAGCAGCGATTGGCGATGAGGCGCACTTCTTTAAAAAAGGAAGCTCGATCGCAGAATGGAAGGGTTACCATGCGACTCGACGCAATCATGAGGTAACTCCCTTCCCGCCACAGCCAAAAGGGCAACTTGTGGGTGATTTTGCACAACCTGGTGACCGGGTGGTTATCTTGGGCGCCGTGTTCGGTCTAAGAAAACTGGCAAAAGAGCTGGAACGCCTAAAGAACGATAAGCAGATTGACGTCACCATCTTTGTGCATGATCTCATTCCTATTCTCGCTCAGAAGCATCTGAATGGCGGCTTTTCCCATAAGTTTGACAACTGGCTAAAAAATTCCACCAATTATTGCACAAGCTACGTAGCTAACTCCCGCCATACTCGTAGTGACCTTCAAAGCTATTTCGAAGAACAAGGTACGCCGAGACCGGTGGAAGTGGTGCCTTTGGCTCAGCAGTTTCATCGACCCCAAAAGGCTGATGAAGGCGCCCTTAGCGACCAAGTCCGCAAAATACTCAAGCACCCATTTGTCTTAGTTGTTGGCACCCTAGAAGATCGCAAGAATCTGTTGCGGTTGGCCATAGCCTGGCAGCACTTGTACGCAGATGAAACCGTCACCACACCAAAGCTGATTTTCGCAGGAAAGCATAACTGGCAGAGCCAAGACTTCACCGACTTTATAAAGAAAACAAATAGCCTTGATGGTATGATCGAGTTTGTTAACCGACCATCTGATGTAGAACTAGCAGCTCTTTATGAGGGCTGCCTTTTCACCGCTATGGTCAGCCTCTATGAGGGGTGGGGACTCCCTATAGGAGAAAGCCTCTCTATGGGGAAAACTGCGGTCGTAGCAAAGTCCACCTCGATGCCAGAAGTGGGCGGGGAACTGGTCGAGTATTGTGATCCATTGAATGTGGATAGCATTGCAACAGCCTGTAAGGCTTTGATTGTTGATACGACACGCCGCACAGCTCTTGAGAAGCGTATCGCGCAAGCAAAACTTCGGACATGGGACGATGTCGCTGAAGAGTTCATGCAGGCGCTTCGGTAACATTGGACATCGGGTCTCCTCGAGGTCCCGCCTCAGAGAGAAGTTGACCTATATCCATCGGCAAAGGAGCGGGCTGCAGACTGACCTGTGGTCCGGACTGGCAAGCGAATGCGAAAGAGGCGTAGTGCGAAGGTTAGCAGGTAGAAACGCGATATAGATGAATATAATCGTTAAATAAAATCTGGGTTATGAACGGTTATTATCGTGCCCTACAATCAAAATTTGCAGCAAGAACCGCTACACTGACGAACGAGCCCCTCTTAAGGCCCAGGTTGCAAACCTCCACGCGAAAAGGCACCCTACCAGCTACGAGAGACCCTGCATGTAACCTGTTGCCTGCTTTCAAGCTTCAGGTTTGTTCGAGATTGCCGAAAAGGTACCCTTATGAAGCTTTCATTAGGCGCAATCGGGATAGGCTTGAGTATCCTGGTGATGCTTCAGTTCATGGTTTTCAATGAGGAAACCCGAGAAGAGCTTACACAGGCAAACTCTGTTGGCATTGCCGCTGCAATCTTAGTGTTTGTGGCCGGAGCCCTTACCTTCAAGCTCCCCTGCCTCGGGGGACTTACTTTTGCGGTTGCTGCCTTCCTGGCCTTTTCTATCTCAAATGACTTCCCCGATATGGCTTTCTGGGGGTCAGCGTCTCTTATTTTGGGTACGCTTTCCGGATTTTTTGGTTGGAGGGAATATGATTTGGCAAACAATACCGATGGCTAAAGATCTGCCTCTGGTTTGACTGTAGACAGTCACGGAAGATTGCTTTGATCCTACAATAACGAGCGCCCGAACATGGGTAACGACGAGATGACGCAAGCACAGAAACTGAAGAGGGCCGCGTAGCTTCTACAACCAAGCCCCCGCAAACATGGGGGATTACCAAGCGTTGAGAAACATTATACTTAAGATCAAATAGTACCCAGTGCATTAAGCCGCCAAATGTAGATGACGCAGGATGAACCTCTGCGCGAACGAAGAACGGAACCGATGAAGACTTATTTTTTCGATGTCACGGACATTATGCTGTATGTTGAGAGGGAAACCTCGGTTTCGGGCATTCAACGGGTCTCTTTCGAAATCATCAAGCGCATGGTCGATCTGCACGGCACGGAAGCTGTGCGGCTCTCCTACTGGAACCGGGCGCGGCGCGAATATGTCTCGATCGCTTCTGACTTCGTAGCAAAGATGGATGAGTTCGATACAGATTTCTTTTGCACTGTTTTCTTCGGCCGCGGGGCGCGGGCCCGCAGCGCGACCGCGCCGACCCTTGAGCGCTATCGCAACCACCCTCTCAAATATCGGTTCCATTATTTGCGCCGCAGTTACTACGCCCTGCGGGGGAATGAGGCCTATTTTGCAAAGCACGGTTCAAGCATTGCAGAATGGCTCAGCCACCGCGCAGGCGAGCCGCAAGAGGCAGAAGAGACCAAAGCAGCTGATCTGGAGCGGATATTAGTCTCGCAGATTGCGCAAAAGGGTGACCATTTGGTGGTCCTGGGCGCCACCTGGTCCATCGATGGTATCGATGGCTGCTTCCAAGAACTGAACGATCGCTTTGGTATGAAAATCACGCAGCTGGTGCATGATCTGATCCCGCTGATTACCCCCGAGCACATTGCTGGTGACTTCAGCCAAGAGTTCTATCACTGGCTGAAGAGTTCTACTGGGTATTGCAGCTATTATTTTGCCAATTCAAAGAACACCGCGCGTGATCTGGCAGCCTTTATGGAGGAAGTGGGCGTCACCCGTCCTATTCAGACCATCCCTCTCGCCCAAAGCTTCGACGTTGCGGAGCCTGTGGCGAAGATGGCGCCGGCCGGGACCTACAAGGGCCGCGTGGACCGCTCGAGGATGGTGAGACGAGAGGTCCTCAATCTGTCCAAAGTACCTTTTGTTCTGGTGGTCGGCACGATGGAGTCGCGCAAGAATATCTGGAGACTGGCGCAGGTCTGGAAGCGATTGAGCGAAGAAGTTGATCTGGAGCTGCCCAAGTTGGTTTTTGCAGGCAAGCCTGGCTGGTACAATGATGACTTCAATCAGCTCATGCGTGCTACCGGAAACCTAGGAGGATGGGTGCAGTTTGCCGAACGCCCCAGCGATACGGAGTTGGCGTTCCTTTATGAGACTTGCGTGTTCACCGCCATGGTCAGCTTCTACGAAGGCTGGGGGTTGCCGATTGGGGAAGGCCTGTCGTTTGGCAAGACTGGCGTGGTTGCGGCCAACTCCTCAATGCCTGAAGTGGGGGGTGATATGGTAGAATATTGCGATGCCAGCTCAATCGACAGCATCTATGAAGCCTGCCGTAAGTTGATTGCCGAACCCGAACGCCGCGAAGCACTGGAAGCCAAAATTGCCGCCACGCGCCTGCGCGATTGGGGCGACGTAACCGCGGACTTTGTAGCGGCACTCACCTCCGGGCCCCAGTCCGATACGAACGTTGCAGAAGACCAAAAAGAGCGTGTGACAGCCCCCTAGCAAAAGGGGGTGCGCGGGCCAAGCTCTTCGCGCCAACGGTGTCAATGAGCGTTTAAAAGTGACCCGGTTTCAGCGTTTGATTTTGACCCGCCTATTGGGTGCCAAAGCCCCCAGGCGGACCGCCCTCATATAGCGAGTCCGTCTGGGGGCTTTGCTTGCGACGCGGCTATTTTTCTCTGCGACTTTTGCTCTGAGCGAAGCGATATGACGTGTTGCCCGTTTCGATGATGGCACAGTGGTGCGTGACGCGATCCAAGAGCGCAGTTGTCATCTTGGCATCACCGAAGACAGCGACCCATTCCCCGAACTCCAAGTTGGTGGTGATGATGACGCTGGTTTTCTCGTAGAGTTTGCTGATCAGGTGGAACAGCAACGCGCCGCCGGATTTCGGGAACGGGATGTAGCCCAACTCGTCGATGATGACGCAATCCAGAGCCGACAGCTGCCGGATGATCTTCCCGGCATTGCCGTCGGCCTGTTCCTTGATCAGAGCATTGATCAGATCGACCGCGTTGAAGAAGCGGACCTTCTTGCCGTTGTTGATCAATGTGGTTCCAAGCGCGATGGCGATGTGCGTTTTGCCTGTCCCGGTTCCGCCGACCAAGATGAGGTTGTGCGCCTCTTCGGTGAACTGACCCGAGCAGAAGGGTTCGATCTGGGCCTTACTCACCGCGGCCGCGCCGTAATCGAAGGTGGCGAAGTCCTTATGATGGGGGAACTTCGCGATGCGCATTTGATACTGGATGGAACGCACCCGCCGCTCTACGGTTTCCGCGTCGATCAGTTGCTTTATCGCTGTGGTCAGACTTGGTGGCTTGCGCGCGGACAG
>NZ_JBIFFK010000049.1:0-1256 GCF_043557045.1 Sulfitobacter sp. 1A15258 | reverse complement strand
CTCACGCACAACGCTTCCGCCAGCCGATCCGGCTCCACATTCAACGCCCGGCTCAGCCTTATAATGATAATTATGTACATTATATAGGCACGTGGGCTCTTGGCACATGGCAACGAGATGAATACGGTGATAGATATGGCGATACTGCCGATTACCGCATAAAAAGACCCCCCAGTGCTTTTTGCATTCGCAATCTCGATAAACTTACACATTCAAATACCCACACTAAGCTTTCTAATGTGTAAGAACCCGCGACAAAAAGCTTTGCGTGCGTTTATTCTGGGGTGCATCAAATACCGCTTCTGGCGTCCCCTGCTCCACGATTTTGCCCTTATGAATATAGATGACCCGGTCGGAGACTTCGCGCGCGAAGTTCATTTCGTGGGTGACAATCACCATGGTCATGCCGTCGCGGGCTAATTCACGCCTGGCGTCCAGCACCTCCCCAATCATTTCGGGGTCGAGCGCTGATGTGGGCTCATCAAACAACATCAAGCGCGGGTCCATCGTCAAGGCGGGTGCGAGTGCTACGCGCTGCTGCTGCCCGCCGGAAAGCTGACTGGGGTATTTTTCGGCTTGATCTGCGATGCCCACACGCTCCAACAGCCGGTGTGCCGTCTTCGTTGCCACAATGCGCTCTTGCGACATGTTCGCTTCGATCGTGGCCGCGAATATCAGAAAGGGCAAAAGGTATTTTGTTGCGTTTATCTATTTTGTGAACTCTGTGGGCTTTGTTGCACAAATAGGTTGATGGGATTCACTGTATGAATCCAGGGTGATAGCTGAAGGGGATGAGCAGCTGGTCCCCTACCAAGTATAAGACCAAGAATTGGTCGTCTTACAATGACAGCTTGAAGCGGCGCGGATCGTTGTCGATCTGGTTTGATCCGGAGATGGTGTGAGCGCCGCCGCCAAACGGCAAGCGCGGTCGGCAACAGCAATTCAGTGACGCGGCTATTCAAACGTGTCCAACGCTGAAGGTCCTTTTTGGCATGCCGCTCCGCCAGACAACTGGGTTCGTTCAAAGCTTGCTGCGGTTGGTCGGGCTTGATTGGTCAGCACCGGACTTCAGCACTCTTTGCCGCCGCCGGAAAACGCTGAACGTGAGCCTGCCGTATCGTGGCGGTGCTGGCTCGTTGAATCTTCTTATTGATAGCACGGGGATCAAGGCCGAGGGTGAGGGAGTGTGCGTAATTTTGTGCCCTGACGCCTTTAGTTACGCCATGGGAAAGCGTTCTTCGAACATGATGGCGAGT
>NZ_JBIFFK010000014.1:0-40972 GCF_043557045.1 Sulfitobacter sp. 1A15258 | reverse complement strand
AATCGGTGGGCGGATAAAATCGGAACGGGTGGGCGCATCAAATCGGAATCGGTGGGCGGATCACCCCGGAATACGCATTCACGGCGTGTAGTTGGCTGGGCGGTCTCGAACCGGATGAAACGCGACCTTGAGATCAGGGCTTTGAAGATGGCCATCGCGTTCCGTCAGCCGCCCAAGGACTGCATCCATCACACGGATCGTGGATCGCAATATTGTTCGCACGACTACCAGAAGATCCGTAAGCGCTTACGTCGAGATCGCCGAGGTTGCCTGTGGTGTTGGCGAAACGGACCCGAGAAGCAGGCCGTCGGCCTGAAAAGCGACCTGTCATCAGCCATAGTTCTGGGCCCCGAGAGAGCAAAGAGAGTACCTCTGCAACACGGCCACCAGGAACGGAGACCCTCGCTACGCGCATGCCGCGAAGCACAGCCATCCATTTGAACTACTTTAAGGCCCTTCTGTCTAAAGCTTTCCAAACCGACGACGAAGGGTTTTCCCAAGGCGCAACGTCATCGCCAGCATCATGAGGGTCGGATTTGCGTGTCCTGAAGTCGGCAAGACTGAACCGCCTGCAACATAAAGCCCCTCTACTCCGTGGACAGCGCAGTGATGGTCTACAACGCCGTCCTTAGGCGAACTGGACATTCGTGTGGTACCCATGGAATGGCCCAGGTCCATTACAACCGCAGCCTCTGGGTCTTTCTCAATGACCCAAGGTTCGAGCCGTGGTGGTGTCATGCCAGCGCCGACAAAGCTTCCGGCAAACTCCTCACCCATTCTCAGCAGATTCTCCCGAGCCATGGACCCAGGCTTCCACGCCACCCGTGGTCTTCGCAGCCCAAATACGTCCCGGCTCTGGGAGAGCGTAACACGATTTTCAGGATCTGGTGGTTGTTCGGTTGTCGCCTCAAACCGCAAACCATCCAATTTAACGGCGACACGCCCTGACTGATAATCTTGTGCGACGGTATTTGGGAAAAATCGCAAAGCCATATCTACAGTGATGCGGTTAACGGCTGAAGGCAGATACCCATGCGCTAACGCACGAGCAGCGATGCCCCGCGCCGAACGGATCGGGTTCTTGGCAATCGAGTATAGATCTTGGAACGGCTTAGCGCTCTGTTTTCGAAGAAGCCGCCGCAGCGCTGCAAATGGGTCGTCCCTAGCACGCTCCTCCGTGACGAAAACTGCACCGTTCAAGCTACATGTTTTTCGTTGATAGTCTGCCGACAACGCCAGCCCATGCATGTAAACTGATGTGCGCGCTCCTTGTCGAAAACCAAACAGCCCGAACCAGGCGGACATCGCTGCAATCTGTTGAGGGGTTGCCCGCGCAATCGTAGTTGTTGGATGATCCATAAGGCAGCGACCCACACGATCATGGGCATTTCCCAGCCCTGCAGGATTGACGTCTTTTGACAAAAGGAGGAGACGTGCATTCTCAATGGCACTGGCAGCTAGAACACAGGTGCGCGCATTTATGGTTACTTTCGTGCCTGAAAGGCTTTGCACGTTCAGCCCCACAAATGCTCGACCTTCTGGGTTACTACGAAGTTTAGTTACTGTGGCCTCGGTAAGAAGCTGCACATCATCAGGTGGTTTCGCAAGGTACTCAGCTCCGAACCGCATGATATCCGTTGGATTGCGGCGCGACCGCGCGAATTGCCAGAATGTCGATCGAAAGACCGCTCCGCTTAGCGAGGGCTGCGGCGGCCGCCGACCCATCCTTTCCCAAAGCGACTCGTCATAAATGGGCAATCCAAGATCCAACAACTCTGAAGCGCTTTCAATGTAAGGCGCAAGTTCCTCCTGTGTTATCGGCCAGTTAGAAAGCGGCACCCAAGGACGATCTGCAAAATCCATTTCGTCAAAGGGCGCGGACTTCCCGGCCCATGCCTGCGTCGAGCCGCCAAGGCCGCGACAGCGGACACCATAGGTTTGTAATTGGCCATCCCAGAAGCGGGTAAGATTACGGTGATAGGTCTCACGCTGCTTAAACTCTGCAGGCTGCCAAGACCCATCTGCGATCTCAACGGTATCAAGGTCTGCGTGCGCGAGGTCTTCTTGCGTCCCCCCGCTCTCTACGACAAGCAGCTTGATCCCAGCTCCTGACAACGCGCGCGCTAAGGTAAGACCACATGCGCCTCCGCCGACAATAACGATATCCGCTGATAGGCTCTCACCGTCAGAAAGCGTATTGATGCTCTGAATTGTCATAGTAAAGCCTTTTGAATAAATTGAAACGACCCTTACGCCGTGTCAAGTGCTTGACAGCTCCAAGGTTCATCGCCTTTCGTGATCGAAATAAAAGCGACGCATGATCCTTATTTTTGAAATTGTCTAATTGCAGGATGAAAGCCACAAATGGCCAAGCTTGGATTTCGTGAATGGTTCGCGGTGGGGCGTGTAATCGCAAATGGTCATCTGCTTCGGTCAGAGGACAGCTTGCAAATGTGCTCCCAATTTGAAGCAGACCTCGCCCGTTTTACCAAGGCAAAACATACGATCGCAGTTTCTAGTGGGACCGCAGGGCTGATTTGCGCGCTTCAAGCTTGCAACATAGGTCCCGGCGATGAAGTGTTAGTCCCCGCCTATACTTGGGTGGCGACAGCCGGAGCTGTTCTGCTCGTTGGCGCAGTTCCCGTACTTGTTGAGATCGATGAGTCGCTAACTATCGATCCTATTGATCTTGAGGCTAAATTAACACCGCGCAGCCGTGCTGTAATTCCAGTGCATATGATAAACCGACCGTGCAATATGGAGGCTATTTTGCGTATCGCGCACAACAATGGCTTGCGCGTCATTGAGGATGCATCGCAGGCAATCGGTGTGCGCTACAAAAACGCTTTCTGCGGCACGATCGGCGACATTGGCGTTTTCAGCTTCAATCAATACAAAAACATGACCTGCGGAGAAGGTGGTGCCATTTTGACCGGCGACCCAGAATTGCACGACCGGGCTCTAAGCGCCCATGATATGGGAATTGGCTATCGAACTCATAGGGAGGGTGGTAATTTGCCACTTTTCCTTGGCAACAATTACAGGATTAGTGAAATACAAGGGGCAATACTCCGAGTACAACTCGCAAAGCTTGACGGACGATTGAACCGCATGAAGCGTAACTCCGCAATGCTTGAGGAGGTGCTGAAGACTGCTGGTGTCCCTCTTGCCCGCAGAAATGATCCTGACGAGACCCTCAGTGTAGCCTGCACCTTCTCCACAGAAGATGATGCTATCGACTTTGCCGAGAAGCGTGGTGTTCGCCGTCTGTTTGATAACTCAAAGCATATCTATACAAGGTGGTCTCCGATCCTTGCACAACGCATGCACCACGTCGCATTTGATCCGTGGAGCTGGGCCGGAATCCCGTTCGATCAACAGCGTAATGACTGCCCACGGACGCTAGATCTGCTCCGCCGCTCGTGTGCGGTCAACTTGGTGGCCTCCCTCCCCTATCCCGCGGCAAAGATGCTGGCCCGCAGACTGGTCGCCTAGTGGCATCATCAGTCGCCTCCAAAGATCGCGTTCCAGACGGCAATGTCAGGTGCGCAGACCTCCTCAACAGCCCTTCGCTGTGAGGGGGTCAAATTACTGGCCGACACCGTGGCTGTAGCAAGGCCGGTTCGGTTCTCGTGACCAATGCGGATACGGATGCCCAAAATTTCTCTAAGCCCCATAGAAAAGCCTTCAAGATCATCTAGTCGACCCACTAAATCAAAACGCCGCAGATTTGTAACTGCTGTCGAGATCGCTTCAGGCGTGCGGATATCCTCTTGGCCAAACTGATCCGAAAACATTTCGACAAACTCGGCCCCCATGCGCCGTGCTCTCTGCGTATCTAAAAACGTATCAAAATCTTCACTGATTTGACCATGTTCCCCTGCACCACGGCTGCTCCAATTGTAATGAGAGATAAAGCGTGAAACCGGCTCGCGTAGCAATGTCACGAATTTGTAGCGCTCGCCGAAGTGTTCATAAGCCACATGCGAGAATGGGACATGCAACGAAATGCAGCGTATGTCGTCATAAAGCAGGTAGAGCATCATTTGCTGACGCAGGTCGCTTACATCAGTTAGCATCTGCTCTGTATCTGTACGTCCCGTAAAGGCCTTGAATGCCTGAAAGCTAGGCTCTGGTCTCACGGTCGCCTGACTGGTCAAATAGCGCCGTCGGAGCGCCCGTGCGACCGATGTCCCACCACATTTAGGGACATGGTGAAAGACAAAACGTTGAGGTGCGGTCCTGTCCAGAAATGCCTGATTGAGCTTTCTAACCCGATTTATTGTATCCAACCCTGCATCAACCTTTCTAGCCAACCAAGTAGCCCCCATCATTGTGATGATTGATCAGGGGGTGTCAACGATTTGACCATTGCGGCCTGCGCGCATGTTTCCGCTCAATTGAGCCCCCCTTTGCCCAGGGGCTGCACTGCAACTGCGAGGGCCGCGACATGAACAATGAGTGCGGCACACATCCCCCAGGCAATGCCTGTCAACCCAGCTTGCGAGCCACCGATGATGCAAAGGATCACCATGGCAGACGATGCCCAAAGCCGAATAAGAAGGTTTTGCCTAAATCGACGGGCGGCAAGAAGACACATCTGAAGCGCAAGTGCGCCCGACCTGAGGGCAGCAGCTAACACACAGATCGCCAAAAGGCCGCCCAAGTGGGCATAGTCCCTCCCGAAGGCCGCCTGAACCAAACGGTCACCAAACATGAGGCTGAGCCCAACTCCGATCACCGCGCAAAGTATTATAATCACAAAAATTCTGCGAAGGACGCCCCATAAAACCCTACCCTCTTGATCGCTGATCAATCGGTTGAACCGTGACGCCAGAGACTGCATGGCAGACATTGCGACTGTCGATATCGCCTGCATCGCATAACCGACAACGGTGAACTGCCCCAGAGCCACAACACCCAACAACCAACCGATTACGTAGCGCGGCGTGTTTCCCTGCAAAGCTGAAAGTAAACCATTCAATGCCAGGAACACCGAATTCCGAGCCAACTCAATCGTCCGGATCGGAACAAATCCTTCCGGTGCGCCTTGAGCGCGCCACAGCTTGTGCGCCTGAAACAAATCAATGAACAGGGCAATAGTAGTCCAAACAAAAAGTTGTCCGAGGAACGCGAACTCTATGGGCACACCGTTTAACAGGAATAAAACGAATACCAGGGTCCCTCCCATGCTGCGCAGAATGAGAGACCCTGCAACACGTTGCATCCGATCAAAGCGCTGGAAAACGCCATAAGAAAAATTTGAGAGGCTCTCCGCAACTTTTGTGGCTGCAAGAATAACTAGAATAGTTAGCGCACTTCCGGAGAAAGCCGCACCCCCGATAAAAAGGACTATCAGAAACCCTATAGATGCGGATATCAGTAAAAGGTTTCGAAAATCATGAAAACTATAGGCCGATTTATTGGAGGCCGCGACATTCATTCTTATATTCAAATCAAAGAAGAAAAAAACTGGAATCACCACCGCCGTTGCGAGACCATAAATCCCGACCTCAGCAACTGTCGCAAACCGGGTAAGTGCTAGAAGCGTAACAAACTGACTGACTACATAAACAAGTTGCCCAAGAACCCCCCACCCTAGAAGGGTGCGCATGGCTGTCGGTCGGTTAGCTTTAGACATATTCAGATCAAGCACCTTGCAAAGTAAAAAAGATATCGCCAAGCGGAGCCACCTAACGAGGGCGATGAAAAGCATGGCTACTCATCCGCCTTAGGGTCACCTTCGCTTAAGTGTTTGGTCGAACTCTAGAATACGGTCCGGAGCAGACCGCCCCCGTAAAATATCGAATAAGGCCATCATGTTTCCTCGCATCCGACCCGCTCTGTCGGTCCAGGGCTCAGGAAACGCTGATCTCATCAGGTTTGCTATAATATTTTTGCCCATGAGTTTGAACGCTGGCAGGCGCCTGACCGTACCTTTACGAGTGAGATATACTGGGTTAGCAACCTGAGAATAGCCCAGTAAAAAACCAGATGTCCTTCCTGTTTTGGTGCCAAGGTGGACGCCAATCAGACTCTTATCAATAACTATTTTGCCATAACGCGCCATGCGCCGGGAAAGGTCCATATCTTCCAGCCAGGCGTATAAAGGTAAGTTCTCATCAAAACGTTCGGGGAACTTTAAGAGAGTCGAAACACGGATGGCCATATTGCACCCGTAAACCGAATAGGTCTGCTTTATTTGCGGTTTGATTGGTGTTGCCGGAGCGCATCTCAACACGCGCAATCCGTCCTCATGCGTCAGGCCTGGCCCATGGATCCCGTCCTCCAGCAAATGGCCTGTCGACATTACGATGTCGGGATGACACAGAAAACTGCGGCGCAAAGCAGAGATATACCCATCGGCGATAAGAAAGTCGTCATCTAGAAAAAGGATCACCTCATTCTCGCTTTCAGCATCCAGAATTCTGTTTCTCTGAACGCTCGACCCCTTTGACCCCCTTAAAATCTCAAGTGGAAAGGGAAGTGGAGGCAGGCTTTTATGAGAAATATCATCGGCCTGCGCCACACTAACGATTAGGCGATCTGGGTGGTCTTCCAGACTGGCTAGATAGGCTATCGTGCGACCCGCGATGTCCGAACGACCTGTCGTCGCGATCGCCACCGTTACACGCCCCCCTTCGGCTTCGCAATTGCCCGACATTCACTGGTCTCCTTTGCACGGCCCGGAAAAGCAAAGACTGCTTCTTAAGTTTATGAATTTTTATCTCAGCTAAAGTGCAAGCATGCCGGATCCAAAGCTGTAGTGTGGCCATTACTCGACACTTTGCCAATAGCAGCAGCTGTAGACTTGCGATAGTTCTTAGCAAAGGAACACGAAAATGACGAAGACAGGACATCCACTTGTCCAAACTAGTGTTTACCCCAAAGTCAAAAATCAACAAGGAAGCATCAATGGATTTAATACTAGCCGAAAATATTAACAGTCTTGTTGGTGTACTTCCTGCATTCGATATTCTTTTGCACTTTATCCAAAATTCTTATCTCGTAAAAGGTCTGTTCGCGACTTTCATTCTAGTGGTGCTCCTAGAAATTCATAAGAAGGGTGAAGATAGCAGACTCTTAAAGACATGCGCTACGCTAGTAGTGGTATTTATCGCGATTTTCCTTGGGCGCATACTTCAAATGGCCTTGCCGTTCTCTCCCAGACCCCTACACACGGAAGGCCTCGAACTAACCCTCGTGAACGGGCTCAAGCCTGATGTATTGAGCAACGACAGCAGTTTTCCTAGTGACCATGCGTTGATGTTCTTTGCAATGGCATGCAGCGTACTTTGTTATCATCGCCTTGCGGGGGCGGTACTTCTTGTCCACGCAACAGTGGTCATCAGCCTGCCGCGTCTCATTCTTGGGTTTCATTGGATGTCTGATATCGCTGCGGGGGCCATTCTAGGCGGACTACTTGCATTTATGTTGCACCCCGTCATCACGCGGTGGCTCTCACGCAGCCCGCTGCTAGCTTTCCGCGCCAGTTACCCCGGACCGTTCCACGCTTTGCTTTTCGCGCTTTTGTGTGAAACTGCCACAATGTATCAGGGCAGTCGGCAGTTGCTGAGCTTCCTAGCAGATCTCGCACGTCTCGCCTAACGGGCGACAAGGCCGCTCTCACCTCCCACGAGTACCGGTTGCTCCCCTTGTGAAGGACTGTGTGAAATGAACGCAGAAGACTTTGACCGGCGCATACAGACAGTTCTGATCGTCGGGGATTTTTCAGAAATCAATGGCGGCCAAGCGAAAGTAGCGATCGAATCCGCCCTGCTTCTAGCGCATGCAGGTCTCCACGTGATATTTTTTGCCGGTTCAGGCGTGCCAGACGCAACGCTGTGCCATCCGCGGATCAGGACCGTTTCTCTTGGCCGGCACACGCTGACTAGCAATCCTAATCGCCTCGATGCAATGACTGCAGGTCTCTGGAGCCGCTCAACGCTGCGGGCATTGCGCCGCGAAATTGCAGCCCTCGACCCCAGTTCCAGCGTGGTTCATTGTCATGGCTGGGCCAAGGTGCTGTCGCCATCTATTGGACGGGCGCTGGCGGAGAGCCCTGTCCCAACCCTCTATACGATGCATGAGTATTTCCTCGCCTGCCCGAATGGTGGGTTCTTTGACTATCAAAAAAAGGAAATTTGTACCCGGCGCCCATTGTCACTAAGCTGCATCTGTACCAATTGCGATGTTCGCCATGCCTCCCACAAGGCGTGGCGCATTGCGCGCTCTGCACTTGCACAGAGTATTGGACAGATGCCACGCGGGCTCAAACATGTGGCTTATATCTCGCAAACTCAATTGCGGGCAATGAACGCCTACCTTCCCGCCGAGGCACGCCGCCATGCTCTGCCAAACCCTGTCGGGAACGGCGGGCTCCCGGTCGATGCCCGGGCAAACGAAGCCTATATTTTCGTGGGTCGGCTCTCGCCGGAAAAAGGGGGCCTGCTCTTTGCTAAGGCAGCTCTGATGGCAGGCGTTAAAGCTATCTTCGTTGGTGATGGCCCAGAGGCAGGGGCGATCCGCAAGGCCAACCCCGACGCGATTATTACCGGCTGGGTCAGCCCAACTGAAGTGCAGGCGCATTTATCTGGCGCGCGTGCACTCATTTTTCCCAGTCTTTGGTATGAAGGTCAGCCACTTGCCCCGATTGAGGCCTTGATCCGCGGTGTTCCTGTGGTTTGCGGCTCATGGAGCGCCGCTTCGGAGGTCGTAGATCACGGTGTAAATGGAGTGATCTATAATTCGCCGGATGTGGAGTCTCTCGCCAACAGTCTTACCCAGGTGGCATCAATCCCAGCATTCGACGCCCGTTCACTTGCGGACGAGATGTCTCCAGAGCGTCACTTGAATAGACTTTTGAACATCTATGAAGAGATGCTGGCCCAAGAGCCGACACGATAGAGCATTATACCCAAGTGGATAGATCAAGATCGAACTCTTCGGCCAATGCTTTATTATCCTCTGCAAATTCAGCTCGCAGCAGTGCCAACATATCGTCCATCCCACGTCGCTCGGGAGCGCGCGTGTTCAGCTGACGGTAGAGGCTTCGCGCAATGCTATAGACTGCCCCTTGAGGCAAAATGCCTCGTAGTGCGATATTGATCTGCTGAAGGTTGCGATTTCTAGGTATGTAACTCTCGTTCTCGATTTGAAATTCGTAGCTCTCATAAAAAGTTGGGTCCAACCCGACCCAAGTTGCCAAACTGATCATGAATGCCCGGGCATCTTCTTTTAAAGTATCAAAAGTGCAGACCTTCATTCTGTCCGGACCAAGTCGATCTCGCCAGTCGCGCAGCCAATGCACATAGGCTGCGTTTTCCAAAGCATTAGCTGCCAGCTCATTTCCGGCAAAGTCGCAGCTCCGATGCCTAAGCGCTTTCAAATAATCTTCAAAACACATTTCCCTGGGTATCGCCGCCCAGTTATTTTTAAAATAGACATAGGTGGAGTAGATCTGTGCAGCTGGCTCACGCAAAATGAAAAGGCAACGAGGGCAAGTCGGAAGCTTTGGGATCTCTTCAAGAGCTGTATGACTATAAAGATAGCTAGACGTCCCCTCCAGAAGGACCGATACCCCATTTGGTACAGGAGAAAATGATTTGGAATAAAGGTCCAGCCCGTATGACGCATTGAAGTCACGACGAAACACATGGCTGCCCGGATCAGCGAAAAAACAAGGCTCTTTAGGTTTCGATCCATGGGCGTGCGGATGATCCGCCAGCCATTGGAAGACGGACGAAGTTCCTGATTTGGGCGCCCCCGCAATAAAAAGCGATGGCAAAGCAGACGTGGTATCGATCATTTCTTGCCGCCCTTGGTAAGGTGCCGAATATAACCTGCCATTTCTTTGGTGAACCGCCCCAGGCTAAAATGCTGCTCGAAAGTTTCAAACGTTCGCGACCGCATCTCGGCAAGATCGGCAGCATTCAGTCCGGCCAGTACGTTCACGAGCGTTTCCCTAGAACCATCAAACTCCAAACCACACCCATGCCGTGACAGAAAATCTCCCATTCCACAGCCTGTCGATGCAAACACTGGGGTCCCGTTACGCATTGCCTCGAGGACCACCAGCGGCATGCCCTCCCACCTTGACGGCACAATCACCGCATCCGCTGACCGATAAAACCCATCTACTTCATGACGTTTAGCCCAACCATGATTTACAACGCCATCCGTTAACTCTGGAATATCCCCACCTCGCACCGCACCGCCAACAAGATGCAAGTGCAAGTTCTTATTCGATGCCCTGGCGCGCACAAATGCTGAAAGCAAAATATCCAGTCCCTTCTGCCGATCGAACCTGCCAACGAAGAGCAAATGCACGTCAGTTTTGTTTTGGCGAATAAACAAATTCTTTCGCGCATCGGAAACTGGAGGATGTACAGCTTGAGCGACAACCACATGATCACCCCGATAGCTAAAACGCCGTGCAATAGCGGCCTCGCCCTCAGAAACGTTAACCACAAGATCGGCCAAACCACTTAATCTTCCTTCAACTGTGCGAATAATGCGGCCGCGCCAGCTAGCTGGATTTACCGCCGCAACCGCCCAGCAATGCGCACAGTAAATAGCTGGCGTTCTATCCCTCAGAAGACGCAAAATAAAGAGAGGTATCAGTGAAAAAGTACTGTTGAAAAAGTATACATCCGGACGCAAACTACCTCTTTGCTTCAAAAATGCGAAAACAAATCTTATCAGACTGGGTATATTTCTCCCACTACGGGAATAAAAAAACAAATTACAATTGTCGCCAATTATACCTCTGTCGCTCTCGGGAAGCAGAACAAATGTTGATATACCGAACGCTGAAAGCGCTATAAGATTTTCTTGATAGCGGCCGACACCGCCATTCGCCGTCTCGCACAGGCTGAGCACTGAAAGTGGCTGCGTCGACCTAGCTACTATGGCCGTTGATTCGGACAGTTCGCGATCATTAAACTGATTTTTCACCGCTTAAGACCCCATTTTGATAGATCTACTGGACCCGCATTCGGGACAATATCCAGGCACACTCACTACTGTTTCCTCTGCGGACGCAAATTTTATTTTTTTACCTGAGTCTAGCCCTTTACCTAAAGGAGTGTTTGACTGCGCCCGTCAAATCTAGGCTAGAATGAGGCGCATTCATGGCTACACATGGCCAGGATGGGTGTCAAATTCGACCAATGACAGGAATTAAAAAAAACAGTGATGTTACAGAGATACAAACATGGGTTTGAAGTTTCATCTCAGGCTGACGAAGTCCTTCGTTTTTCGCCTGGATCGTCTCGAATCTATGTTCTCTTTGTCAAAAGAGGCTTCGACTTCTCTTTAGCTCTTATACTATTAACTCTTCTATCACCTGTTTTGCTATGCATTGCAGGGATCGTATCACTGGACCGAGCTAAGCCTATTTTCGCTCACGAACGGGTTGGCATGAACGGTCGCAGATTCAAATGCTATAAATTTCGAACCATGCGGCCTGATGCCGATGATCTATTGGAGAAAATTCTTGAATGTGACGCCGCTGCTGAGGCGCAATGGAACAAGAACCATAAAATCTCCAACGATCCCCGGATCACTTATGTAGGGAAATGGCTCCGCCAGACAAGTTTGGACGAACTGCCGCAATTACTTAATGTGCTTCTAGGGGATATGAGCCTCGTCGGCCCAAGGCCGATTACCTATGGAGAAACAAAGAGGTATAAGGAACATTTACCGAAATACCTCGCACTTCGGCCCGGTTTGACAGGCCTCTGGCAGGTCTATGGGCGTGGCACAGTCGATTACTGTGAGCGGATTGATATGGACGTAAATTATTTTCAAAAGATAAGCTTTGTCGGTGATATCCGACTTATATGCATGACTTTTAGTGTAATCTTACAGCGCAAGGGACAATGACACTGCACCCCCATAAAGGAGCTAGTGACGCTCGGATTGGTGGAGGCATTGCTGAAGCAGCATCTTTATCAGAGGTGTTTCGCGAGTCTTTAGGGTTTCTGCACCGTTATTTTAAGTTAATTCTGGTGATGAGCATCATCTCTGGAGCGGTATTTCTAGTTGTTACGCATAGAATGGAACGTCTCTACAAAAGCTCAGCACAACTCATGATCGATGCTGTTCCCTCGAGTCCAATAGATGTGGAAAAGACCCCTCTATCCTCCCCTACGACCGAGTATGTAGACGCCCAGACCTTGCTAATTGCTGCGGACGATACGCTTCTGAAAGTAGTCGAAAGGGGACAATTGGTCGACGTCCCTTTCTTTCGTCGAGCCCCCCCCAGCGTCATTTGGCGTACTCTGTCTCAGATAAAGAACGCTGTTCTCGGCCCTAAACCAGATGTCGGAAGTTCAGAAGTGGGAACCCCTTCTCGGGAGGCACTGGTCGCCAAGAGCATCCTCTCGGAAGTACTTAGTGTCGAACGGCAAGGTGACACCAATATAATTACGATCAGTGTCCGAGCCAACTCTCCCGCCCTCGCACAGCGAGTGACAACATTGGTCGCAGAAACCTATGTCGATCATCGCCTCGCGAAACGCAGGCAGGACGCTAAGGAATTCAGCGATTGGATTGGCGCTCGCGCTGAGGAACTCCGCCAACAAGTAAGCGTTGCGGAGAATGCGGTTACAGAGTACCGAGTGCAGCACGATCTTTTCGGCGATCAAGATGGTGGATCGTTAAATGATCAGCAGTTAACCGAAGTGAATACTGCGCTGTTAGAAGCCCGTGCCGACCTTGCGCAGAAAACCGCGGCATTGACACGGGCCCGGACCGTCGCTGCCGGCGACGGAGACGTACTCAGCCTGCCTGAAGTGCAGCTTTCTGAGATCATCAATGAGCTGCGCAATCAGATGCTTCTTCTTGAACTGCGTGAGCGCGACCTTAGCGCGGCGTCAGACCAGTCAAATCCAAGGCTGCTCCAAATCCGCCAGCAATACGATGAGATGAAACGACAGCTCGATGACGAAGTCGAGCGCATCATCGGGATGTTGGCGAACGAAGTCGAAACCCTTGAGAGCCGGACCGCGCTGCTATCTGAAGCATTGTCAAAAGCCGGCGGCGACTCGAAGCTTGAAACACAAATTAGCGTCGATTTGCGCCAGTTGGAGCGCGTCGCGGCCGCGTATCGCCAATATTACCAGCGCTATCTGGAGAATGCTGGTTTGGCTGCGGAACTCAAGTCCTTCACAACCAGCGGCACTCAGATGGTCACTTCGGCTACGATGCCGCTAGACCATTTCTTCCCCTCGGTCACGATGTTTACAATTTTCGGATTGATGCTGGGGGCGGCAGCGGCCATCATCATCGGGGCACTCCGCAATGCTTTAGATATGACGTTTCATTCGCCTCAGGAAGTCGAGCGTATGCTAGGCATCAAAGTCCTTGCACAGTTTTCTAAGCTACGAACCAGCACGCACATCCCGGACATTTTGGAAACCGACCCGCAGTCGCCGTTCAGTGAAACAATCTCAGTTCTACGCTATCTGATGTGCTCCGTAAGCTCCGATGACAACAACGCGCCGGTTCTTCTTGTCCTGTCCAATGGCGAAGGAGAGGGCAAAACCTCTATCGCAGCCTCCTTGGCAAAGTCGGCCAGTCTAGCCTCACAAAATGTCTTGCTCATCGACGGAAATTTACGCCACGCTAGCCTGTCAGAAACATTCGGATTTAAGAACGAAATCGGCTTGGCAGATGTGCTCCAAGGCGCGTCGTGGCAGCCACTCGACATCGTGAGCGAAGGCGTTTTAGACATCATGCCCGCAGGCATACTAACGGATATGCCTGTCAGCGCCCTAGAATCGCACCTCCTGCCCAAGTTTCTAGATCTTGCCCGCGACAGCTATGATCTGGTCGTCATTGACGGACCACCAATGACCCATCTTGCAGACTGCTCCATTCTGGCAAAATTCTGCGATCAGATACTGTTTGTCATGCGCGCCGGTGTGACACGACGTGACCAATCTGTCCGCGCGTTCCAAAATCTACCAAAGTCGAAAATCACTGGTGTCGCCATGACTGACTGCCCCCAAAGCAGTCCAATCGGCCTATCCTCAACCTACAAGGTTCACGAAAAGGCCAATAAACATTGGGGCAAGGCTGTCAGCTATTACCATCGTGAAACGGAGGTTAAGAACTTAGCACAACGCAGAAGACGAGCTGGCTAATGAAACTTACGGTACGAGACCTTCCAAAGCGGCTTTTTAGCTAATGGCAGCGTTTCCTCACACCAGCGCTCCCAGCCAACAGCACTCCACCGCGCAACACCTTGCCTTTCGTCTATCACTACTCGGACTCGCGACAGGCTTCGTTGTCATCATCGAACCGGCACCAACAGACCTATTTTTCTCGTTAGCATTTCTGGTTTTGATATTGACCGGCACGCGTCAACTTTTTTTCGCACCCGTGCTCACCTCTGCTTTTGCTCTTTTCTTCGCTTTCGCAGGCCTCAACATTGTATCCCTCTTCTTCGCTCAATCAGTTGCCTACGGAATAAAGTACCTAGTTATTACCATTTATCTCCTACTCGTCCCACCGGTCATGGCACATTTTTCCGTGCTCTATGGCCAGGTTGCTATTGATAAGATGTACTTTTATTTCACAATAGGGGCCACCATTTCAGCCGGGATTGGTCTATTAGCCGTGACAGGCTTGGCACCTGGCCCGGTAACGTTGTATTTCCGCGCAGAGGATGGCTTAAGGCTTTCACCGCTCTTCAAAGATCCGAATGTCTACGGCCCGTACATGGCAGCTGCAGGGTTCCTGTTGCTTAGCAGATGCTGCACATCCTCGGCCAAATGGCGCGGCTCCGGCTTCCTTCTTGCCGGCTTCATACTCTTGATGATGTTCTTGACCTTTTCACGCGGTGCGTGGGTCAATAGCGCTGTGGTGCTTGGAACCTTCCTTCTTGGCTTGCTTATCTTCGGGCGCTCCGCCCAGCAGATAAAATGGCTATTCATCCTTGCTGCCTGCGTTACCTTAACCGTTCTTGTGGCGGCCCCCTTTATATTGGACAAACTTGGACTGAATGAGTTTTTTTCGAACAGGGCCCAGCTTCAAGCTTATGACAGCCATCGTTTTGCCAGCTGGGCAGAAGGTATGGCCATGATACCACTGGAGCCACTCGGTATAGGACCTGGGCATTATGTAGGGCGCAATCGGATGGCCGATAGTCAATTCAACCTTGCCGCGCACAATGTATATATCAAGATAATTGTTGAGAACGGGTGGCTTGGCTTCGCAACTTATTTTGGCGCGATCTCTACCCTGCTGCTGCTTCTGTTCGTTTCCTTTTTTAATGGCGATGACAGACTGCCCATAAGAGTCATGCTGTTTGCGATACTAATAGGTCAGCTGGCAAACAGTGTTGTCGTTGACTCTCTGCACTGGAGACATTTTTTTATTGTCTTGGGCTTTGCTTGCGCCGAACTTGCCCTTTGGCAATATCAAAAAGTGCTGTCCGGCGGACGGCTGCTGAGCAAACAAGTTTTTGTCAAATACCACCAGGAAGATACTGCAGATATGCAGTAAGCGCTCTTGGCTACATGTCGGGCATTGAATATCTGAAAAGCCTCGTGACTATGATTTTCTTTCATACATCTTGGAGGCTGCTTATCATGGCTAGAGGCGAGACCATCCATGTACCTTGGTGCTGGCTTCACAAAAAACCTGCTCCGAATACCCCGTTCCATCTTAATTTATCAGACACGGGCCGGAAGCCCGGTCAAGCGATCAGATCAAAAGCCTCAAAATCAGCTTTCAACCCGATTGTGGAAATACGTCCGCCGTCATCCAAATCCCAGCTTTTCATATAGGTCAGGGAGCTATCTTGATGGAATGTGGCTTCATCAATAATCACCAATTCCGTTTCATAAGAGATCATCTGAACGTCTTCAGCGTTCTCCATCAAAAAGCTGATAAAGTCCCTTACAGATTGATCGTACTTCCCAAACTGGCCCTCTGGCTGGGTGGCTTTAGTCTCACTTTGGGCCGCGGTTTCTTCAAAGCCCGACAAATAGTCCTGCGCTGTGGCATTCGTGATGATGTCACCTGTGGTAGAGAAACCGTATTCCTTCAATACAGCCGCAACATCCATGGGCAGAGAGTTTGGCAGTACATAACTGCTTTCGACTTGGATTTCCGGCATCTCGACCAGTAAGGCTTCCTCACTGTCGACAGTATCCTCAGAATTTGAACTCTCCCTAAGCGCCAACTCCTGAACTTCCTTTTTACCTTCTTTTTCAATCTGGTAAGACTTGTTCCTCATGTTGCTGAACACCTCGCTTCCTACTTCCAACGCCAACAAAGGCGCTTTCAGCAGCTGCTCGGAAGTCAGCAAGCTAGCCGTGATGTCCATGGCCTGCACAAGTTCAGACACGATGGTCTCCACTTGGGAGTTCACAAGGCTGCTCGCAAAAAGATCGTAATCAAGCAGAGAGCTCCAGATCCCCTCTGCACCTTCACCAAAATCCTGTAGAATGCTCCAATCGGCACCAGAGATGCTGAGCAACATAGTTTCGAGAGACTTCTGGTCCGTTTCGTTGAGCTTGGTCTTCTCTACCAAAGTCCCCTTGGAGAGAGTGTCTGCGCTCTGCATCATATTCCCGACAAACGGGTCGAGGCCATAGGTCAAGGCTAAGGCGCTGAGCCCCATACCCACATAATTGGCAGGCACCGTGAGGTTTACCGATTTCTCCGCATGATCCGGATCATGTCCAATGTTTGCCTCGGCAGCAAGTACTGCGCCTTCTTCCGCCAGAGAGAAGGACGCTAGCTCTGCTTCTTCGAGCAAAGCAGGCTCCATCAAAAGACCTGGCACAGCCCCCTCAGAAGAGCTCTCTTCTGTTAGGGGTGCGGCATTCATTTCATCTGTCTGCAAATAAATTGTCCAAATCAACGCGGCCAAGGCTGCGGCAGGATGAACCGTAACTTTGCGATCCTTTGCTTCTGCAAGCTGGATGATGTTCTGGCGCGCTCTAGACCTGTCCTCCTTGGTCACGCCCAGTTGCTGGACATAGGCCTCAACAAGATCATTCAGGCTATGCCCTTTGACAACAGAGCTCTGACAAGCGCTGTCGAGCATATAAATCGTACTAATCCGGCAAAGGTGAACAAAAACATCACCTTTTGGGTCAAGAAAGACAAACCAAGGATCGCCCTCATCTGTAACGCCGCGGTCCGTACCGATCGTAAGATCCGCGAGGTTCAAAAGCCTATTGATACGAAACAAAGTCGCGAGCTCTTGATTGGTCCAATCATAGCTGCCCGCAGTTGGAGCATGGTTTTTCCGACGAGGCGCTTGTCTTGCAACGCGCTTCTGGCGCGTCCCAAGCTGCATCAAGGGGTCGCCCTTGAATCTGTCAAACGACATTGCGCCATCAACAAGCGCGGACAGGAAGCAAGAGCTGCCTTCTGTCTGCGTATGCGCCTCAGCCGTATTTAGGCGCGGGAATTTAATAATGTCCGACATAGGTGTGCCTCAAAGTACAAAGCAAACCGACCGGAGTTAGAAACTCAGTGGGCCTGCGCCTTCGTTCCAAATAAAATATCATGGGTAATCGGGTCATAATAAGACAGCAGGGTCTTTACGAATGACCTTGGCTCTTGGCCCAGAGCATTCGCCCATTCCACATACCGGCTGCTAGGTATCTTGCCGCGGCCATTCTCAAGCTGAGAAATGAACGTGTAATACTCGAGCGACAAAATATTCGCCAAGTCGCGCTGTGAGAGTCCCTGCGTCTCGCGGAGGCACTTCAACCACGCCCCCATTTCGCGACGCTGGTCTTGCGCATTTTTTCTTACACTTTCGCAATCAGCGAGCATGAGCTTGGCTTCCACATCTAGGATTCAATCAACATCCTTTAATATAGCACCATTTCCCTTGCTATATCAATGACGTTCAAAGAGCCTCTATGACCGCATTCCTCCTCTTATAACGTAGCGTAACGCTCCCCCTCACTCCTCCCGGAAGCTTTTTGAGACAGCTTCTGACAAGGGAGAAACGAGATAGTTCAGCACTGTTCGCTCCCCGGTTACAATAACGGCATCCCCTGGCATCCCCGGGGTCAGGTTGCCCTTGATACCCTCAGGTAGGTTCGTTTCAGGAACATGAATGCGCGCTAGATAATAAGGCAGATCATTGGGGTCCTTGGGGCTGATCACATCGCTTGAAACGGACTGTACGGTGCCAAATACGATTGGCATGAGCTTTGTTTTGAACGCACTGAGGCGCACTTCCGTCTCCATACCCGGCACAACGCTATCGATATCCACCGGTGCCACGCGGGCATCGATAACGAGATTCTCGTCCACTGGCACGATCTCCATCAGCACTTCACCTGGCCTGACGACCGACCCGACAGTGGTTGCCTGTAGGTCTTGAACAGAACCCGATGTTGGCGCCCGGATAACAGTGCGGTCTAGTGTATCTTTGGCCACCAAAACACGCTCTGTTAGCTCTGAGATCTCAGCTTGCACGTCCTTCAGCTCAAGATTGGCACGCTCTCTATACTCTTGAACCAACTTAAGCAGGTTCAAGCGCGCCTCACCTGTCGCTCCTCTCACCTGAGAAGCCTCCGAGATGACCTCCCCCAAACTGGCTTCCGTCTCGATAAGGGTATCTTCCCGCTCAACCAAACGGTTGCTTTCAATGACGCCTTTTTGCTCGCCAGACTTCAACCTGTCTAAATGGGCCGTGCGCAGCGCAACCCTGCGCTCCATCGCACTTTTTTGCAGCTCGAGCCCCGTAATCTGTTCGTTCAATTGCTCCAAACGGTACTCTAGGATCTCCGTTTGGGAGAGCAGAATGGACCGGCGATCCTCAAATATCTGGCGCTGCGTACGCAATGCCTTCTGAACTCTCGGGTCTTCCGACTCCAAAAGGTCCTGGGGGAACTCAACGTTCTCCTGAGAGGTTTGCTCCGCGAGCAGGCGCGCCTCGGTCGCCCGCGCCACATTCAGTCTTTGCATATGTAGGTTCAAATTCGACCGGGCTTCGACGCTCTCGAGGAGAATGAGGACATCCCCCTCGTTGACCTGATCCGCCTCTTTCACCCGAATTTCTCTGATGATCCCGCCATTCAAGTGCTGGACAACCTTTCGGTCCCCCTCCAAAGCAACTGTACCTGGCGCAACCACAGCACTGTCAATCACAGCTGTCGCGGCCCAACTCCCCAACCCGCCAAAGATCAGAAAAATAACCAGGTACCCTAGACGGGCGTAAAATCGCGGAGAAGTCTTCATGATCCCACACTTCTTGCTTGCGTATGAAACAACGCGATACTCATCCTTGGCACAAAGCTCTTACGCATTAAGCACCAATGTTCGTGACTTTGGCAGCGGCCTGTTGAGGTGCCGCTTCAGGCTGTTTGGGCTTCAAAAGGTCTTTTGTGGCCAGCATCTTTTGAACAGCGCCATTGCTCAACATGAGGGTTTTGTCGGACGTCGAGAGCAAGTTCGCTTTATGGGTAATCACCACGACGGTCTTACCAAGCGCTTTGAGCGCGAGCAGACATTCTGCCAGGGCATTCTCGCCTTCGCTGTCGAGGTTGGAGTTGGGTTCATCCAGAACAATCAAACTTGGGGTGCGGAAAACCGCCCGTGCAAGCCCGATGCGCTGGCGCTGCCCGCCTGAGAGTTGTGCGCCGCCGTCGCCAATCTCCGTAGCGTACCCTTCTCGAAGACCCTGAATCATTTCATGCGCCCCGGCAAGCTGAGCCGCCGCAATGATCTCTTCATCCGTCGCATCTGTGGCAAAGCGCGCAATGTTCTCCGCCACCGTCCCAGAGAAAAGCTTAACCTCTTGAGCAAGATAGCCGATCGAGCCCCCCAGCTGATCCGGATCCCAGTGGCTAAGCTCTGTCCCGTCAAGCCGTACCGCGCCCGCCGCGGCGCCTGTTACGCCAACAAGCACACGCGCAAGCGTCGATTTGCCCGACCCGCTTGGCCCAATCACCGCAAGTACGGTGCCGGCGTCAATGTTAAAGCTAATACCTTTAAGAAGCGGCTCACGCGTCCCGGGCACCACAGTTGATACGCCTTCAAGTGACAACGCACCCTTTGCCGGTGGCTGCTCCAGCCGATCAGTCTCATCCAAGACGCTGTCGAAAAGCCGACCTAAACGTTCATTCGCCTGGCGGGCGGAGATGAATTGCTTCCACTGCCCCACGGCTTGCTCGACCGGTGCCAGTGCCCGTCCCATAACGATCGAGGCTGCGATCATGATGCCCGGGGAGATCTGCTGGTTCATGGCAAGGTAAGCGCCCGTCCCCAAGATGGCGACCTGAAGACTCATGCGCACGAACTTGGAACAGGACATGATAAATCCAGCCCAATCGCTCGCTGAGGCTTGGCTGTTCAGCATCACTTCACGCTGCTTGAGCCAGCGGCCAGAAAGCTCTTTGCCCATGCCCATAGCTTGAATCACATCAGCATTCTGCAAAGCAGCATTGGCGAAATGCGCAGACCCTTGGCCTGCGTTGTTCGCCTCCTTCAAGGCAGATCGCGTCAGCAGCTCGTTCAGTAGCGCGAGCGTAAAGATAATGACCGCGCCTGTCGTTGCGACGATGCCAAGCCAGGGGTGGAAGGCAAAGCACAATGCGAGGAACAGCGGCGTCCAAGGAGCGTCAAAGAAGGCTAAAATGCCCTGACCGGTGATGAAATCACGTACTCGGTCGGCATCACCCAATGCTGTCCGCGCCCCCCCATTTGGGTTGGCCAATTGCAGGCGAACCACTCTTGAGAACATTGGCCCGGAAAGCACCTCGTCAAATTCCAGACCGGCACGCACCAACATTCTTGAGCGGATGAACTCCAATAGGCCGTAGGTGACGAGAAGCCCCACCGCCACGCTTGTGATCATAAGAAGCGTATACTCACTCCGGCTGGCGAGCACTCGATCGTAAATCTGCAGCATGTAGAGCGGACCCACGAACATCAGCAGGTTCACAAAAAAACTAAAGATAACCGTAGCCAATAGGATGGCACGAAACCTTCCATAGGCCTGTTTCAATGCATTTGGTGCCGACATGAAGCAGCTTTCCCTCAAATACGCGTAGCTAAATTTGGGCTCTCATCCTCAGTACAGTGGATGTCTTACCCTATGTTAAAAAAACCTTCGTGTCATAGAAAAAATGGGCCGCAATATGGCCCACTTATAGGTCAACAAAGTTGACCTAGCTGAACGCCGCAACATACTACATTCAGGCGAACCAAATTTTCGCCTGAATATAGACCGACCGATTTGATCTTATTAGCTATCAGCAGGCAGCGCTTCTTTCAGAGCACCGATATAAGCTTGGCGCGCGGTTTGCGTGATCGCAATCTCACGCTGCAGCTTCTGCACCTGCTGCTCGCAAATTTGGACATTCGCAAGCTGCTGCTTGGCGTCATCGCTCAGATTATCTGAATCGTATTCACGCCCATCAATGGTAACTTTTGCCAAAACGGCCTCCCTCAATACAAAATTATGTAATTATTTTGTAGGCGAAGCTCCGCTCAAGAGGAACCCCCAAGGCCAATATATAAAGAGAAAATTTGTATTTTTGGTAATTTTTACAGGTCCGCTCGCATGGGTTCGCGCTATGCGCGAAACAAGCCAATCTTAATTCGACAGGTCAAGGTCCATACTGTGAACTAAGTGCAATCTACACGCACTCCCAGCATCATGCCCAATCTGATCTAATACGAGGTCGCCACAACAATATCTTGCGCCACATGCTTCCAAGATCGCAGTTCGACATGACCTTGCGATATTTTAGCCTTTAGCTCGGAATAAAACTTTTTGTCCGAGCTTAGGCGCTCAACGAGCGCCGCAAGCGATTGAGGATCGGCAGGATCAAAATATTCAGCCAGATCTCCCCCGACTTCCCGCAGAGCCGGTACGTCAGATGCTAACCCTGGCGTTCCCATCCAAAGTGCTTCTCCCAGGGGAAGCCCCCACCCCTCCATGTAACTTGGGATCACAAGCGCCAACGCATTCTCATAAAGGGAGGCCAACTCGGCTTGGTTAGGATCGAGGACAAACTGTATTTTGTCCCGGATAGATGCGCACTCCGGCCGCTTCACATATTCCACAGTGCGCTTCCGCTTTGCGCCGGCCAAGATTAGGTTCGGTACTGGACGCCCCGACTCGTCCAAGTTCTGCATCGCCTTCAAGAGGCACTCAAGGTTCTTTCGACCTGTCATCACCCCTACGCCCAGCAAATAAGGCGCATCGGGTAAATCAAGATTGATCGGTTCATCTGCCTTGCGCAGTTCTTGAGCAAGCGGCACCGGCACGACAGGCGGCAGTGAGCACATACGACCTGCAATCGAAAACCGTTCGATCTCATCTTTGGTAAAGACTGAATTGGTCAGCAGTTTTTCAGCATGCTCGACCACGATGCGGTTGTCATGTGAGAAATTCCGGGCAAACATACTTTGGCGCGGATGGGAATATTCGTGCAACGGGATCATATCGTGCACCAAAGGAAAGAACCGCGGTCGAACGCCAGCTTCATCCAGTGCCACAAGATAGTCAGACATCATTTTGGGCCGCCCCAAAGACACAAGTATTTGGCCTTCCAGGTCAACGTCGCGCACACTGCCTTCGGGCACCGACCGATGCCACCGCCTCAAACTGACCTTTTTAGCGATGCGGCGCATGAGCGGATGAAGAGCATCGCGTAATGCATGCGGGTTTGGGTAGCTATATCGCAGTCGAACAGGTTTTGATTCTGCCGGCAAGTTAACATCCAACACACCATTCGCCGAGGCGGCGCCAATACGCGGTGTAATTTCAAAAAAACAGTCGTGTGCAGGTGAGAATATGACAAAGCGCACGTCGGCGGGCCCGCGAGCCAGTTCGTATCCAACTTCAAGTACCGTACGAGCGATACCATAGTACTTAAACTTGGAGCCTGCAGATAAAAAAAGCTCAGAAAGATCGTAATATATCGTTGCCATAGCCGCTCTTCACCAGCTCTCCTCAATGCACCCGCACTCTCGTATCTTTGACGAGAGTACAGGTAAAGACGCTATATCTTTTCCGCGCTTCGACCAAGCGCGTTGGCATCCATCCACCCAAATCGACAGATGACTTGCGCTTGGATTTCTCATCACTGGAGATGGGAAACCCTTACAGCCTTAATGAAAGCAAAAAGCCCCCAGAATGTCTGGGGGCTTTCCGTCGACAGGGAAAACCCCCGCCTTTATACTTTAGCTTACGCGAACTGGAAGTTCTCGTTGTTGAGGTCGTTCGTACCACCACCGGTGAGACCGGCAAGTTTGATCTCGAAGTCGAGGCCCGAAGCTGCAGGATCATTTGCGGTAATGATCGTGTCGGTCCCATCATCAACGATGCTCAGGTCAGCAAGGCCGGAGATGCCCAAACCAGAGACGTCGAGGATCGACAAGCTTGACAGTCCGGTGTTCTGGAAAGTGTCAAAGCCAGTGATTGTCCATACGTCACCTGCAGTGGCGATGTCAGATGTAAACTCGTAAGTCACAATGCCATCGTCAATAAGGGGATTTTCATCCGTCTCCGTGATAGAGGCTTTCTGATCGTTAAACCGGATGGTCACGTTGCGGTCCACGAACTGGTTACCAGCTGTGTTTGAGTCCCGGTCGACGGTGGGGTCCAACATGATCAAGTTCAGAGCAGCAACTTCGCCTTCATAGTCAGAGAAGTCGATCAGCGACAGAACGTTAGTCACACTGTTGACGGTCACAGTGTCAACTGGTGTCCCGACCCCATTGTCACCACCACCTGTGATGTTCAGCGTCCGTGCGAACACAGTTGCCTCATCATAGTTGGCTGGCACGGTGAGGTCTTCGCCTTGGCCGTCGAGCAGCATCAGTTCAAACGTGTAGGCGTTCGTCACTGTCGGCTGATCATCGTCAAGGTTCAGGTTGATCGTGCGGTAGTTCCCGATTTCAATATCCTTTGTAGCTCCGGCACTGAAATCGTTTGTGGCTTCAAGGGTCCCCGGAACGAGGTCTTTAAAGTTCAGGTTCAGCTCATTGCTGTTGTTAGCAGAAGCCGCGACAAATGTCAGGCTATTGCCTTCAACCGTCGACCCATCGGTGTTGACCGTGATCTCTTCGTCACCGCCGGTGTTAATCATAGCCAAGTCACCATTGAGGCGGTTGATCACATACTCTTCAACACCGCTGGCTGTTGCCGCATTGAACACACCAGAAGCATCAGCAAGAGGGGCGTTGAACGGCGCGCCAAACTGAATGGTCTCGAAGCCCGAGATAACAGCACCTGCTGTCAGTGCGCCGGAGAGCTGCAGCGTATCGTTGTCGCCTGCAGTACCGATCACTCTGTCAGCACCTGCGTTGTTCAGAACACCGCCGTTGGTGGCCAGAACCAGATCACCCTCCAGACCGGAACCATCGATGGTCGCCGCCGCACCAGCACCAGCACCAGCACCATTAGCATCGGCGAGGGTGTTCACGCCGATTGTCAGGTCCTGTGTGCCTTCCAAGGTCAATGTGCTCAGCGCCGCGGCGTTGAACGAAGTCACCTGGTTGGTCGTTTGGGCCCGACCGTTGGACTGGATTTCCAGAGCGTTAACGCCTGCTTCAGGGTTGGTGACCAACAAGTTGTTGACGGTCAGCTGCCCATTGGTACGCGCTGTGTTTTCCAGAACGACAGTCGCGGTAGAAACACCGGCTTCATCCTGGAGCTCATCCAGATTGATTGTGCCGAAGCCCTGAGGAGCGTTGTTGTTACCAAAGGCGTTCAGCGTCTGATTGCGACCAGAAATAATTGCATCCGTGCCTTCATCCAGATTGCGCAGAGTTGTGCCCACACCACCGGTGGTCGCAATGGCCACCGTGTCGAGACCCATCATGTTACCATCGATGAAATCTTGTGCGGTGGCAGCATTGCCCGCGACGACAAGATTGTTCACGTTGGTAAAGCTTTCCCAAGCGCGAACATTGCCAGTGCCTGCATCGACAAAACCATCAACAGATGTGCTGACTTCGACAGTGTTCACGCCACCTTCGCCGTCAATGGAGATGCTGTCCTTCATGTCCATACCGCTAAGGTTGAAACGGTCGTCGCCGTCCCCGCCAATCAGGTCGAGCGTGAAGTCATCATCTGCCGCAACGTCAGTGGAGACAAACAAGCTGAGGTTCGAACCTGCATCACCCATGTGGTAGGTGAACTGTTGAACGCCGATGTCCGGATCGAGGTACTTGTCGAAGACATCGACACTGAGCAAGTCTGCAGCAACCATCATGTGGCCATCAAAGCCTTCAGCATTGAAGACGCGGACGTTCTGCAAACCATTCACCCCAAACAGACCTGGCGAGGTCCCGGTAACATTGGTGGACATGCGCCCATCGGTGGTGGTTTCTTCACCGCTGTTGCTGATGGTGCGAACGCCAATCTTCAGATCGCCAGTGTCCTGCGTGCCGTCGGCATTGCCGCGCGTCACATTCACAACTTCCAGGTTCTCTTCGGCATTCACATCACCGCGATTCAACGAGCGCAACGAAGAGATGTGGCTGTCATCATCGACAACAACGTCCATCACTTCGATGCCGCGCTCGCCGGACATGCCTGCGATGTTGACTAGGCCACCCTGAGAGCCGTTACCGGCGTCGTCAAGGAACACGGAAGTACGTGTCGGCAGCATTTCGAGGTTTTCGCCAACTTCAACGCGGTTACGCACGTCGATGCCGGTAAAGCCCAGCAGAACAGCTGTGGCCGGGTCTGCATTCAATGCACCGCCTTCGCTGTCAGAGATGGTGAACACACCGTCGCCAACATGTGTCACGGTCAGGTTTTCCAGGCCAGCGGTGGCATCGATCTGAGCTGTCAGAGCGGTTTCCAGATCGGCCCAAGTGTCGGCTGCGGAAATGGCGTCAGATTCCAGCTCGTACTCAGTACCGTCCAGCTCAAAGGTCACTTTGCCAACAGCAATGTTGGACAGCTCAGCACCGGGAACCAACACGTCTGCGTTAATTTCCTGGATGGTCAGCGTCAGGATGGATTCAGAATCCACGTCGCCTTCCAAGTAGTTGGCGTTAATGAAGGCTGTCAGACCGGCGTAAGGATCGGTTTCGTTCAGACCAAAGGCCGTGTCCATCGGCTTGGAGCGAATGTCTTCGATCTGGATGTTGCTGCGGCTGTTGTCAGACCACCACTGCTCGACACCAGTCATCTTTTCGGCGTCGATCTTGGAGCCGTTGAAGCCAGTGTCGATGTTGAGGGTCTGCTCACGCAGGTTCACAACCTCGATGCCGTTTGTTGTGGCAGAAATCGCCGGGCCAACAGGAACGCCACCAGAAGTGGTCAGCGTCATGTCCACGTTCAGCGTATCCATGCCTTCACCACCGTCCAGTGTGTCACCGGATTCGAAGGTATTGGTTACTGCACCCAGATCGTTTTGTGCGAGCGGTGCCGTGAACACGTCATCGCCGGAGGTGCCGGTCAGATCATCAACGCCAACGGTCAGGACAGTGGAGCCAGCCGGTGTTTCACCGTAGGAGTCGACATAGGCATCGGTTTCAGCTTTGCCTTCAGCAACAGATTCAGCTGTCGCATCCACTCCGTCCAGAACGCCTTTAGCGGAAGCCTCAGCGGAAGCAATGATCGCGTCGTCTGCGTCAACATAGGAGAAGCCAGGAATGTCAGCAGCGGACTGAACCCAATCAAGCGCAACTTCTGTCTTGTTGTTGAGGATGGTGAGGTCTTGGCCATCAGCGGAATTCTGAGCACCGGACTGAATGTCGATGATCATTCGGCCGGGGGACTTACCGGCGGCAAGCTCACCTTCCCAGTACGCCAGGCCTTCGGCATCAGGCGCGCGGTTGAACAAGTTCAGGTAAACCGCTGTGATGAAGGCCTCCGGGGAAGCCACTTGCGGGTTCGCCAGGAACGGGTAAAGAGCTGTCGCTTCGGGCTGAACCGAGAACGACTGGGCAATATCCACAAAGGACATGTTCGGGTTATTGTCCAGCTCATTGATCCAATATGCGAGACCCGACGGATCGGGGGCGCGATCAAAGTAGCCGATGTACAGCTGTACGATCTGATCGATTTGGGCTTGCGTAGCCATGGGTGAGATCCCTCCAGAAAATTGTGAACCGTGTTCACTGCTCGAAAATGCCTCGGTCACCAACGTTGCCCTACAGGCACGACCGAACAGAGCCTTTGGCCCTTAGGTCCACGGTATTACTTCAACTGTACACTTCGCGCAATCATAAACTGTATAGTAGATTTCATACCCCTCCCGATGAAAACCTCTTTACAGAGACTGCGTTACATACAGCGCCGCAGGTCAGAGTGTGGGGCCAGCCTAAGAAGGTTCCGCCAAGCGCAGCAGCATAGAGAATACCCTTCGAACGAAGCCAACCAGAACCGTAAAACTCAGGCACAACAGAGTGATGCGGCCTTCCGTTAATGCACCACGAACATCTGAAGATGCAGAAAAAGCAACCCTAGAAGAGGGCCAAGCGCAACCGCCCCTGAGGCCCAAGCGCCATGGCGCGCGGGGCACAGAACAGCCGAAGGAAAATGCTCTGTAAAACCCTCAATCTCAGCCACGCCGCCCCGCACCCTTCTAAGGGCTCTGGCGCGTGGTGCAGCGCTTCTTTTCAACTTCAGGCTGTGTTTTTGGAAACATCTTCTCTTAGCTTCTGGCCAGAGCGTCCTCTGGATCAGCAATGAGTCGGGCAATGCTAACAGGGAGCGAAAAAGAGCAGCGTTACAAGCTAGCTTTTTGCCCTCATAACCGACCGCCGCCGCAGATCGCAGGCCGGCGCCAAAGACGGGGAACGGTCTTCACTCAGCCCCCAAGTTAGAGCGACGCTTAGCAGGAACGCTCGACCAACAGTATGTCAGCAACAGAAGGCGCCGGGCCATTGGCCCGCGCCACCACAGCCACGGCGACGCCATCGGCCAGCACCGTATGTACGGTACCTGAGACCCGCGCGATGGTGATTTCAGGCGGCCGCTGACCCTTATCATAAACCACGGCGATTTGGTCGCAGTCGTGCAGCGTATCTGGCACCAAAGCTCCCTGCGGCCCAGTCATGCCTCGCGCACTTGCCCCTGTCATCCCGGCTGCGCAGTCCCAGCGGAGTCCTTTGGTCCGATGTGATGCCGTCATTGCGCGTTCCTTGATCAAGGGACCGCCATGCTTGGGCAGCCGAAGTATCATATCGGGTCGGACGGGAGAGCAGCGCCTCTTGTGGCAAACCCACATCCAGCTCTCCTCTAAAAGAGGCCCTAAGACGACGCTATCTGGCTCCGAGAACACAGGTCAAGCGCGAGCGCTATATTGTGCGCACTTCGGAAACAAAGCCGCAATTTGACCTTATTTCCGACTCCGGCGTTTCCAAACCGGCAAAACATTTGGAACTATTCAGTCATTTATCGCCGCCACTGTGGATAGCCGTGCAGGCTGCGGCAAGACTTGCGATTCGACGCGTTATACAGGATGCACTTTATTGTCTCCCCACAGGCAACAAACGGCATTACCTTCGACCGGTTAGGCTAAGATCGCGTAAAGCCCTAAGGCGTCACGATCTTGCGGTGACGGCTGCGGAGTTCTTCGATCTATCGAAGCACGAAGCGCATGCGGACGCGAGAGATGGCCTCACTCATCGCCAACCGGTGCAGGCCTCTCATGCGGCAATTCGGTCTTGATGGAGAAGACCTGAAATCTCTCGCAGGCGCCCTTGAACACCGCAAAGCAGAGAAAGGGCCGCCCCGCGCGTTCAGTTTTTTTGGAGACTGCGCAGCACGCGATCAAGCGCCTGGCCCTGCTTGGAATACTTCGCAGGACTGTCTTTAACGAGGGTGTAATAGGCCGCTGCATCGTAGATTTGCACCGGCAACCCCAAGTCCTTTGCCGTCAAACGCCCTGTGGCTGACAATACGAAATAGGCCGCAACATAAAGATTGGCACGCGCTGCAACACGCGTTGATTCCGCGTCCAGCAGGGCCTGCTCCGCATCAAGGACATCAAGTGTGGTGCGCGCACCTAGCTTTGCTTCTTCACGCACCCCCTCAAAAGCTGTACGCGCCGCTCGAATTTGGCGCTCCGAAGCCTCCAATTGCGCCCGGGCGGAAGCCAGCCCCGCGTAAGCATTGCCGACATCCTGCGCAACATTCTGACTGACAACATGAAGGTTGGCACGTTGACTATCATGCTGCGCCATCGCACGCCGCACCGCAGAAGACAGCGCGCCGCCCTGATAAATTGTTTGACTGGCTTCCAGCCCTACATTTCCACCGCGAGTGTAGGTCTTATCATTGAACGTCTCCGTCAGACCATAATTCCCTTGAAGCGTCACCCGAGGCGCCATCGCTGCTTGGTTGGCGCTTACTGCCAGGCGGGAGGCTGACACTTGATGTTGCGCGGCCAAAACGGAAGGGTGCCGGCGCACGGCAAGCGCCTTGGCCGCCTTGAGGCTCGCCTCGACTTCAGGCAGGCGCGGTGGCGGGCGAAGATTGCCAGGCTTGTGGCCTATGGCCGTACGGTATTCCTCAACCGCACGCAGCAACTCCCCTTCCGCACCGGCCAAATTACTGCGCGCCTGCGCGAGCTGCGCCTGAGCAAGCGCTACGTCAGTATTTGTTACTTCACCAACTTCAAGGCGATCGCGCGTCGCACGCAGCTCTTCGACGAGGAACTGCAAGTTCTTGTTGCGCAACGCTACAACGTCAGAGGCTTCAATAACCCCCATATAAGCCGCAACAGCACGCAAGAGCACGCGCTGCTCGATGTCGAGCAATGTCTGTCGCGTGGCCAGCACGGTCTCCTTAGCAGCCTCGACCCGGTACTGACTGGCCCCAAAGTCGTAAACCAACAACTCTGCAATCAGATTGATTGAGGCCGTGAGACTTTCAGTCGACTGCCCAACTTGGATGCCAGAGTTCCGGAGCGTGCCAAAATTCTGCGTCAAACCACCCGCCCAACGCAGCACAGGTTTTAGCGCCGCCTGTGCGCCGGCCACGTCCTCATCTGCCGCCCGCAGCAAAGCCCTGTTCTGCTCTAGCAGCCCTGAGTGTTGATATGCCCCAATCAAGGCATCAGCCAAACTCTCAGCCAACACTGCACGTGGCATCATCAATACCAGTACCAATGGCAATGCGGTGAAACCACGTCGCACAGCACTCTTGAACCTAAATACATTCATTGCTCAGCTGCCTATCGCCTGCGCGCAATTACCTTCACATCTTTCCCGACGAGGTTATCGGTCAAAAAATTGGCTTCACGCTCGATCTAGTTATAGGTGTATCACCTTCACTCTACTGCTAGGTTTCCACCTCTTTTGTGTCAAGCAGAGCCACAAATGCTTGCGAGGCCGTTCGCCCTCAGAAGATACTACAATATCTGCGACATACTGGTATTCTTTAAAGCGTCTTAACCAAAACACGCATAAGGTCACACTTATGCCGCAAGATTCCTTCAGGAAAAGCTTATCAGGTCGCCGAAACCGCTCAATCTAACAGCACACCAAGCAGGTTCACCACATCACTTAGCGTGCTGCTCTCACCATCTACCCCTGTTCTGGAAGAACAATGACGTCATATTTTCAACTCTCTGATACGGAAAAAACCACCTTTCTCCGCGAGAACTGGGCAGCCCTGAACAGTGGTTACACGCATCACAAAATGACCGTCACCTACAGCTTCCTGACCCATGAAGATGGCCGACTTTCACAAGAATACTTGGCTGAAGGTGCACCCTTCGTATTTGAAGCGTTCTCACCCGCGGAACAACAGGCGGTGAAGTTCTACTTGGACTACGTCGAAAGCTTCTCGAACCTGACTTTTGAGGAGGTAGGAAGCAATAATGGGCAAATGGGCTTTGGCTTTCACAACATGGAGGTGGGAGGCTATGCGAACTACCCCTTCCGCGGCGATCAAGCAGTATTTCTCAATGTGGACGCGCGCCTCCAAACAGAGCGCGAAGACTTTCATTATATTCTCGCCCATGAGATTGGCCATGCGATTGGTCTGAGCCACCCTTGGGGAGGCGAGCTGCCCGCCTTTTCTGAAACCCCCCATGACATGCGGCTTATGACCACCATGTCCTACAACAGCGTCCTGTTCGACAGCGACTCTACACAAAGGAGTTTTGTTACAGGGTTCCAAGCGCTCGACATTGCCGCCCTACAAGCTCTCTATGGCACCCGGGTATCAGCTGACGATAATATCTTCGTGGTCAACGAACATGGGGGCATGAACAAGGAAGGCACAGTCTGGAACATGTCGATCCTTACGCCCATTACTTTGGTCGACACTGGCGGTACCGATACTATTGACGCAAGCGGATTGAATCAAAAGGGCCCAACAATATTCAATTTCCACGAAGGACTATTCCTCGACACCGTGCAGAAAATTGAGATTTATGATCGGACTCAAGGCGCTTGGGCAGATGCCATTACCCCCTCCTCCCCCCTGCCCCGGCTGCAGATCCAGCCTGGTACCGAGATCGAACACTACATCGGCACCAACGGTGTTGATTTGATCATTGCAAATCACGGAAACCAAATCGTAAACGGCGGCGGAGGCATTGATACGGTCAGCTATACCGGTCCCCAAAACAGCTATACACTGACGCTCAGCGCAAACCACGCCACCCTTACCGATCGACGCCCGGACCAAAATGGCACAGACACATTATCCGACATTGAGTTTCTAAGCTTCGACACAGGTATAAATGGCGATGAGTTCGATTTGTCGCTCTTCGGAGGCTCCGCAGGGCTGGCTGAGGCAGACATGTTAAATGTGGTGGAACTCTACATCGCCTACTTCAATCGCGCCCCTGATGCCGTAGGCTTGAACTACTGGGGCACCGAATTCTCCAAAGGCTACACCCTTCCTGAAATGGCAGAAAGCTTCTTCGTACAGCCCGAGACACGCAGCACATATGAGACCGTTTTGGACACAGAAGGGAACCTGACAAATGTGCCTGCCTTCGTTGCCGCCGTTTACAACAATGTGCTTGGGCGCACAGCAGATCAAAGCGGCTTCGACTACTGGGTGGATGAGCTGCAAAATAACCCCGACATCACGTCGGGTATTTTCATCTTGGCAATTCTTAATGGTGCCAAGTATCCGAGTAACGCTACCCGCCAATCTGCACTTGACCAACAATACCTGGAAACGAAGACGGACGTAGGCGCCTATTTCGCGGTCACCAAAGGCATGTCTGACGTCGATAATGCCATAGAAGTCATGGACTTCTATGACGGCTCTGAAGCAGGAGTAGATGCGGCCATTAACGCTGCAGATAGCTTCTATGCAGACGCTCTCAATGCGACCACCGGCGACTTCTTAATGCCCATTGTGGGCGTTCTAGACGATCCCTTTGCTATGGCGTGACGATCGCATCAAGCACGCAAAGGAGCTGAACCTCGCAGCTCTCACCACCCTTGGATTCTTGGCGTCCACTACTTTGGAATTCCGGATCGGACGGGGCCATAATAGTGATATCGAAGAGCTACGAAGCAGACAGACCAGACGAAGCCAACTTAAAATCGAATGGCAATAGCCTCTGAACGTCGGATGCAAGTGTTTGCCGGCTCATGCTCAAGGAAGCTAACTCCACAGATGGGGCGCCAGCAAGAAATCAAATCATGGCCAATTTCGCCGTTAAGTCTGACATGACCCGATCGGCAAGAATGTTAAGCAACCGCTCTTGAGCGCTGTTTCGCATTAACGAAGGAAAATCGTCTACTGTCGAAAAAGAGGTAAAAGACTCTACGGTCCCTGAGACCACCACTTTTCCGTCCGTGTCGTCAAACAGTTGATAGCTTACCTTTCCAAGAACCTGACTGCGACTTACATCCATGATATCCAGTCCTACTTCAGAGAGCGATAAGTTATATTTCAAGGTTTTTTGAGCTTGAGGATTACGCATAAGACGTTCCTCCAAATTGCGGACGAACATATATTCCTCACGGTTGTTCGGAGCCGCGACGCGAATGTCACTCAACGTTTGACCAATTTCCGATCCAGTCCCGTAAACTGGGGTAAAGCCACAACCAGCAAGCCCACCCATCATGGAAAAAATTGCAAAAACACAAGCCGCTCGTAGACGTTGCACTGGAATATCCTTATTCAATGTAAGCTTCGCATCCTGAAACTCAGGTGTCAGGTACGCACAGACATCTTCCCTGCGCGTCAAAATACTGAAAAATGACGCATCTTATAAGCTTACCTATATGCACAAATATAGGCCTCCGACCAGCCCTGCTTTTACAAACACCACAAAGGCGGCGATAGCGCTCCCCTCTCTTTAGGCTAGTGACGGTGAGCGGCCTGCAAGTAAATACCTACCACGGTATCGCTGATCAAGTTGTTGGCGGCAGTTCTGATCGTAGGCAAAGCAACGATGGCCAGCCTGGATATAGGATATAGCTGCGGTTAGAACAACCCAGCCTACTCTAACCGCCCCATTCCAGCGCGAGCGAAACGCTTTGGCTTAGAAGAGAATGTCTTAGCCATCCTATTCTTGCGACGATGATTTCCCCCAGATTTTAACTTTTGCCTCCCCGTAGAAACGCGGGGCTGCCGCCAAATGTGTTCCCAAAATGGGTTGTGCTGCCTTAGGCGCGTTACTTCAGCATGGCAGCGATAGACTGCAGGATGACGGCGTTCGTATTGATGTCGCTATAAGTGCTGCTCGGCCTCCTAGTTTGCTCATTGATGCTTGAAGCAAATCCATAAGGGGTTTGAGCTGTTTCTCTTACGAAGGAGAGAAGTTTTTCGCTCCATGCGTGGTCTTTGTATGCAGACCATAGGTATGCAGCCTTTGAGCTGATCGCGAGATGTTCTTTTCGGAACGCTTTGGTGCGATACTCTTCTAAACCGCCGACTGTATCAATCGCCCAAACGCGTCCTGGGGCGTCAAATTGCAGACCCTGGTACAAAAACCAAGGTCTGCTGTTGATCGGCCCCTCGGAGACGCAGATCAACCTTCCTGTTTCATCGTATTCTTCAACCTGAGCAGCAAAGAGAACATCGGCGAGATATGCTGCTTCCGGCGACATACCGAACTCTAGCGCCTCCATCAGGAGGGGTTCGGCGCCCATTGGGCCTATATGCCCACACACTTCTAGCAGGGACATCTGACCATCTGAGGCGCTTTTTCCCTTGAGCACTTCATAGGGCGACTTGGCTTCTATGCCCCATATTCGGAAAGCCCAAGCCGCGTAATGTGCACAATGAGATCTAAAGGTGGAAACCAGCGCTCCCTCTTCAACTGAATGGACGATCCCATCGCTAACAACATCCTTAAGGTCCCAAGACGCGACGGTGCTTGTGGCGAGGCCTTTGGATAAAGGATGGGTATCTAAGCTGTACAAGGCTGCTAGAAGGCGACCTGCATCGCAGCCGTCAAAGTTTCGATTTCCCCATTTGAACTTGTTTGTTACGATCCACCCCTGCGGTAGAAGCCGACCTTGGGAACGGCGGCCTGCGATGTTGGGTAAGATCTTTTCAATGGCGTTGCGAAAGTGCTGTTCTGAAATAAGCTTTAAGTCTACGGCTGCTAGCAACGCGAAGATGTGACTTCCCACATCCCACATCGTCACGGCTTTATGTAGCCTTGGGTTGGTTTTTGAAAAATTCGCTGTAGCAGGGCAAAGCCCGGTTTTGGGGTTGGTCCATTTCTCGAAGTACGACCATGCAACTTTAGCGTCATTCATCAGCATTTCCCGCTCTGCTACATTCGGGATCTGGGGCTGTTGCGATATGTAGGGCTGATAAGCCTCTGTTCTGCGAAAATGTGTGGTGTAGGAGTCGGTCGGCACGAGGCGCCCGACATAGTCTGAGAGTGAGATGACCTGGGAAAGCCCATCATTTTGAATCGCTTGCAGAGCGTCTTTGACCATCTTCTGATGGGCTTTGCTCTGCAGAATTTCTGTAGGGATTGAGAGAACAGAGTCGGCCGCCCCCATAGAGGCTTGCAAAGTATCGCTTACTGTCCTGACGTTCTGTACGTGTACAGAAGGTATTCGCAATGTGTTGTCGGCGCCTAAGCCCACGTCGCGCTTCTGGCTAAGTTCAATCGCAATGCCGTACCTTTTTAGTGTCGATGCGTGTGCGGAGGAAGACGGCACCTGCCCAAGGGACCCCAATGCTGTCAAAGGCTCATCTAAAGGATTGTTTTCTTTTAGATTGGCCCAGTATTGAAAATTGCTTTCTGCTGAGCTCTTCTCACTAAAGCTGGATGACAAGCCTTCAAAAGCCAGCTCCTGCCGAAAGCGCATTAGAGCTTCTCGTTCTTTCTCTGTCGCGTCTGACCGTAGAGTAAAATGAACCCCTACATAGCGCTGATAGTCATAAGCATCCCGGAACTGAATATCAGAAGCGAGGATGGCGCTTACCCAAGGCCCCTCGTCGGGAAACAGCACTTGCTGAGCAAAAGCAGTGGCTGCTGCTTGAAGGCGGGCCAGAGGCAGGTTTGAGAAGTCATGCGACGATAGGTAGTAGACCCTCTCTACGGATTGGTTTTCTAGCGAGCTATAGGCTGTTTGCGAGGGCTGCAGCTGAACCCTTTGGCCACCTATTATTCTGACTACACCATTGTCCCAAGCTTCTGGTCGCACCCCAGCGTCGACGGCGGGACGCATTAAAACATTCCGAATGCCGGAAGCGCGCAGGCCCGAAGGAGCCATTGCTACGGGCCGCATGTCACAGGCGATGGTTTGGCTTGCAGCTATATGTAGCGATTGCGGAGCGTCATTCCCCCACAAAATTGCCGCCAAAGCACGGCGAGCGTCGTAAGCGGCCCGAGCTTGGGAGTAAGGGGTCATACCGCCTAACTGTTTCACCCAAGGCACGACCTGCATCAGCCCCGGCGTTCTCTCTGCGCGTTCTGTTAAGGCGCGAGAAAGCGCGCTGTTTGGCCTCAACTGACTTTGGTCAGGATCAAGCAAGCAAGTGACCGGCAAGCCACTGCGGGCGAAAGCATCTAACACGATGGCGGTTCGCGGGGGGGATGTGCTGCTGTCCAGCCCATCAAGGATCACAAGGGTATTCTGAGGTTTGACCGCAGTGCCTCCTGCAGCGGAGACTCCAGAAAGGAGCAGCGGGGCTGCCCCCCCCCATTTCAGGAATGTCCGACGCTTCATGATGCTCTCTTTGCCGTGTCAAACTGGAAACCTACGCGGGTCATACGCCCCCAGTTGGCCAAGGAGCCCGTAGCAGCCCGCCACACCGCACGGATCACGGATAGATATAAGATCTGACGATAAAAGAGCCGCTGAAGGGGGAGCAATAGCAGGAGTCGTCGATCCTCCGGAGCATCCAAACGGAATGCGCTAATAGCGCTGAGCATCTCCAGTGCCGGAAGCATCAGGTAAGCAATAAGCAATGGATTGGTTATAACCTTCGCATGTTCGTCTGCCGTTCCCAAATCCGTCACAAATTCCACGATAAGGATTACTATGAACAAGTCCGCCAAAGGCGCCAAGAGAGGCATGAGGTAACCAAAAACTGCGAGATCTGGAAGCGCGACCAACCCCAAAGCACGCCCTTCCATAGTGGCACCCAAATGTTTCCAGCCAGCTTGCATCATTCCCAGTGACCAGCGTAGTCGCTGTGTCATAAGCGCTGTGAGAGAAGCCGGGACTTCTGTTCGTGCGATAGCGCGGTCTTCATAGAGCACTTTGTATTTTGACCGGATGATGGCCATTGTCATATCTGCATCTTCCGTAAGGGTTTCTGTCGAGAAGATACCAGCTTCCATCAATGCCGTAGTCCGCCATGCGCCAATCGCGCCCGGAACAACGGTGATTGCGTTGATGTATTCTTTTGCCCGCCGTTCTATGGCTTGAGATGTGACATACTCGAGGGCCTGTAGCCGGGTGAGCAGATTGCGCCGATTGCCAACGACTACTTTGCCAGCCACAGCCCCGACGTTTGGACTCTCAAAATGCGCGGCTAACAGGCGGACCGCATCGGGCGCTATTTGAGAATCTGCATCAATACAGATCAAAATGTCACTTTGGGATTCATCAAGGGCTGCGTTAAGCGCTGCAGCTTTGCCGCGGTTAGGCTGTTTCAGAACAGTCACAAGGGGATGGTACAAGAAACTGGCCGCTTTTAAATAGGTGTCATCTGACGACCCATCGTCGACGACGATAATATCAAAATCCGGGTACTCAGATAACAAAGCTTTTCGGATGCACTGCTCAATTACCTGCTCTTCGTTGTAAGCGGGGATCACGATTGTAACTGAAGGTTCATGACCTGAGGGTGTGGTGGTATGACGTTGACGGCGCGCTGCCAGAAGAAGCAGGCTTGCTGAGCGAGCGACACCAACTGCGAAGACAGTCCAGAACGCTATTTGAAGAACAGTCCAGCCGCTTCCCATCGCAAAGAATGAGACATTGCCAAGCGTTGCGGTCATCGGGTCTCCGTCTGGTAGAAGGATATCGGGCGAAACGCCCAATAGGTCTGCAAGGGTTGTGAAGGTATAGCCTTTGTCTCGCAGCTCAGAGATCACACGTGGCAAAGCGGCGACGGTTTGGTGCTGATCACCTCCCCCGTCATGAAGCAACACAACGCCTCCCCCATTGAGCTCCACTTGCCTAATGATCTCATCTGCAAGCTCATCGGACGTTTGCTCAACCCAGTCTCGTGGAACAATATTCATGCCTGCAATGACATATCCGGCCTCTTCGAGAGGCAGCAAAGAGGCAACCTCCCTGGAGGTAATGGGCCCTCCGCTTCGCATGTAAGGCTCACGATAAAGGCGCATGTTCTTGCCTGTTATGCCGTTTATCAAAAGCTGTGTGGAGTTGGCTTCCATCTTGGCGCGGGAAGCGGAAATCTCTGCCATATTGGGATGCGAGTAAGTATGAGAGCCCAGCTCATGTCCCTCTGCTAGAATGCGTCTTACCAGATCTGGCGAAGCTAATGCACTGCTACCTAGAACGAAGAAAGAAGCGGGTGTCTGGGTTTGGCGCAAAATGTCCAGCGCAGCCGGCGTATGTTGGGGATGGGGACCATCATCAAAGGTAAGAACAACCTTGTTCGGTTCGCCTTCACCATAGAGTTTTCCAGCTGCCGCCTGAGGCATCTTATCATAGGTTGCAGACGTAATTTCGCCTGTTTCAGGGTCAGTTTTGATAGTGCGTTTGCCCATTTGAGGCATGGAGAGAGGTGCAACAAAAGGCCCGCTGCCTGTGAGGGCTACGTAATTCGACAAAAGAACGCTCTTTAGGGCCACCGGGGGCAAGGTCATGCCGCGGGTGGTCTGATCCAAGACCGCCCAAATCCCGGGATCTTCATAGCCTAAACCACTTAAACTCAGAGCCTGTATCCCGTGTTTTTTCAGGGTAAGGATCTGATTGTGCGCCGATATGGCATCAAGCAGCCATAGCTGGTGTTGTAGACCTCCTGAATCCAGATAGCTTGCCCGAGTGTTTCCCACGGCGGGAACGAGCGTGGCAAAAGCATCATGTTGGGCAAGCGCCGACATCGCTTTTGCAAAGGGTAGGACTTCCGGACGCGGGCTACCAGAAACCCAGTCCATCGAGTGGGTTCCTAATTCAACCACAAGTTTGCTAGGCGCCACATGCTCCTTGAGGGTCTTAATATGCTCTTCAAGCCAACGCTTGCCTGCAAGCGGTTGCGGGGCGGACCCGATCCAATGCTCTTGGTAACCTTTGACCACAACGGTATCAAAGAACCGGTTCGCAATGACTAAAAGGCCATCGGAAGCGTTACTTGGAAGCCTAACGCATGTTTCAAGCCCCCTGCTTTTTAACTGGCTTGTAACCCGGCGACTTAGAACGCTAAAGGTCTGCCCCTCAACAAGAGCAAGCAAGCTTGCGTCTATGCAGTAACCCTTCACATCAATAGCTTGCGCAGGCTGATCCAAAAAGACGTCCAGTGCAGCGGACACCTTCGCGGGGCCGTTAGGGGCCCGTAATAGCCCCAACGCAGCCGCATCCCATTGTAGGACCGGCATAATGCCAAAGGTGCCATCCCGGGCGCTCTGCTCAAGCAACGGCTGGCGGGTCTCAAGGCTTACTTTCCCGACTTGCACATGACCGTCTAACTCAGTGAAATGAAACCAAGTAGGCATAGCAACATGGAGAGTATCGCAGCTATCATTAAGTGAATGAGTGGCCCAAGGAAGCTCCGCAGGTACGACAGCATATACCTTTAATGTTTGGGATGGCGCTGCACCTTGCCCCGCCCTGTTCAAGCACTGATACTTTTGTAGTTCTTGTTGAGCGTAAAGGTCGATCGCCGGCATATCAAAGCCATGCTCTTCTTCTACCAGAAGGCTGTTTCTGGGAGAGGCTGTATGTCCCTTTAGAGTGCTAATGGGTTCCGGTAGAGCAGCTTCAAGTCCTCCATCCAATCCAACAGTGATCGCAAAGAATACAAGCCAAGCGATGACGCCAATAATAAGCGTTCCAGCTGAGAATATAACACGCGCTTTCCGCCGCCGGCTTGGGTCAAAAAAAACACGGTCAGACAAACCACGAGTTGCACGTGGTTCATAATAGCCGCGATGCGCATTCAAGCGCCCCTTTGCCTTCTTCTCTTGTCGCTTAGCGTTCCACATCGAGTATTCGCATCTATAGCTTGCCGTATAGAAGCGCAGTGTGAGGCCGCCCGGATGTTATGCTCGAGCGACCGCCGCCAACCATTTGAAAGCCACGAGACTGGGAACGTCAAAAGAAGCAGCCGCTTTTGACGTGCCGTGAATATGCTCAAATATGGTTGGCAAGCTGTTGCTGGCAGAGAAGCAGTGCTCGCATCGTTACAATTCTATACAAAAACGAGTATAGATAACGGCAAGAATGTGTCACGCTTTTGCCCACTTTGAGCCAAATATACAACCTAAGGCTGTACGATTGTTTCGCTTTACGAATACCTCACGGATATTAAGTCAAACTGTTGAACACAAAGAAAAAATGAATCTTTTTGAACGCCTATGATTCGATCTCATCTCTCCTGAGATATGTTGTCGAAGTTTGGCGTTTATCGAATCGTTGACATATTTTCGTATGTAGAAAAGGTAGAAGATGATCGTGTCCCCTGCAGCACACGATCATCCCAGTAACGGCTACAGCTCCGGCTGTAGCCGTTTTCGCCCTAAGGCTATGCACGGGAATATACCGCCGATTATATGCCAAGTTTCCTTTTAAGGGCCAACACTTCGCGCTGATAGGTATAGCCCCGTGTAAGGGCTTTATCACCCTTGATCGGCCACCATTCCGTTTGCCCCGGGTAACTGCGCCAAACACGGTCAAAGCGATCGACGACATGCAATATGCAGCTTTTTTCGCCGGGCGAACTACCTGCACGGCCATTATTGGGCCAGTACCATGTAAGATTATGACACATACGCCCATAGCTATCTACGGTCCACTCGCCTGCACCTAAGCTATCGCTGCTCTGCGCGCACCACGCGCGCGCTTGGCTGTTTGCGCCAAAATAAATTCCACCTTGGCAGTCCGCTTCCCAAGTTTCTGTCTTTCCAACGTATGCTGCAATAATTTGACGAGGTGTTGGCGTTTTGGCGCCATAGGGAAGAGGGTCTGCTGCTGCACCGACTGGAAGAGCTGCGATAAGCAGTCCAACCAACCAAGTTTTCCGGAAAAACATGGTAAGAAGCTCTTTCTATAAAGGATCACATTGATTGATGGTCAGGATTTTCCGCTTTCAAGTCAATAGATATCCCAAGTTACCTTACCCAAAATTGATCTTCTGTTCTTTTAACTCAGTGGTTGATGCGCGCACTCTAAAAGCTACAATCTCGCGGTGCGTCGCGGTTAAGTGCCTAAAATCGCAAGGCTATCTTGCACAGATAGTTTGACGCGCCTATGAAACATAGAAAGCCTATCCTATTTGCAAATGAAAGAATCCCTATGATCTCTAATGACGAACTGAAAAAAATGTCCCGAAAGGAGCTTGAAAAGCTTCTAAGCAACGTAAGTAGAGCGCTTGCCTCTGCGAAAGCCAGAGATCAACGAGAGGCAAAGAAAGCCGCTGCCAAAGCCGCCG